>NZ_JBQFPR010000002.1:0-944735 GCF_056536465.1 Ruegeria sp. CL6
GTCACACCCAACATGCGTCCCCGTCATCCCCAAATGATCACGCAAAAAACCAGACAATAACGTCCGACCCTCAACCTCACCGCTCACAGCAACGCCGTTCACAGTCATCGAGACCTGTGTCATGAAATCCTCCCATTTCGTGTTTTCCCTTAGCCAGAGTTAAACACGGGGATTTTCATTTGAGAACAAAAAACTGCGATTGTTCCACCGCTTGGCGAATTGCGGGAAAGTTCCCTATCGCTTTCGTGAAGATCTTGGTTGCGGCCGCGTCGGGATTTCCTTGAGCAAGCCGCCCACGCCCATCCCGGCAATATCAATACCCGTCGTCTCGACCCCACAGGCCACGCGTGACAGAACCCAGTCGGCCCCGTTCAAAGCAGGAGAGCGCGCACATCCCGGCAACCCGATCACTGGCCGGGAGTGCAACGACCCCAAAAACAACAGATTTCCGGGATCAACAGGCATGCCAAAACGATCGACCTGCCCTCCGGCTGCGCGAACCGCTTGGGGGGCCACATCATAAGCGTCAGATGTTGCAGAGCCGGTCAGAATCATCACCAGATCACCCGACATTGTCGCAATCGCTTTGGCCAAAGGCTCGGGCTTATGCGGGACAATGCGTACGTCGGTCATCTCCATCCCCAAGGCTTCGACCCGGTTGCGGATCGCCGCTATGCCCTTTTCGTTGGACGGTCCGCCAGGAATATCGGTCACCACAAGCCCCGCGGTTTTCAGCGTCGGCGGGACCAACTGAATTGAAGCAGTGGCAAGACAGGAGGCGTGCAGCACATCGTCCCCCGGAACGGCATAGGAGATGACCTTAATCGTCGCGACCATCCCGCCTTCGGTCATCTGCTGATACTGCGGAACAGTCGCCACGGTGATCATCGGATTGACCCGATTGAATTCCTCAAGCGCGTCGACATCAAGAACGACGACGCCCGGCCCATCGGCAAGCAGGTTCACTCGGCCGGTGAAGGGCGGCGTCACACGCAGCCCGGCGGCCTTGGGGTCCGGTGCAAGCGCGTTCGCCAGCATCCGCGCAGCGTCGTCTTCATGGCAGTCGCCGGGCTCCAACCGCGCAACCGTTACCGAAGTGTGACCCGAGGCCGCCAACTGATCGAGATGTTCAGGCGCAAGCACAATCCCCTTGCGCAGCTTGCTTTCACCGACCTTGACCGAATGGGCCAGAATCGCACCGTTTGCATCGGCTACGGGAACGGGTCCGAACTTCACGCTTTGCCTCTTAAAACAGCGGTCATCTGAGCCAGAATTGCCACGGCAATCTCTGACGGGTCGGCAGCGCCGATGTCCAGACCAATCGGGCCGTGAATTCGGCCGATCTGGGCTTCGGTGAAACCAGCCTCGGTCAGTCGGGCGACACGTTTCGCGTGTGTTCGGGTGGACCCCAAAGCACCAATGTAGAACACCCCGGCCCGAAGCGCCGACTCAAGCGCTGGATCGTCCAACTTGGGGTCATGGGTCAACAAAACAACGGCGGTGCGCGAATCCAATCCGAGTTTGGCAACGGCTTCATCCGGCCAGTCGGTTAGAATGGTTTCTCCGGGGAAGCGCGCATTTGAGGCGAAAGCATCCCGTGGGTCGATGATTGCCGGATCATATCCCGCGATCCGTGCCATAGGCACCAGCGCCTGAGCGATATGCACCGCCCCAACAATGATTAGCCGCAACGGGGGATTGTGAACCGCTACAAATGTCTTTCCGTCTTCCTCAAAGCCTGATCGATCCATACGCAGGCGCTGAGGATAGGCGTCGCGGCGCAAGGCCCGGTGCCCTGTTTCCACGTTGACCTCGTAGACCAACGGCTCGCGGGCAGCGCGAGCTTCTACCAACTCCTGCAACATGGAGTCTGAAAGCACGCTGCCGATCGGTTCAACCAGAACCCGAATCGTGCCCCCACAGGCGAGTCCAACAGCAAATGCGTCTTCGTCACTGACACCAAATTCCAGAAGTCGCGCCTCTTTTTCTTCAATGGATTCTAATGCTTCGACAATTACCGCGCCTTCGACACACCCGCCCGAGACTGATCCTTCGATCTGTCCGTCACCGCCTATTACAAGTTGCGCTCCAACCCGGCGCGGAGCACTGCCCCAAGTTTCGACGACAGTGGCAAGAGCAGCGGATTTGCCTTCATTGTACCAGCGCAATGCCGTCTCTGGGCTGTTGTCGAATCTGTCCATTGCACCCTCCCGGCGAGTTCACAATCAACATAGGCAGGTTTGGCGCAATGAAAAGTAAGCCTAAAGGCCAATATCTTCACAGCCCCGCCGCGCCTTCCGAACAGGAAATGAACTTCGGCACAAAAAGGCTCAGTTCAAGGCAACTCATTCAAATCGTTGATTGTCACGGGATCACGTTCTAGCGTGTGCCTACCGTTGGATTGCTCTGACGGGCACCGAACCAATTTTTCACAACGGAGACAAAGAGTTGAAACGCATTTTTACACTGGGAATTGCCGTTGGTCTTCTCACTTCAACCATAGCGTCTGCGGACACGTTCCTGCGTTATGGCGAGGTCGAGGGATGGAAAGTATTCATCGACCAAGACAAAAAGACCTGCCTGATCGAAGCCGTTGATGATGCCGAAAACGTCGTGCAGATGGGACTGACCGAAGATCGCGCCGTCGGGTACGTAGGCGTCTTCACCAAGGAGGAAACGGACATCAAGCGCGGCGATACCGAGGCCGTCGCGATTCTGCTGGGTGAGAACCTCTATGTTGGCGAAGCGACTGGCATGAAGGGCAACATTACCAAGGGCTATTCGGGTGGATATGTCCTTTCTGACGATCCTCAATTTGCCGATGACATTGCCAAGCAAAAGGTCATGGTCGTCTTTCCTGAGAAAGAGTTTGCGTTCACCGTTGATCTGACGGGCACCTACAAGGCAATGGAAATGGCGCGTAAGTGCAACGAAGAACAGCTAAGCTGATTTTCAATCCGAAAGCGCGGTCAACAACCGCGCTTTCTCACCCACGTCATCGGGTTTTGAGATGACCGAGGCCAAGTCCTCTAGCGATGCAATCGAATGGCCTGCCCTAAAGCTGTCAACATGGGGCAACATCGCAGCAACACCCTGCGCTTTCGGCGCGAATCCATCCCAGCGCAGCAATGGGTTGAGCCAGATCAGACGCTTCGCCGAAAGGTGCAGACGTTCCATTTCCTTCGCCAATGCTTCGGGTTCTCCGCGATCCAACCCGTCGGAAATCAAAAGCACGACCGCGCCCTGCCCCATAACTCGGCGAGACCAATCGCGGTTGAAGGCGTGAAGGCAATCGCCGATGCGCGTTCCCCCTTCCCAATCCTGCGCTTCGGCCCCGGCTGCGGCCAGAGCCGCATCCACATCGCGTTGTTGCAAGTGTCGTGTGATGTTGGTCAGTCGAGTTCCAAAGGTAAACGCGTGAACCTTGGCCCAACCTGCCCCTTTTGCGTTTGAAACCGTATGAAGGAAATGCAGAATAATCCTGCTGTATTGGCTCATAGACCCCGAAATATCACAAAGCACAACAAGATTGGGCCAGCGCGGTTTCGGCTTGAGATGCGCAATATCCCGCAACTCACCGCCTTGCCGCATTGCTGCGCGCAATGTTCGTGCGCGGTCGATGCGTTGCCCCAGATGGTTTGACTGCCCCCGGCGTGATTCAATGGGCTTCACCGGAAGCGTCAGGCGCGACAGAATCCGTTTGGCCTGAACGATCTCGGCTGTGCTCATCTGTTCAAAATCCAGACTGCGCAACCGCTCTTCGGAAGACGCGGTTTGCGAGGCATCAATTTCAAGTTCCGTTTCTTCTTCTGAATCCGACGCCTCGGGCAGGTCGCGCTCAACTCCATCCAGCAACGCTTCGGCCGCACGTTTTTCACCCGCGTCGGCTTTGCGTTCCTCTTGAACGCCGCGCACAGCAGGAAGCATCATGGCCATCATATGCTCCATGTAGCGCGGATCGCGCCAGTACATGCGAAAGACCTGAGCGAAGACGGTGCGGTGTTCTGGGCGGTTCACGAAACAGGCGTGCAGGGTCCAGTAGAAATCCTGTTTCTCGGAAAATCCGGCGGCCTGAACAGCCCGGATCGCATCAACAACGCGTCCTGTGCCGATGGGCAAGCCCGCCTTTCGCAACGCCCGCGCAAAATGCGTAATGTTCTGCGCCAGCTTGGGGTTTTCAGGGATATCAAGCGGGAGTTGCTCGACCATCAGACGTCATGGGGGCTCTGCCCCCATACCCCCGAAGTATTTTTGAACAGAAGAAGCATCAGGCCGGTTCAAGCGTGGCTTTGGCTTCGTCCAGAATACGTTTTGCTTCGGAGCCTTGCAACTTCTGGATGTCGTCCTGGTATTTCAGGATCGCGCCCAATGTGTCGCCGATCACTTCGGGGCTGAGGTTGATCACGTCAAGCGCCAGCAGGCATTTGGCCCAGTCGATTGTCTCGGCTACGCCGGGCTTCTTGAACAGGTCTTCGGTGCGCAAGTGCTGGACGAAGGCTACGACCTCGCGGCTAAGCGCTTCGGCTGCTTCGGGCGCACGGGCGTGGAGGATTTCGATTTCGCGGTCGAAATCAGGGTAGTCGACCCAATGGTAGAGGCAGCGGCGTTTCAGTGCGTCGTGCACTTCGCGCGTTCGGTTGGATGTGACGATAACGATGGGCGGTTCGGGCGCTTTGACGGTGCCAAGTTCGGGAATCGTGACCTGAAAATCGCTGAGAGCTTCGAGCAGGAAGGCCTCGAACGGCTCATCCGTGCGATCGAGTTCGTCTATCAACAGGACCGGTGCACCGTGTTCATCCGGGCGCATGGCCTGCAATAAAGGTCGTTCAATCAGATAGTCGTCCGAGAAAAGCTCGGTCTGCAGCGCGCCGCGATCTGCGCCGCCCGACGCCTCGGCCGTTCGGATCGCCACCATCTGCGCGGGGAAGTTCCACTCGTAAACGGCAGAAGACGCATCCAGCCCTTCGTAGCATTGCAAGCGGACCAGGCGGCGGTTCAGACCTGCGGCCAGTGCCTTGGCAATCTCGGTTTTGCCGACACCGGCCTCGCCCTCAAGAAACAGAGGGCGGCCCAGTTTCAGCGACAGGAAGACGACCGTGGCCAAGGCCCGTCCGCAGACGTACCCCTGTTCGCCCAGCATGGTCTGAACGGCGTCGATGGAATTTGGCTGCGTCATGACATTCTCCCCTTCGGCACAAGAGGTCACGACGGCGCGTGCGCGTCAAGACCGAGAGGTTTCCGGCGGCTTACGACGTTCCGACAAGTTGACACGGTACCGTGCGCCATTCGGGGCTTTTCACCTTGGTGCGCGCTGTGATAGCCGGGGGCCATGACCGATACCCTGACGATCCGCCGCCCCGACGACTGGCATCTGCACCTGCGCGATGGCGCAATGCTGGAAGCCGTCCTGCCCGAAACCGCACGCCACTTTGCGCGTGCGATCATCATGCCGAACCTTGTGCCGCCCGTTGTTCGTGGCGAACAGGCAGCCGCTTATCGCGACCGTATTCTGGCTGCCCTGCCCGATGGGATGACGTTCGAGCCGTTGATGACCCTGTATCTGACCGAAGATACAGACCCCGAGGATGTCGCCGCAGCACATGCCAGCGGGCTGATCAAGGCGGTCAAGCTGTACCCGGCGGGGGCTACGACCAATTCGGCTTCGGGCGTGCGGGATTTCGACAAGGTGCGCCCGGTGCTGGAGAAGATGGCCGAGATCGGCCTGCCCATGTGTGTGCATGGCGAGGTCACGGATGCGGATATCGACATTTTCGACCGCGAGGCGGTGTTCATCGACCGCGTACTGGACCCGATCCGCAAAGCCACGCCCGGCTTGCGCGTGGTGATGGAGCATATCACTACCGCGGATGGTGTGGACTATGTCAAAGCCAATGAGGTTGATCTGGGCGCGACGATCACCGCGCATCACCTGATCATCAACCGAAACCATATTCTGGTCGGCGGGATCAAACCGCACTACTACTGCCTGCCCGTCGCCAAGCGCGAGGAACACCGGCTGGCGCTGCTGGCCGCCGCGACCTCGGGCGATACGCGGTTCTTCCTTGGGACCGACAGCGCGCCGCATACGGATGCGAACAAGGAAATGGCCTGTGGCTGCGCCGGGTGTTTCACCGCGACGAACACCATGTCGCTGGTGGCCGAGATGTTCGACCGTGAAGGTGCGCTGAACAAGCTGGAAGGGTTTACCTCGCTCAACGGTCCGGGCTTTTATGGCCTGCCGGTGAATGAGGGAACGATCACTCTGACCAAGGGCGAACCGGTCGTGTATCCTGACAAGATTGAATCCGGTGACGGCCCCGTCACGGTTTTCGATCCTGGATTCCCCTTGCACTGGCGCGTGGCCTAACCCGCCAGCAGTTTTGCCAGATCGCGGGCGCGGCCTCCGGTGCGCAGCATCGACCAGATCGCGTCCGCCTCATCGCCTCCGATCAACTTGGCGGCCTTGCCGCGCACCCGGTCCTCTCGCTCGGCCAAGGGCAGCGGGGCCAAAAGGTCATGGCTTGCCTCTTTGCTTATCCCATCGCGGCGCAGCAGGGTCAGGAGGGCTTGGGTCTCGGATAGCGTCTCATCTGCCTCTACGGTCACGCGGTCACGCAACGAAAGCAAACGCGGATCGGAGCATGTTTTTTCGGAATAGCTGGCAGGCAACGCAGTGTCATATCCCAGCGCCTGCATCGCAATCACGGTCCGATAGGAAAACTTGGCCCCCAACCCCGTTGTCGGCGACATCTGATTGCACACACTCATCCAGCGGGGATGAGTCCTGATCTTGATCTCGGCCACTTCTGGTTCCGCGATGTCCAGTTCCAAGGCGGCCTCAAGTGCCGCATGCAGGCCGTGACAACAGGCATGAAACTTGTGGCTAACCGTATCGAACAGCCATTCCTCACCCAATCCCCCCAAGGCCGCGCCGACATCGGACTGACCTTTATGCGTTGCGCCGAAGCCAAACGGCCCTTCCAGAGCATCTAAACTGGGTTCAAACCCCTTGGCGACCAGCAACGCGGCCTCGACGCCTGCCGATGCCGCAAGCCCGGCATTATAGGGTTTTCCCATCGTTCCAAACTGGGCTTTCAGACCTGCCGCCCGGGTGGATGTCAGACCCAGAACTTTGCGCATCTGATCGACGCTGAAGCCAAGCACCCGGCCCGCTGCAACCGCCGCCCCGAACGCGCCGGAGGTTGCGGTTTGGTGGAACCCGGCTTGATAATGGTCCCGCCCCAGCCAAAGCCCCATCCGAATGGACATCTCCATCCCGACCAAAGCGGATTCGAGAAAGTCTACAAGAATCCGATCATCCCATTCGCACAGCGCCAACGCCGCAGGCAGCACCACGACCGACGGGTGCCCGATATGGGCGAAATGAGTGTCGTCGTAGTCCAGAGCATGGGAAACGGTCCCGTTGACCAGTGCCGCCCCTCGCAGGGGTGCGTGGCCACCGCCAAACAGATGCGCCTGCCCCGTGCCGCCTTCGTCCAGAACCAGATCGCGAACTGTCATGGACACGGGTTCGCCGGCACCCGCACGACCGACGGCCATCCAATCAAGTACCGAAAGGGACGTCACGATGCGCGTCTGAGACGAAGTCGAAATTGGGCCGGATGCAAACTCGGCCAGAGCTGAGGTGAAATCGGTCATGAGGCGCAGTCTAGCGTGCGCCCATCGCGGGTAAAGACTTAGGCGTATAAATCGGCGGCCCGGCTCTCGAACGCCTGAACGATCCTGTGCATCGCCTCGTTGAAGACAACACCAATGATGCCCTGAAGAATGGCGTTCTTGAACTCAAAATCGACGTGGAACGAAATATTGCACCCACCGTCGGGTGCCTCCTGAAAATGCCAGTCGGACTTCATGTATTTAAACGGTCCGTCCAGATATTCGGTGTCGATTTTTCGCTGTTCAGCATGCAGCGTTACCCGACTGCCAAAGCGTTCGCGGAAGACCTTGAATGAGATCACAAGATCGGCCTCTAGCACCTGCGCCTCACCCGCGGCATAGGTGCGACGGATACGGGCCGCAGCGCACCACGGCAGGAACTGAGGATACTTGGCCACATCCGCGACAAGGTCATACATCTGCTGAGCCGTATATGGCAGGTGACGTGTCTCGGAATGTGTAGGCATGGCGTTCCGGTATTTACAGGTGACAATGGCGCGTCATGTCGTATGTTGCGCGCCAAAGATCAAGGGGGCAACGATGACCGACCGCGCATATGTGATAGATGAGATGATCTCGGCAAAGGCGATCGCTGCTCGGATCGAGGAACTTTGCCGCGAGATTACGCAGGAATTTGACAAGACCGACAAACTCGTCGTGGTTGGACTGCTTCGCGGCAGCTTCGTTTTCATTGCCGATCTTGTTCGGGAACTGGATCTTCCGATTGAAGTGGATTTTCTCGAGGCGTCATCCTACGGCGATTCGATGGAAAGCAGTCGCGAAGTGCGCATTCTCAAGGACTTGCGGGGCGCTATTGAGGGGCGCGATGTGCTGGTGGTAGAAGACATCGTTGATACCGGCCACACGTTGAACCATGTCACCAAACTCTTGAACAGCCGCAAACCCAGTCGGTTGAAATCCATCGCATTGCTGGACAAACCCAGTCGGCGTGAAGTCGATTTTCGTTCAGACTGGATCGGGTTTGAAATTCCGGACGAATTCGTCGTGGGCTATGGCATCGACTACGCTCAGCGCAACCGCAACCTGCCCTTCATCGGCAAGGTGCGGTTCGTCGAAGATGGATAACGAACCATGAACCCTCGGCATCTGCTGCGCATGTCTCAATGGGCGCGAAACCCGCCGTCCGAGCGGCGGGTCAAGTTGGTGTTTGGCGCAATCCTCATAGCTCTGGCAATCGGCGGAATTGAATACATGGGGTGGTGGCCAGAATGGGGACGACTGGAACCAGCGCGGTCCCCAGTGCGCTAGCGCACCAAATTCAGCAAATGGAATATCAATAGACAAACGATATTCGATCAGACTACCTTCCAATGAATTGGGAGGAGTTCGTTCATGAAGTTTTTTTCAACCAGCGTTCTAATTGCATTTGCTGTTGCGGCCTCGGCAGGAATAGCACACGCAAAAGACAACAAGGCCAAAGGCAAAGGTGCTGACAAGGTCAAGGTGGAAAAGCCGCTAAAATCGAATAAGGGCGTTGGTGTCCCGCCAGGTCAGGTCAAGCGCTATACACGCGGCAATAAACTGCCCGATGATCTTGATTTTGACTACCTGGACGATCTCGATGGCTGGAACCTCAAGCCTCTGCCACCCGGTCAACGCTACGTCCGGATAGACGATGAGATCGTTTCGATTTCAGACGACACTCGCACGGTTATCGAAGCCGTGGGCATTGTCGGGGATCTGGTTAAGTAGGACATTACCCTAGCAACGAACGGATTGAATTTACGAAGATGCCCGTTCCAACGGGAATAATGGCATCCGGGAAGTCGTAATCCGGGTTGTGTAGTTGCGGGTGATCCTGACCTGCACCCAGCCAGAACATTGCAGTTATCGCACCTTTTGAAAACTGCCCGAAGTCTTCGGAAAACTTCTGCGGGCTTTGGGTGATTTCATGCTCGACGCGACCTGCATTACACGCAGAGGCCAAAATTTCGACTGCGTCCGCGTGGTTCACGCAGGAATCGAACACATCATCGTACAGAATCTGGCATTGAAGCCCGTCCGCCTCGGCGTGCTGCGTGGCCAGTGCCTCGGCTTCGGCCATCAACTGCTGCATCCTGAGGTCAGTCACAGTGCGCAAGGTGACCCAAAGCTCGGCCTTGCCCGGAGAGACCCCAAACGTAGGTTCGCCCAAACTGGCATGGGTCACAGTGGTCAGCGCGAAGGCATCGTCTAACGCGCCTCCTGCCCCTAACTCGGCCATCTTCGGCATCAAGGCAGACAGCGCACCGGCCGGAGAAACGCCATCCATGGGCGCCGCCGCATGAGACGTTTTTCCTGTCAGGGCAATCTTCATTCCGCGCGACGCACAGTTGGCCGCACCCGTGCAAATCTGGACCTTGCCGAGGCCCAAGCCGGGCAAATTATGAAGCGAGAACACATAGTCCGGTGCAATTTTGGCAAACTGGCGATCCGCGCGAAAGGCCAACGCGCCTTTTCCCGTTTCTTCAGCCGGTTGAAAGATCAAAACCACGCGGCCCTTCTTAGGGCGCGCGCGGCCGATTTCTTCGGCAACCCCAAGAACCATAACCATATGGCCATCATGTCCGCACAGATGTCCCCGGTCAGGGACTCGGGACACATAGTCCACGTCACTTTGTTCCTGAATTGGCAACCCGTCCAATTCACAGCGAACCGCAACCGTCGGTCCAGCGATCCCGCTGTCGAAAATCGCAGCGACCCCGTGCCCACCTATCCCGGTAACAACGCGGTCCGCTCCAAGCTCAGCTAGTTCCTTGGCGACCCGAGCGGCAGTGTTTTGCTCTTGCCCGGACAGTTCGGGATACTGATGAAGTTCACGACGCAGACGGACCAGCCGCGATATCGTATCTGGGGTCACCCCCGCTCCAACATTTTTTGCCGAGCGTCCCGCAAGCGCGCAAAATCATCACCAGCGTGGTAAGACGACCGGGTCAATGGGGTTGCGGAAACCATCAGGAACCCCTTGCCATACGCCGCTTTTTCATACGAGGCGAACTCCTCCGGTGTGACGAACCGATCCACACCATGATGTTTGGTCGTCGGCTGGAGGTATTGGCCGATAGTCAGAAAGTCGATGTCTGCGGCGCGCATGTCATCCATGACCTGACGAACCTGCTGTTCATCCTCGCCCAGCCCGACCATGATGCCGGACTTGGTAAAGACCGACGGATCAAGCTCTTTTACACGCTGCAACAAGCGCAAAGAATGGAAGTATCGCGCGCCGGGGCGAACCTCGGGGTAAAGGCCCGGCACTGTTTCAAGATTGTGATTGAACACATCCGGTTTGGCCTCGACCACGGTTTCAAGAACCGACGGATCGCATTTCAGAAAGTCGGGTGTCAGAATTTCGATCGTGGTCTTGGGCGAACGATGCCGAACTGCCCGGATTGTCTGCGCAAAGTGGTCCGCGCCGCCATCTTCAAGGTCGTCCCGATCAACAGAGGTTATGACCACATGATTTAGGCCCAGCTTCTCAACCGCGTGCGCAACGCGTCCGGGCTCAAACACGTCCAAAGCGTCGGGGCGCCCTGTGGCGATGTTGCAGAACGTGCAACCACGGGTACAGATTTCGCCCATGATCATCATGGTCGCGTGACCTTGGCTCCAGCATTCGCCCACATTCGGACAGCCGGCTTCCTCGCACACGGTAACAAGGTTATTGTCACGCATGATCTTGCGCGTGTCCGCATAGCCCTTGCCACCCGGCGCCTTGACGCGTATCCAGCTTGGCTTTTTGGGCTGCGCATTGTCCGGCTTATGCGCCTTTTCAGGGTGACGTTGTTCGGGGATCTTCAGATCACGCACGGCTGGCTTTCCTGACTTTGGGTCAATTTGCTGTGCTCTAACATAGTACGTCTGCATGCACTATGCCACAAGGACATATCAGCCATGCAGCGCCCATATTGCGATGCAGCATTTGCTGCTTCCTTTCGCTTTTGCGCCCGGCATATGAGCATTATTTCAGTGACCTACCGTCATTTGCCATCGCAGCAATTCGAGCGTTGAAGCCAGTTTAGAACTGTTTTAAACAGCGCTAAAACCCACCTTGAATCACAGGAGCTTGTTTATGAAAACCGGCGCGACACTACCTGCTGTCACCTTTCACACCCGCGTGCGCGATGAGGCCATCGATGGCCCAAATCCGTTCCGCTGGGAAGACAAAACCACCGCGGACTACTTTGCGGGTAAGCGGGTTATCCTATTTTCACTGCCGGGTGCATTCACGCCGACATGCTCTACCTATCAGTTGCCGGGCTTTGAGAACGGTCACGCGGATTTCGCCGCAAAGGGTATCGACGAGATTTACTGCATGTCGGTCAACGACAGCTTTGTCATGAACAAATGGGCTCAGGATCAGGGTCTGACGAATGTCAAAGTTATCCCCGATGGTTCCGGTGAATTCACCCGGAAAATGGGTATGCTGGTTGACAAGGACAACCTTGGATTCGGAATGCGGTCCTGGCGCTACGCTGCCATCGTAAATGACGGCGTCGTCGAAGCGTGGTTTGAAGAACCCGGTTTGATGGACAACTGCCCCGAAGACCCCTACGGCGTTTCGTCGCCGGAAAACCTGATGAAGCATCTGGACGAAGCCAAAGAGCCTGAGCTGGCTTAAACTACTCTGAATGAGTGACACTAAGACCCGCCCCTGGCGGGTCTTTTCATGTTCTGGCCGCGGTGACGATATCCTCTCCCACAAGTCGAATGACTTCGGCCAAGCTGTCAAACCAAGCCTCCTGCCCCGTCGATTCGCGGCGTACCAATCCAATCGTTCGGAAAGGTTGCGGAGAGCCGAAACGCTGCAGCTTCAAACCCGGCACAGCTTCGGCTTCTGCACGAGCTGCAAGTTCCGGCATCAATGTCAGGCCGAACCCTTCGGCCACCAGACGGGACAAGGTTGCCAGTGAAGACGCGCCCATGTTGATAAGCCCACTGCTTCTATCCTGACCGCACACCTCCAACGCTTGATCCGTCAGGCAGTGACCGTCATCTAACAGCATGAGTTGTGTGGCTCTTAGGTCTATGGGTCGCAGTGCTTCTGGATCGTTCGGCATCGACTGCAACCGTCCTGCGCTGCCTGCCAGCAGAAAGCGATCCTTGAACAAGGCCACCTCGTAAAGCTCGCTGCCTCCAGACGGCAACGCCACAACGCCTGCGTCAATCTCGCCAGCTCGCAGCATAGATAGCAAACGCTCTGTCCGGGCCTCGCGGATTTGCACCTTTAGCGACACATCCGCCGTCCGCAGACCGGCCAGAACCCCTGGCAAAATGTAAGGTGCGATAGTCGGAATAATTCCAATGGACAAAGAGCGATGACCGCCTGACTGATCTCTGGCGAACTGATCCAAGCGATCCGCGGCGCCAAGAACCTGCCGTGCGTGATCCAGAACGTCGCGCCCCAGCGGGGTTAGCAGGATATCGCGCGCCTGACGCTCGAACAAAGACCCCCCGAGCGTTTCCTCCAGCGCTTTGATCTGAACCGAAAGCGCAGGCTGAGACACATGGCAAACCTGCGCCGCCCGGCCAAAATTACGCTGCTCGGCTACGGCACAAAAATACTGCAGTTGTCTAAGGGTAAAATTCATAACCCATGACTATCACCGCGACGCGGATCTGCAACCTTTGCTTATTGAGTGTCCCTCAACCGATCAGCCTGTTTTTCTCAGTCTGCTTCTCATAGTGCCTTTTGAGTCTCTGCAATGCGATCCGCAGCACAATCTTGCCCGAGCGCGCAGACCATCCCATGCGCTTTTCGGCCATTTCTAGCCCCTCCAAGTAGCAACAGCACCGCAACGCAACGTCGCTTAAACCGGGTCCGAGGTCTGAAAGCGCGCGCTCGACCCGGTCGCGGGCGTCAGACGAGCCTCGATCGGCAGTCGCGTTTTGCCCAAAGCTCCCTCTCCCACCGGCTGTTAGAAAGTGGTCCCAGTTCTGAGCAACTTGCGGTCCAATTTGCGCCAGTTCAAAATCTTCTCTCAAACGCTCTCCGGCACCGACCAAGGTTTCATCCAAAAAGGGTTTGCCGTCCTTGTCCCGCCTGCGAGCCAGCCCAATCAGTGGGCTTTCCGCAGCACTGTACCGGATACGTCTTTGCCGGTTCGCGCCTGAACTGCCATTATTTATCCCCCCCTCTGGCTGAAACGGGGTTTGCGCCTCGGCCATTCCAAATTCGCTTCTCGCCCGTGCCCGATTTTCCGCTTCAGCAACAAGCTGGCTAAACGCCGTTCGCCCTGAAGTCGAAATTCTATATCTGGAAATCCGCCCGGGATTGTCGCAGGAAATCCAGTCTTTCAAAGCCAGAGCCTGCGCGATCTCGCAATCTACAACAGCGGTTCGGGTTGCAGCTTGTTCACCCGTATCCCGCACGACCACTGCCTTGTCCATATCCTCGGCAACGGCCAGTACGGACCCTGTTTCACAAAGACGCCGCAATACCCGCAGGGCTTCTCGGTTGAACTCGTCCTCGGCGGCGGTCTCGTCCTCCGGCGCCCCAGGAAAAAGACCGTCCTGATCCAGCGGATCGGAGAAATGCCTATCCGCCAACGACTGAAGCGCCGCATCCACCAGGGGATCATCCCGCCGTGACTCGATGCGCCGAATTTGTCTGAGAATGGTTGAAGCATGGCACCCTGCTGACCGCGCGATGTCGCGGATCGACTGACCGGTTTCGGTATGCGCCAGATACCTCTGCGCCCCTTCGGGTACCCAAGCCGGAATGGTGAAAGCCATGTTGTTTTCCATAGTTACTTGCCCTCGTCGACAAAAAATCTGTTCCCAATCGCCCCCAATGAAATGGTTAACCAAATCTAACTAGAGTCGCTTTCGTTACTCGTTCGTTAACGGATGGAGACAAGAACTAGATTTGTTTCAAAATCATAAACACTCATGAAGTCAGAGTTCGGCGAGAGGGTGATTGAAGCAACACCCGCTTAGGTTGTGTGGCAAACAAAGGGACTGCCACACAGACTAGGAACTTCTGAATGCAAGACCTGATGACCATGATCGCAACCCTTCGCCGCCCACGCCTATTGGCCCGCGCAGCAAAACATGGCGCACAGGATTATGATCGTGAACGTCACCTACAACGCATACTAGGGTATGGATCACTGCCCGGGACAGGTGCGGCGCTGATGCGACTGATAGAAATGGAAAAGGAGGTGAACGCGCAACGGACTGCCGAAGACGCCGCCTATTCTCTGGTTCGGCACCTGGATATTCTGATCGCGTTGCTGGGCGAGGCGCAACTGTTCAAAGCCAGTCGCGCCTCACAATATCAATGACTTAGCTGAAGGCGTCCGGCATGGATGCCTTTTTCGTTTCAATGTACTCATTCAGAGCAGCATTGATCGCAGGGTCGAGTTGGGGCTGTTGGTAATTGGCCAGCAAATGCTCGACCCGCGACGTCGCCAGTTGACGCGTGTCGCGGCCGCCTTCGTCTTCCCATGTCTCGAACGGCTTATAGTCCAGAACTTCGCTTTTCCAGAAGGCTTCCTTGAAGTTGGCCTGCGTGTGAGCGCATCCCAGATAGTGACCACCCGGACCAACCTCGCGGATCGCGTCCATCGCCTGTGCGTTTTCGTCATAGGCTACGCCCTTGGCCAGACCGTGCAGTACGCCAAGCTGATCGGCATCCATGACGAACTTTTCAAAGTCAGCCACCAAACCGCCTTCCAGCCAGCCGCAGGAATGCAGCATGAAGTTCACACCGGCCATCAGACCCATGTTCAGCGAGTTCGCGGTCTCATACGCGGCCTGCGCATCAGGTAGTTTCGAGCCGCAGAACGACCCCGCCGAACGGAACGGCAAGTTCAGACGACGCGCCAACTGGCCCGCGCCATAGGTGACCATCGAAGCCTCGGGCGTCCCAAAGGTCGGCGCGCCAGAGTTCATGTCGATCGACGACACAAACGCACCAAAGATTGCAGGTGCACCCGGACGGATGATCTGGCTATAGGCAACACCAGCCAGAACTTCGGCCAGAACCTGCGTCAGCGTCCCCGCAACCGACACCGGAGCCATCGCGCCACCAACGATAAACGGCGAGATGATGCAGGCTTGGTTGTTGGCCGCATAGACCTCGAGCGAGCCCATCATCACGTCGTCGAAGGTCATCGGCGAGTTGATGTTCGTCAGCGAGGTCATAACCGTGTTTTCCTGCACGAACTCTTTGCCGAACAGAATCTCACACATCTCAACGGAATCCTGCGCGCGGCTGGGATCGGTGACCGAGCCCATGAACGGCTTGTCCGACAGGGTCATGTGCGCCATCAGCATGTCCAGGTGACGCTTGTTCACCGGAATGTCCGTCGGTTCGCACACCGTACCGCCCGAATGGTGCAGCCATTTGGACATATAGGCCAGTTTCACGAACTTGTTGAAATCGTCCATTGTGGCATAGCGTCGGCCACCCTGCGCATCGCGAACGAACGGAGGTCCATAGACCGGGGCCAAAACCAGATTACGGCCACCGATGACCACCGATTTCTCGGGGTTGCGGGCGTGCTGAGTAAACTCGCTGGGGGCGGTCTTGATCAGCTCACGCGCCAGACCACGAGGGATGCGAACACGTTCGCCATCCACATCGGCACCAGCGTCTTTCCAACGCTCCAGCGCAGCGGGGTTATCGACAAAGTTGACTCCGACCTCGGCCAGAATGGTTTCAGCGTTGGTTTCGATGATCTGCAACGCTTCTTCGTTGAGAACCTCGAAGTTCGGAATATTACGTTCGATATACTTTGCAGTTTCGATACGAACCGCGGTGCGTTCGGCTCGGCGGGCGGCGCCACCGCCACCTCTCGCCCTGCGCCGGGTATTTGCCTCTGCCATGAGAAGATCCCGTCTATTGGTTGGTTTGATGGATTTGTTACAGGAGGCAACGGGCGCAAAGCATATGGTTTACGGCGCTATAGGGGTAAAAGCGACATTTGAGCCGACGCTTTGAACAGGCCCGGCGCATCCGTTACCCTACCGGCTTTTCCATGACCAAGCTGTTTCCTTTGGAGCTTGCGATGCCCCACCCCAAATATTGATACATGGCAACCGTTGTTTGCATCAAACGATGGGTCCGCAACCTAAGTCGTTCCACTCCCTGCGTGCGCGCTGTGTCTTCAACATGTTCCAGCAGCCTTTTTGCGACTCCCTTCCCCTGTGCGGCCGGCGAAACGGCAAGATTGAAAACCATCATCGCGTCTTCAACGACGCCATAGACAACATACCCAATAATTTCTGTGCCATCTTCGGCCACGACTGCCTCATGAGTGGCTATGTCTTGGGCAACGCCACCAGTTACGTCCGGCAGGTCCGGTATTTCGCGCAACGCAGGCGCATAGGCCGCCGAAATGCACACGGTTGCTTCGTCAACATCAGCCAGGGTAGCGCGCCGCAGCTTAATCTTTGACATGACATCCCCTTTCCTCACTATCCTGAGGCACAATTGCACAAATGATGTCATTGCGCTTGCACATGCAAGGCTTGCGACCTAATAGCCAACCATGACCCAGGACACTCATGACCGCCTTCTGATCATCGACTTCGGCAGCCAGGTAACGCAGCTTATCGCGCGACGCCTGCGTGAGCTGAACGTCTATTGCGAAATCCACCCCTATCAGAAAGTCACGATGGAATTTGTGCGCGAGATGGCGCCAAAAGCCGTGATCTTCTCGGGCGGGCCGGACAGTGTGACGCGCGAAGGTTCACCGCGCGCTCCGCAAGAGATTTTCGATTATGGCGTCCCGATCCTTGGGATATGTTATGGCCAGCAGGTGATGATGCACCAGTTGGGCGGTAAGGTCGAGAGCGGCCACGGCACCGCTGAGTTCGGACGCGCCTTTGTCACGCCCAAGGGTCAGTTGGATATCCTTGACGGTTGGTTCGCCGATGGCGACGAACAGGTCTGGATGAGCCACGGCGACCACGTCAGTGAAATCGCACCTGGGTTCGAGGTGTTCGGCACCTCGCCCAATGCGCCTTTTGCAGTTACCGCCGATGCCAGCCGTCACTTCTATGCGGTTCAGTTCCACCCCGAGGTACACCACACTCCCAAGGGCGCGAAACTGTACGAGAATTTCGTAAAACTGGCCGGGTTCAAGGGTGACTGGACCATGGGTGCGTATCGCGACGAGATGATCCGCAAAATCCGCGAACAGGTGGGCGACAAAAAGGTCATCTGTGGTCTGTCCGGCGGCGTCGACAGCTCGGTCGCGGCGATCCTGATCCACGAGGCGATCGGCGATCAGCTCACCTGTGTCTTTGTTGATCACGGCCTGCTACGCAAGAACGAGGCCGAAGAAGTCGTCGGCATGTTCCGCGACAACTACAACATTCAACTGATCCACGCGGATGAGAGCGACCTGTTCCTTGGTGAGTTGGAGGGCCAGTCCGACCCCGAGACCAAGCGTAAGATCATCGGCAAGCTGTTCATCGACGTATTCCAGAAACACGCCGACACCATCGACGGGGCCGAGTTCCTGGCGCAGGGCACTTTGTACCCCGATGTCATTGAATCGGTGTCCTTTTCCGGCGGCCCCTCGGTCACGATCAAATCGCACCACAATGTCGGCGGTCTGCCCGAAAAGATGGGCCTGAAGCTGGTCGAGCCCCTGCGCGAACTGTTCAAGGACGAGGTCCGCGCGTTGGGCCGCGAACTTGGACTGCCGCAGAGCTTTATCGGCCGCCACCCCTTCCCCGGTCCCGGTCTGGCGATTCGCTGTCCGGGTGAGATTACGCGTGAGAAACTGGAAATCTTGCGCGAAGCCGATGCTGTCTACATCGATCAAATCCGCAAACACGGCCTTTACGATGAAATTTGGCAGGCTTTTGTCGCCATTCTGCCTGTCCGCACCGTCGGCGTCATGGGAGATGGTCGCACCTATGACTACGCCTGCGCCTTGCGGGCCGTGACGTCAGTTGATGGAATGACGGCCGACTATTATCCGTTTAGCCACGAATTCCTGGGTGAGACCGCGACACGGATTATTAATGAGGTCAAAGGGATCAACCGATGCACCTATGACATCACGTCAAAACCACCGGGAACGATCGAGTGGGAATAACAAAAAAGCCGGGGACTTCCCCGGCTTTATTATTTCGGATCAGGCAAACTTCTGTTTTCCTTAAATCCTCACCTTGGGCCTCAACAGATTTCCTATGGAAGCCAGCAGACCTCAAATCGGCAAAGCCGCACTTTGGATGACCGGGGCCATCGCCTCGTTTTCGTCGATGGCAGTCGCGGGCCGAGAGCTCAGCGTATCTCATGACACGTTTGAGATCATGTTCTACCGAAGTCTTGTCGGCATACTCATCGTTTCACTCGCCCTGACAGTCACTGGCAAGTGGCACCATGTGACGACCAATCGTATCGGCCTGCACGGAGTCCGAAACGTTCTCCACTTCACCGGCCAGAACCTTTGGTTCTATGCGGTATCGGTTGTTCCTTTGGCGCAGGTCTTCGCGCTTGAATTCACTCAGCCTTTTTGGGTCATTCTTCTTTCGCCGCTCTTGCTGGGTGAAAGATTGACCACAATACGCGTCTTGTCCGCACTGATCGGGTTTGTCGGCATTCTCATTGTCGCCCGCCCCGGCGCGGTGCCACTGACCGGAGGCGTCATAGCCGCCGCCTTGTCTGCGGTTTTTTTCGCCCTGACGACGATTTCGACGAAAAAACTGACCCAACATGCCAGCATCGGCTGCATCATGTTCTGGCTAACGGTTATTCAGGCGTTTCTGGGATTGGCGGCATCTGGAATTGACGGACAGATTGCGCTGCCCTCAGCCAAAACCGCTCCTTTTCTGTTGTTGATCGGACTGGCCGGATTACTTGCACACTTTTGCATCACCAACGCCTTGGCTATTGCCCCGGCAACAGTGGTGGTGCCTTTCGACTTTGCCAGGCTGCCGACAATCGCGATCGTCGGCATGATTCTTTACCAAGAACCGTTGGACCAATGGACGCTTCTTGGGGCTGCCGTGATCTTCTCAGGTATCTTTTTGAATGTTAGCGCCGAGAATCGTAACACAAACGCAACAGTCTCCCGACACGCTCCAAACAAGTAACGCACCGTCACGAGTTGACGATAAAGTAAACCTTAACAGAATAACGAGCACCACACACCGGGTCAGCAGCCCCTTACGGAGACGGGCACTGACCTTACAGGAGATATTTAGGGAGGGACTAAATGAGGAAAGCGCTTCTACAGGCGTGCGCTATGTGCGTTGGCGCGACGGGTGCCTATGCAGGCGGCCTTGATCGCAGTGGCCAAGGCGTGAACATTCTGTTCGAGGAAGGATCGGCCGTTCAGTTGCGTCTGGGGTATGCTTCCCCAAGCGTCAGCGGAGAGCAGTTCGGCGTCGACTCGGGCAACGTGACCAACAGCTTTTTTTCGCCGGGGCTTGCATACAAGCATGCGTTCAATGACAGGCTGGATTTCGCGCTGATTTATGATCAGCCGTTTGGCGCGGACGTAGAGTACGCGGCCGACTACCCGCTTTCGTTGAACCCGGTGACGCCGTTCGGCGGCCGGACCGATGTCCTGCGCGCCAAGGCTGACACGGACGCAATCTCGGCCGTGCTGCGTTACAAATTCGACGGCGGCTTTAGCGCTATTGCAGGTGTCCGGGGACAGCGTGCAAGTCTGGATGTTGCCGTGCCCGCAGCCCTTGGCTACCGAACCACATCGGATGATGAAATCGACTTTGGCTACCTTGTCGGTGTCGCCTGGGAACGTCCCGAGATCGCCGCGCGCGTTTCGCTGGTCTACAACTCCAAGATCACTCACAATTTTGGACTGGTAGAATCCTTCAACACTCAGCCGCCGCCGGTACCGGTACCTGTCGTTTCCCTGAACACAGAAGATGAGGTTATCACGCCCCAGTCGGTCAACCTTGACTTCCAGACCGGTGTTGCACCGAAAACTCTTGTGTTCGGTTCGATCCGCTGGGTTGACTGGCCTCAGGCAGTACTTGCACCACCAGCCTATGTCGGAATTACCGGTAACAACCTGGTCGACTATGACGACGACACCTTCACCTATACTTTGGGCGTCGGCTATCAGTTCTCCGAGGAGTTCTCGGGTGCTGTATCCGCTGGCTATGAAGCCTCGTCCGGCACACCGGTTTCCAACCTCGGTCCAACCGACGGTTTCTGGAGCATCGGCGTAGGTGGCACCTACTCGTTTGAGCAGGCTCAGCTTTCGGGCGCGATCCGTTACACCGATATCGGCGATGCCACCACCACCACGGGCGGCGAGTTCACTGGAAACTCGGCCTGGAGTGTTGGTCTGCAGCTCACATACGCGCTGAACTAAGAAGCTTTCAGGTAGTTTGAACAGAGGCCTCGCCATTTGGCGGGGCCTTTTCGCATGTTTCGGGTCGCGTTTGCCGCGTTTGAGTGAAAGACATTGGCATGGCTACTCAAAAACAACTTTCCACACAGGCCTGGGCCGAGCTTTTGTTGCTGGGCCTGATCTGGGGCGCATCTTTCGTTTCCATCAGGATCGCGCTGGACACTGTACCTGTCATGACCTCGGTCCTGCATCGCGTCTTCTGGGCGATGCTGGCGCTTTGGGTTGTGGTTTGGGTTAAGGGGTTAAAGGTACCTTCTACCCCACGCATTTGGATTGCATTTGTTGTCATGGGAATACTGAACAACGCCATTCCGTTTTCTCTAATGGCATGGGGACAGTTGTATATCGAAACGGGGCTCACCTCGATCCTGAACGCAACAACGGCAATTTTTGGCGTTCTGGTCGCGGCGATATTTTTCAAAGACGAACAATTGACCCGTTCTCGCGCCCTTGGCGTCAGTCTGGGGTTCGTCGGAGTTGCGATCGCCATCGGGGTTCAGAGTTTCGCCAGCTTTGACCTGCAAAGCGCGGCGCAACTGGCAATCATCGCAGGCGCGATCTCATACGCTCTGGCCGGAGCTTGGGCGCGTGTCGCATTGTCCGGCCTGCACCCGGCAGTTGCCGCAGCCGGGATGCTGACGGGATCAACGCTGTTCATCTTGCCGATAACTCTGATCGTTGACGGTGTTCCAACGTTCGACCTGCCAGCCATTACTTGGGCAGCCATCGCCTATTACGCACTGATTGCAACCGCCGGAGCATACCTTTTGTACTACCGCGTTTTGGCAATGGCGGGCGCGGGCAATCTTTTGCTTGTAACGCTGGTTATCCCACCTGTGGCAATCGTTCTTGGCGCAATCCTGCGCGACGAAGCGCTACAACCACAGGCATTTCTTGGCTTTGCAGTGTTGGCTGTAGGACTATTGATCCTAAACCGGAACCGCGCATCTGATTGACGCCGCCCGCCACCCCAATTAGCAAGGTGCTAAAAGGGGATAGCAGACGATGATCTACAGCTCGGCAAAAGATTGGCGCGAGGCAGCGCGAAAGAAAGTGCTGTTTTTCGGCATGTCGGGCCTTGGGAAGACGTATGTGTCCAATATCTTGCGGGACTCGGGTGACTGGTTTCACTACTCGATCGACTACCGCATCGGTACACGCTACATGGGCGAGTACATCACCGACAATGCCAAGGCAGAAGCGATGAAAGTCCCCTTTTTGCGGGATCTTCTTCTGTCAGACTCGATCTATATCGGCTCTAACATCTCATTTGAGAACCTTACGCCGGTCGCTGCCTATCTGGGTAAGCCGGGCAACCCGGCGCTAGGAGGGCTTGAGCTAACCGAATACCGCCGCAGACAGGAACAGTTCAGACTGGCCGAAATTCATGCTCTGCTGGACACAGAATATTTCATCGACCGCGCCGAACGCCTGTATCAATACCCCAACTTCATCTGCGACACCGGCGGGTCAATCTGCGAATGGGTCGACCCCGACGACCCGCGTGATCAAGTTCTGTCCGAGCTTTCGCGGCAAACTTTGATGATATGGCTAAAAGGCGACGACGAGCACACCGCAGAGCTGGTCCGGCGCTTTGACAAGGCTCCCAAGCCGATGTCTTATCAGCCACAATTCCTGACTCAGGTTTGGGAGGAATATCTGGCCGAGCACGGCTGCTCGGGCTCTCAGGTGGACCCCGACGCATTTGTACGCTGGACTTACGCCCGCGCTCTTGCTCATCGTCAGCCCCGCTATCAAGCGATGGCCGACAACTGGGGAATAGCGGTCACTGCGGATGACATGCACAACGTCCGTGACGCTTCAGATTTCGACGAGTTGATCGAACGCACCCTTGAGGCCCGCCCAAACCACGCTTAATTACGGCTCTTACACTTAGTTTCCGAAGGCTTGCACCTGATGCCAATCAAGATCCCCTCCGACCTGCCTGCATTTGACGTTCTCACCAACGAGGGCGTCATGGTCATGGATGAGGATCAGGCGATGCGTCAGGACATTCGCCCCTTGCGGATTGGGTTGCTGAACCTGATGCCCAAGAAGATTCAGACGGAAAACCAGTTCGCCCGTCTGATCGGTGCGACCCCGCTGCAGATCGACCTGTCGCTGATCCGCATGACCGAGCATCGGACCAAAAACACCGCAGCCGAACACATGGCCGAGTTTTACCGTCCATTTCAGGAGATCAAGGATCAAAAGTTCGACGGCCTGATCATCACTGGCGCACCGATCGAACACCTTGAGTTTGAAGACGTGACCTATTGGGACGAGATCAGCGAGGTCTTTGACTGGACCCAGACGAACGTGCACTCGACCTTTGGCGTTTGCTGGGGCGGAATGGCGATGATCAACCACTTTCACGGCGTTCGGAAACACATACTGGATGCCAAGGCTTTTGGATGTTTCAGGCATCGCAATCTTGCGCCTGCATCGCCATTCCTGCGGGGGTTTTCGGATGATTGCGTGATCCCTGTCAGCCGCTGGACTGAGATGAAACAGGATGAGATCGACAGCGCTCGGGGTCTGACAACGCTGTTGGGCAGCGAAGACGTCGGCCCCTGCCTTGTCGAAGACCCTTCGCACCGCGCGATTTATATCTTCAATCACTTTGAATATGACAGCGACACGCTCAAGCAAGAATACGACCGCGACATCGCGAACGGCACGCCGATCAACGTACCCATGAATTACTATCCTGACGACGATCCAAGCCGAGATCCGCAAAACCGCTGGCGCAGTCATGCACACTTGCTCTACGGGAACTGGATCAACGAGATTTATCAATCGACCCCGTTCGATCTGGACGAAATTGGTCGTTAAGTCTGTCATAACCCTCGGCCTGTTTCTCTCTGGCCTGACCTTGCTGACCGCATGGCGCGTGTCGCAAAACGAAGCGAGCGCCGAGGCATCCTTCCCACCCGAAGGTGAAATCATTGATGTTGACGGCGTGCCAATCCATGCGGTGGTGATGGGCGAAGGTCCAGACGTCGTTCTGATCCATGGTTCAAGCGGCAACACGCGCGACATGACGTTCGCTCTTGCACCAATCTTGGCAAAGAACTTCCGCGTGATCGTCTTTGACCGACCGGGCCTTGGCTATAGCGGCAGCTTTAACCCCGACGGTGAAAGCATTGAAGAACAAGCCATAATTCTACAGAAGGCCGCTGCCAAACTTGGCGCAGACAAGCCCATTGTCGCCGGACAAAGCTATGGCGGATCCGTATCGCTTGCTTGGGCCGTCACCCGACCCGAGAACATCTCTGCACTGGTTCTGATCGCCCCGGCCGCCATCCCTTGGGAAACACCGCTGGATGGCTTCAACAGGCTTGCGTCTACATCGGCGGGTAACGCTCTGGCTTTGCCTTTGATCAGCGCGTTTGTGCCGGAATGGTATGTAGAAAAGACGCTTGATCAGGTGTTTGCTCCGCAATCCGCGCCCGAAGGGTATGCCCGTCACTTTGGCCCCGGCCTGACTATCCGTCGCTCGTCCATGCACGCAAATGCCAAGCAACGGGCCAATCTTCTGGAAGAAATCCGTGCCCTTCAACCGCAGTACAAAGACATATCGGTGCCAACTGAAATCGTACACGGAACAGCGGACGAAACTGTTGGTCTGGACTGGCATTCCCAGCGCCTGATTGAACAGATACCGGATGCGGAATTGATTGAATTGGCAGGGATCGGACATATGCCGCAGGTCGTTGCCGCACCCGAAGTGGCCACCGCCATTGAAAGGGCGGCACAAAGGGCAGGTTTGCGTTAATCTCTCGGCTAATCCATAGTAGAAATTGGATTTTATCGAGAGGTGACTTATGGCCCGATCCGCAAAAGGCTCCATCGAAAAATATTTCCGAAAAGAAGCCCCGAAAGAGGTCAGATCCTCAATCGAAAAGGCAAACAAGGATGACATCCTAAACCCCAGCTTTCCTTACGACGAACGAATGAAGCGTAAGGATTATGAAAAGCAGATGGAGGCGTTGCAGATCGAACTGGTCAAGATGCAATCGTGGGTGAAAGAGACCGGTGGAAGGGTCGCAATCATCTTTGAAGGCCGGGATGCTGCCGGAAAAGGCGGTACAATCAAACGCTTTCGCGAAAACCTTAATCCACGCGGAGCCCGCAACGTCGCACTTGGCAAGCCATCGGATCAAGAGCGCAGCCAGTGGTATTTTCAAAGGTACATCCCTCACCTACCCGCCGCGGGTGAAATCGTGTTCTTTGACCGAAGTTGGTACAACCGTGGCGTTGTTGAGAATGTATTTGGTTTTTGCACGTCAGATGAACGCGAAAGGTTCTTTCGTCAGGTCTTGCCGCTGGAAACTGGTTTCGTCAGCGACGGTATCCGACTATTCAAGTTTTGGCTGAACGTCGGGCGCGCCGAGCAGCTCAACCGGTTCTTGGCCCGTGAGACCGATCCGTTGAAGCAATGGAAACTCAGCCCGATAGATATTCAAGGTCTCAGCAAGTGGGATGAGTACTCGACCTCTATCGCTGAAACCCTGACACGCAGCCATTCGGCGCATTGCCCGTGGACAATCGTGCGCTCGGACGACAAGAAACGAGCGCGGCTTGCGGCCATTCAAACCGTCCTGCATGCCTTGGACTATGACGAGAAAAATCATGAAGCCATTGGCGAAATTGATACGAAAATCTGCGGCGGGCCTGAAATCTGGGAGTCCTGATGAATTTCACTCGTTTTCCGCGCCATAGATGTTGGACGAAACGCGCCGCTCGGATTATGTCAGAAGTCCAAGTATATGAACAACAAGGGCAAGTGATACAGGGATGACAAAACGCGGGTATCACCACGGCAACCTGAAGCAAGCCTTGATCGAGGCCGCGCTGTCCCTGATTGAAGAAAAAGGTCCGACCGGCTTTACCCTGTCCGAAGCGGCCAAGACAGCCGGCGTAACGCCAGCGGCCGTTTACCGGCATTTTCAGGGTCGCGAAGACCTGATCGCCGAGGCCGCGCGCCAAGGGTTCGAGATGTTCGCGGACTTGATGCAATACGCTTATGACAAGGGTCAGCCATCCGCTCTGGCCGCGTTCGAGGCAACAGGTCGCGCCTATCTTGCCTTTGCGCGCAAGCACCCCGGCCACTACATCGCAATGTTTGAAAGTGGTGTTTCCATCAACCGCACGCCGGAACTTTCATTGGCTGCCAACCGAGCGAAAAGTGTACTCGAGAAGGCCGCTGCGGATCTGTCCCAGCACATTCCCCCAGAGAAACGTCCGCCCGCGTCGATGTTCAGCGCGCATATCTGGGCCATGAGCCACGGCGTGGTCGAGCTGTACGCCAGAAACACTGGCGCAACTTCACCCTTTCCTCCCGAAGACCTTTTGGAATCCGGTATCGGGATCTATCTCAGGGGTCTTGGCCTGGTGCCGCAGGACGACTAGTCAGAATACGGTTCTGGGTTTTGGCATGCTAAGGCCCGAAGTCACGTTGATGAGGTCCATTTCGCCCATTCCCTTAATATCGACACGCCCCAGATCGGAAACCTGAAACTCGTCGATCAGAGCGAACTTCATCTCCTCGGGCGCAACGATATTCATTGGATTTGCAAAGACTTGCAACCGTGAGGCAATGTTAACAGCAGGTCCGAAAACGTCGTATACGTATTTCTGAATTCCCACGACCGAACCAACTGCCGGGCCCATTCCCAGCCCAATGCGGGCCTCCCATTTATGCGGGTGGCTCTCATTTCGTCGCTCAAGATAACGAAGGAACCTAACCGCGCAATGGGCGACAGCCGTCGCATGATCCGGGGTCGCATCGGGCATCCCGGAGACCGCCAGATATGCGTCCCCAATTGTCTTGATCCGTTCGCATCCAAACTGTTCGACGATCCGGTCAAAGGCGGTGAAAATGTCGTTCAACTCGCTAAGAGTAACAGTCGGGTCCGTTTTTGCCGCGAAATCCGTGAAACCGACAAAGTCCAGCATGACCACCGAGACCTGATCGTAAAGCTGCGGCGTCACAACGCCGAATGTCTTGAACTCCTCATATACCGCGCGCGGCATCAGGTTTAGCAGCAACCTTTCAACACGCTCTTTCTCGCGTTCCAGTTCGCGCGTGTTACGCTCGACCATTGTCGAGTAGCTGTCGATCATGCTTTCGAGTTCGCGAATGCGGGTAATGTTTTGACACTCAACGACCAATAGCTGCTCGTCCATGCCATTTGCCAAGGAAACCGCAGTCGCAAAAATCAATGTTCTACGCTTTGGCTTGATCTGCATTTCGACGGAATAGCGAAGGCCAGATTGCTTTACATCCTCCAGCTCGCGCTGATCCAGGCCGGGAAACACATCCAACAATGATTGCCCTTCGGACGGAGCGCCAAACCATTCGGCAAACGGGCCGTTGTAGAACACAAACCCAAGATCCGAAGCCCGCACAACGGCCACGCCCACTCCGATCGCGCGGAGCAGTTGCTCATTTATGGCCAGAATACTCATGCTGCGTTGCGCGTCACGATGATGGAACGCTTGGATTCAATTGCGCTGAGGGCAATCTTGATATGACCGTCCTCCATCCCGTGCATCTCCAGTGCCTGGCCGAACAGATCGGCCATCTCATCAAAGTCAGCATGAGATATGTTTAGATGCCGATGAACGGCCTCGATCCGCTCATCACTGAAGGACGCAGGCCCACCGACCAATGACGAAACAAACTTGGTTTGGTGATCAATTAGTCGAGGCATGTCTATGTCCTCGAAATGTCCTCCGATCTGGTCAGAATCCAAGGCCATCTCGTAGAACGTCATTACGATCCTGCTGATCGTTTTGAAGCCACCATATCGTTCGTAGATCGTCTGACTCATACCGAAAACCCAAGCGCCAACTGGAAATAACACTCAAACGTTATATCAAATTGACAGTTTTGTTAACGGTTATAGGGCGGGAACCCGTATTCCCCTAAATTTTGTGGGAAACGGCGCACGCCTAGACGCTAAGATCATCCGCGCATGGAATAAATCCGATATAGCCGCCCTGCTCTCGCAAACGCTTTTCGCCGCCCATTCGCCAGAACAGCTTGCGCCGCGCGGCCCGCAGTTCTCGGCGCACGCGAAACCACGTTGGCCCTTTGTCCAGGCCGGTGTTGGTTTTCGTGTCTTGAGATCGCTCGCTAACCTTTACATCTTCGTCAGTCTGGCCTTGCTGTTGCGACCAGATCATCTGGACGCCCACAGCCGGAAAACACTGAAACATGCGCCAATCCTCGCGCGGCAGCGAGATGAAGTCGTCCAAATGATCCGAATACGGCTCGGACCAGCTTAGCAGCCTGCGGCAAGCCGCCTGTGTGACAACATACGCAGCAGAGCTTGGGGCCATTTCAAGCATCGGCCGAACCGGCACATCTGCGATTGTGCGATGAGGTCCGAAACGCATTGATCTTGGGGAATAGTCGAGTTTCACCAGATCGCATTCCGACGCGGTCTCTAACACTTTGGACACCACGTGCCCTGCATTGACCGACAGCTCTACATCATCTTCAAAAATAGCGACCGAACGCAGGTTTTGCTGCACGACGGCGCGCCATACTGCGCGATGGCTTTCAAAACAGGCAACCTCGCTTTGTTTCAAACCCCAGCGGCTGCCTGTGCCCGGTACGTAGCCATTGTCGTCCAATGCGCCGGGAACCTGGCCGTCAACCGCGCTGAACCGTACTGCCCCGGGCAGACCGGTGTGGGCAAACTGTTCTTCCATGAATTCCCGCCGCGCTGGGACGCGGTCCAAATTTATGTAGAAGACACCTGTCTCCGGCGGCAATTCGTGATGCACCACGGCAATTCCTTTCCAGTCGCCTTGTCAAATAGACACCGCCGAAGGGGACATTCAACCGTCAACTGCGCCTAGATGATCTATCCAGCCTAGGGCAACCGGTCTAAGCTATCGTCAAACGACAAAAAACAGGGCTTTGTAAATGTCATCACATGGGTACTCCAGCGGACGCTTAAACCTGCCTTTCGTAGGCATTTCGACCTTTGGCAAATCACCCTACATCGAAAACTGGGACCAGATCGAGGCGGATGTGGCGATCCTTGGCGCTCCGTTCGACTTTGGCACCCAGTGGCGGTCCGGCGCTCGGTTTGGGCCGCGTGCAGTGCGCGAGGCATCGACCCTGTTCAGCTTTGGCCACGCCGGCGCATATGATCACGAGGATGACGCGACCTATCTGGATAGTTCCGTGCGGATGGTCGATATCGGCGATGCGGACATCATCCACACCAAGACCGAGGAAAGCCACGCCAATATCCAGTTCGGGGTCCAGAAGATTCTGAACGCAGGTGCCCTGCCCGTCACCATCGGCGGTGATCACTCGGTCAACATCCCCTGCATCAACGCCTTTGCCGATGAGTGTGCGAAGAATGGTCCGATCCATGTGGTTCAGATCGACGCGCATCTGGATTTCGTGGACGAACGGCATGGCGTTACCGCCGGGCACGGCAACCCGATGCGGCGCGCGATTGAGAAAGACTATGTCTCGGGAATGACCCAGTTGGGTATCCGCAACGTGTCCTCGACCGCGAAGGAAGGCTATGAGGATGCCCGCGCCCGAGGGTCTGACATTTTGTCAGTGCGGCAGGTTCGCAAACTGGGGACCGAGGGCGTTTTGGCGCGCATCCCCGAGGGCGCGCGATACTATGTGACGATCGATATCGACGCCTTTTGCCCCTCGATTGCGTCAGGCACCGGCACGCCCAGCCACGGGGGGTTTCTGTACTATGACGTGCTGGAAATCCTGCAAGGGCTGGCGCAGCGCGGCGACGTGGTGGGCATTGATCTGGTTGAGGTCGCGCCGAACTATGATCCGACCGAAAGCACGCAGATTCTGGCGGCACAGGTGTTGCTGAACTTTATAGGTTTCATCTTCCACGAACGCGGCAAGAGGGGCTAAGCGCCCCTCCTGCCTGTCCTGTTAAGCAATCGTGTTGTGTTCCGGCCCATAGGGGAAACCGGTGATGTTCTCGGCCCCGTCTTCCTCGACGACCAGAATGTCATGTTCGCGATATCCGCCCGCGCCGGGCTGACCTTCGGGTATCCACAGCATCGGCTCGATTGAAACGACCATGCCCGGTTCTAGCACCGTGTCGATATCCTCGCGTAGCTCCAGCCCCGCCTCACGCCCGTAGTAATGGCTGAGGACGCCGAACGAGTGGCCATAGCCAAAGGACCGGTATTGCAGCAGACCCTCATCCGCGAAGAAGCGGTTTATCTCAGCCGTGATGCCCGAGCAGGTCGCGCCGGGTTTGATCAGGCTCAGCCCCAGTTCGTGCGCGGCGACGTTGGCCTTCCAGATGCGCAGGCTGTCGGCGTCGGGTTCGCCCAGAAACAGGGTGCGTTCCAACGCGGTGTAATAGCCCGAGATCATTGGGAACGTGTTGAGCGACAGGATATCGCCCTTTTGCAGCGCCCTCTTGGTCACGGGGTTATGCGCTCCGTCGGTGTTCAGGCCGGATTGAAACCAAACCCAGGTATCGCGGTATTCAGCGTCGGGATAGGCGCGCGCAATCTCGGCCTCCATCGCGTCACGACCGGCCATGGCAATCTCAATCTCGGTCGCGCCCTCGCGGATGGCGGCGTGGATGGCGGCCCCGCCCACATCTGCGGTGTGCGCGCCGCCCTTAATCAGCGCGATTTCTTCTGCCGATTTCACCATCCGGGCGGCCATCGTTTCGGCGGCTACATCCACCAGTTCCGGCTGACCCAGCATCGCCAGCGCCTTATCACGTGCCGCAAGCGTCATGTGATCGTCCTCGATCCCGATCCGTTTCGCGCCACCGATCAGGCTGGCCACCGCGCGCCAGTAGTTGTCACGCTTCCAGTCGGTGTAGATCACGTTTTCCTCGACCGAGCGTCGCCACGGCTGCCCCGCGTCGATATTCGCCGACACCGTGGTGCAAGCATCCTGCGTCACCACACAGCCGTAAGGACGGCCAAAGGAGCAATACAGAAAGCCCGAGTAATAGGCGATATTGTGCATCGAGGTCAGCAGCACTGCCGGAATATCCCGCGCCGCCATCATCGCACGCAATCCCGTCAAGCGACGTTCGTATTCTGCCTTGCTGAATGGCAAAGGCGCCTTTTCACCATTGTGGCTGGTGAAGAACTCGGGGCGGTTTGTCAGGTCTGTCATCATGCTCTCTCCTGCAATGCCGGACGAAGGGTGCCCGGCCACAAGTCCCGGCGTTCAGGACAAGCGGCCTCGGGAACCGAGAGCCATGCGCCCGTTTGGATGTCACGACGCCATCGTGACCGGGCTACACAAGGGTACGGCTAAATCACACCGCCGCGCGCGTCAAGCGGGGGAAAGACCCCGCAGACGCTCGGACCGGCGGCGCAGCAATTCAACCGTGGTCAGCAGCGCGATTGAGATCACCACAAGGATCGTCGCCACCGCAAGAATGGTCGGGCTAATCTGTTCGCGCAGGCCAGTGAACATCTGCCACGGCAGCGTTTTTTGGCTTGCCGAGCCGACAAATAGCACCACGACCACCTCGTCAAACGAGGTGATAAAGGCGAACAACCCGCCCGATATCACCCCCGGCAGGATTAGTGGCATCTGGATCTTGAAGAAGGTCCGCACCGGCCCCGCCCCCATATTCGCCGCCGCGCGGGTCAGCGACTGGTCAAAGCCCACCAGCGTCGCTGTCACGGTGATGATCACAAACGGAATACCCAGAACCGCGTGGGCGAGGATGACCTTCACATATCCCACAAAGTTCTTGTCCATGCCCAGCGTGCCCTCAAGGAACCGGCCGATATCGCTGTAGAAAAAGAACATGCCAGTGGCCGAGATAATCAGCGGCACGATCATGGGTGAAATCAGGATTCCCATAATCGCCCGTTTTCCCGGAACATGGCTTTGACTTAGCCCGATGGCCGCCAGCGTACCTAGTGATACCGAGATAAACGTCGCAATCGGCGCGATGATCAGTGAGTTTTTGAAGCTGCGCTGCCATTCATTGTTGGTGAAGAAATCGCGGTAATGCTTGAGCGAATAGCCCTCGGGGTCCAGCCGCAGCATCTCGGGCGTAAAGGTAAAAAAGTCCTGCGCGTTAAACGACAGCGGAAGCACCACAAGGATCGGCGTGATCAGGAACACGAAGATCGCACCGCAGATCACCCGGAAGGTGTAATGCCAAAACACCTGTTGACCGGTCATATACGGCAGCAGTTTCCGCCGATAGCGGCCCTCATAAAGCCAGAAGATGAAGAAGGCGAAGAACCATCCCGCCAGCAGCCCGACAATCAGCCCGGTCAATCCTGCGAACAGCAGGCCAAGCCCACCTAGCCCAAGGATCGTGATCCAGCGGGCGGCGCGCTCGTTGTCCAGGACATTCATGTAGACCCAGGCCAGCCCCGCCATCAGCACGGCTCCGATCAGGATACCCAGCAGGACACTGCCCTGCCCGGCCCCGACGAACATGCCAAGGAACCCTCCGGCAATGGCCACTGCAGGCAGAACGACCGACATGGGTTTGCGGGATATTGGTGTAAGTGCTGCCATCGTCTTTATCCCAGCTTCACGTTGTCGATGCCCACGATCTTGTCATAGCACCAGTAGAGTAACAGAACGACCGCCAGCAGGATCGTGCCCAAGGCCGCCGCCAGCCCCCAGTTCAACGAGGACGAGATGTGGTACGCAATCCGGTTCGAGATGAAGACACCCTTGGTGCCGCCTACGATTTCCGGCGTGATGTAGTAGCCGATGGCGAGGATGAACACGAGGATCGAACCCGCCCCAATGCCCGGAATGGATTGCGGAAAGTAGATGCGCCAGAAGGTTGTCCAGTTCGTCGCGCCCATGGATTTGGCAGCGCGCGTATAGGAGTCAGGGATCGTCTGCATCACCGAATACATCGGCAGGATCATGAACGGCAGCAGGATATGCGTCATCGCGATGATCGTGCCAAATTGGTTATTGATGATCACAAGTCGCGCATCATCGGCCACCAACCCAAGCCAGACCAGCGTTTCATTGATCACACCTTGCTGTTGCAACATCACCTTCCACGCCGAGGTTCGCACCAGAAGTGACGTCCAGAAAGGTAACAAAACAAGGATCATCAACAGGTTCGACACGCGCATCGGCAGCGTCGCAAGCAGGTAGGACACCGGGTAAGCCAGCAGGATACAAGACGCCGTAATGATCAGCGACATCATCAGCGTGCGCCCAAACAGTTTGATCAGGATTTGCTTGTCTTCGGGCTGCGCCTGCGCGCCCTCAGGGGTGCGGCGCATGTCGATCGCATTCAGGAAATATCCGTTGGTGATGGGAACCGCATGCGTCTTGATCGTGCGCCAAGTCTCAACATCGCCCCAGCCATCGTGAATATCGATCAGCTTGTCTTTGAACGGGCCGTCCGTTTCCGGGTCCAGCTTTTTGATCTGACGACCAGATCGGCGGAACATCGAGGACATACCGGTTTGTTCATAGTTCAGACGCGACCCCAGACGGGTGTGCGTTTTTTGGTCGATCGCAGTGATCATGTCCTTGGTAAACGCAGCGTAAAGCGCCTCATCCGGAAGTTCACCGCTGTCGGCATCCCAATTGCGCAGCTCGACCACAGTCAATGGCAGCGTGTCGGCCACGATGCTGTTTTCGACCGAGCGGAACAGCATCGACATAATCGGGATCACAAAGGAAAGCAGGACAAACAGCAGCAGCGGCGCAATCAGGGCCAGCGCCCTCAGCTTGCGACGGCGCAAAGACCGCGCCAGAGATTTCTTCAGCGGGGTGCCATCTGCGGCCAGCATCGGACCGGATTGAGTTGCGTCAGTCATCTGCGTCCCTTGGTCTTTTTTGGTGGGTCAGGGCCAATGGCGGCCCCAACCGTTGACTTAAAGCAGGCTTATTGCGCCAGCCACGCCTGGAACTTGGCGTCGATATCGTCGCGGTAGTCAGCCCAGAACTCGTAGTTATACAGGAACGTGTTCTTGGCGTTCTCTGGGTCGGTCGGCATGTGCGGTGCCATGTCGATGCCCAGATCGGCGTGCTGACCCACCAACGGAGCCGACGAAGCACGGGCCGGACCGTACGAGATGTACTTGGCCTGATCCGCCAGACGCTGCGTGTCGGTGGCGAACATGATGTAGTCCAGCGCGCGCTGCTGACGCTCTTCGCTCAGACCCGCGGGAATGATCCAGCCGTCCAGATCGAACACCTGTGCGTCCCACAGCATGGCGACAGGCTGTTTCTGTTCTTCGATCACGCTGAACAGACGACCGTTGTAGGTCGAGCCCATGATGACCTCGCCATCGGCCAGCAACTGCGGCGTGTCAGCACCGGCCGACCACCAGACAACGCTGTCCTTGATGGTGCCCAGCTTGGCCAGCGCCTGATCCTGACCTTCCGGTGTTGCCAGAACATCATAGACGTCTTCTTTGGCAACGCCGTCACACAGCAGCGCCCATTCCATGTTGTTGATCGGACGCTTCTCAAGCGAGCGCTTACCCGGATAGTTTTCCAGATCGAAAACCGCGCAGATCTCGGTCGGAGGGTTATCGCCTACCAGATCAGTGCGGTAACCGAATGTGGTCGAATACACGATCTGCGGAATAAAGCAGTCGCTGACCAGAAGGTCGCCGAAATCTTCGGACGCCGGTGTGCCGTCCGGTGCGGCGGCAAGCTGGCTGTCAAAGTCGATTTCAAGCGCCAGACCTTCGTCGCACAGACGGATCGCATCCGCAGCAACAACGTCCACCACATCCCAGGTGATGTTGCCCGCTTCATTCATCGCGCGCAGCTTTGCGACCGCCTCGGCCGAGCTGTCATCATTCAGGATGGTGACTCCGGTCTTTTCCGAATAGGGCTCGTGATACGCTTTGAGCTGCGACTTGGAATACGCGCCGCCCCAGGAGACGATGGTCATCTCTTCGGCCATCGCGCCACCGGCAACGGCAGCAACCGCGCTTGCCATCAGAGTGGTTTTAACTTTCATGTTTAACTCCCTGTTATACCCGCTAAATTTAGGTTTCGAGACCGGATCACGGGGCAACCCGGCCAACTCTTGCCCCGCAACGGCGGGGTATTCATGCCTCAGGCGTCAAGCGCCCGGCAATCATGCGCCAGCCAGCCGATCTCGACCTCTTGGCCGGGGGACAACCTGACGGCATCCGGTGCGTTCCGAGTTTTGATGATGAAATCATCATTGCCCGCCACAGACAGACGGAACCGGAACACATCACCCATGTAGATGAACTCTTTTACTATCGCCTTCAGAGTGTGGGCATCGGCGTGCAGGCGATCTTTATTGAACTCAACACGCTCGGGCCGGATCGACACCTTTGTCCGTTCGCCCGCAGCGCTCACGTTCACTGGCTTGGCGTCGATTTCAGAGCCATCGTCCAAAGTGACCACGCACGAGTCCCCGTCTATCGATTTAACAACACCTTCCAATGTATTGTTTTCACCGATAAACTGAGCAACAAAGCTGTTTTCGGGTTCTTCGTACAGTAGATCCGGCGGCGCAAGTTGCTGAATGCGTCCGTCATCAAAAACGGCGACACGATCCGACATCGTCAACGCCTCGGTCTGGTCGTGCGTCACGTAAACCGTCGTAATCCCCAGCTCATGGGCCAGACGCGTGATTTCAAACTGCATGTGTTCGCGCAGCTGCTTGTCCAAAGCCCCCAGCGGTTCGTCCATCAAAACCAGCTCAGGCTCGAACACCAAGGCACGCGCTAGGGCGATGCGCTGCTGTTGACCACCGGACAACTGCGCAGGGCGGCGACTTCCGAACGCGCCCATCTGAACCATATCCAAGGCGCGCTTAACCTTTTCTTCGCGCTCATCCTTGCCAATCTTACGTACCTCCAACGGGAACGAAAGGTTCTCGGCGACTGTCATGTGCGGGAACAACGCATAGTTCTGAAAAACCATGCCAATACCACGCTTGTGAGGCGGGATGTTGTTGATCGGTCGCCCATCCAACATGATCTCGCCATGTGTCGCGGTTTCAAAACCGGCGAGCATCATCAAACACGTCGTTTTACCGGAACCCGACGGGCCCAGCATTGTGAGGAACTCCCCTTTTGGCATTGAAAGGTTTAAATCTTTTACGACGAGTATCTCGCCATCATAAGATTTCTGGACACGCTGAAATTCGACGAACGCTGCGTCATTAGTCATTACCAACTTGGCTCCCCTGTGCCGTCCTTGGTCGCCCGGTTTATCCGGATCTCAAAGACCTGTCCGGCCCATTTAAGGACATGCGGCACGCGTCGCGCAACCAAAATATGACGACCTGATAACAATGGCACAGTCACAAGCCTGATAATCAGGCGGAATTCAGGTGCCGCATGTGCCATGCAAGACTTTGATTGCTGGAGAGAACGGGCTTTTGCAACCGTTTCTGAATTTCGGGTATCGCATCAAAAGTTCTTATATTCGTACAGCTTATGAAAACAGCCTCAACTTGCGAATCAGACCCTAGCTTCAACGCGGCATCAACAATGGATTGCCGCGAAATACGAACGACCCTGGATTCCTGCGCCTCTCCGAATGAGCCAAAAACTTCCATCGACACCCCGTTTTCCGCGAACGCACGGCGTAGGGGCTCGTTCACTTCCTCGATATACGGCGACAGCAAGGCAAACTTGGAAACCCCCAATTCGGCCGCGCACGCAGAACCCGCACGAAGCGGATTCGTGACAACTGCCGCATCACAGCTTTTCTGCACCAGCCTCTCTACTTGCTTCGACCCGATCACAGAGCTCGCCGATGTGCACCCATAACCCACTACTCGGTACGGACGGACCTTTGGCAATAGATCCGCTGCTGCGGGAAGTGCCTGCTCCATCTCTGAAAGAGTATCGGTCGTGACTTTGCTTCCGCTCGGAATCCGGGAAACATAAATGGGATAACTGCGATCCGAGAAATACGCGCTGAACTCGGGCTCGATCGTCTCATCTGTCTGCAAGACGATCAAACCAAGCGGCGTGGATTGCGGATCATCCGCATCAAGTTCGTATGGTAAGTAACTCATATCAAATGCAACTCCGGCCCGGCGCGCGGACTGATAAATCGTGGTCCGTCCTCGTTGATCACGATGTTCTCCTCGTGCACCAATATCTTGTCGCCAACTGCGATACCGGGTTCAAGGGTCAACACCATACCGGACTCCAGCACCGTATCGTCACCAGGTATGAGGGATGGCCATTCCGTCAGTGACATTCCCAACCCATGCCCCAGCCGCCCTGCTCCGGTATCTCCACTTTTGCGTGAAAGAACCGAATTCATCGCGTGGTACAGGTCGCACGCGCGTGCGCCAGGGCGTGCGATCTCGAATGCGCGGTCAGACGCCTCGATCAGCGTGGCAAAGGCTGATTTTACCTCGTTGCTGGCCGGACCGATTGACCAGTTTCGGTCATAGTCACAAAAGTACCCGTCCCAAACCAACCCGGTGTCCAACATTAGGACGTCTCCGTCGGTCATTGCGGTATCACGCGCCGGAGAGATCACGTCAGTGTACCCTCCTTTTTCAGCCCCTCCTGCCAGATAAGGAACCCAATCCGCGCCTTCCTCAAGGCAAAGCATCTGAAACCGGCGAAAAACCGTGTCCAATGCCACGCCCGAGCCTGCAATCTCGGGGACACGCTGAAAGGCTCGTGCAGCAATCTGGCAAGCGGTTTCGATCTTTGCAATCTCGGCTGTGGATTTCACCATCCGCAATGAACGCAGAATTCCACTGTCGCCCGTAAGCCTTCGGTTTTCCATTGTATTTTGCAATCGGATAAAATCAGCAATTGGCATGCGCATATGCGTTTCATGACCATCTGGCTGACCGATATTTGCATCTGTTGGCGTAACCTCTCTCAATGTCTCGGCCAACAAGGTGATGCCATCATCCACAAGGTCCGGCGAACTCCAGGTGCGGATGTCGTCAATCCACGTTTGTCCCATCAGCGCCGCGCCAATCGAAGGAATGACGGCGATAGGTTTGCCAGATGCAGGCACGATCAGGAACCAAGGGCGCGTCGGGCTTTCCCAGAACCGAGTCAAATATCCAGTGAAGTAGCGAACTTCGGGCTCGGTCGTGAGTAGTAGCGCTGAAAGCCCCTGCTCGCTCATTAAACGCTGGGCGCGCTCAGTGCGCGCCGCGAATTCCGAAACCTCAACCCCCCTCATTCTGCAATCTCGGACAAAAAGCACAAAACGCGCGCCTCGGGCCCAATAGACAGTTCATTGCGCACGTCGGGATTCATGACCGCCGCGATCCCTGCCCCACCGGACGCTGTTGTCGCGATCCCTGCCTTGGCCATTGCCGAGAGATGGCGCAGAACTTCATCATCCGAAAGCGTCAGAAACTTATCCGCGTCTCGTGCCAGACCGTTAAGCGCGATCAGCGACGGCTCTTTGCAGTCAAGGCGACCCATCACGCTGTCCGGCCCATCGGCAAAAACACATGCGCCCGCCTCGATACTGGCTTGCAAAGCGGGTGCGGCCTCGGGCTCGACCACAATAATCTGAGGTGCATCTTTCCAAACATGGCGGACATAGGCGGCGACGGCCCCCGCCAGCCCGCCAACACCGGCCTGCAAGAAGATGTGCGTGGGTATCTGCGGGCATTGACGCACCGCCTCGGCCGCCATTTGCAGGTAACCTTCCATCAGGATGTGCGGCAGCTCATAATAACCGGGCCAAGAACTGTCAGACAGCAACGTCCACCCATTGTCCCGAGCGGCCTGCGCCGCAGCCTCCATACTGGCAGCATAGTCAGAACCCTGACGCACGACCCGAGCGTTTTGCGACCGTAAGCGATCCGCAAAGCTCTCAGGCACAGTTTCGGCGATGTAGACAACTGCACCAGCACCAAAAATCCGGGCACCGGCCGCAACACTCATTCCGTGATTACCCGCGCTGGCGGTCACATAGGTCCGGCCAGTCAAGGTCGTGTCGTCGGGCGTCTCGGACATATCCGCAGCATGGCGCGCAATCACATAAGCCGCGCCCAATGCCTTGAACGACCCCAGATTCATCCGCTCACGCTCATCCTTCACCCAGAGATTTGCGACATCGGCAAGGCCGCCAACCTCCCTCAGCGGCGTTTCGGCGGCAGCGGGGCATTGGTCCAGCAACGCGGCAACGCGCGCGGCATCGGTAGAGGGGAACGGCGCCTCTGGGATCAGCTTCTGACCACCGCGATAAGGGTTGGATGAAATCTTCAATGGCCCGCCTTTCCTGTGTTGCCCATTGACGTGACCGAATTCGTCAAGTTCTGTCAACAAGACTTCACACAAGACAGGAGCAGCCCATGGCCCACGCTGATCCGGCATTTACTCGGGCAGAGTATGATCGCCGCCTGACTAAGACGCGCAAGGCGATGGCAAAGGCTGGCCTGGACGCTTTGTTTGTCGAAGACCCCTCGAACATGGCGTGGCTGACAGGGTATGAGGGTTGGTCGTTCTATGTGCATCAAGGTGTCGTGGTTTTTCACGACGCTGATCCGATCTGGTGGGGTCGCAGTCAGGACGCGAACGGCGCACGCCGCACGGTCTGGATGACGAACGACCGCATTCATGGTTATGCGGACGAATACGTTCAGTCGACCATTCGTCACCCGATGCAGGACCTTGCCGCGCTGATGGCGGATTGCGGTCTTGTAAGCGGGCGTATCGGAGTCGAACTGGACAACTACTATTATTCGGCCAAGGCCCACCTGACCCTTCAGGCAGAGCTTCCCAACGCAGAACTGATTGATGCAAACGCGCTGGTCAACTGGCAGCGCGCGGTTAAATCCGACGAAGAGATTATATTGATGCGCAAGGCCGCACGCATCTCAGAGCATATCATCGACGGCGTTCTGGAGCGTGTGGAACCGGGGCTTAGGAAAAACGAATTGGTGGCCCAGATCTACAGCGACGCAATTCATGGTACCGACGGGAATTGGGGTGACTATGCGGCCATCGTGCCCTTGCTTCCCTCGGGGCCAGACGCGGCTGCCCCCCATCTCACGTGGGATGGCGCTCCGTTCAAGTCAGGAGAGTGCACGTTCTTTGAGCTCTCCGGCTGCTACCGCCGGTATCACACGCCTTTCTGCCGGTCGGTGTTCCTTGGTCAGCCACCCGATCACCTTTTGCGGGCCGAAGCTGCGCTGGTTGAGGGGCTAGAAGCAGGATTGGATGCGGCCCGCGCAGGTAATCAGGCCCGCGATATCGCCCTTGCGTTGGCCGCGCCGCTGGAACGCGCCGGGATCAAGCGCGGCGCACGGTGCGGTTATCCTGTCGGTCTCAGCTATCCGCCAGATTGGGGCGAGCGCACCATTTCCCTGCGACCCGAAGATGAAACCGTTCTTGAACCCGGCATGACCTTCCATTTCATGCCCGGCCTTTGGATGGACGACTGGGGGCTTGAGATCACCGAGTCCATCCTGATCACCGATTCCGGGCCAGCAGAGTGCTTCTGCGACCGCCCCCGCAAACTGTTCGTAAAACCATGACATTGCAAAGAACCAAAGAAATCCTGTCCAACCTGATCGCGTTTGAAACGGTTTCAGCGGACAGCAATCTTGAGATCATCCACTATTTGACCGACTTTCTTGAGGCACTGGGCGCGCGGTGTATTCAGACACAGGACGCGACCGGCGCAAAGGCCAATATCTTTGCCACGCTTGGGCCAGAGATGGATGGCGGCATTGTCTTGTCCGGTCATACGGATGTTGTTCCGGTGGCCGATCAGGACTGGACCAGCGATCCGTTCCAGATGGTCGAGCGTGACGGCAAACTGTTTGGGCGCGGCACCTGCGACATGAAAGGGTTCATCGCGGCAGCCTTGGCTTTTGCGGAAACTATTGACGCGAAACAGTTGACCCAACCGCTGCATTTCTCATTCACTTATGACGAGGAAACCGGGTGTCTTGGCGCGCGCAATCTGGTGGATGACCTGTCTGAACGCGGCATCGTCCCGGACATCGCCATCATTGGTGAACCAACAGAGATGCGCGTGATCGAGGGACACAAAGGGTGCTATGAATACACCACGTCCTTTGTCGGGTTGGAAGGGCACAGTTCGGCACCGGACGATGGGGTGAACGCGGCTGAGTATGCGGCCCGCTACATCGGGAAACTGCTGGAATTACGCCAAATCCTGAAATCCCGCGCGCCATCCGGCAGCCCGTTTGAACCACCTTGGACAACAGTGAATATCGGGCGGATTTCCGGTGGGGTCGCGCACAATGTGATCGCCAGCAAAGCCGAGGTTGCCTGGGAAATGCGGCCCGTTCAATCCAGCGATGCGGATCTGGTCAAGCGCGCTCTGTCCGACTACGTGGAACACACGTTATTGCCCGAAATGCAGGCCGTGCACAGCGCCGCCACTATTACCCAACAGGCCGTCGCCGAAGTTGCCGGCCTTGAGCCGATGGACAAAAACGCAGCCCGAGACCTTGTGGCCGAACTGACCGGAGCGAACGGCACGGGCGTCGTCTCATTCGCGACCGAAGCGGGGCTGTTTCAACAGCTTGGGGTTCAGGCGATTGTCTGCGGGCCGGGATCAATCACTCAGGCCCATAAAGCAGACGAATATGTCGAGATTGAACAGCTTGAGCTTTGCTGCCGGATGCTCGACCGCTTGGGGCGTCGAATGACCGCCTAGCCTTCGCCATGAGAACGATCATACGCTGATCGCGCAGGTTGGACATGCGCTTCGCGCGCGTCTTGCCCCGGATCGAACACCTCGATCAGCAACGGATAGCAGGCCGCAGCGTCCGAGGAATGTTCGGACGAACAATCCCCTCCCGGACAGGCCGAAAGCCCGACGATCAGATCAATCTCGGCGTAGAATTCCAGATAGTCGCCGGGGCGCACTGGGCTGGCCTTCATGAAATACTGCCCGGTGTCCCGCGTGAAACCCGTGCACATGAACACATTCAGAACGTCGTGCACATACATTTCCGCCTCATGAAGCGGCAGGTCGCAATGGCCAGCCAGAGCCCGCGTCAGGTTCGAGTGGCAGCAATAGTGATAGTCGTCACCAGACAGAAGGCGGCCGGTATAGGGGTCACAGCGCGTTCCGATCACGTCATGAACGGACCCTCCGAATTCATCGAACCCGTACCAGTCCAAAGTGTCGCTTACGATGGTGGCCATCGGGCGCATGTTGGGAAAGCTGGACCACATGCGATCACCGGTCGACAAATGCGTTCCGTGCAGGGCGCGGGTTTTGCCGGAATAGAAGCGTTCGGACAGGTCGTGTTTGTTCCACATATTCAGGTCGCCGACCTGTGGGCCGTCGATCGAAACAACCCGAACGAACGCACCAGCAGGCACATCAATGCAGGCAGCATCCCGAGGGGCGGCGGTCACCTCAGCCGTCTTGGACGCCTGTTGCCTGAGCACACTCAACGCATCCAGATCGGGTTGCGGCAACGTGTCTGGCGAATAGCAGATGACCGGAGGGATAGTTTTGCGCTGGTTCGCGTCTGATGGCGCCCTGAAATGCGGGTTCTTCAACTTCACGGGCACACTCCCTTCCCTGTATCAGCCCAGATTTAGCGCATTACAAACGGGTTCGCCATCGGCTCTTGCGCGGTGCTGATCCAAGTTGTTTTGGTCCGCGTGTAATCCAGAACCGCCTCGACCCCGGCCTCACGCCCATAGCCGGATTGGTTGAACCCGCCAAATGGCGCGATGGGAGAGATTGCGCGATACGTATTGACCCAGCAAATCCCAGCCCTGATCCGCTTGGAAACCCTGTGCGCCCGCGCAAGGTTCTGGGTGAACACACCCGACCCAAGCCCGTAGGGTGTGGCATTGGCCAGTGCAATCGCCTCATCCTCGGTATCAAACGGCAACAGAGACATCACAGGGCCAAACATCTCGACCTTCAGGGTTTCCGTTTCGGGCGAGCTGCACTGGACCAGCGTCGGATTCATGTAGTTCCCCGGCCTGTCTGCGGTTTCCCCACCGAACCGGATCACCGCACCCTGCCCGCGTGCGGTGGCCAGCGTCTCTTGGATTTTGAGAACCTGAGCCCTAGTACATAGCGGGCCAACATGCGTGTCACCATGCAAAGGATCACCCACCCGAATGGCGTGGGATTTTTCCTCGATCCGCTCTATCAGCGACTCCAGTATGGGCCGATGCGCCAACCCTCGCGTTCCCGCAACGCAGCTTTGACCTGACGCGCCGAAATTACCGGCAATCAAGCCGTTCGCCGCCCCATCCAAATCCGCATCCTCAAACACCAGAATCGGGGATTTACCGCCCAGTTCCAAAGAGGTGACCGCGAAATTCTCTGCCGAGTTTCGCACGACATGGCGCGCGGTTTCCGGCCCACCTGTGAAAGCGATGCGATCCACATCGGGGTGGCGCGTCAGGGGAATTGCGCAATTCTCGGCATCCCCGGTAATGACCGACACAACACCCGGCGGGAAACCGGCCTCGTCGATCAGACGAGCGAATTCCAACATCGGGGCCGGCGCGATTTCCGAGGCTTTGAGAACAACGGCGCACCCAGCCGCAAGAGCGGGGCCAAGTTTTGTCGCTGTTAGGAACATCTGCGCGTTCCACGGCACGATCGCCGCAACCACACCTATCGGTTCACGAGTCGTAAACACGTGCATGTCCGGTTTGTCGATTGGCAAAACAGTCCCTTCGACCTTATCCGCCAACCCAGCGAAATACCGGTAGTAATCCGCGACATACCCTGTTTGGGCCGCAGTTTCTGCCAGCAATTTGCCGCTGTCGGTTGTCTCAAGCTCGGCCAGACGCGAGGCGTTTTCTGCAACCAGATCAGCCAGCCGATACAGCAGCTTCCCCCGAGCGGTAGCTGACAGATCGCGCCACAACGGATCGTCCAAGGCGCGTTTAGCAGCCGCGACAGCGCGATCAACATCCTCGGGCGCGGCACAGGCAAAGGTCGCCCAACCCTGACCGGTGGCGGGATTTTCAGACGTCATGACCTGTGATGACGCGCCTTCGGTCCGGCTGCCATCAATGAAAAGCTGAAAGTGCGGCAAGTTACCCATCGTGATCCTCACTGAAAAACAGGCATGACTTCATCAATGAACCGAGCCAACGACGCGCGTTTGCGATCGTTAGTCATTCCACTGTCGATCCAGAACGAAAACTCATCATAGCCCAAATCCTCGTACCGTTTGATCCGGTCGATGACCTGTTGCGGGGTGCCGACAGTCAGATCGGCCGCCAGCTTCTCGGTCGTGTACATCGGGTTCGCGTCCATTTCGTCTGATGAGATCGGTTTGATCAGACCCTGAGTGATCGGGCGCTTATTCAGGAACCAAGCCCCGAAATAGTTGTAATACCGACGCAAATCCTGAACGCCACGGGCGACATCATCTTCGTCCGCGCCGACATATGTGTGATGCAGCAGCATAATCTTAGGACGTGGCCCAGAATAGCTGTTGCAGGCGTCATTGAACCGCCCCATCAACGTTTCGATCTCTTCCATGCCTTGCCACAAGGGGGTGACCTGAATGTTAAACCCATTGTGGACGCCGAATTCGTGGCTGTTGGGATCGCGCGCCGCGATCCAAATCGGGGGACCGTCTTCCTGCACTGGCTTCGGCGCGGAGGTGGTAGCGGGAAAGGAGTAGAACTCTCCGTCATGCGCACAATCGCCCCGCCAGATTTCTTTCAACAACGGGGTCGACTCACGCATCCTTTGACCCGCTTCCCATGCGTCCATTCCCGGCATAAGGCGCTCGTATTCAAAGGAATATGCGCCGCGCGCGATCCCCAGCTCTATTCGCCCTTTGGTGATCTGATCCGCCGCCGCGGCCTCACCCGCCAGTTTGATCGGGTGCCAGAATGGGGCGACAACCGTCCCGGTCCCCAAACGCACATTGCGGGTGTGATGCGCCAGATCGACCAGAGACAGGAACGGGTTCGGCGCGATGGTGAATTCCATCCCGTGATGTTCCCCCGTCCAGACCGCACGCATCCCGCCCTCATCCGCCATTTTCACAAGCCCCACGAATTCATCGTACAAAACGTCATGAGGCTGATCCGGCGTCAGGCGTTCCATATGGGCAAACAGAGAAAACTCCATCAACGGGCTCCTTCATTCAAACTGTGGATGTCACCTTGTTTCGCGTCACCAAGGTAGAGAGAGAAGTTCCCCTCCTGCGCCTCGACCGCAAAGCGGGTCATCATGTCGTGGATGGCTTGGGTGGTGTAGGTGAGCTTTGGCAATGCGTCGACGGGCACCCATTTGGCGCTTTCTACGGTGGGGTTTCCGTGGCAGGAGGCCAGGAAAAACGTATAGTGCAGACCGCTTCCCGCGTCGCTGAAAGAGGAATACACCTGATCGACCCGCGCTGGCACACCTCGGTCTGCCAGCCCTTGCGCCAGCCTGTTGCGCTGACCTCCGGGTTCGACGCCTGCGATCTGTAGCGGCCGATACCGACCGTTGTGAACCTCTAGCAAAACATGGCCCTCTGACCGCACCAAAGCGCCGCAGATCGTCGGCTCTGTTGCGTCGATCTCACGTTCCAGACCCAGGCTGAAATACGAGCCCCCGACATAGCCCAGACCATTGCCCCTGGCGTGCGAAAACTCCTCAACCCGGCCAATCAGAACCGTATGATCCCCGGCAGGGACAGCGGTATGTGTTTCACAACAGAATTGGGCCAGAGCCCCTTGGATCAATGGCAGGTCACTCAACCCTCTGGAGTGGTCGACCTTGGCAAAGCGGTCGCCTTTGTAGCTGGCAAAGGTGTTGGACACCTCCCGCTGTCCCTCAGACAGGATGTTGACGGCAAAATGCGAGCATTTGGCAAAGACATCATGGCTGGACAGAAACTTGCCCGGACAGACCAACAACAATGGCGGCTCCAGCGATACGGACGAAAACGAGTTTGCCGTGAATCCAACCGGGACCCCGTTTTGATCAAGTGTGGTCACAACGGTCACACCGGTCATGAAACTACCGAAAGCGTCGCGCAGCGCCCTTGGGTCGATAGATGTCATGTCAGGCACTCCTGTACGAACCCCAACAGAATAGAATTGACCTCAACCGGGTGTGTCATTGGCATCATGTGGGCCGCGCTGGATACGATCTCGGCTCGTCCCTGCGCAGTCCGACCTGCCATCTTGCGGGACATTGACGGAGTCGAATTCGGCTCGTCCGCGCCTGTCACAAACAACGCGGGACACGCGATTTTCGCGAGGTCTTGATCCGACAACCCATCGCTTTCGGCAAAGACCTTGTAGGCGGTTTTGTAGGCCGCAGGATTTACCTCAGTCAGCCATCGTGCACAGGCTTCGCGTTCTTTGGTTTCTTGATCTCGGAACCAACGGGTTAGCGTGCCAGACGGGTCATTCGGTCCATCGGTAGGCAAGGACGCGGCTCGTGCCACAACCGCCTGACGCGCCTTGGGGTCGCGCCGATAGACCGCGTTCAGGGCGGCAACACCCCTGATTTGCTCATGACCAGACGCGGCCAGTGATAGGGCCACCAACGCGCCCATCGAATGTCCGACCAGAAGGGCTGGTTCGGACAGCAGCGCCTCAACAGGTTTGACGTAGCTGAGCAACCCATCAGGGCTATGGAACGCCGAGCGGCCATGCCCAGACATGTCCGGGCACAACACGCGAAAACCTGCCGCGACGAACGCATCAATCTGCGCATTCCAAGCCTCAGCCCGCAGGCCCACCCCGTGCAGCAGGATGACCAGCGGCCCCTCGCCTGTGTCTATAGCGGCGAGGTTACCAAACTCAGACCGAGGCCGGGTTGTCCACGTCATGGCCCAAATCCTTCAAATCCTGATAGCGGTCTCCGATACGATGATGTGGCCGCCCCGAGGTCGCACCGCCCAGAACCACAACGACCTCATCGGCGCGCGGCGCGTCGGGGATCGCAAATTGCAGCGTCAGGTAATGCGACCGACGACCCGCGTCGTTCTTATCCATCATCGGCACCATGATCGGCGTGTTTGCGGGGCCGCGTGTATTGGTGAAGGACAGATAGGATTTCGCACCAACCGCCTGCCGGAAAATGTTCCCGAAATGCAGGGTGTGGATCAGGCCCGAGGCGTGCTCGACCTCTCCGTCCAGCCCGACGACGGCCGCCTTTCCATAGGCTTCGATCGCGTCACCCCCTCCGGCCAGCGCTATCATTCGGCTGGTCAGCAGCTCTCCTAAGATCGGACCGAAGGCAAGAATTTCAGCGCGCAGATCGTCGACATACCGCCCGGCCCACGGATTCGACACAACGGCAGCAACAGCAAACATACGCCAGGGACGGTCGGCCTTGCGGAACCCTTCGACCAGAACTTCCTCATCATAGGTTACGATTTTTCGGATGTTTGGCTTCACGATGGCCCCCTTGTTTTATTCAGGGAAAATATCACCGCCGGAATCATCTTTTGACAAACGAAAGAACTTTGGCCTTAGGTATTACTGTCACTAATAGGTAAATTACCGATGGCAAAAACACTGCCCCCGCTTACATGGTTCAGATCCTTTGAAGCCGCCGCGCGCAGGCTGAGTTCCACCGCCGCCGCTGACGAGATCGGTTTGACACAATCCGCCGTCAGCCAGCAAATCCGCGCACTCGAAACGCGGCTGGGTGTGGTCCTGTTTCACCGTCACGCCCGTGGTCTTTCCCTGACGGATGAAGGCCGCAAGCTGTTGCCGCAGGTCGAAGCCGCGCTTGAGATGCTAAAGGCCGCCGCCTCGCCCTACCTGACCGAGCAAAAAGCGCGGCATATTACCGTGGCGGCCTCGATCAGTATCATTGAATGGGTCATTGCGCCCGCCCTTCCCGAGTTCCAATCGCAACATCCCGAAACATCAGTGCGATTTGTCAGCACGATCTGGCCCGACGAATACGCAGCCTCTCGCGCGGATATCGAAATCAGGTTCGGGTCAGAAAAGCAGGTCGGCAAGAACGCGGTTCCGTTGCAGCCCAACCGCCTTGTTCCAGTCAAGGCACCTTCTTTGAATGGTGATCTGCAAACTTTGCCCCTAATTGAATCGGTGGGGACCTCCGACAGTTGGGCTTCGTGGTCCGAGGCAACTGGCCAACAGGTCGGACACCCGACCTACTACGTGGATTCTTACGGACTGGCACTGCAACTCGCGGCTACGGGAAACGGCGTGGCCTTGGTGAATTCGATTGTCGCGGCCCACGCCCTAAAGACCGGGGCAATTCAACCTGCTTTTGATCAGTTTGCTTCGGCTACTGAGGGGTATTACCTTTCAGTCCAACGCGACTCCGCGGAAGTGTCCGAATTTGCGGACTGGTTCTCAGTCTTGGTGCGTTCTCAAACGAGGGTCTGATTCAGACATGTCGATGTCGCATCTGAGGATATCCAACCGCGCCAAAATAGTGAATTCTGGCGAAAAAGGTCCGATTCATGCGATATTCCGGCTTTCGAGTCATCAAAGAGGCGCTTACCGGCCATAAAGGCTGGAAACCGGTCTGGCGTGAGCCTGAGCCCAAGCCGCATTATGACGTCATCATCATCGGTGGCGGTGGTCATGGACTGGCCACGGCGCATTACCTGTCCAAGGTTTACGGTCAACGCAACGTGGCCGTGGTCGAGAAAGGCTGGATCGGGGGCGGCAATGTGGGGCGGAACACGACGATTGTGCGCTCGAACTATTTGCTGGACGGGAATGAGCCCTTCTACGAATTCTCGCTGAAACTGTGGGAGGGGCTAGAACAAGACCTCAACTACAACGCCATGATGAGCCAGCGCGGGATCATCAACCTGTTCCATACAGACGGTCAGCGCGACGCCTATATACGGCGTGGCAATGCGATGATCCTGAACGGTGCGGATGCCGAACTGCTGGACGCCGATCAGGTCCGGGCCGAGCATCCCTATCTGAATTTCGACGACGCCCGCTTTCCTATCAAGGGCGGCTTGGTCCAGCGCCGTGCAGGGACAGCCCGCCATGACGCGGTGGCTTGGGGTTATGCGCGGTCTGCGGATTTACACGGCGTCGACATCATCCAGAATTGCGAGGTCACGGGCCTACGGATCGAGAATGGCACTTGCTTGGGCGTCGAAACCTCAAAAGGTTTTATCGGGGCCAGCAAAGTTGGCTGCGCGGTCGCAGGCAATTCCAGCCGCGTTATGGGCATGGCCGGGATGCGGCTGCCCATTGAAAGCCACGTCTTGCAGGCGTTTGTGTCCGAGGGGCTGAAACCGGTCCTGCCCAGCGTCATCACCTTTGGCGCGGGACATTTCTATGTCAGCCAGTCCGACAAGGGCGGGCTGGTCTTTGGCGGCGATATCGACGGCTATAACACCTATGCCCAACGCGGCAACCTGCCCGTGGTCGAGGATGTGTGCGAAGGCGGAATGGCCCTGATGCCCATGATTGGCCGCGCGCGGTTGCTGCGGATGTGGGGCGGTGTGATGGATATGTCGATGGATGGCTCTCCCATCATCGACCACACCCCGGTTCAAGGGCTCTATTTCAACGGCGGCTGGTGTTACGGCGGGTTCAAGGCCACGCCTGCCTCGGGCTATTGCTTTGCGCATCTGCTGGCAAAAGATGAACCGCACCCCGTAGCCACCGCCTATCGTCTGGACCGGTTCCGCACCGGCCGGATGATCGACGAAAAAGGCGCGGGCAACCAGCCAAACCTGCACTAAGGGGGACACCAGACATGATCATAAACCACCCCCTTCTTGGGCCACGCGATGCCTCAGAGTTCACCTATCTGGGCGACGCTTCCCTGATCGACCGGCCCGACGGGATGGACGAGAGTGCCGCCGATGCGTTCTATGACTACGCCTATCTGCGCGACAACCCCGCCGGTGAGCACCGTGAGCTGTGGTATCACGAGGCCGGGGATCGCTCGTGGCTGGTTGTCACCCGCGATACACTGACCCATGAGATTTCCGAAGTGGAACTGGCCCGCGATGTGGCCCGCGCGCGGGGACGTTCAAAATGACGCAAGCAAACCGACTGAACGGCGGGCTGATCGACCGCAACACAACCCTGAACTTCTATTTTGACGGTCGCCGCTATACTGCGCATCCCGGTGATACTCTGGCCTCGGCGCTGCTGGCCAACAATGTGCGACTGATCGGGCGGTCGTTCAAATACCATCGCCCGCGCGGGCTGCTGACTGCAGGGTCCGAGGAACCCAACGGCATGGTGGAGCTGCGCAGCGGAGCCCACAAGGAACCCAATACCCGCGCCACGACGATTGAGATGTTCGACGGTCTGCTGGCAAACTCGCAAAACCGTTGGCCCAGCCTGCGGTTCGATGCGCTGGCGGTAAATGACCTATTTTCCAACTTCCTGTCGGCGGGGTTCTACTACAAAACCTTCATGTGGCCCGCTGCGTTTTGGGAGAAGTTGTACGAACCCATCATCCGCCGCGCCGCTGGCCTTGGGTCGCTGTCGATGCAGGCCGACCCGGATGAGTACGACAAAGGCTTCCGTCACTGCGATCTGCTGATCATCGGTGCCGGGCCTGCGGGTCTGATGGCGGCGCTGACCGCCGGGCGTGCGGGCGCTGATGTCATTCTGGCGGATGAAGATTTCACCCTCGGCGGACGTCTGAACAGTGAGACATTCGCAGTTGGCAACCAAAGCGCCTCCGATTGGGCAGCGCAGGCCGTGGCCGAGCTGTGCGCAATGCCCAACGTCCGATTGATGCCGCGCACTACGGTGATCGGCGCATTCGACCACGGCATCTATGGGGCCGTCGAGCGAACCGGAGATCACCTGCCCTCGCTGCCCGCCGGCAAACCGCGCCAGATCCTTTGGCGGATCTACAGCCAAAAAGCGCTGCTGTGCGCCGGGGCGACCGAGCGGCCGATTGCGTTTGAAAACAACGACCGCCCCGGCATCATGACCGCCAGCGCGTTGCGGACCTATGCCAATCGTTTTGCGGTGACGGCCGCGCCTCGGGTTGCGATCTTTACCAACAATGATGACGGCCACCGCACCGCCGCTGATCTGCACGCCAAGGGCGTCAAGATCGCCGCCGTGGTGGATGTGCGCGAAGATGCTCCGCTCAGTTATGACTATGAGGTGCTCAAGGGCGCGCAGGTTGTGAACACTAAGGGCCGTCTGGGCTTGAGCTTTGTCGAAGTTGCCTTGCCCGACGGCTCGACCCGGACGCTGGACTGTGGCGCGTTGGGCGTGTCCGGCGGCTGGAACCCGAATGTGCACCTGACCTGCCACCAGCGCGGGCGGCCCACTTGGGATGACGCTCTGGCCGCCTTCGTTTCGGGTCAAGACCTGCCCGCCGGTATGTCCGTCGCAGGCGCGGCCAACGGCGTCATGTCTACCCATGGCGCATTGCAATCAGGGGCCGAGGCCGCCGCAACTGCCTTGGACCTGACCACCCTGCCTGACCTGCCCGAAGCCGAGGATGCACCCGTCGCGCAAAAGCCGTTCTGGTATGTACAGGGCTGCAAACGGGCTTGGGTCGATCAGCAGAACGACGTGACCGTCAAAGATGTGAAGCTCAGCTATCAGGAGGGCTTCCGCTCGGTCGAGCATCTGAAACGCTATACCACGCTGGGCATGGCGACCGATCAGGGAAAGACCTCGAACATCACGGGCCTTGCAATCATGGCCGAAGTCGCAGGCAAGACGATCCCCGAGACCGGCACAACTATCTTCCGCCCGCCCTACACGCCCGTGCCCATCGGCGCGTTCGCGGGCCGGATGACCGGCAAAGAGTTCCACCCGACCCGCCTGACCCCGTCCCACCATTGGGCCACGGAACGCGGCGCAGTGTTTGTCGAGGCCGGGAACTGGCTGCGCGCGCAGTGGTTCCCCCGACCGGGTGAGACGCACTGGCGCGAATCCGTCGACCGTGAGGTGCGCCAGACCCGTGCCTCGGTCGGGGTGTGCGACTGTACAACGCTGGGCAAGATCGACGTGCAAGGCACGGATGCCGCCGAATTCCTCAACCGCGTCTACGCCAACGGCTTTGCAAAGCTGGCTGTTGGCAAAACCCGCTATGGGCTGATGCTGCGCGAGGATGGGATGGTCATGGATGACGGCACCGCCGCGCGGCTGGCCGAGGATCATTTCGTCGTCACCACCACAACCGCAAACGCCGTAAGTGTCTATCGCCATATGGAATTCGTGCGCCAATGCCTGTTCCCGGACATGGATGTGCAACTGATCTCGACCACCGATGGCTGGGCACAATACGCGGTGGCAGGGCCGAATTCGCGCAAGCTGCTGCAAAAGATCGTGGACCCGGACTTCGATATCTCGAACGAAGCGTTCCCCTTCATGGCCTGCGGCAAAATCACCGTCTGCGGCGGGTTGCGGGCGCGGCTGTTCCGCATTTCCTTCTCGGGCGAATTGGCGTTCGAGATCGCCGTCCCCTCGCGATACGGCGACGCGCTGATGCGGCGTTTGATGACTGAAGGCGAAGAGTTCGACGTCACACCCTATGGCACCGAAGCGCTGAGCGTGATGCGGATCGAAAAGGGCCATCCGGTCGGCAATGAGCTGAACGGAACCACCACAGCATTGAACCTTGGCATGGGCAAGATGGTGTCGAAGAAGAAAGACAGCATCGGCTCGGTCCTGTCAGAACGCGAGGCGTTGACCGCGCCAGATGTGTTGAAACTGGTCGGGTTAAAGCCAGTTGCCCCCGAAGACAAAGTCACCGCCGGAGGGCATCTGATGAACGCCGATGGCCCCGTCGATGCAGCGCATGATCAGGGGTATGTGACCTCGGTGGCCTATTCCCCCAGTCTGAGCAGCAATATCGGTCTGGGCCTGCTGAAACGGGGCGATGAAAGGCTGGGCGAGAAGATGCGCCTTGTTTCACCGCTAACCGATCTGACGGTCGAGGTTGAGATCGTCTCGGCCCATTTCATTGACCCGGAAGGAGAACGTCTGCGTGCATAATCTTGTCGCGATAACCGCCCTTGGGGGGACTGAGCCGCGTGTGGATACCGTTGGTCCGGTCACCTGCACCGAAACCCCCGGCGTGGCCTTGGCCTCGGTCGCTGCGCGTCTGGGAAAGGAGACAGCGGCGCAAAAGGCTTTGGCCAAGATGATCGGAGCAACAGCGCCCGAGGTTCAGCGATTTACCGGAGATCAGGTGATCGCGTTTTGGGCGGGGCCAGATCAGTGGATGGTCGAAGCGCCTTTTGACAGCCACGAAGACCTTGCGGATCAGGTGAAGGCGACCCTTGGCATTGCAGCCTCGGTCACGGAACAAACGGATGCTTGGGCGCGGTTCGATTTGCGCGGCGATGGGATCAATGCGGTTCTGGAACTGCTGTGCCAATTGGACCTGCGCCAGTTTCAGGCCGGCCACGCTGCGCGCAGTTTAATTCACCATATCGGGTGTTTCATCCTGTGCCGCAGCACCGACCACGTCAGTCTTTATGGTCCCAGATCCTCGGCCGGGTCACTGCATCATGCGATCATCGCGGCTATGAGATCAGCCCACTAAGCCAATCAGACCGAGGGCAGCGGCGCGTTGTCCTCGACCCTGAATCGGTTGATCCTGCGCCGATCCTCGCTGGGGCTGAGGCCGAAGGCTGATCGGTAATGAGTGACCATGGGTGCAACGGACCCATAGCCTATGGCGGCCGCAATTTCCGAGATCGGGTCCTTGGTGTAGACAACCATCTGGCGCGCGGCCTTCATGCGCATAGAGCGGTAGTAGTGGCTGGGGCTCTGGCCCGTCGCCTGCTTGAATGCACGTTCGATCTGCCGAGGGGTAACACCCATGTGCTCAGCGACTTTCGCGATCGAAATCGGCTGGCTCATGTGTCCCTCGAACAACTCAATACACCGTGCAACCAACGCCGGAAACCTATCGCCAGTTTCCGGCGCTGTGGCGTAGGGTACTTGCTGGCGCACCCCTGCCCCACGCATCATCGGGTGCTGGAACCAGCACGCCACCTCATGCGCCGTATCCGCACCCAGTCGATCCTGGATCAGGTGAAGCGCCAAATCAAAGCCCGCAGCGGCACCAGCCGCAGTGCAGCGTGTCTGCGTTCGGACGATAACTTCGCTACGACTGTCAACCTCTGGAAACTCAGCTTCAAACGCAGCTTCATAGCACCAGTGCACCGAGACAGGCTGCCCGGCCATAGCTCCTGACCGGACCAAAGGGAAAACTCCGCCGCTGATCCCACCCAAAACAGTTCCGTGACGCCCAAGATTGCGCAGCGCACCGTTTCCAAGGCGAATGTCATCGAAACGAGATGTCGGGCTGCTGAGCAAAAAGAGGATGTCGATATCCTTGCAATCCGTCAGGGCGCGTTCGGCCTCGAAGCCAACCCCGGCGCTTGACTGCACCTTTTCGCCCCGCTCAGATAGCAAAATCCAACAGAAAGCCTCTTGCCCGGCGATTTCATTGGCTGCACGCAGCGGCTCAATCACCGAGGTGAGGCACGCCATTGGGAAGCCGTCAAACAGAAGAAATCCGATCTGGGTCTTATCTTTGGTATGCATGCCGCTGACTTAACAGGAAAACGATCAGAAAGTCGAAAACGCGCCCCTATAGTCTGTCTTGGATCAGACCAGTGTGGGCGAGGTCAAACACCAAACCCCCGGCCCAAACGGTCGCGACGACGCTTAATTGACAAGCGGAAGGCCCAGTCACTGACCAAGGCCAGCGGGAACAACACACGTTCACCCACCCCATCAATAACGACCAACTTACCGCCGCGTTCCTGCGCACGCACGACGTTTTCAAGGCCCATGTCGCCGACGATGATCCGGCCTTTTTCAAGATCGTCAAACAGCTCCATAAGTTCAACGTGTAGACGTTTTAAACCCTCGGGATTGCCCTTCAACGCCACCTTCTCGGATTGAACGGTCGGCGCGAGGTCGCCGTTCGGACCTGTTAGTTTTTCAACCACAATCGCTGGCCCATGCGAGGTCGAAGCATAGCCCATGAACCGCGCAAGACGCTCTATCTCTGGGCAGCCGCGATGTAGCGCGGCAAGGTATTCATTGGCTTCGCGGTTCCACTGTCGCAGGTTTCCATAACGTCTCTCGGCATACCGGGGGATGACGTGGTTGCGCACTGGTATGTCAACTCTGACCTTCAGTAACGCGTCTTGATGCTTGGGGTGCTGAAATATGAGATAGTTGCGGCTTTTACGCAAAGGTTCCAATTTACTCAGATCAATCATGATGCCTGCTGCCTTTGGTCATTTGCGGAACGTCCCGCAGGTGCTTTTAATGCCCAACTGAACCTCGTTCATAAAACCATCTTTTAGTTGTTACAAATTTCTTTTTCTCGACCCAGCTTTGACCATCACGAACACTTCACCACGGCCTTCTCTGGGGTCTCTAGCGACGTGAAAATGCGATACTAGGGTCCCATTGGCGCGGGCGGAAGCAGAATAAAGGCTTGTTTACCAATAGTTTCGACAATCGGAACATGAGTCCACGTGCGCGGCTGGAACGGGGGATCTACATCCTCACACGACTCGGGCGTTTCCTGGCAGGCAAAAACCTCTGCGCCGGTGAGGTAAGTCAAGCGCAGGCGCAATCCCCTGAAATGTTGAATGCCGGCCCGGTAAGCACCATTCAATCCCGAGTAGTGACCATAGATATGAATGGTCTCGGTGCCCTCGGGTATCTCTGCCGCGATTGCGCGCGTGGTCTGTTGCCAAGGCGGTATCACAATATATGTCAATTTGACGAAATGGGATAGCTTCAACATCATAATACACAAAATGGCGATGCGCGCGATACTTGCCATCCTGCCTGGCGTCTTGGACAAGTTGAGTGTCGCGAGAGTGAACGTAAGCCCGAACAAAAGCCAGATCCAACCAAAGGCTCGAACCGGAACGAGAACGCCGGACATCACTGATTTGGCGAGCAAGGGCGCAAGCCCTGCCAGCACAGCGGCCAGAATGGAAATAGCGACAAACGGTTGCTGGCTAAACAGGATTCCCCACGCAATCGCGACAAGTACAAGAAGTATGCCGCCGTTACGCTCGACACCTGCGCCAAATTGTTTGACCGTGTCATGAAGGTATAGTTTCAGCTTGCCCAGATTAGCGATCAAATCCTCAATGGTTTTGACCTCAGTAGGCGTTCGCCATTCGGCAATCGGAATGCCAAAAACCCCGTGATAGAAATAATTCAGGCTATAGACGGACAATAAGGCGACCGCGAGGCTTGCAAAGAACACAGCCAGTGTAGTCGCGAGGCTCTTGTAGGTTTGCGGCGCCTTGTGAGACATCACCACCAAGGTCATCAAAAGGAACGGATATGTGGTGTACGCCATAAAGGACAGCGGCACCCCTACGAACAACAGCTCAAGCGAAGCCCTGTGCGGCAGGAAAACGACCAACAGAGCGAAGATCGTAATAACCCAAACACCCAGCAAAAGCGTATTGAACCACAACATGATCTTGAACGCAGGGATCGACAACACGACAAACAAGGCAAAAAAGCCCTTGAACCAAACCGGCGCATCTCGTCCCAGCACAATAACGGATGACGAGGCGGAAAAAATCGACCACGCGAGTATGTACAACACAAAATTGACCTGAGAGGGCCAGAAAATCGGTCGGAACTGCCACCAGTAGTTCAGCCACCGCCCCTCGTCCAACGCTTTAAAATAAGCTATGCGCTTATGGCCCAAAAGTGCCGGAAAATCATCATGCCGGACCAAAGGATCGAAAAGCAACGGGGCGTAAATCACCAGCGAGACCGCGAAACAAATCACCCACAGGCGGAACACATCCTGCCACAAAGTTTTTGCGTTCATCATTGGCTCCGGTGTGAGCGCGCAATAACGGATGCGCGCGCCTGGGCGATTTTCGTGACAGTTGCCTGAGGCAGTCTTCGGACGATGAATTTGCGTATATTCCAGCGGAGCGTGCCCACTTCCTTTAGTCCGCCAGGTTCCACCTTGGTTTCCAGAACATCTGCGGGAAGTGTCGCGGCGCCTGCATCATTCGCGTAGAGAACGCTGTTGTAGCGGTACCAAGGTTCGATTGATGCATCACTGAACAGAATGGGGCGAATACAGTCGTATGCCGTGAAACCTTGTTCCGCAAAAAGACCCTGCCAGAAAGACAGGGGTTGTTCGTTAATGTGAAACTCGCCGCCCTGCCCCGGAACCGCCGCTGAAAACAGAACCAGATCGCTGTGGGCCGTCAGGCTTTGCACCAAGCTGGCGGACGCTTCGTTGGGAAGATGCTCTCCAACCTCAAGGGATTGCGCCAAACCGAACTTCCGCCCAAGATCGACCGGGTGGCTTAGGTCTCTGCCAAAAAAGCAATCCTTTGGAATAGCAAGAGTTTCTCGATCGACATAGTCTCCGTCCACGCCTGCCACGTCAGGGCACCCGGCTGCCGCCCATTCCGACAGCCACACACCTCGGCCGCAGCCAAAATCCACAATACTGCTTGGCTTGATCCAGGATTGCAGGCAGTCGATTAACTGAATGGCAGACCGCCTTGCGCCGCGATCAATGTAATCAAAGAACTCGTTTGAATAGATATGCGACATGGTCACTCTCTAAATTGAGGTTTCTTCGCGGTAGACCCACAACCGCAGGATCACGAAGTTTATGATGGGAAGAATGACAACAACCAGACCGGCGGCGACCGGTTCGGCAAGGGCCAGTCTGGGGGCAAGGACACCTGTTATCATTGATGAGACGACAAGGCCGATGGCGATCATGCACAGAAAGCGCCCAAACTGGCCGGGCGCCACCACGGGTTTGTCAAACGTCCAAGCGGTTTGACCAACATACTGAATGAGGATAGCGGACCCGAATGCCAACAGGTTTGCGATCCAAGGGGAACTGAATACCTGGAGCAGCCCCAGATACGCGACAAAGTAATATGCGGCGACACCGGTTCCGACCACAGCAAACCGAAATATGCGTTTGCGTTCACTCATGACGGCTTCTGAGCTTTTTCGGAAAGAGTTTCGACACCATTGCCAACTTGTTCGTCCACAAAGAAAAGAGGCCGCCCCTTTGCCTCGACGTAAAGCCGTCCAAGGTATTCTCCGATAATGCCCAGCGTCAGCAACTGAATGCCAGAAAAGAAGCTGATGACCAGAACGGTCGAAGCCCAACCAGCCACAGTGCTATAAAGGATAAGGGACCAAAAGACGTAGACCGCCATCAGCGCAGCGACAAGCAGCGTCAGGAATGCCAAACGTGTGGCCATCTGCAGCGGCTTGATCGAAAAACTGGACAACGCGTCGAAAGCCAGCCGGATCATCTTTGACAAAGGGTACTTCGTCTCACCCGCAACTCGCGGATCTCTTACGTATTCTATGCCGATCTGCTTGAAACCCGCCCAAGCAAACATGCCGCGTATGAAACGCGATCGCTCGGGCATGTCCAGAACTGCATCCAAGGCACGGCGGCTGACAAGGCGGAAATCGCCGGTATCATTTGGAATCGGCACGTCGGACAAACGGTTCAACACCCTGTAGAACCCATGAGCGGTCATCTTCTTGAACCAGCTCTCGCCCTTTCTCTCGCTTCTGCGGCCGTACACTACGTCATAACCGCGGTCCATCATGGCCATCATATCCGACACCAGTTCGGGCGGATCCTGCAAGTCAGCATCCAGCATAAAAATCCGCTGACCCTGAGCCGCCATCAGACCCGCCGTCAAAGCGACCTGATGCCCTCGGTTCGTGGACAGTTTAATGCCTTTGACGCATGTGTGCTTTTCGTTCTGTTTGCAGATTTCGCCCCACGTCGCATCCGAGGAGCCGTCATCCACCAGAACTATCTCGCAGTCGGCCGACCAAGGATCAGTTGCCGAGACCAGACGCTCGACCAGCATCGGAACAGAGTCCTCTTCGTTCATGCAAGGAACGACAACAGACAATAACATTTAACCTCCGAACGCGAACTGTCCTGCTCGATTTTCTGCGATGGGATCGCTTTTTATAGAACACGTCGCTTTGGTTTTTTCTCTTTGGGTCGCTGCCCTTGATACCCTATCTACAGCACTTCGCTAATCGGCAAGTACCAGTTTTCAGCCCGTAGTCACCCTTGTGACACATCGAAAAAAGCTGTCTGCACGATACCGACCAGCCCTGATTGGGATCAGGTATTGGCCACCCGATGTGGCAGCAATGCGCCATTCTTGCGACAAAGCTCGGATTGCATCCGGATTTATGAAAAATTTGCGCGCTCGGGGCTGCCAAGTCAGAAAATTCAGCCACAAAAACAATATAGTTCCCCCCAAGGTGGGAAATTTGGAACATTCTTCCCCGCTGGGTGGTGGTCAATCCTGATCAAATCTCATATTCAATGCCGCGAGTGTAAACCAGGCAGATATGCAGACCCGTGTTCGACCTACCCGCGCAGCGTGCGCATCTTTCCGATAAATACGACCTCAGCCCTTCGCCGGAACTGGCCGCCAGCATGGAGGACATCTACGCACGCATGTCGCGTGTTGTCTCGCCAGTGGACTGGGCTATCTACGCGCCCTACGTCAAGGCGATCAATGACCTGAAGGCCGAGCGCAATGCCGTCATTCTGGGTCACAACTACATGACGCCCGAAATATACCACGGTATTTCCGACTTTGGCGGCGACAGCCTGCAACTGGCGATCAAGGCCACAGAGGTCGAAGCGGATGTGATCGTGCAATGCGGCGTGCATTTCATGGCTGAGACATCCAAAATCCTCAGCCCTCAAAAGACCGTTCTCATGCCAGATATGGACGCGGGATGCTCGCTGGCTGAATCCATAACGGCAGAAGGCATTGCGGAAATGCGACGCCGCTATCCCGGTGCCCCCGTGGTGTCATACGTGAACACAACGGCCGAGGTCAAAGCTGCTTCGGACATCTGCTGCACCTCGTCAAACGCGGCTCAGATCGTCGCAGCACTGGACAGTGACACGATCATTATGACCCCGGATCAGTACCTTGCGCAAAACGTGGCAAGGGACGTTCCGCAAAAGAACGTGGTCTGGTGGGAAGGCTCGTGCATCGTTCACGAACAATACAGCGCCAGCGACCTGCGCGACTTCCGCGAGTGGAACCCCGGCACGCGCCTGATTGCGCATCCCGAATGTCCGCCGGACGTTGTGGCCGAGGCGGATTTTTCTGGCTCGACCAGCGGTATCATCAAGTATGTGACCGACGAAAAGCCTGAAAAAGCGTTGCTGATCACCGAATGTTCGATGGCGTCGAACATTGCGGACGAGTTGCCCGAGGTCGAATTCGTCGGCCCCTGCAACATGTGCCCCTACATGAAAAAGATCACGCTGGAAAAAGTTCTGTACGCGCTGGATACCATGACTGGTCAGGTTGAGGTCGATGCGGACGTAGCAGACAAGGCCCGACTGGCGGTTCAACGGATGATTGATCTGTCGCGCAAGCTGGGTATTTGACCGGACGGATGCAACACGTCACCACCAAGCGCGTGGTTATTATCGGCGCGGGGCTGGCTGCGGTGTACGCCGCGCTCAAACTGGCTCCGCGCCCGGTTGTCATGATCTCTCCAGAACCACTTGGTTCCGGTGCAAGCTCGGCTTGGGCACAGGGCGGGGTCGCCGCGGCGATGGCCGCATCCGATAGCCCCGAAGCGCATGCAGAGGACACGATGCGCGCTGGTGCAGGGTCTGTGATGCGCGAGGTCGCGGATTTCGTTACACGCGCTGCCCCGGACCACATCCTTGACCTTTCTGATCTTGGCACGGGGTTCGACCGGACCGCGGACGGAGGATTCATCCAATCCCGCGAGGCGGCCCACTCTGCCGCCCGGGTCGTGCGGGTCAAAGGTGATCAGGCAGGTACGGAAATCATGCGCGCCCTGATTGCAGAGCTACGTCAGACGCCATCCATACAGGTGATCGAAGGTGTGCAGGCGGTTGGTCTGGACAGCGACGGGACACAAGTCAGCGGCGTGTTATTGACCCCGGCAGAAGAACCCAGCGTACAGCCATTGGTGCTGCGCGGGTCAGCCTATGTTCTAGCAACAGGCGGGTCTGCCGGGCTTTATGCCCAGACAACCAACCCTGCTCGCATCCGGGGTCAAGGGATCGGCATGGCCGCACGCGCCGGTGCGCGTATCGCGGATGCCGAGTTCGTACAGTTCCACCCCACGGCTATCAATGTAGGCGAAGACCCAACCCCTTTGGCCACAGAAGCCTTGCGCGGGGAAGGTGCAACGTTGGTCAATTCCAACGGGCAGCGCTTCATGAAGAACCTACACCCGGACGCAGAGCTTGCCCCCCGAGACGTCGTTGCCCGCGCTGTATATCTGCAAATGAAGTCGGGTCTTCGGCCCGCACTGGATACCCGGCAAGCCATTGGCGCGGCTATTGCCGATCAATTCCCCTCTGTGACCGAAGCATGCCTCAGAAACGGCGTCGACCCGTCCAAATCTCCCATCCCGGTTACGGCAGCGGCCCACTATCACATGGGCGGCGTCGCGGTGGACTTGTCTGGACGCAGTTCTCTGAACGGTTTGTGGGTCTGCGGCGAGGCTGCCTCAACCGGACTGCATGGGGCAAATCGGCTGGCATCCAACGGGCTGTTAGAGGCGCTGGTGTTCGCGCGCGCCTGCTCACATGACATTGCGCGTGTTGTGCCTGTCGATTCTGCGCAGAACATCGAACTGACCTTTTCAGCCGGGCCAAGCCAGAGCGTGGACGCTCAAGACGTTCAGACCCTGCGAAATGTCATGACGGATCTTGTTGGCGTTGTGCGCACAGAAACTGGTCTGACTCAGGCTTTGAGCGACATCGCGGCACTTGAGGCGCGGAATTCTCATTCGCCTGCATTTTTGAATATGACGGCAACCGCGACCGTCATCACCGCCGCGGCACTGATGCGTGAAGAAAGCCGCGGCGCACACTACCGTTCTGACTTTCCGCAGGCTTCCACTGCACCCGGACAGCGATCATTTTTGACGCTAGGCCAGGCGATCGCGCTGCGAGACAAATACACAAAGGAATCCGCATGACTGTTCCCGCCCTGCCCGACCTGATTCTCGAACCGCTCATCCGCTCTGCGTTGATGGAGGATCTCGGGTCGAATGGCGATATAACTTCGCTGACCGTAATTCCGCCCGAGACGACATATGCCGCGCGTTTGAACACGCGCGAGGACGCCGTTGTTTCGGGTATGCAGGTCGCAGAACTCGCCTTTCGCTTGGTCGATCCGACGCTGCAGATCGTTAGACACGCGCAGGACGGCCAACGCTGCGCGAAAGGAGAAACCCTGATGGAGATTCGCGGCCGCGCTGCCTCGATCCTGTCAGGTGAACGTGTGGCATTGAACTTCGCAGGCCGCCTGACAGGTGTTGCGACAGCTACTGCGGATTTGGTTGCCGAGACCAAAGGCACCAATGCGCGTGTTACCTGCACACGCAAAACAACGCCCGGCCTGCGCATCGTCGAGAAACAGGCCGTACTGCATGGCGGCGGGTATAATCACAGGTTCTCATTGTCTGACGCCATTCTGATCAAGGACAACCACATCGCAGCCGCAGGCGGAGTTCGGGCCGTCCTCGAAGCGACCAAGGCACGCGCCTCGCACATGATGAAGGTTGAGATCGAAGTTGACCGTGTGGACCAACTGGCCGAAGTACTTGAAGTCGGCGGCGCGGATGTTGTCTTGCTGGACAATATGGCCCCAGACACCCTTGCCGAGGCCGTTGCAATGGTCGGCGGGCGGATGACGACCGAAGCCTCGGGCAACGTCACGCGCAAAACCGTTGCGGCCATCGCAGCGACGGGCGTTGATTACATCTCGTCGGGGGCGCTGACGCATTCCTACCGGACAATCGACCTGGGTCTGGATTTCTAGGCAGGGTGGCGGTGCTGTCAGACGAATTCGAACCAGTCTCAGTTGACTGCGTAAACCGGGAACCTATCTGGAACAAAGTTGACGCCACTCGGCGAGAGCGGCGGTGCGTGTCAACTTGAAGGTATCTCTGCTGGCGAGCGATCTTTCCTAATTGAAGTGGTTGTAGACGGAAGAATGAACGGCGGCGAATTTCTGCAGACTTCGCATACGCCGGAAACGTTGCATGGCGCGCTCGCGTCGTCGGAATGGGAGGTGTGAATTCTCGACGCGGTTGTTGAACCACCTGCCCGTCTTTTGTTTTTCGAGCGCGCCCATTTCTGTGAGCGCAGCCTTGTAGGAAGCGAAGCGATCTGTGACGATCTCTTCGGTGCAAACGGTCCGCTTCATCAATTTCTTGAGGAATTTCAGTGCTGCAGCCTTGTTTCGGCGTTTTGTGACAACGGCTTCCAGCACCTCACCTTCGTGATCAACGGCCCGCCAAAGATAATGCCGCTTGCCATTTACCTTTACGAAAACCTCGTCCACGTGCCACTTCCATTTAGAGAACGCGCGCAGTTGCTGGACTCGCTTCCGTCTGATCTCGGAGGCAAACATCGGGCCAAACCTGTTCCTCCAATATCGGACAGTTTCATGGCTCACGTCGATGCCACGCTCGTGCAGCAGGTCTTCGACTTTCCCAAGCGAGAGTTGAAACCGAATATACAGCATCACCGCAAGGCGGATGATCTCGGGACTGGTTTCAAAGTATTTGAAAGAGGCAGGTTTGGTCATGGACAAAAGCTACGCAACCGCCCTGCCCCGCTCAAGCAAAGTTTTTCTGACAAGACCCTACGACATCTCGTTTACGGCTATTTGCCGAGATCGCAGGATGAGTGTGTCCGATAAGTCTCTTGTTTGGCCATTCCAAAAGTTTGCGACACATCCAGTAGAAGTACACCGGGCAGCTCTACACTTACCGAACCATCAACCTGACTTAACCAACAATCCGGACACTGCATCAAACTCGAATGTGCTTCTGCGCTCATGCGGGTCGTACAGGTCAAAATCGGGCACAAGGTCACCGGTATCGCCATCCATCAAGAAACTTACATTCCCCAATTTTGCCTGCGTGACCATTGGCCCGCGAGACAGCGCGGGGGTCTGGTCGATCATACCTTTTGGCGCCCTGGAATTACCCTCGGCCGGTGTTGAGAATGGCAGGATCTGAGCGCTCATGATCTCGGTTTCTTCAGTGGCCGTTCGAACACCGGTAAACAGAACTTCTTCCATGACTTGGCTATCGCCATGTTCGTATCCCAGCAAATGACCGATTTCATGCACCATCGCCGAGAACAGATCCATCTCATCGTCGGTCAGGTCATCATCCGTGTCCGGTGTGGCATCGAAGAACCAGCCATGTCCGGCAGCATCCGCATCCACGGTGATAACGCCATCTGACGCCTGCGCAAGCGTCAGACCGTCAAGGTCTGCGACTACGACATCGACGGTTCGAAGCAATGCGGCAACCGATGGATCATAGGTCGACCACCAGTTCACAGCATCTTCAAAGGCCGCTTCTGCCTCGGACTGCGAAACTGTGTCACCGCCAGTTCCCATGGCAAACGCTGTCAGCGGCATTGCAACCGCACCAAAGTCGCCACTGACGTTCGGACTGGTCAGATCGTTGAACCCGCCTGCAGCGGCCGTAACGTTCACGTCACGCGGAGCGTTTCCTGTACCTGGCTGTGGATCGACCGGTGCACCGGTTTGATTGTTCCAATCCGCATCTTTCTGGGTCACCAAACCCAACTCGCCAAATGGCTCTCCATTGCGATTGCCGGTTCCCAATGTTTGGTCCGCACCGTCGGCTTCGGACAGGGCGTAAAGGAAGTCAGGCAGTTCCGGTGACAGCAAACGCGACACCGTCGGCTCGCCATACGCGCTGAACGGCAGGAAGTAGCTGTTGAATTCACCCGACCAGTCTATCAGACGGTCACCCCCGGTATTTCCGATCAGAATGTCCTGACCTGCACCCCCAAATGCGCGATCTTCATAGCCCGGGCTTGTATCAGTGGCCTGATTGTCCCCGTTCGTGCCCGAGGTCAGGTCATCATCCACATTCAACAAATCGCCGCCACGTCCACCATAAAGGTTATCGCGCCCAGTGCCGCCAACAAGCCAGTCATTGCCCAGATCGCCAAAGATGCGATCGTCACCGTCGGTATATACGGTTGCATCAACCAAAGAACGAGGGTCTTCCGGCCCTTCCAACGCGTTGTTGTTCAGGAAGAACTCGACATCTGCGCCGTCGACTTGCAACGTAATTTTGACCAGCGGGTTGTTTTCGTCAAACAACCAGAACTCTATGTCACCCGTGGCTTTGACGCCGTAGTCCAGAATATCCCCTGGCGCATACGGCCGCAGATATCCGGTGGCATAAACCGTCCCTGCTCTGTCAATGGCATAGCCAACGTCGATGGCTTCGGCACCCGATATGGCATCATCGCCTGCAGCCCCGTGCAGGAAATCATCGCCCAGACCACCGAATATGATGTCGTCAAAGCTGTCGTCGATAGTTGTCGGTTCGAACGGGGTGATGTTGACGCTTTTGTTCAACTCACCCGTGACGTTGATCACTGCATATTGGCCGTTCTGCCGGGTCGAGATCACTTCTTCACTGGTTGCCGAAATCCCGTACAGATCCTCGGCCGTTCCATTGCGCGAAGTGTAAATCCGACCGTCATCACCGATCACCCCGTCCACACCGGCACCACCGGATATCCAGTCATTGCCGGTGCCGCCTATCAGATCGTCATTCTGACGTTCCCCGAACAGGACATCGTTGCCCGACATGCCATAGGCTGTGTCATCTCCGTCTTCGCCGTGAATTTCGTCATTCCCGCCGATTGTACCGGATGCAGATGGATCACCTTCGGTATAGTCGAGGAATTCAACCGCGCGGGGCAGCAACCGAGTGGTCTCGCCATACGTATCATAGGCAAAGGTCAGATACTCTGCCGTAGCTGGCGCATTGGGACCATTTTCAGTTGTGTCTTCGACCAAGCGATAGATATTGCCGTTGTCGCCAACGATCACATCGCTGTCGCGGCCATGGATCTGAGCGTTTGACAGATCGTTCGTGCTGTCGCGATCAATCTGCGTTCCAGCGCCGCCAAAGATGAAATCATTGCCATCGGGGCGTTCCGCGGGATCGGTCAGACCATACAAATCCGATGACCCGCCGATGATGTCATCGCGGCCCAGATTGCCAAAGATCACATCCTCGCCTGCGTTCCCCTCGATGTAGTCATCGCCGTCGTTGGCTGCGTTCATGGCAGCGTTGACCTCGAAAGAGGTATCAATGTTCAGCAAACCGGTCGTCTCATCAACACCATCCAAAACGGATCCATCACGCTCTGCTCCAGCAGTGAAACCTGCGGCGATATCATCAAGATTGTCCGTTGGGATCAGCACGCTCATTTCATTGATCGCTGTGCCGTTGTTCACAGAAACGCCGCCAATACCGCCATCACCCTGAATCGTGTCATTTCCGAACTGGCCAAAAATAGTGTCGTCATCCGCGCCACCGGCGATGAAATCATCGCCATAAAGCGCCACGCTACCCATAGCCGATGCGGCAGCGTCAAGGATCAGGATCGTCTGTTCACTGATGCCGTCGGGATTGGCCTGATACGTTGTTTCTACCAACACGCGGCCATCTTCGTCTCCGTCCTCACCGTAGATTTCGCCGGTGTTGGTCAATTCACGGAACCGGGGAGAAATCGCATCTGCCTTGCGGGTGATTTCAGCGTTGTCACCGGCAATCGCATCGGCGCCGCCGCCGCCATCAATCCGGTCCCCGCCGTCATGACCGCCGGCAACGTTATGCCCGCCGATCAGATCGTCATTGCCATAGCCGCCGTGAATAACGTCACCGCCCTGGCCACCCAGAATGATGTCGTCGCCATCACCCTCCCCGGGAAGCAAAACAAGACCATCATATGCCGGCGATCCGTCACCAAACAGGATATCGCCCGCTCCGGACATTTCCGTTGTAAAGATCGACGTAAACTCAAACGTCGGCGTTTTCGTATCAAGCGGCAGAGCATCGCCTGTGATGTAATTGTCTGGCGTCGCGTCCAGGCGACCAAAGTCACCAAAGATCAGATCATTTCCGGCCTCTCCGAATACCAGATCCATCTCAGCGCCGCCGATGGCGATATCGTTGCCGCCGCCCAGCAGAACGCTATCGCGACCGCCTTCTGCGTCATCGGTCGCATATATCGCCGTCCAACCGGTTGTTTCCCCGGTCAATACGCCATGATCGCCCAGAACGATGTCATTGCCTTCGGAGACATCGATCTCGTCCCCGGCATTGCCGCCCAAAACAATATCATCGTCGTTGCCGGTACGGATGCGATCAACGCCGCCAAGGGCGGGAACTGTTGTCAAAACGGCGATGACTTCGGCCGTGGTGTCAAGTCTGACAGTGCCTGCAAGCTGATCAATCTGACCCATATCGCCGAAAACAATGTTGGCACCTTCGCCGCCGTCGATTTCGTCATTGCCGGCTTCGTCCAGATTGACCACCGTGAGATCGCGCGCGTAGGTTGCAAAGTTGAACGCGTTGTCGCCGTAGATATGGTCTGCGCCATCTCCGGCGGTGATCGTGTCATTGCCGCGTCCGCCGGCGATGTGATCGCCAACCGAGCTGCCGGTCAGAATGTCGTCTCCGTCGCCGCCATCAATGGCGACCGTGAAAGTTGCGCCAGACGCGTCGATCGTGTCATTGCCGGGATTGACAAAGCCGATTGCGTCATCCGAAGGCACGCCGCGCGTCGCATCATAGCGTTCGGCGTCTTCTGATGTATCGCCAAAGATGACAACGCGTGCATCCGATCCATCCGTCGGGCTTGTGCCGTCCCGAACAGTGATGGTGTCGCCACCGCCTGCGCCATGGACGACGATCACGCCGCCATGATCGCCATCCGCCTGATGTCGGCCATCCACCAGGAACATGTCGTTGCCATCACCCAGCAGAACCTCGGCGATCTCAATATCACGGAAGCTGATCCCAAAACGCATATCCAGACCCGTCAGCGAGGACCGTTCTTTTTCGATCTCGGGCGTCGTGTTGCTGAAAGTCAGGTTGCTGGATAGGACTGCATCAAGCCCTTTCAGATAACCCGTCTGATCTTCATCCGAACTGTCGTCATACAGGTTGATCGCATCAATGCTTTCAGTTTCATCGCTGCCGGTCGTCGAACTATCGGTATCGCCCGCGGGGATTCCACCCGCATCTTCATAGGGCAGTACCACTGCTTCGGTCAGCGAGAAATCCGAGCCGAATTCGACGCCGCCGATGATATCAATCTGCCCTTCGATTGCATTTGCAAGGTGCAGGTTTTGGCCGGCCGCCGTATCCGAGATTGTCCCATTCGCATCCAGGTTGCCGGACAGCTTGATCTCGACCCCTACATCCCAATTGTCGGCGGTAAAGACGATCGCCTTGACGGCAATCTGGTTTCCATCTGCGTCCGTCGTAAACTCGTCGACCAGCCGGTCATCTGTCAAATCAACGGTCGAAGCGGAAACGATGTCGACTTTTCCGCCCAGCAGCAGTTGCACCGAAACGGACTCTGTCGGAGCTTGCGTCAGTCGGATCGTATAGATGTCGTCGCGATCGGTCGCGGCGCTGTCGCCAATAATCAGGCGTGTGTCGCCATCGGTTTGTGAAACGAAAAGTCCCGCCTTGTCATCATCCTGTGCCAAGACGACCACTTCAGGCGTATCTGCACCGTTAAACAGTGTATCAGTGCTGACAATAGAATGCTGCACATAAATCCTGCGGTCATCTTCGACATCCGAATCCAGGGTCGCGCGTACAAAGACCGTCTTGTCCGTTTGCCAGTCGGTTTCATCGAAATCGACATTCAATGTCGTGTTCCACGTCGCCCCGTCCAGCGAGAACTCCAGATAGCCATCAAAGCCGGGCTCTTCAGCCACAACAACGGTCACGTCAGCGGTCGGCGCTTTGGTCAACCGAATTGTGTAGCTGTCATTAACTCCGTCCACGCCTTCCAGAACATGCGTCCCGCCGTCTGTTTCGACGATCTGCACGCCGCCGACATCGTCGTCCCTGACAAGAACCTCGATGCTGGAAATCGCCGCATCGTCGAATTTTGCGTCTGCGGATTGCGCATCATGCGCGATGAAGACCGAAGTCAAACCTTCCTGCACGATGTCGGACATAGCCCGTACTATGACGGATTTCGGTCCGGTTTCGCCTGCCGCGAATTCAAGAATCGAAGCCCGCGCCCAAGTACTTCCGCCATCCGTGCTGACTTCGATCGTCTGGGACCCCTCGTCTTCGACTTTCGTCCCAATAACATCGCTTGTTTCGGTGATATCGGTCAGTGTCCCGGACACGACTGTCAAGACGGTTCCTGACAGCGAAGCGATCTGATAATTTCCTGCATTCGTGCCCGAAACTACTTCAATAGTTTGACCAGCGGCAAAGCCCAAGGCAGCCCAGTCCGGGCCATCATTCGTGATGGTTCCCGCTGCGCTATCGAATGTCAAAAACAGGTCTTTGCCCTTGACTGTTGACGAGGCGAGGCTGGCGGAAATTGTGACATAGACGATTTCGCTGGATGCTGAGGTTAGCGAGATATCATAGCTGTCTATGCTAAGTGCATCGTCCTCAAATACGGATGTATCCGCGCCAGTTTTCGTCACTGTAATCGGGTTATCGACCGCATTTGCAACGGTCAGATCAATACCGACAGCCCCTGCATCCGAATATGCCATATCCGTGGTATTGAACCCGTGGTTCACCGAAGATCTGGCACCGTCAAGTTCCGAGGCCTGGATGGTTCCGGTAATATCTCCGGTCACGTTAAACGTATCTGATCCAAGCCCGCCAACGGCAATAGTCAGCACGTCCTTATTGGTACTTTGGATAAAGAACTTGTCATCGCCTTCAAGCCCGTCGACCTTGGCTACTTCTACGCCCGAGAATGTAACACTCAGACCTGCTCCAAAGATACCGTCGCGCGTGATCAGGAAGTTATCAGGCTGATTGGTGCCAACAACGATCACCTGATCAGTGCCATCGCCGCCCTCGATCGAAACCGGGGAATTGATGTTGTACTGGATAAAGTCTGACCCGACACCGCCGTCGATTTCGGTTATGTCAGTCCCCAGAACGAAGGCACGCACCACGAAATTGTCGTCACCGCCTTCGCCTTCAAGGCGAAGGTCCGCCTTGTTCGAGAAGACCGAGAAATCGTCATTACCTTCGCCACCGTAGATGACCATCGGCAGGGAAATGCCACGCGACAGGAAGCCGGAATCCAGCGGCTGAACTGCGATCGCGTCTTCGCCCACAAGGTTTCCATCAACATTCGGATCATGCCCGAAGACCTGACCGATCTGGAAAGCATCGGCCCCTAGACCGCCATCTATTGTAAACACGGCGCTCGTATCATCGACATAGAACGCATCATCGCCGTCAAAGGCGCGAACACGAACCCGTTCGTTCAAGTTGCCGTCATAGTCGATACGTTCATAGGTGCTGTTCAGGCCACTCATACCATCCTGCAGCAACGCCATGAAGTTTTCGCGGATCAAGAATATATCGGCGTTGTTGGTCAGCAAAACGTCCAGCTCGTCGACACCGGCGGTCAGATCGCCGGTATCTGCAATGGTCATCCGATAATCGGAGATACCAGTCAGGCTGATGTAATAGTCATCCGAACCAGCACCACCATCCACGGTAATGTCACCGATGGCGATTTCCGTCGGCGTCGGCAAAAGCAACGCGCGGAACGTATCGTTTCCATCGCCCAACGACACATCAACCGATCCGTTGAGGTCAGCACCATCCAGTGTCACAAGATCATTTTGCGCACCTGTCGCCAGATTTATCATTGGCGCATCAAGCTCACCGTCAACGAACACGGTGTCGGTTCCAATGCCGCTGGTGATATCAAGCTCCGTCACAGCGCGCAGTTCGCCGTTTACCGTCAACTCGTCCGCACCAGACTGCAGGTCCAGATCGAATCGGCCAGTATCTGCATTAACCAGCCCACCAGCCAAAACCCTGACTGTATCGTTTTGCGCGCCTGTATCGATCACCACATTGGCGCCCACCATGAGACCGGTGCTTTGCACGGCCAGCGTATCATCGCCGCCTTCGGTCTTCAGGATAAGATCGCCGCTCGCGTCAACGGTACCGCTGATCGTTACGGTATCTACACCAGACCCCGTATTGATGTCGATCTTGCCCCCAGTGGCTTGTACCAGCCCGGTCACTGTCAGCACATCTGCGCCACTGCCCAGCAACATGATCAGGTTACCATTGGTCGTCGTCAGCGAATTCCCCGCGACATCAACCGTATCGACGCCTGCCCCAGATGCGACAAGGACAGATTGCCCACTTGCGGTTCCATCAATATCCAAGAGGTTTGTGCCATTACCGAATTCAAAGTTCAGTGCCCCTGTCGCCGTAACCGACGCGTTGGCCTGAATGGTTGCCGTGTCGTCGCCGCTATCGCCAAGTCCGTCCATTGCGATCAGGGCGAGCCCTCCGGTCGCCGCCAGGCTACCGGAAACGATCAGATCGTCATTACCATCCTTCATCTGCACGACGGCTGAAACACCGTTTGCGGACCCGGCGATAGTCACATCATCTGCACCATCACCTGTATCGAATGTCAGAGCGGCACCTGTCGATTTCAGAATCCCGCCGAGGCTGACTGTGACAATATCATTGCCTTCTCCGGTGGACAGCATTACTGCACCACCGCCAGTGACACTTCCTGCTACGGTGACGGTATCCGCATCATCTCCGGTCAGGATCGAAACAGTACCATTAGCGCTGACGATACCGTTCAGTGACATAATTGTTCCCGCCCCATCGGGATCGGGCGTCCCAAAATCGCCGAACAACGAGATGTTGCCAGCCGATGACGTAATCGACGCGTTCGCACCCAAAGTCAGGTTATCGCCAGCCTGGATCGTTACGCCGGATGAACCCGACACCGTGTCAGAACCGGCCTGGACATAATCTTCGCCCGATGCGGAACTGTCGCGCACCTTCAATGCCAACACGCCAGCAGAGACGACCATCGCACCGGCATTCAGAGCCGCCGCAACTTCTTCGATGTTCGCGCCTGTGACCCCGTCCAAAGTGATCAATCCGCTGCTGGTGTAACTGGAATCGACCTCGACCCCGTTCGAAGCAACGCCAATGCTCCCGGATTTCGCCTCAAGGTCGATGGTGTTCGCTTCGATATCCACCACTGCATCATTGGCGTGGTCAAGAATGCTGCGTTCGGCCGTCAGCGTGACAACACCTTTGCGGGCTTCGATCTTGTTGATGACTATATCGCTGTTTGTGTCAATCGCCCGAAGCGTGACGTTGCCATCGCTGGACATCGCCGATGTGACATTCATATTCCCGTCGGTTTCATCCACCCAAACCGAATTTTTAGACGAAATGACAAGAGATGCGGAATCCACTTTCAGGGAATCCAAAGCCTCGCCCACAGCTCCGAGGTCCGAAATCAGCGTGACAATTCCGGGCGTATCTGAATAGATATCCAGCGACCCACCGGTCACGGAAATAATGTCCCCCGTCACCGAGCGCAGCGTTATATCTCCGTTCAGCGTACGGATCGTACCGATGCGGAAATCACCCGATGCCTCGTCAACGTCGATAAGACCTGTCACACGAATATCGACCCGACCGGTGTCGCTGCCGTCAATGTTCCCGGTCAGAGAAACATCGGTCATCACATTGCCAGCGCCCGATGTCGCCACCGAAACAGAGATATCACCCGCTGCCTTGATGCCGGTTACCGAAGTGTCGCCGGGTTTCCACGCAAGAATATCGGCGTCCGCATCGCTGGAACTAAAGGTGATCTGGCTGCGCTGAACCGTTGAGGAGGTATAGCTGTCACCAATCAACGTGTGTGCGGTGCCTTGGGCAAGGGTTTCGTCCAAGGCAATCGGTGTCGAACCGCCTTGTACAACAAGTTGGAACGTATCGTTTGTCACGTTGGCTACTTCGTAAGTCTGACCGGAGACCAGACCGCCAATATCGCCCGAAGGAGTCAGAGAGTGATCAGACGTAACCGCGACGATCGTATGAGAAGATCCATTTGCAACTGTGCCATCAAGGTCAATTGGATTGACGCCTGCTGGCGTTCCGTCGATATTGAACCCCGTGGCCGCGGCCCGAGATGCCGCAAGCTGAATCTGTGTATCCGAGATCACGATGACGTAATAGGTTACGGTACCGTCACTATTCAGTCCGCCGACATCCGTGCTGCCGCCGGTGCGGATGTATTGCACAGCCTGCCCGCTTGTGAACCCGTGCGCTGAGGCAAAAGTAATCATATCCGCAGGATCAGTCTGCGGCGCGGTCAGAGAATGATTTGTTCCCGTTGCGGCCATTTCGTCCAGATCAATCGCTTTGCCCTGATTGGCATCGGCCAGCGTTGCGGCCAGTTGAACAACGGTATTGCTGATCTCGATGACGTAATACGATGCACCGTCGACCAAACCGCCGATCGCGGTGTCCCCGCCGTGCGAGTAAATGACCACATCACCAGTGCTGAACCCGTGGGCACCTGAGGTCGTGATTGCATTGGGCGCGGTCGACGATACGATAGTCAAACTGTGGGAACCGCCCGCCATTCCTCCCTCGACGACAGCAGCCGAGCTTTCGTCTAGATCAATAGCGGTTCCATTGGTCGCGTCAGCATTTGACGTCGCCAATTTGATCGTGTCGCTGTCAACGAAAATTACATAATATGTCTGACCCGAGACAAGACCGCCGACGCTTGTATTACCGCCGCCGCCGTTCGAATAAACAACGGCATCGCCCGTTGACAGGTTGTGAGCTGCGCCGAAGTCAATGCCGTCAGACACCACGCCCGCACCGACCGACCCGGTGAAGCTATGGCCAGAGCCGAACCCGATTTCCGGATCCAGCGCAATCGCTGTACCCGTCCCGGCATTCGTGGCATCGACCGCCAACTGGATTGTGTTGGCGTCTATGACAATCGCATAGTAGACACCGCCATCCATCAGGCTCGACGTTGTCGAGCCGACGGGCGCAAAGCCGTTTGCGTCATAGGTAATAGCCTCGGCATTTGCGAAATCATGGGCTTGAGCAAACCGAATGGTATCCTGCGAAGGTTTCTGGAGCATATGGTCCGTACCCGTCGCAACCGTTTCATTCAAATCAATCGCGGTGCCCGCAAGCGCATCGCCCCGGTTGGCGGCCAGTTTCAGCGTCGTATCCGACACGACAATCGCATAGTACCGAACCCCAGACGTCAGCCCGCCAATAGCAGTTGAGCCAGTGGAGTAAACAACAACATCACCGGTTTCATAACCATGGTTCGCGGTCAGCGTGATGATATCAGCCGCATCAACCGCATTTGCAGGATCGAAGGTGAATTCCGTTGTCGCGATTTCCACATCGATCCCGGGCGCGAAAACAGCCACCGCGGGCGATTCACCAATATTTGACTCCGGATTGAATTCCAAAACGGTCAAATCCGCTGAAACAGCTGTCGACGGATCGAACACGCTGCTGGGTGCAGCGGTTGTGATGGAACTGGGCGAGAACGTTTGCGCGGACTGCGCAGTATCAGCATCCAGCGTAATTTCCACACCCGAACCAGAAATGGCGTCGTCGTAGCTGACCGCCAATTTGATGGTGTTTGTTCCGGTTGAGATGACGAAATACGTTCCGCCATCGGTCAGTCCGCCAATCTCGGTACCCAGGTAAGCGTCCATGGAATTAGCGTCAGCCGAATAGATCACCGCCTGCCCTGTGGAAAGTCCATGGGCAACGCCAAAGTCGATTTCATCATTGGAAATTGTTAGACCCGGTTGGAAATTGATCGGGGTGCCGGCGCTGTAATTCGCCCGGTAAACCACCAGGTCGCCACTTTCGAACCCATGGTTTGTCGACGTGAAGGTATCGGTCGTCTGCGTGGTGGCATCAAAAGTGACCGTTGTGCCGCCGACCACGTCGATAACGCGCTGCGTGACACCAACCGACTGAATTGTCGAAGTTTGGCTAAGCGGTTGCAGGAAGGTCAGGTCCACGTCGCCCGAGGTGGATTCAACCTTTTCCATGTAAAGGGACAGATCGCGACTGTCGCGCTGAATGCCTGTGATCTCGACGTCAATGTCACCGGAGGCCACCGCCAGGAAAGTGGCATCCAACGGCGTCGCGCCGTCTGTGGCCTGAATCAACTCGACCCGGATGGCGCCAAAATCCACGGCGTTCTGACCATTTCCAACGGTTTTCGTCTCACCGATTTGCCCGTTGACCGCCAACAAGTTCAAACGACGTGTGTGCAATGTCGCATCATCGCCCGAAGTCATGAGGATGTCGCCATTTGCGGCGGTCACATTAGTCGTACCTCCGGGGTTTTCAACCGAGGCAGGCAACGGATCTAGAACAACGCCCCCAACGGTCTGTGTGACAATTGTATCCGCGCCTTTGAACAGGATGTCACCGGTTCCAGTCGCGGAAATATCAACGACGGAATCATCAAAATTCGTTTCGATCAGATACCCATCCGAGGCCGTCGCAAAAGTGGCCGACGTAAGCTGTGGAAAATCCGTCTGAATCGCCACGTCGATCGAAATATCGTTGACTGTTTGGTTCTTATTCCAAACAGAAATCCCTTGAATCACAAGATCGTAGTCACTCTCGTTGATGATCGTAACCGACTCGTAGGATTTCAGAAGGTTCACAATAACAGGCTCAGTACTTAGAATTTTGCTGGACCCACCGGTTGCGTTAAAGCGCAACGTACCCGTTGAAGTATTCCGAATGTCCGGGATAGTGACGGTTTCAGCAGCGTTATCAACACTGACGCCGGTTACATTTCCGGTCACAACGCCATTTTCATCAATGTGGATGAAAGGATTCAGTTCAGATCTGACATTGACGTCCGCGTTCCAGGTAATCGTGCTTTGTTTAACTTCGGAACCGCGGCGGAACGCATCGGAATCCGCCTGAATGACTTCTTCAACGAACTCGATGACGGGTTCGCAGACCTCATCCCCATCCGCCAAACCGAATGTGAAGATCTCGACCACCACTGAACAGGTCTCGCCGACGACCGTTGCGACCAGTTGGGTTACCGTTTCCGCATCTGTTTCCGCAACCCGGCTATAGTCGCCCGAGAACTGCTGGGTCTCGGCTACGACATCAATAAACCGCCCGGTTACAACCGCACCACTTTCGGCGGTAATGTTGGAATTGGCTCGGATGTCGGCCGTGGCATCGGATGTCAGGTTGCCTGAAGCACCCAAAATTGCTGTCAACGCATCCACATCCGTTTTCACGCCAAACTGTTTTGAGAACAAATCCACATTCTCTTCTGCATCAATCAGCGCATCAGCCCCGATGAAAACGAGTGTTTCGCTGCGAACGTCCCCGATGCTGTAGGCATCGACATTCCCACCGAGCGCAAAATCGACGTCGGAATCCGCCCGCGCCCGAATATCCAGACCATCATCCTTGGCATAGAATTCTACGTCCGTGGCGTAGACTTCCGAGTTGTCGTCGATACCAACCTTGTTCAACCCATCGGCCGCACCTGCCCCACCGGCATTGACCGTAGCGTTCCCTCGGATTGAGGTTACGGCACCTGCTGCGGTAATCTCCATTTCCGCATCAAGGTTCATTGCATTGTCAGTGAGCAGTTCGACCTTGGCAGTCCGCGCAGTATCTGAGCCGATCTGGTTATGTTTGCCGACAAATGCGAAAACGTCGTTTCTTGAAAGGGTGGTAGTCGCCGACCCAACCGAGGCCGCGCCCAATCCGTATGCTTCAGATTCTATGATCGCGTCCGCGTCGCTGTCGCTGTTGGCGCTGAAACGGAAAGTGCCTGAGATATTGAAGATTGATTTATCGGATGACGAGGCATCCTTGGTCGTCACTTCGGATTCATTGTCGATCAATGCGTTTGCAATCGGAATACCAACTCCTATAACGCCAGCAGCTAGATCATCGACCATTGCGTCCACGTTATTTCGTGTTTTTGTGGTCCCGGTCAGGGAAGCAGCCGTTATCACGACCCCTGCACCGATTGTGACTTTGGCATCTGTGATCTGCCGCGCATCGACCACCGTACCGGCACCGAAAGCAAGGGCCGCAGCAGATGATGACGTCGCTTCCGCGCTGACCTTATTGCTACTCTGAAGAGTGCCCGAGGCATTGTGGTTGGTGAAGGCTTCGAATTCGACGTCGTCCGCTACGATTTCGACATCGCTTTTCAGTTCAGTCGTGACGGTATTCGTCCAGATCGCAGTGGCATTGCTTGAAGCGATTGAGGCAAGACCCGAGACAGTTGTGCCCTGAAGGTCAGAAATCACATCTCCTGATGCGCGGGCACGCATCAGAACATCCCCACTTGCCGAGATATCTGTCCGGGCACCCAGCTCGGTTCTTACGGTCGATGTCGAGGTCGCAGTGGACGAATTCGCCGATACTGAGGCCGCAAGTGATGCGCCTATGACCGTGGCATCAGCGGTTACGCTGATTGTGCTGTCGGCGGTAATGTCCAGCGTACGAATTTTGTCGGCATCCGAACCCATCGTGACATCTGTGCCTGTAGAAGCGGTTGTTGAATGCGCGGCATTCGCTGTCGCAACCGAGATTCCCGCGCTGACCAAGCCAACTGACGCCTGCAACGTTTGGGCTGTGACACCAATATCGGCGTCGCTGTCGAGGATGACCCCACCTGCATCGACGATGTTGGTGTGGTTGCCAATATAGCTGGACTGGGCCGAATTACTGTCGACGAAGACCAACGCGCCACCGGCACCGACCAAGCCGGCCTGACCGGCAAAAGATGTGACTGTCGTGCGTTCGTAATAGTTGGCCCGTAACGTGATGTCGTCGCCAGACGACCCACCGGTTTCCAATCGCGCTCCGGATGCCGCGTTTGCACCGTCTTCCACATAGGCTTGCACATTGCTGGATACATTGACGACCGAAACGGACGCGCCAAAGCCCACAAGGCCAGCCGCCGCACCACCTGCCAGAACGTTTAGCTGAATATTTTCATCGGCTTCGACAACAATATCATTGCCAACATCAATATCCGCACCCGCGAGAATATAGGCAGACACACCTGGAGCAGATGTGGTGTCGCTAAATGAAATTGAAGGCGAAGAGCCCGAAAGCGCAGTCGAGGCTTTTCCCATCGCACCGGACATCAACGCGTCATTCTCGGGATCGGAATTGTCGCCAGACCCCGAACTGTTGTCGTCACCGTAATTCGAAAGGGTCGATGTCAGGTCGCTGGGAACCGCGTTGTCATTGGCTAGATCTTCCACGTCGTCCAGATCATCGCCGCTGACAACCGAGTCGTTATCTTCATTTGTTCGTCCGGTCACATCGCTTTCGCTGAAATCGCTGCCCACGGACCAAACCGAAACCGCGGCCGCGATCCCAGCAACCCCGACCGAAGCCGTCGCGGCGACGGACAGCAGGGTTTTTTCGGAATCGGCATCAATGACGACGCGGTCTTTGGCATTGACTTCACCGCCCACGAACGCGCTGACATCATTTCTAACAACGCCGATATCAACACCCGCACCGATTGAGCCACCAAGGCTGACAGACAGGCCTGCACCGATCGAGAAGAACTCGGACCGGTTCGTCGCACCCACAAAAACTTCCTGATTGGTGCTGGCGTTGGCTTGGTCGAGCGTGTTGATCTTGGTGTTGTTGGCAATACCCGCTGTCGTATCGCTGTCCACGATGATAACGGACACAGCCCCGGCCACGCCGACAAAGGAACCACCGGCCGCTGCAACGGCAAAACTGTCAATGATCTCGCTGCTATCAGCCGCAACGATAACACCCGTCAGGCTGGACGGTCTGCCGCTGTTCAGTGTATCCGGCAGATCCGCTCCGGTGTTACTTCCGGCCAGCGCATCAACCTCGGCATAGTCGCCGATATAGGCAACGGTATCTTTGGAAATCGTTGCCACTGTAAATCCGGCCCCAACACCGCCGCCGCCGATCCCGACGCCCAGTGCCCCGCCGATGTTGAGAATACTGGTGTCATCATCCGCGCTGACAATCACGTCATGCCCGGCCTTAATCGATGCACCGCTATTGTCGTTGTCGCCATCCTTGTCGATCCCGGTGTCGTTTCCTGCCGCATCCGGGGTATCGTCACGGACGTAGGCCTGCGTGGTTGACGTCAGATCGACATAAACACCTGCCAGCGCAACGCCGATACCGCCAGAGACGCCAACAGACGCCGCCGTGACCAAAATGTCCTGATCGCTTTCTGCAATCAGGCGCACGTCATGATCCGCATCGATATCTGTGTCGTCGCCAATAACGGCGCGTGTATCGAGCGACAGCACATTCACGGCCGCGCCGGCAGACACACCGCCCGCCAGCGAAACCGAAATCGGCGCCGCGATGAAAAACGCATGATAATCGTTCAACGCTGCGACATTCACGTTTCCAGACCCTGCGCCTCCTGACGCAGTTACGGTCGCGTTGTTGTCGATATAGGCGTGCGTGGCCACATCTCCGACAACCACAAGCGCCGCAACCTGCCCCGACACTGCGCCGCCACCGACGGCGACAATCAGGGCCTCAAACTCATCTGTATTGGTTGCCGTGACCGAGATCCCGTTTCGAGCTTCGTAATCGACATTCACGTTGCGATCTTTAAACAGCGATTCATTCGAGCTGTCTGCCGTGCCGTCGTCATTTTCGTCGCCCACGCTCAATCCCGAAGGAGGGGAAACTTCGTTTTCGTCGCTGGCGTCATCGTTCGAATAAGTGGCATCATCTAACCCAAGAGCGAATTGCCCGGTATCGCGCCCCGACGCTCCCCGAGCAATCACTGTTGCGTCGTCGCCGATATAGGCTTCTGTCAGCTTGTTGATGACGGAAACGCCTGCGGTTGCACCCACGGCTCCGCCAAGGCTTGCCGATACACCACCCACGAAGAAGTCCGCGTTAGTCGACTGATCCGCCGCCACAACAACGGTTCCTTCGGTAAAGATATCGGCATTTGCTCCGATAAATGCACGCGTGACAATCGGGTCGGTGCCGGATTCGCCAAACAGATAAACCCCGGCGGCACCGGCCAGACCAACCGTACCGCCCACCGCGACCGAGGCGGTCAGGGAAACGACATCTTCTTTGGAAACGGCCTGAACGGATATCAGGTCTCTTGCGTTTGCGTCGACCGAAGACAGTTCGGCTATGGTTGATTTATCAATAACGCCGACATCTGCGCCAGCGGTACCGCCGAACGTGCCGGAACCAGAAACACCACCGGCCGATCCGATGATTTCCGTCTGGTTATAGGCAAAAATGTTGATCCCCTGATCCACATTTGCGCCGCTATTGTTTTCATTGAGTTTGGTATTCGATGTAACGCGGGCCGCGACCGAGTCGTCAATTGTCGAAACCGTTGCTGAACCGGCGACTGCCGCAGAGCCACCGCCGGCGCCGCCGATGGCAATTGTTACCACGTCCAGTTCGGCCTCGGCTGTAACTGATATTCCGCGGAAAGTTGAATCTGTGAACCTTTGCCCGTCGCGCCCGACTTGAACAGTGTCAGCGCCAGAGTTACCCAGAGCGGTGACCTTGGCCGTGCCTTTGATTTCGGACCGAACCTCGCGGGCCGTTACGACTGTAGAATTGGAAACCCCCACACCTGCCGTGCCCGCAATGGCGACGGCACCGGCGATTGTTGTCAGGATCGCGTTGTTCTGCGACGCAAGGATGACATTGCCGTCGGCAACGATTTGGGCACTGCCGCCGATGACGGCTTCGGTTGTTGCCATATCCGCGGTCGTGCCGACCGAGTTGATTGCAACCGATCCGCCGAACGCGGCAGTCGATGCCCCAGCACCAGCGATAGCAACTGACAGGATGTAGCTGTCCGAGGTGGACGACATAATCACGTGACCATCTACATCGACATCCGCATCGCCATTAATTTTCGCGGACGTGTCGTTGGTGATCGTATTGACAGCCACTGATGCGCCGATGCCCGCGGCACCGCCGCTGATCCCGACGCCACCTGCCACCGAGCCGATAGCCGCGTTGTCATATGCGCTCAGATATACATCGCCGCCGGCATCAAGGCCATCCAGCAGCTTGCCTTCGATAAAGACTTGGGTGGTAACGTCGATTTCGTTTACGACGACGGCAACGCTGGCCGCCAAAGGTCCTGTCGCCGCCGATACGGCAGCCGCTACACCAATTATCTGCGTCCCCGAGAACCCTGAAAGCGAAACGTCGTTGTCGACATCCACGTCCGAGTTTTTGATGAAGGCACTTATACCTTTTTCACCGCTATCGAAATCCGAAATCAGGTTGACCCCGACCGAGGCTCCGATCCCGGCCTTGCCGCCAAATGCGACCGCGCCCGCGATCGAGAAAATCTCGCTTTCGTCGTAGGCCGTCAGGCTCAGGCTTCCACCGTCGACATTCGAGTCCACCACCCGCGACGAGGTCATCATATCGATGTCGTTGTAAGACACCTGCCCTGCGATCGAGAGTGAATTGGAAGACGTCGAAACTGCACCCGACACCCCAATCGACAAGATGCCGCTTGCCGATACGGCGTCCATGGTGATGGCACCGGTGCCGGTTTCCGCATCCGCATTGTCCATCATCGCCAGCGTGCGCAGATCAATGGTATTCTGGCTGTAGGCACCGGCAAGCGAGGCAGACGTACCTTGTGAAACGGTCACGGCAACCGAGCCCGAGAACGCCCAGATCGACGTATCGTTGGACGCGTCAATATCCAAAGAAGCCGCGTCTATATTTGCGTCGTGAACATAGGCCAGCGCTGTATCGCTTACGTTGTTGATCGACACATTGGCTGACACGCCCGCCCCGAATTTGGACCCGGTTCTACTATTGGTCTGCGCCCCCGGGTTTGTTGCGGAGTCGGCATCAGGGCTGGCGTCAGATTTGACCGAAGCTGAAATCGCCACTGCCACGATCAGGCCGGTGTTGATGGCCGACACCGAAACGTCGCCGACTGCGTCCACAGTTTGCGCAATGTTTGAAGGCGTGCTTGCCTGAGTGTCGTCGTCGACGCCGTCGATGCTTTCGGCAATATCGGCGTTTCCGATTACCGCGCGCGTGTCCCGGTTGATCGTATTGACCGAAACCGTCGCACCAACCCCCACACCGCTACCCAAGGATAACGCCCCGGTCAGCTGAATGAGTTGCGTGCTGTCAGTGGCAGAAACATTCAGGCTCTGATCGATATCCATCGAGGTCGGCGTAACGCTGGCCGAACCGATGGTAAGCTGTGCACCGGTTTCGACAACAGCATGCGTCGAGTTATCAAAGTTGAACACCGAAACGACGCCGTTAAAGCCGAAATTATCGGACTTTCCGCCCGACCCAGTGACCGAGATCGCCATGCCGCTGCTGTCCGCGACAACGTCCATCTTATCGGCATAAACAACCGCACCGCTGCGTACTTCGGCCGCAACTTCGTTGTCGTGCAGAATGACCAGAACAGTTATGCCAACGCCGCCCTTACCGCCGGACGACCCGACGCCCCCCAAGGTTGGATTGACATTGAATGTCGACGTCCCAGTGGAGGATCCGCCGGTGGAAATACTCGGCAGCGCAATATTACCCGCAAAGTGAACTGCGTCAGCAATGCTGGTGGCCGTGACCGTCACTGTCTGACCGCCGGTCCGTGCAACACCTGTCAGTACGCTGGTGTCCTGATTGATCTGGGCGTTGTCGCCGATCCAGGCCTTGGCGATGCTGTCAAGATCCAGAACTGTCACTGCAGCAGCAACGGCCAGACCGTCGGATGATGCCGTTGCCTGGCTCCAGCTGTCGACAAGACCGCCATTCACACCCAGGTTCGAGTTGAAATAGCCCGTCAGTTCCTCGATGACCGACACAATCGTCTCGGTTGCTCCAAAAGCACCAATGGATTCCCATTCGGTATCATCCGTGAAATCCTCGACGGAAAGGTTGATCGAGGCCCCCGGCGAACTGCCGATATAGCGGTAGAGCTCACCCTCTTCACCCTTGTCGTCTGGATGCTCCTGCGAAACGCGAACGATATCTTCGTCTTGAACAACCACCGATCCGTCGCGCGAGTAGTGATCGACATCCAGAAGGCCCAGATCTTCCCATGCGGTTGCATCGGTGAAATCCACTGCTGCAAAGCTGGCTACGTCAAGCGGATCAGAGCCGATATACCGATAAGCATGGTTTGCAGTGCCCAACCCGGGCGACGCCGGGTTTGCCCGGACGATGTCGAATTCCTGAAGCTGAACGTTAGTATCCGTCGTGTCGTAGTCGATATCCGGGTTGTTATCGAACGCGGTCGCCGCTTCGAAAAGATCGACCAGATATTGCGGTGTGTAATCATTGAGTGCTTCGGCAGAGACCGTCAGGGCCCCGGCCGCGTCTACAGCTGCGCCGTCGCCGATATGGGCCTGCGCATCGTTGACATATTCGCCCACCGCAACACCGGCAGACCCCCCAAATTTCGAGCCCGTAGCGCCTTCTGGTTTCGGAAACGCGACCGTTTCCTGCGTTGCCGAAGACGCCGCCGTAATGTCAGGACGATTTTCGACCCTTGCGCGCACCGTCACATCGCCGGTTTTTGCAACGACTTTTCCGGAACCCCCTGCTGCGTCACTATCACCAATTCTGGCTGACGCGACATTTTTGTCGATTTCAATCGCAACAGCAGCGCCGAAGTCAAAACTGCTGGTCAAACCGCCGGATCCCGAGTCGGCGGCATCGCTTGCCGCTCCGACCTTTTCTTTCAGCGTGTTGATTTTGCTTGATGTAATTGCGTTCTGCGAGTCTTTCAGCAAATCGCCTGTGCTGTCCGTTCCAACACCCGCAACTGCCGAAACTCCCGAAACAACGGAAGGAAGAATGAACAAGGCACTGGTGTCAATCGTGTCAGTCGAAGTCAGCGCTTCGACAACAACGTCCGTGCCTGCGCTCGCTGTACCATCCAGCCATGCGTTCGTTTCGCCATTCTCGACCTTGACGGCAACGCCAATGCCCAACGTGCCCTCAGAATCTGTACGCGAGCGGGCAAGTGTAACGTTTCGGTCCACCGTATCCGCTCGAACGGTCAGCAGGCCACCGGCGGTCAGCATGGCCGCGTCCGTGACCCAAGCCGTAGAATTGGATTCCAGCACAGTGACGGCAACGCCGATCGAGGCACCCTTAACCGCCACTGGGAAGTTGCCCGCGTCGCCGCGCGCATCCAGCGTATTGTCGGTTCCTGAACGGATATAGATATCACCGGATACGTTCACATCACCGGCAAAGGTCACATTCGCATTCGAATTGGCCACCGCGACGGCTACACCCAGACCCAATCCGATGGGGGCGGACGATGCTTCAACCTCGGCCTCAGCAATGGCAGAGAACGAGCCGCCGACAAAAGACGCCCCATCCGCAACGTCAATCGTGGCGGACGCATTTGAAATCGCCACACCACCGAAAAGCGAGAAGCCTTCAAGGCCAGTGACCAAGGATGTCACGCTGTCGAGAAAGAAATTCGGATCCAGATTTCCATCGGCATCGGCCTCGGGAATCTCACCATCCAGAAATACACGCGAGTTGTCGGCTAGCGCGTTCAGCTCCATCACGTCGCCGGTGATCTCTACCCCGGTTCCGATGATGATCGACACATCCGATGTGTCAATATCGGCAAATCCCTGAAAAGTTGATCCGCCGACCTGTTCGACCTTCAGCCGCACGTCTCCGGCGTCAAATGCGGTGGTCCCAACCTCGCCCGCCAACAGCTTGGAGTTGTCGTTGACGACTATGACCTCGGCAGCCTGACCGACGGATTGAATTGTGCCCAAAAAGGTCCAACGCGAGCTATCGGTGAAATCTTCGGAATTCAGGTCAACATCGCTATCCGTTGCAAGCTTGAATTCGTACAGACCGTCCACCATCCCGGCCCCCGCGAACCCGGTGATGAATGGATCAGGCAAATCGTCGGCATCACCCAGATCAAGCCATTTGGTTCCGTCGTTGAAATTTGCCGTTGTCAGGTCGAATGTCAGGTCGTCCGGACCAATATATTCATAGAGATGATCCAGAGTGCCCGGCGTATAATTTGAATAGATCGACAGGGGGTCGACGCCGAAGACATCCACATAGACTGTTTCGCCCATCAGCAATTCAAATGTGTTTGTTCCGGTTATGTCGAGGTCAAACAAACCGGCCTCGGCCGTGACATGATCAGCAAACGCGTTGTCGGTGAATCCCAGCAGCGTTTCGTCATCTTCGACACGCACAACATCGCCCTGCACCAGATCTTCGGTCAGGTCATGCGTGGTGTAGTTGATGTTCTGAGTGACAAAGAGCCCAAGAGATATATTGCCCGAATTTCCTACGGATTCGTCCCCTGCCAAATTCAGATCGCGCGTGTCGATCGTTACAGCCGAAAAATCGAGGGTGATTTTCAGCGATACACCACTGCCATCGGGATCATCAAATGTCAGGATATCGCCATCTTCGTACCCTTCACCGATATCCGTAATTCGGATAAACACATCACCGCTGTCGTCGGTATAGATGTCCGCCAGCAGCCCGGAACCGTCTGAGTCTGTTGTGGTATCGGATTTCTTCGCACTGTCCGGCGAAACTCCGGAATAGCTGTCACCGGTATCCCAGCCAGTACCCGCCTGCGAAATGGTATAGTCCCAGCCAACCGAAATAGTCTCGGCATTGGCGACAAGCGCCTGACCGGGCATCGTCAGATCATCACGGAAGATGATCATGTCGTTGCCTTCACCACCCTGCAAGGTCAGGTCGGATGTCAGATCCTGACCAAGATCACCGACAAACAGAACGTCGTCGCCGTCCCCCATATCGATGGTGATGCCGGATGAAGGCGCGTCGAAATGCAGGGATTCGAAACTTCCATCCAGCGGCACAAGCTCAAAATCGTTCGAAAACATGCCATTTGTGTTTTCGCGCAGTATGGCCTGATTATCTGAGTCAGTGGTGCCTGCGTCGCTGGTGTCAATTTCGATATTGATCAAGCCAGAGATGGCTGTGACTTCTACCGGCTCCAGGCCGTCAAATGCCAGAATATTACCATCAATGTCGAAGCTACCGGAGTGGGATCCGGTCGCAACATAGCTCAACGAGTCAATCTGTGACACGTCAATGGTCAGAACATCATAGCCGCCATCGCCGCCTTCAAGGCCACCGCTCAGGCTGCCTTGGTCAGACAAGGTGAAATGGTCGTCGGTCGTATCAGCCCCGATGATGGTTTCAACATCATCAAACGTGCCATCGACAACGCCATCAAGCGCGCCGGAATTTACACCGTCAATTGTCCAGTTCTGACTGCCCGCACCACCGTCCAGAACGAGTTCGTCATTTCCGACACCACCATCAAGTGAAATCGACGGAAGAGACTGATCGCCGAAGGACCCGACATCAATGCGGACACGGTCATCCCCCTCGCCCGTCAGAATTTGGATTTCACGAATACCGTCGAGTTCGGCAGTCTGGAGAACGTCGCCGCTGTCTTCATCAACGATTTCGATCATCGATACGCTGACGGCGTAATCTCCGATCGTATCAGCCTCTTCGATCAGGCGCACCAGCAGCGAATTGTCCAACTCGGCATCGGGGGTGCCGGTCAGATCAACTGCCATAATATCGGCGCTCAGCAGCAACCTCGGCTCAAGCGGTTCATAGATCAGGCGTGTTGCCGCATCGCGCGCGCAATGACGGCGGCGGCGTCTTTTATCGGCTGCGAAACCCCTTCTTAGCCTCCGGCCCCAACCCTCAGGTGAAGACGACGCACACGGCGCCTTGGCAGCAAACGGAAAAGACATATCTTCGGCCCCCCGACCCGAGCCCGCGCGAACGGGCTTACAAAAACTCAGGGACGTTCAGGCGTAACGCCCCAAAAATCAGACCACTCAAATTCAGGTCTTCGATCTAAAAAGAGTGCCGCTCGAGATGAATATGTAAGCGGCCTAAAGTCTTATTTTCGTTATTGTATGCTAGTTTTGCTTAAAAGGTTAAGTAATAGTTCACATTATTAAGCAAGCCTTTTCAAAGGCTTGCTGATTTTCGTTTTAAGAAAGACACGCAAAGTTGATTTACGCCGCAGCATCCGAATCAACCTGAACAGCCATCTGGGCAAGCGTGTTGAAGTTCGTAAGCGACATCAGATGGACGTACAAAAAGCCAAGCAATCCCCTGCGCCGCAGGTCCAGAAAGCGGTCATCTTCCAGACCGGCAAGGGCATCTTCGGTCGCCGCCAGAAAATCCGTGACAGCGGTTTTCTCAATCGGCCCAAGCGAGACGTCCGCCCTGCGTTTTGACAGCAATCCGTGTTCCTTCAATGCTTCACACAATTGCTGAGTCACGTTGTGCTGTCGCTGAAACGCAGTGCAAAACTCAAGCGCGCTGTTGGTGACGGCAGTCGCTTCACCATCGACAAATAGCGGCTCGCCGTCTTCCTCGGAAACGTGCTGACTGTCGCGGTCCACGCAAAGGATCAACCGATCGGCATCTGTGCTAGAAACGAACGCAAATGGATAGCGACGAATATAGGCGGGAATGTACACGCCTTCTTTCCAATTCCCGTCGGCATCCACAAACAGGTTTTCCCCGCTTCGTACCCCCATCAGGGCGATCGGAACGGCCTGGTTCGCTTCTGTAAACACGATTGGATAATGTTTGGCCGCATGCACAAATTCCGCGGCGGTGATCATGACACCTGTTGCTGTGCGGGCAAATCCGTACCCGGTGTCGTTTCTAAATTTCAGATCCCCGTGCTTGCGCGCATCCAGCGGTTCGGGGCTTTGATAAAACTGTGGCTGTCGGGCTTCTGAAGAATTTTGTTCGGACATAACTACCCAATTCCTTTCGGTTAATTAACAAATCATCAATCAGCGACAAGCGCGCTGTCAATTGTAAATTTCGCCAGGCATCTAAGCCCGCCGGGAATTTCGCTGTCTGGATTCGGCATTAACAACCTGACGCCAAAAGTGCCTGAGGCGGTGTCGAACACCTGATCAACAGCTGCAATTTCGGCCTCGTACTGCCCCCCAACCGGGGCGTCCGGCTCAACCACAACCTGATCGCCGATGCCAATCTGACCATAAAGTTCGACCGGCAGGAAAACCTCGACATACAGAGGATCCAACTGCGTCAGAACAAGCACCGACCCTTCCTCGGTCAGATATTCACCGGGAGATAGCAGGCGGCTGACAACCAGCCCGTCGATCGGGCTTTTGATCTTGCGCCGTTCCAACTGGATTTCCGCGCGCCTGAGTTCCATCTGCGCGACTTCCTGATCCAACTCGGCATTTGCCACGTTGCGCTCAGCAATCGCCGCTTCAGACCGAACCTGATCAATTGCAGCAACCGAGGCAACATCGCGGCTGACCAGCACCTCCAACCGGTCCAGTTGCTTTTTCGCAAAAACAAGCTCAGCGATATAGGCTTCGATCGTTTCTCTGTTATTCGCCCGCAGCCTCAGCAACTCGACCGTTGCCCGTTCGAGTTCGGAATCCAGCATCGCCACGACCTGACCCTTGGCAACCGGGTCGCCACGGTCGACAAGTACTTCGGCAAGGCTGCCTGATGTGGTGCCGCCCAGCCTAATTATGCTGGCCGGATCAATCACACAATCAAACGTCGTCTGATCTGACAACGCCGGCGCACCGATCGTCACCAAGACAGCGGACAGGGTCAATCCAAGCATCCTAATCACCATAGGGCAGCGCCTCCGATAGTTTTCTGTCCGCCTTCAAAAGGGCCGTACGCATCCGGCGGTGTTTGCGTTCGGCACGCCGTTGCGCAAGCAGATGAAGCCCTGCGTCTTCCTTCTTGACGTAGCGAGTTAGAATTTGATCGGCCTGAGATCCGTGCTCGGCCAAAAGCGCATCTTCGTCTGACACGAAAACTTCGAACTGGCCCGGCTCGCCCTGGCGTGCGCATCTGCCGGCAAGTTGGCGGTCGATACGCCCGGCATCGTGATATTCAGTCATGACAACCGCCAGCCCGCCCAGCTCTGCAACACCTGTCCCGATACGGATGTCAGCGCCCCGACCGGCCATGTTGGTCGCAATTGTCACGCGACCCAACTGACCGCAGCGCGCAATGATGTCGGCCTCTTCAGCATCCTGCGCGGCGTTTAGAACCACATGCTGGATGCCTCGGGCCGTCAAAACATCCGACCCTTCAAGCGACGCGCCGACTGATCTGGTTCCGATCAACACTGGTTGACCTGTTACTTGAAACTCTTCAACGCGGTCAGCCACAGCCTCCCACCGTTCAGCACTTGTTGGGTAAGTTTTGGGACTGCGATGCTGACGTCTGACCGGACGATGGGTGGGAATCCGCGCGACAGGCAGGCCGTAAACTGACCAGAATTCATCGGCAACCTCCTGCGCGGTTCCGGTCATTCCCGCCAACCTCACATAGCGGCGAAAGAACACCTGATACGTAATCCGCGCCAAGGTAACCCTGCGACTGGAGGGAGGTAATTTTTCTTTTGCTTCAATCATTTGATGTAAACCCTCGGCGTAGAACCGATCAGCCAGAATACGGCCGGTATATTCATCGATGATCTGCACTTTATCCTCGTTAACCAGATAGTGACGGTCGCGTTCAAAAAGATAACGCGCCGCCAGTGCCTGCCTGACCCGTTCTTCGCGAAAAATCCGCATGTCCCAGGGTGGCGGCGCATCATTGGCCAGAGCATCCAGCTTTTCACCCCCGTCCTCGGTAAGCGTGATCCGCATCAAATCCTTTTCGACCTGAAAATCTGTGCCCTCCTGCAATTTATCCGCATAGGAAAACGCCAGACGGCAAACCGCTTCGTCCAATTCCGTTTCCCGTTCGGCAGACAGGATCAGCGGCGTGCGCGCCTCGTCAATCATAACGCTGTCGGCCTCGTCCACGATCGCAAAGGGCAATCCTCGCATCCGCAGGCCGTTGTCTCCATCCAGATAATTCCGAAGCGTGGCGCCGATCTCTCCCTCACCTGTCCGACGATCAAGACGATCGCGCAGATAGTCAAACGCAGCCTCTTTGTTTGAAAGATAGGCAATATCTGCACTATACACCGCCATCCGGTCGGCCGGGCTTTGCCCGTTCGTCGCCCCAGCTGTGGTCAAGTCGAACCGGCCAAAAAACTTTCTGAAGCTGTCCGCATCGCGGGTCGCAAGGTAATCGTTTGAGGTGATTAGATGGACCTGCTCGCCTGCCATGCCGGCTACAGCAGCCGCCAGCGCCGCAGTAAGACTTTTGCCTTCACCGGTTTCCATCTCGGCCAGCATCCCCGACAGCAAAGCATAGGCCCCGACAAACTGCACCGGATGCGGTGTCATACCCAGAACGGCTGTCGCCTCGTGCGCCGCCACAACCAAAGCGCGAGCGGAAAGATCGGCTGGATATCCGTTTGCGCGGCGCAAAAGCGTTCGGATTTCCAACTGCTCCTGCGCAATTTCTGACGCCGACATACGCGCCATTCGCCGCTGTGCTTTTTGTACTTTGGGCAGGATTTTACGGCGAAGCTTGACCGCCCTGAGCTTGGCAAAACGAGACGCCCAAAGACCTTCTATGCGCGCAGCTGGGCTCAGCCTGGGATCAAGATGCCCGTCGTCGCGTTCCGGGTAGAGACGCAGAGGTGAAAGCCAGATCGCCTCAGACATCGAACTGACTCAGAAACAGACGCCGAACGCTTCTGGAAATGCGGAACAGAACTGGTTCGGGACCGTGATCAAATCTGACGTAAACCCGCTCGCCGACCCCAAGTGACATGGGTTCATTGGGAACGATATCGACAATGAAAAACGGATCGATCGCACGGGCTCGGCCGTTTTCTGCAACTTGCGCCACCACCGGTCCTCCGGCCGAAGTTGCCAGGGCTTCGGACGGTACGTCCGAAACGGCCGCTGGGGGAGCCCGCAAGATTGTGCCCGATACTTCGCGGCGCATGCCGCTGGCAGCGCGAAACTCGACGCCTACAAGACGGGATCTGACAAGGTCGATCTGCGATTGCAAGACCACGGCACGGATCAAAGGCGCGCCATCCGGCATCACGAACCCCAGCAGCGCGCCCTTGCGCACATATCGACCAATCAAAGCGTCGGCATCGACCAGAACGAACTGCCCGCTCTGAGGGGCGGTGATTTCCATTTCCGACGCCCGCAGCTTTTCGGCGTCCAACCGGTATTTTGCCAATTCGACCTGTTCCGAAAAGATCTTGGCCTGAACCAGATCAATGGCCCGAACGCCTTCGTAACGTGCCAGGTTGGCGCGCAAATCTATTTCCAACAAGTTCACGCGGCTCGCGGCAATGGGGTCCTCAAACCGCACCAGCGTCGCTCCCTGCTCCACAATCGTTCCGGGTTGTTCGAAAATTTCGCTCACAAAACCGCTGGCGCCTGCACGAACCTGCGCGTTTTCCTCGGCCCAGACGACGCCTTGTGTCATGGTGCGATACGGGATCGGCACACCAGCCAACACCCACAGAACAAAACATACCGCCGCAGCCGTTATCCCGATGGCGCGAGGACGCTGACCGTCAAGGCGAGCGTCAGTCAAAATGAATTTCAGACCTTTTATTATCGGCCAGATCAGCATCATTGTGATTGCCCAAATGGCCAGAACGACGCCGAAGAAAAAGAACTTGCCCGCAACGAACATTGCAATCGCGGCCATGATCGTCAGCCTGTAAAGAAAAGCCGCGACCGAATAGGCGAAAAACCAGCGACGCTCACCCGGCGTGGTGGCGGGATCGTCGACAGTGTGCATCCCCAAAACATGTGTTTGCACCAGAAACTGGACATAACGATTGGATCGCGGCCCCAGGTTCGGCGTTTCGATAAGATCAGCCAGAACGTAATATCCGTCGAAACGCAACAATGGGTTGCCATTGAAAAGAACCGTCGACACGCCGCCGATCAACATCACATTGAAGGCGATAGCCGTGACCAGCCCGCTTTCCGCATTGGCCCAGACGATCATTGCAATCGCCGCAAGCGCCACTTCGACTATGATACCGGCGGCGCCAACAACAACGCGCTGATACTTTTCAGGAAAAGCTGCCGAAGATGACGCATCCACATAAGGCACCGGCATAAAGACCAGAAGCATCACGCCGATTTCGTGCACTTCCCCACCCCAGACCTTAACGGCATAGGCATGCCCAAGCTCGTGAAAGGCTTTTACGAACGGGTAGGTAATTACCAAAAGGATCAGGTTCTCGGTAACCAGAATACGATCCAGCTGGTTCGACATCAGTTCTGGCCAGTTCAAAGCTGCCGTAACGATCCCGAACCCGATCAGCCCCAGCCAAGCGATCAGGCCCCAAAGGGTGAACAGCGGGCGCACCAACATCTGGGTTGCAGACAAAAAACGGTCAGGGTCAAAAAGCGGTATCCGGATCGCCATCGGGTTCTTGATCCTGGCGAGCATATCCCGGCTGCGTCCGATCTCGGCCCGGCGTGCAATTGCGCTGATATCCGTCGGCGCGCCCTCGACCAGCAGGTCCGCCTGCCCCAGTTGCGCAATCAGCCGTATCGTTTCGTCCTGCGTTGGTCTGTCAGTCCCCCATCGTTGCCCGGCATTTCGCCAGATCTCTTCGACCGTTCGCATCCCATTCATCTGCGAAACCAGATGATAGGCGGCAGGCGAAATCCGGAAATACCGACCGGATTGATGATCCTGAACGATATGCCAGACATGCCCCCGATAAACATGCCGGTGAATATCGGCATGCGGTCGAAACCGTGGTTTCAGATCGGCAACGCGATGCCAGGAGGAGCTTTCGAGTGTTTCCATGTCACCCGAACCAACGCCAATGCGCCATACGCACCCAGTCCGTGAACTGTCGGGTCCAGATCGAAATCAGGCGGCGCTCTTCTATGTTTATCTTTGAAATACCCTCCATGCCCGGGCGCAATCGTGACGAGTTTCCTTCGACCAGCGCGTCGACCTCAAAGACGTTTCGCCCATCGACCACACGTGCAACTGGCGTGACTTTGGACACTCTCACTTCAAATATTTCGTTAGCCAGAGACGCCACAATCAACTCACCATGCTGACCGGGTTCAATTTCTGCGATTTGGGTTTCGTCCACCTCGAGAACGACCCGGTAGTGGTCTAGCGGCGCGATCTCGAAAATCAGATCCCCTCTGGACACGGCAGTTCCGATAGATTGCGAAAGATCGCCCGAGATCACCAGCCCGTCGAAGGGTGCGCGGATCGTCGTGCGTTCCAGTTCGGCGTCGATCAGCGCCACCCGAGCTTCAGCCTGCTCGATCCCGATCTTTGCAAGCGCTGCGTCGGCCCTAAGCCGCTGCCCCAACGCGTCTTCATAGCTTAATTCATACTGCTGCCGCTCGGTCACCCAACGCAGCCGTTCTAGCGCCAGATCCGCATCATCCAGTTTTGCAAGCACCTGACCCTTAGCGACAGCGTCACCGGCGCGCACGTCTGCCGTCAGGATAAACCCGTCAAAAGGCGCGACCAAAGCCCGGCGAACCGTTCCTTCAATCGCCGCATCCGCTGTCACCTTGTACGGGGCGGTGGCCCACCAGAAAAATCCGACAATAGCGGCAGCAACAAGCAGTACGATCTTTCGGGTGAAATGCGTCGGTCCGAGCGTGAACTTCAATTGTCGCCCAAGTGTTTCCAGGACTTTCCACAATAACCAGCGATCATTCAGCCGCTTTTCTTCCAACACCGGACCGACCATTGCAGCGATGGTCTGCAGGGCCTCGACATTCTCCTGCGTAAACGCGTCGCCTGATCGCTCCATCGTCACCGCACCATAGATCCGATCACCCGACAGCATCGGTATGCTTAGTATCTGAGAAGAGCCCAGTTTGCGCGACAAGACCTCATGCGCGCGCTGATAAGGCGCTTGATCCTGACTGGGAAAGATCATCGCCATACGCTGATCGCAGGCCTCTTCCATAGCGGATTGAACAAGTTGAACAATCTGCATGCGTTCCGCAAATCGCGCCGCGTGAGAGATTGCGACAATCTTCTGACGTCGGCGTTTTGAGAACCCGATCGAAACACGGTCACAGTCGAACCGCCGGGCCAGTTCCGTGACAGTTGTCATCGCAGCTTCGACAAATCGCGTGCGATCAAGCGCGGCGACCAACGCCTCGGTCGCCATTCGCAACCGCTCAAGAGAGGCATTCGAATTGCCTGCCGCTTTCGCCCATTCCTGCTCGCGCAGCCAGGCGGCTGACCACTGCATCTCACGAAGAGTAACGCGGATACGGTCCTGAGTTGCGTCGGCAAGTGCCAGTGCCAACACCCATTTCGCACCGCCATCAAATTCAATCGGCAATGCACAAACCGCAATGGCACCGTCGCCTTCAAGCGTGGTCGCGACACCGGTTCCCGCCTTGACAGCCCTGTGAACCTCCAGAGTAAGGGCTGTCGGCGGCACAGCGCCTTCAGGGTATTCAACTACGGCATTCAGTGCGTTGCCATCTAGCTCAAACAAAGCCCCAACGCGCACGTTTCCAATACGCGACGCTAGTATGCCAAGCCACGCGCTCAACCAGCCTGCTGTCCCTGACTTGTGTTCGGCCGGAGAGTTAGAGATGGCCTTCCACAAACTTTGTTCCAGCCAGGTTACTTTTGGTTTCGCATCCTCGTGGTCCGCAAAACCCGAGTCATCGGCAGGCATACCCACTCCTATACAAACAACAACTAAATAAACTTAAACGCAGGTAGCTCGGACCACCTTGCGCTGTGAGTTTCCCATCCGTCAACTGTTCTTTTGACCGTTAGTGGATGTGTCGCAAACTCTGGGGTCTAGTTGACGAGCATGCGTGGTCTGAGGATTGCACTCTTCGAATAGTTTTCGAACAGGTTACTTGAGCACGATCTCGTTGAAGGGCTGTCATTTCCCCAAGAATGCAGTTTTGTACGCTGTGTATTTCTATCTGTCTGCGCGGCAGAGGCTGACTTGCGCAGCGCCGAACCACTCCGGCCGTATGATGTTACCGCCGGCAGGGACAGGCCGTTGTTGGTACTGGGCCTCAAACGCCCGCGACGCACACGGCGAGGCGCCGCGTCGATAAGGTCGACCGCGATCCAAACAAACAGGAATTCACGAAACGGGTCGTTCTGGAGCGCAACCTGCGGGTCGCGTGACGGACCTGCAGTCGCTTGATTACCGACATCTGGAATCACAGGCATTTCCCGTGACTTGCCGAAGGCGAAAAATGAAAGGCTCGGTTCTTGAGCTGGAGGGACGGACATGACGGAGGCGCAATGGCGCCAAGGGGAGCGCAGCTTCGGCGCGCCGCTCAATACGTCCGGATGTCGACCGAGCACCAACGCTATTCGACCGAAAACCAGTCTGACGCGATCGCGCATTACGCAGAGCAACGCGGTATCGAGATCGTCCGCACATATTCAGATGAGGGTAAGAGCGGGCTACGCATCCAAGGGCGCGATGGCCTAAAGCGACTGATCGACGAACAAGGTATCGCGAAAGGAATCCTGGAGCGCGGCGAGCACAAGAGCATTCAGACGGATCGTGTCACCCTGGTCCCGGGGCCAGCCGAGGAAATCGCCGACGTTCAGGAGATTTTTCACCGCTTCGTCGACGATCGAAGTTCCGAGACCGAGATTGCCGAGGTTCTGAATGCCCGTGGCATCCTGACGGATCTCGGCCGAGCCTGGACCCGCAGCACCGTCCACCAGATCCTGATCAACGAGAAATACATCGGGAACAACGTCTGGAACCGCAGTTCCTTCAAACTGAAGAAGCGACGCGTGCAGAACGATCCCGACACATGGGTTCGCGCTGAGGGGGCCTTCGAAGGGATCGTCGATCCGGATCTGTTTGCAGCCGCCAACACCATCATCAATGCGCGATCAAGCAAGCTCACCGATGATGAAATGCTCGAGGGTTTGAAAGAAGTATTCGAGACCCAGGGATTTCTATCGGGGCTGGTCATCGATGAAGCCGAGGCCCTGCCCTCAAGCAGCGCGTACCGATCGCGGTTTGGGAGCCTACTGCGCGCCTATCAGCTGGTCGGGTTCAAGCCAGATCGGGACTATCGGTATATCGAGATCAATCGGCGCCTGCGCGATCTCTATCCTGACATCGTCACTGAAACGATTGCCAGCATCGAGGCTTCGGGCGGCAGCGTCGAACGACATTCCCGAACGGACCTGCTCACCATCAACGGCGAATTCACCGCGTCTCTCGTCATCGTCCGCTGCAGTGAAACCAATGCGGGCTCTCTGCGGTGGAATATCCGCTTTGACATGAGCCTCAAGCCTGACATCACGATTGCGGTTCGTATGAATCGGCCGAACCAACGGCCGCTCGACTACTACCTGCTCCCGAGCCTCGACATGACCCTCCGACTGCGCGCCAGAGATAGTGTCGCTCACCGTTAATCTTCACGAAAACCTCGTCCACATGCCACTTCCATTTCGAGAATGCGCGAAGTTGCTGAACCCGCTTTCTGCGGATCTCCGCAGCAAACACAGGGCCGAACCTATTCCACCAATAGCGGACGGTTTCATGGCTGACATCGATCCCGCGTTCGTGCAGCAGGTCTTCGACATTCCGCAATGAAAGTGGAAACCGAATATACAGCATCACCGCCAGGCGGATAATCTCTGGGCTCGTTTTGAAGTACTTGAATGGATCTTTCTTCGACATTCGCAGACGCTAGATCGACTTACTGCCCGCCTCAACCCAAGTTCCTTTGACAGCACCTTGGCGACAGAACCAACAGAGAACACCCAAATTTTTGTATAAGCCATTTATATCTTTTGAATTTTTTCCTTGCGTTTGTTTGAAGGCAACTCCATCTCTTTTTCACCCGACGTTCAGAGCCAGATCTGGCATCCGAACGACGGGTCGAACGGCGGAGAAAGAGCCGTTCGTAGATCAGGTCACGCTGATCATTCGTGAGCGACCCTGAGGGTCCTGCTTACGCATCAACGGAGAAACCGCGGTGTTCAGCACCGCACGAAAGTTTCGAAGAAGCCTTCCGGGCTGTCCGGCGGGCGTGGTGCATGAGGAGGACCTGCTGTGCCAAATGCGAAGACCCGGGTGAAGAGCCCAACCCTGCCGGAAACACTCCGGCTCAAGATCACCTACCGCAAGGTGGAGGAGCTTAATCCCTATGCGGGGAATGCCCGCACGCACTCCGAAAAGCAAATCGAACAGATCGCAGCGTCGATCCGGCAGTTTAGCTTCGTGAATCCGGTTCTGATCGATGGCGCCGGCGGCATCGTCGCCGGTCACGGCCGCGTCGCCGCCGCCCGCAAGCTCGGATTTACCGAAGTGCCCGTCATCCAACTGGCACATCTCAGCGACGCCGAACGCCGCGCATACGTCATCGCCGACAACCGCCTGGCCGAGCTGGCAGGATGGAACCGCGAGATCCTCGCGATCGAGCTTCAGGCGCTATCCGAAATGGACCTTGACTTCGATCTCGAGATCACCGGCTTTGAGACCGCAGAAATCGACCTGCTGCTGGATGACGACGATGCTGGCGACCGCGACCCTGCCGATGACGTCCCCGAGGTCTTCGCGGGTCCTGCAGTCACCCAGCCTGGCGACATCTGGCAGCTTGGGCGCCACAAGCTGATCTGCGGCGATGCGCTGGATCCAGACACGTATCGGCGTCTCATGGGCGACGATCGCGCCCGCGCGGTCTTCACCGATCCGCCCTACAACGTAAAGATCGACGGTCACGTCTGCGGCTCCGGCAAGGTGAAGCATCGCGAGTTCGCCATGGCGACGGGCGAGATGGATAAAGCCGGCTTCACCACATTCCTCCGCGACGCCCTTTCCGCCATGGCCGAGGTCAGCCTCGATGGCGCGATTCACTTCGTCTGCATGGACTGGCGCCATATGGACGAACTGAGCGCGGCCGGGGCCGAGATCTACTCAGAACTGAAAAACCTTGTGGTCTGGGCCAAGACCAATGGCGGCATGGGAACCTTCTATCGCTCCCGTCACGAGTTGATCTTCGTCTACAAGGTCGGCACCGCGAAGCACCTGAACACCTTCGGCCTTGGCGAAACTGGTCGCTATCGGACGAATGTCTGGGACTATCCCGGCGTCAACAGCTTCGGCGGCAACCAGGAAGACCTGGCGCTGCATCCGACCGTGAAGCCTGTCGCGCTGGTGGCGGATGCCATCCGCGACGTGACCCGGCGCGGCGACATCGTGCTCGACGGTTTCGGCGGTTCGGGCACCACGCTGATCGCGGCCGAACGCACGGGCCGTGTGGCCCGCCTCATTGAACTCGACCCCCTCTACTGCGATGTGATCTGCCGGCGCTTCGAAGCCCAGACGGGGCGGTCGGCACGGCTTGCGGGCACCGACCAGACCTTCGCCGATGTGGACCTCGACCGCGCAGCCGAGGCCGACACCACGATCGTGGTGTCGGCCGAATGACGACCGAGACGCCCCCGAAAGTCGGGTACATGAACCCGCCCCAGCACACGCGGTTCAAGAAGGGCAAGTCCGGCAATCCTCGTGGCCGCCCGCGCAAACAGGAAGATCTGGACACCGTTCTTCATCGGGTCCTCAACCGCAAGGTCCGGGTCAAGGACGACGACCAGACGATGCCGATCTGCGATGCCCTGATGAGGAAGCTCCGCGAACTGGCGCTGCAGGGCGACAGGCAGGCCCTGGCATTGCAGCGGCGCATCATCGATGAATCCGGTATCGCCGATCCCGATGCCTGCCCGCCGGAAGAAAAGAAACGGCGGATCCTCAGCAGAATCCGACGGATGGAGAAAAAAGCGGCTCGGAAGGACCCTCCCCATGAGTAACGACGACAAGATCGGCTACGCCAATCCCCCAAGGTCCACACGCTGGCAGAAAGGTCAGTCAGGCAATCCGAAGGGGCGGCCGAGGACGAAATCGGAAATCATGATGGACGCCGCACGCATCCTCACACAGCCCGTCGACGCGCGCGGGCCGGACGGACGTACGATTCAGCTGGAGGCCATCGAAGCCGCCTATCTCGCGCTCTGCCGAAAAGGTCTCAAGGGGCACAAACCGTCGTTGCTCGGAGCGATCCGCATCATGATGGACGTCGGCCCGGCCGTTCAGGCAAAGGAAGAAGAGCAGAGGAACAAACGGCAGGAAGTCCTCGACAAACTGGAGCGCATGGGCGTGCCAATTCCAAGGGACTCGGAATTGCGCAAGTAGCGCCTCTCCGGACTGGACTTCCGGCGCGATCGGAGCGTCACTGTTCCCAAGCCCGGTCGGATTCCGGGCGCATCTCGGTACCAGTGCCGGCAACCCGCCGGCCCGGAGAACCGAGGAGCCAAGATGTCCAGAACCCCATCGACACCGCCGCGCGAGACCAAGACCGCGATCCTGTGCAAACTTCTGAGCCGCAAGGCCGGCGCCGAACTCGCCGCCCTGCAATCCGCCACCGGCTGGCAACCGCATTCCGTCCGGGCGGCGATGAGCGGTCTCCGGAAAGCCGGATACACGATCGACCGCGCGGATCCTGCCAAAGCCGGCGGCGGCGCGGTCTACCGCATAACCAGCGGCCCGGAGAGCGCGACATGAAGCTCTCCCTCGCCGAGATTGAGACCATGGACCGGGCGGCGCTGATTGCCGCCTGGGACGCGGTCTTTGGCACACCTGTCCCGAAACGCCTCAGCAGCCCGTTCCTGCGCCGGTTCCTGGCCTTCGAGGTGCAGGCCCGGGAACGTGGCGGATTGCCCAAGGGCTTTGTCGGCAAGCTCACGAGGGCGGTCCGCGACGACCGGGGCACCAGCAGCCCCACCCTGAAGCCTGGAGGGCGCCTGATCCGGGAATGGAATGGCGCGACCCATGTGGTCGATGTCATCGACGGTGGCTTCGTCTGGAATGGTCAGCGTTATGCGTCGCTGTCGCCGATCGCCCGGGCCATCACCGGGGCCCGGTGGTCCGGGCCGCGCTTCTTCGGCCTGAAGAAGGTGCCCTGACCATGAACAAACCGCGGATCCGCTGCGCCATCTATACCCGCAAATCCTCCGACGAGGGGCTCGACCAGGACTTCAATTCGCTGGACGCACAAGCCGAGGCCTGTGCCGCCTATATCGCCAGCCAGCGGCACGAGGGCTGGGTTGCAGGCAAGGCCCGCTACGATGACGGAGGCATATCCGGCGGAACACTTGACCGGCCCGCCTTGCAGCGTCTCCTTGCCGACATTGACGCGGGGCTTGTCCAGATGGTCGTGGTCTACAAGATCGACCGCCTGACCCGTTCCCTTGCCGACTTTGCCAAGCTGGTTGAGCAGTTCGATGCCGCCGGTTGTTCCTTCGTTTCAGTCACCCAAGCCTTCAACACGGCCTCGTCGATGGGGCGGTTGACGCTCAACGTGCTCTTGTCCTTCGCCCAGTTCGAGCGCGAGGTCACGGCCGAACGGATCCGGGACAAGATCGCGGCGTCCAAGAAGAAGGGGCTCTGGATGGGTGGCGTCCCGCCGATCGGGTACAATCCGCATCCAGATCCCAAAACCCGCGGTCTCGTCATCAACGCGGATGAGGCAGAGACTGTCCGGACGATCTTCGCGCTCTACGACGACCTCGGCTGCCTGAATGCCGTGATGCGTCGGGCCAATGCCCTGGGCCTGCGCTCCAAGCTGCACCGCTTCCGCTCCGGGCGGGCCCAGGGTGGCAATCCGTTCTCGCGCGGCCAGATCTATGCATTGCTGCGCAACCCGATCTACATCGGCAAGATCCGCCACAAGACCCGGGTCTGGGATGGGCAGCATGAGCCGCTTGTCTGCGATGCGGTTTGGGACCGGGTCCAGGAAAAGCTACAGGCCGCCAGTGCACGACCGCGGGGTCGGAAGACTGCTGCTCGACAGCTCGGTGCCAGGCCTATCGCACCGCTCACCGGGAAACTGCGTGATGAGACAGGAGATCGACTGACCCCGACGCACACCCGACGTCATGGACGGCAAATCCGATACTACGTCTCGAACCGGCTGGTCTCTGGCGGAACAGATCCGCTAGGTTGGCGATTACCCGCGCCGGCATTGGAACAGGCTGTAGCCAACGCCATTATACGGCATATCGGGAAGCTGGCCCGCGACCATCGGATTTGCGCAAAACCCGATCTGCAGCGCAACGATGCCATCAAAGCAAAAGCACGACGACTCGCCAGTCGGCTCTCAGAGGGCGCGCCGGAGTATCTACAGAAGATCTTGGACGATGGGCAGATCACGAAGAACGGCATTGTCTTGCGGCTGAATGCGGATGGTCTAGCCGAGGCGTTGGAAATGCTACCCAATGAGATAGACCGCGCGGTTCGGACGATTGAGGCTCCATTCGAACTTCGCCGACGCGGTGTCGAAGGAAGGATCGTCATCGGCGACCGCGAGCCTCAACCAGATCGTACGCTCCTTCGCGCTCTTTCCCGCACGCATGTCTGGGCAGCCGAATTGCGCAACGGCAGGCCCCTTAGAGAGATCGCCGTAGCGACGGGGCATGCAGAATCCTACATTCGCACCCGTTCGCAGCTGGCGTTCTTGTCGCCCGCAATCCAGGTCGCGATCCTCGAGGGGCGTCAACCGACGGACCTGACCCTCGAACGGATCATCCGAAAACCGATGTCCCTCGACTGGGATGCCCAGGCAAAAGCTTACGGGTTCGAGGGCGGTCGAAGGCATCCCTGATCTGAGTAAAGCGTTCCCTGTTCTTTCGGAAAAGTTCCCTGATAACGGCGAAAATGTTCCCTGTAATTCTGCGTAGGGAATTCTTGCGCAACTCATTGATAAAGGGCACAGATTCAGGGTGAAAAACCGCCCAAATGACCAAAATTTGAAGAGTTTCCCTGTAAATTCCCTGTTAGCAGGGAATTTTGGCCCTAACCGAAGCGCGTGATGGTGCCTACGGAGACAATTCGCCGAAATCGCGCCAGCTCATGGGATTACAGTCGTCTCTCCGGCAGATGGCATAGCCCAAGCGCCCGGAAAAACGGGAGAAAACAGGGAAAGAAGGACTGCGCTTACAGAGATAGGGGTGGGTGGCGGAGAGACAGGGATTCGAACCCTGGAGACGGTTTCCCGCCTACACACTTTCCAGGCGTGCGCCTTCGACCACTCGGCCACCTCTCCGTGGGCGCGATATTTGGACTATCGCTTAGGGATTTGCAAGGCCCGATTACGGCGAAAATTCAACCTTTTCAGATAAGGGTAGAAACGGCCCTACACCTCATCCCCGTCGCCGTCGGACATGTCGGCCTCAGCCATCTCAATCGCCGTAGATGCCGGCGAATCTGAGAGGTTTGCCTCAGTCTTTTTGCTCGATTCTGCTTGGTGGGTGCCGGTTGGCGTCCGCAGCGTTTCAGGATTGCGCAACCAGACGTCACGTTGGGCGAATGGAATCTCGATCCCTTCTTCGGCAAAGCGGCGGTTGATCTCGTGATTCATGTCCGATTTTACGGACAATACCCAGTTCACGTCGCGCAGGATGGCCCGAATTTCAAAGTCCAGTGAGTCTGCCCCAAATCCCTGGAACACGACACTGGGCGCGGGATTGGCCAGAACCATGGGGTGTTCGTTCGCAACTTCGCCCAAAATCTTCTCGACCCGCTTTGTATCGGTCCCGTAAGCCACGCCAACGGGCACGATGACCCGACCGATGGTGTTCCCGCGCGTGTAATTCGTGACCACTCCGCTGATCAGGTCCGAGTTGGGAACGATGACGTCCGTTCTGTCAAAAGTCTCAATCCGCGTTGACCGAACCGAGATATCGCGGACGTACCCCGTCATTCCGTTCACATCTATCCAGTCGCCCTTCGAGATGGGGCGTTCGATCAGCAGGATGATGCCTGAGACGAAATTGGACACGATTGTCTGGAGCCCAAAACCGATACCGACAGACAAAGCACCCGCAACGATTGCCAGCGAGGACAGGTCGAACCCTGCGACCATGATGGCCACAAGTGCTGCCAGAAAAATCCCGACATATCCCGTCCCGGATACGATTGCGTTCTGCCCACCGGGGTCAATGCTGGTTTTGGGAAGCAACGAGTTCCGCAGCCCCCCTTGCAACATCCGCGTCAGCCCATATCCAATGAGGAAAACGATAACGAAGACAAAGAAGTTGCTGGGCGAGATTGTCACGCCGCCAATATCGAACCCCATCAACAGACGGGACCAAGCCTCGAGCAAATCTGTTTGGCGCGCGCCCCAATAGAGGGCAAGGATCGGCAAGGCCAAGATTGCCAGTACAAACCCGACCAGAACCGAGAACAGCGAGTCCCACACTGCTTCGCCCTGCCCGGTGATCCAGCCGTAGACCTGCGTGATAAAACGCTGGAAAATGACAAGCGCCGCAATAAGGACAAGCGTCTTGACCGCCGGGAAAACTAAAGCCTCAGCCGCGTTCGTGAAGCCGAAGACAGCAAGTACAGGCGTTGCGATACCCAACAGGAACAGCGCGCGGCGCAAAAATTCGACCATCTGGCTAAAGCCTGCCACGCGGGTCGTTCCGGTTGGGTCTGGTTCATCCTGCTGGGCGTCAGTTGTCCGAATATGCCGAACACGAAGCAGCAGCAAAGCAGTGGCAACAATGACCGGAAAGCTGACAACTGCTCTGGTGGAGTCCGAAATGTTCTCGATCTGCTCGAACAATATTGCCAATTCATGCAGGATCAACATCACCGCCAGCAAGTCAATGTAGACGCGCAACTCTTTGATTTTGATCGCAGACAGGCGTTTGAAACCCTGAGCTTGCCCAATGAGGTAAATTTGACGCCCAATCCAGTCGTAGAAAAAGATGATTGCGGCCCAATACGGCACTTCCTCAAGCAGTAATGACCCGCGCAGCCCCAGCACCCCTGTCAGGTTAATGGCAACAACTGCGGCCAGAACCCCCAGCCACGGCAAGAGGATCCGCAGCAGAGAAATCACAAACGTCCAAACCCCTGTACCGGACCCACCCAAGAGGCGCAGGTAGTCCCCGCCTCTCTCGGACCAGTTTCTTCCGAAGACCAGCAGCACGACCGAGATTACCGACAGGACAAAAATCCCAAGCCCACGTTCCCGTATTTGCTCGCGCGCGACGTCGGTTCGCAAATTCTCGGCTATTTCGTTGATCAGGCTACGGGCGGCTTCTTTCACGTCCACCCATGCCGGCCCCCAGTAAGCCGGGTTAATGGGTGACGGACCTCTTTCCATCAGTTCCTTGGTCTGACGGTGACGGATGATCTGGTCAATCTCACTGATGAGACCGTTGGCCCTGCTATATGCCTCCTCTGAAATGATACGAGGCACACGCAGGCCGTTTAGCTGCTCATCAAGGTGTTGACGGATGGCCGCGATGTCTTCCGGCTCGGTCTCTTCGCCTTCGGGCTTGGGGCCAAGAGCCTCAAGCTGGCTTTCCAGAGTTTGAATCCGGTCTGTATTGGCGCTGCGAGCCTTATTGAAGTCTTCGCGGTAAACATTTATTTCCGAACGCAAATTCTCGAGCGCAGCATTCGAGGCGCGGTCCGCTTCGATAACACCCTCGGCCCGATCCGCCGTTTTAATCCAACCCTGATAGTATTCACTTTGCCGATCTGTCAGTTGGGCGGCAACTGGGCCGCCCAAAACGGCAAAACAAACCGAAATCAGGGCCAGGAACAGGCGGACCTGCCGCAGCATCATACGTCCTCGAACACGCCGGGGATGCTGCGGGGCGCTTCGGTCATCCAATCCGGGACTGGCAGCTCTTTCTCACGCAGGAATTCCGGGTTGAACAGCTTGGACTGATAGCGCGTGCCATAGTCACACAGGATGGTGACAATGGTATGCCCCGGCCCCAGATCCTTGGCCAATCGCACGGCACCGGCCATGTTGATCGCGGTCGAACCGCCCATGACCAGACCTTCTTCGCGCAGCAGATTAAAGATATAGGGCAGCGCTTCGTTGTCCGTCATCTGATAGGCATAGTCCGGCTTGAACCCCTCAAGGTTCTTGGTGATGCGCACCTGACCGATCCCTTCCGCAATCGAGCTTCCCTCCATCGCGATCTCACCGGTGGTGTAGTAGGAATAAAGCCCTGCCCCCATCGGATCGACCAGACCGATCTTGACGCCCTTGGGCTGCAACGCGTCAGCAACACCGGCCAGCGTACCACCCGATCCAACGGCGCACACAAACCCGTCGACCTTACCATCGGTTTGTTCCCAAATCTCGGGGCCAGTGGTTTCCACATGCGCCTGACGGTTTGCCACGTTGTCAAACTGGTTGGCCCAGATCGCACCGTTCGGTTCGGATTGCGCCAGCTCCTCGGCCAGGCGGCGCGAGTAGTGCACGAAGTTATTGGGGTTGCGATAAGGGGCGGCCGGAACCTGCACCAGTTGCGCCCCGGCAAGCCGCAGCATGTCCTTCTTTTCTTCGGACTGGGTTTCCGGGATCACGATAACGGTCTTGAACCCCATCGAGGCACCAACCAGCGCAAGGCCGATTCCGGTATTGCCTGCGGTGCCTTCAACGATCGTTCCGCCGGGCTTCAGCTCACCGCGTGCGATGGCGTCCTTGATGATATACAGCGCCGCGCGGTCCTTGACCGATTGGCCGGGGTTCATGAACTCGGCCTTGCCAAGGATTTCACACCCGGTTTCTTCGCTGATGCGTTTCAGCCGGATCAACGGCGTTTTTCCTACTGCGTCAGCAAGGTCTCGTGCAATGCGCATGGCGCCCTCATTTCATTACATAACAACGAAGATTTACAATCGACGCGCGACAACCACAAGCGGCGATAACTATGCGCGCAGTCGGTTCCGGTGACGGGCAAGCCAATGGGCCAGAGACAACAGCGGCAAATCCTTGAACCCGTTGCCATCAACACGGTCCATAAACTCGACAAACGGCAGGATTTGCGTTCGGATATCTTCACCCTCCGAGGCAACCCCGCCGTTGTCTATTGTTCGATCAAGATCGGCGAGTCCGACATAGAGATGAATGAATTCAGTCGATGATCCGCTGGAAGAATATGCGCCTCCTGCGTATTCCAGAGCATTCAGTTGCGTCTGGGCCTCCTCCACGGCCTCGCGGCGGGCTGCCTGCTCGGGCGTTTCCCCAGGGTCGATCATACCGGCCACAGGTTCCCACATCCAAGGTTCCGGGTCGCCTATCAGGAAGACCGGAGCCCGGAATTGCTCGACCAGCAAAACCGTGTCTCGGACCGGGTCATACGGCAGTACGACCACCGCACTACCCTGCATCAAGCCACTACGGTTCAGGACTTCGCCCATTGAGCCGTCATGTTGGCGGTGCTGCACCCTAAGCTCGTCCATCCCAAAATAGCTGAGGTAGGCTCTTTGATGCTGATGCACCATGACATCTTTGCCAACACTGCGCGGGTCACCCGTGAGGCGTTGTCGGGCGGCAAGCCGCGCCCAAGCTCTGGTGCGGATCGCCGGGAAACTTTGCGCAATCGTGGCCGCGTCCACACGACCGTAGAAATCCATGACTTCTACGGCAGCCAGCATGGTGACGTCTCCCCACGTGTCCACCCAATCCTGCAAGGACCAAATTTGATCGGGAATCCAATGTTCTGACTCGGGGTAGAAGACGCTGGCTTCGGTCATCGACCCATCTTGCAGCTCTATGTTTTGCGTTCTGAGGTCATAGTCGAACCCACCCTCATAGAACCTCAGCCGATTGAGTTCCTCATCGCCAAGCCCTCGCACCAGAAGCCCGTCAGCCAATCCATCTTTATCCTTCAAAATCATCGGGAAAGCTTGCCCTTGCACCCCGTAAACGGCGTGGCCGTTCAAAGATGCTTTGCAGATGTCGAGTTGCGATGCCGTACACCCCAACACCAGTTCCAACAGAGGCAAGTGTCGGAGTGTGCCGTAGAAGAATAGATCAGACAAGGAATGAAGTCTCGTGTTTCAGACGAAGAATTACCGCCAGCGGCGGCTGGCCTCCTCTGTGGCGAGACCCGCCACAAGAGCACCGATCGCCAAGGTCAAAAGGATTTCGGGGGTCAGCAACAGCCGACCATACTCAATGCCAATCTGGAAAATCGCCAGCAGAGCCTCAAACGGGCCGTCGTATCTGTGACGCATGGCCAGACGGAACATTTCGTAACATCCCTGCACGAACAGCCCCCAAAACACCAACGAAGCTATTCCAGTCAAGCCATTGTTGATTGCAGCGGTCCACCCCTTGCCAGCGCGCCGACCCATGATCATCCATCCGCAGGCAACGCCCAAAAACATGTTGATATAGGTGAACGCGCCGTAATCCTTACCTTCTTCCCCGTTCGTGATGATCATGCTCGACACGAGGAAAGCCACCACCAAAAGACAGACGGCGGCAATTAGACGTGAGGCGGTGGGCATTAGAGGGGTCCGTTCACTACACTGGTTTCGCTACAGTAATCTGTGTCACATCGCAATTACCGGTGTCAAAGGCTGCGCCGCAGGCAGTTAAATAATAATTCCACATGCGGCGAAAACGCTCATCAAACCCCATGTCGGCGATTACATCCCACTTGTCGTTGAACGTTTCGTACCACCGCCGCAGAGTCAGATCATAGCTTTTGCCGAACTCTTTCGACGTCACGACGTTCAACCCCGCCTGCGAAACCTGTTCCTTCAACACAGAAGGCGCCGGTAGCATCCCGCCGGGAAATATGTATTTCTGAATGAAATCAACGCCGTTTCGATAAACATCCCACCTGTGATCGGCTACGGTTATGATCTGCAGCGTAGCCTGCGCACCGGGCTTGAGGCGTTCTCGGACTGTTTCAAAATAGACAGGCCAGTATTTTTGCCCGACCGCTTCAAACATCTCAATCGAAGCGATACCATCATATTGGCCACGCTCGTCCCGATAGTCTTGCAGTTTGAACTCCACCATCTCTGATAGACCAGCTTTTTCAATCCTTTGCCGGGCAAACTTCAACTGTTCTTCGCTGATCGTAAGCCCTGTGACCCGCAAACCACGCTCCTTCGCGGCGTATTCTGCAAATCCGCCCCAACCGCATCCGATCTCAAGGATATGATCGCCAGGTTTCGCACCCATTTCATCGACCAAACTGGCATATTTCGCCGTTTGCGCATTTTCGAGGCTTTCCTGCCCCGTCTCAAACAAAGCGCTGGAATACGTCATCGTATCATCCAGCCACAAAGCATAGAAATCATTACCTAAATCATAATGATACGAGATGTTCTTTCTCGCCTGTTTCCGGCTGTTGCCGTGCAACCAGAACCGCAGACGCTCATATGCTTGGACAAGGAACTTACCGGTGAAATCGTCATAGACCGTTTCGGTGCCCAAATGCACAAGGTCCATGAAAGACCGCAGGTCCGGGGTGCTCCAGTCTCCTTCCAGATAGGCGTCGGAAAAGCCCAGCTCGCCTTCGCGGATCAGGCGTGCGAAGACGTCGGGGTTGTGAATATCCACCCGCGCGACCGGTCCGGGCCTTGCGCCTTCTGACCGAAAGATGCGACCGTCCGGCAGAGCGATGTCCAATCGCCCGGATTCCATCTTGTTCAGCATTTTCAGAACTTGACCGAAATACCTCGGCAGGCCCTTTTGCCCTTCTGTCGTCGTATGGATCATCCGCTTTCCCCTGTGCGGTTGCTGTTTCAGGCTAGGACGAGTTTGTGTTTCTGGCAAGTTTTCAGTTCCTTACTGGCTTTTTCGGCCTTCATAAGCCGCGAGCGCTTGCGCGCGGCCGACAGGCAATTCAACAATCGGGTTTGGATACAAGTCCGTCTCAGAGATGCCCCATGAGCGTGGAACGGCGTCAAAATATGCAAGCGCTGTCGCGGGCGGGTTTGATTGCCCTTCGGCAATCCATTTGCGCACATAGTTCCCGTTCGGATCGAATTTTTCCTGCTGGGTCAGTGGGTTAAAAATCCGAAAAAACGGCGAAGCATCCGGGCCCGAGCCTGCAACCCACTGCCAACCCATCGCGTTACACGCCGGGTCCCAATCGATCAGACAGGCATCAAACCACTGCATCCCGATTTTCCAATGCGTCATCAGATGCTTGGTCAAGTAACTGGCCGTGATCATGCGCGCCCGATTGTGCATTCGGCCGGTCACGTACATCTGGCGCATCGCGGCGTCCACAACCGGAATCCCGGTTCTGGCCGTTTGCCATGCGACCACCTCGGGGCGGGTGACGTCCGTATTCCACGGAAACGCCTCCCACTCGGGTTTCCAATTCTCGGTCAACAGGTGTGGCGTATGAAACATCAGGTGATATGCGAACTCTCGCCACACAAGCTGGCGCAAGAATGCATCGGTCCCTGACACTCCGGTCATCGCCGCGTTTTGAACCGCGTGCCAGACAGTGCGTGGACTGATTTCCCCCAAAGACAGGTATTCGGACAGATTTGACGTTGCATCGCGATCCAGCCGGTCCCTGTTTTCGGAGTAGTACGAAATCCGATCCAAGAAGCCGTGCAGCGCTTTGATCGCCGCGGCTTCGCCTGCCCGCACATATGGGGCCACAATTGCCGCCCCCCGGTTCATGCCCGAGGCCAGGCTCCACTCTGACAGATCGTCCGATCCCGGCCAGTTCTGCGGCCCCCTTAGCGTTGCAGGAGCAGGTTCGGGTGACGCAACATCCCGGCCCTGTACTGCCCTCCACATCGGTGTGAAAACGCGGAACGGCTGGCCGGATTTGGTTGCAAAAGTCCAAGGCTCAAACAGCAGATGACCTGCGAAGGATTTTGCCTCAATACCCTGCTCAGACAACCGCGACTTTACATCGGTATCGCGCGCAATTGCGTCGGGATCATAGGCACGGGACCAGTAGACAGCCGTTGCGCCTGTCTGCGCGACGAGGTCTTCAAGAACCGCAAGAGCGTGCCCGCGACGCAGAACCAAACGACTGCCCAGATTGTTGAACGCCTGCGCCAGCGCATCCACGCCCAAACCCAAACGCCATTTGGGTGCAGCCCCAAGCGCTTCGGCCTGATCATCCAGTATAAATAGAGGAATAACCGGTCGCCCGGACGCAGCAGCTTCCGTCAATGCAGCATGGTCCGACAGGCGCAAATCCCGTCGGAACCAAACGATAATCGGTGGCCGCTCGTTTTCCATTTTCGCCCTGTTTTCTTCAGTGTACGAAACAGAGCGGAAACCGGATCACAAAACGGCGTCAAGTGCGTTCAATAATTGATCAATTTCCTGCTGAGAGGTGTAGTGCGTGAAGCTGACCCGCAGCACGCCTTGGGCCAAATCGACCCCCATAGCCTGCAGCGGGCGCACGGCATAGAAGTCGCCTCCGCCAGCCATGATACCGTAGTTCACGAGGTCAGCCGCGACCTGCTCGGCGTTGCGCGTCAGGGCCATCGCGACAGTCGGTGCACGTATGCTTGCATACGACGTTCCAATCAACCGAACGGCGTTGCGATCTTTGACCGCGTCCAGAACCGGCTGAAGCAAGGCCACTTCTTGCGCACGCATCAAGTCATGGACAAAGGCACCGCGTTCGGTGGCATCGCTGTCAGGCCCATTGTGATGGTCACACAGAAGGTCAACGTAGTCCGCCATACCTGCGCTCGCCGCGATTTGTGCGTGGTCGGGACCGGCGGGTGTAAAGCGCTTATACAGCACATCCGCGTTGAAATAATGCGCCTGATTTGGCAGCAGATCACCCAGAGATTTCCGGACCACCATGCAGCCCTGATGCGGCCCATAGGTCTTGTAGGCGGAAAACAGGTAGATATCCGGCCCAAGGTCCCCAACATTCGGAAACCCGTGGGGCGCGTATGAAACGCCGTCGACGCAGACGAAAGCGCCCGCCGCATGCGCGATGGCGGTGATTTCGGTAACCGGGTTGATCTCTCCGATCACGTTCGAGCAGTGCGGGAAACAGACCAGACGCACCTTTTCATCCAGCAGGTGTTCAAGATCATGCGGGTTCAGGGATCCGGTCTCGGGATCGATCTGCCACTCACGGATTTCAATGCCGTCATCCGCAAGCCGACGCCACGGACCCGAGTTCGCCTCATGATCCTGATTGGTGACAACAATCGCCTCGCCGGGCTTCATCCATTGGCGGAATGCCTGCGCCATAACATAGGTGTTCTGAGTGGTTGATGGGCCAAAGCTCAGCTCATCCGTCTCAACGCCCAGAATAGCGGCCATCCGGCTGCGGGCCTCGTCCATTTCGTCACCCGCCAAACGGCTGGCCTCATAGGGGCCGTAGGGCTGAACCTTGCGCTGGGTATAGTAACGGGTCAGCCGGTCAAGAACCGGTTTGCAGGTGTAGGAACCGCCTGCATTCTCAAAAAAGGCCTGCCCTTGCAGACTGGGTTCGGAAAATGCCGGGAACAGTGACCGAACAAAATTGATATCCAGAGTGCTCATGGCACGGGACTCCTTGATCATGCGCGTCAATCCATAAGGAGCACGAGCATGATTTCGGTCCCCTCGGAAATCATGGCAGGTCTTCCAGCCCAGCCCGCACTTATGAAGCACCGGCAGCCCTTGTGGTTCACAAGAACAGCGCCAAATTGCCCACAACACCATTTGCCGTCAAGCAGGCCTGCAAACGCGACAAAAAAAGCCGGACGTTTCAGCCCGGCTTTGTTACGTGATTTGGGTAACTTAACCCTGAACCTTGGTGTAAGTCCCCTCGCCCGCGAGAATACCGCGGAAGCCGCCCGGCTCATCCAGGCCAAAAACGATGAGCGGCAGGTTGTTGTCCCGTGCAAGCGCAATGGCCGACGCATCCATGACCCGCAGTCGCTTGGCCAGCACGTCGTCATAGGTCACGGTATCATAGCGCACGGCGTCCGCATGTTCCTTGGGATCTTTGTCATACACGCCATCGACACCGTTTTTGCCCATGAAGATCGCCTCGCACGCCATTTCGTTGGCGCGCAGCGTCGCGGCAGTGTCAGTGGTGAAGTAAGGGTTTCCGGTCCCGGCGGCGAAAATGCAAACCCGCTTTTTCTCAAGGTGGCGAACGGCGCGGCGGCGGATGTAGGGTTCACACACCTCGTCCATCCGAATGGCGGAAATAACACGGGTAAATACGCCGATTTCTTCCAAGGCGGACTGCATCCCAAGCGCGTTCATCACTGTTGCCAGCATTCCCATATAGTCAGCAGTCGTGCGCTCCATCCCCTGTGCCGAACCGCTCAGGCCGCGGAAAATGTTGCCGCCGCCAATGACCATGCAGATTTCAACGCCCAGATCGTGAACAGATTTCACCTCTTGCGCGATACGCTGAACGGTTGGCGGGTGCAGGCCAAAGCCTTGATCCCCCATGAGCGCTTCGCCGGATATTTTCAGCATCACGCGCTTGTACGTTGTTTTCGGGGGTTCAACTGTGTCGGTTGTCGGGGAAAGGCTCATGTTGCGCTCCGGGCTGGCACGGGTTTAATTCCGGCGCAAAATGAAGCAAAACCTCGGCAGGTTCAATGCGGATGGTAAGGAATGAGGCGTGCCGGGATGACCAAGCCTGAAACACAGCAGATTCTGGATCGCCTGCCCAAGATTCCCGAGGGTGCTCCGGTGCTGATCGCCGGGCCAACGGCATCTGGAAAATCCGCCCTTGCCTTGGAGATCGCTGAACGGTTCGGGGGCGTCATCGTAAATGCGGATGCCAGTCAGGTTTACGATTGCTGGCGCGTGATTTCGGCCAGGCCGTCAATCGAAGATGAGGCGCGCGCGCCGCACTTGCTATACGGTCACATCGCATATGATCAGGAGTACTCGACCGGTCATTGGCTGCGCGAGGTCAAGCCGCTGCTGGCTGGTGATCAGAGGCCAATTATAGTTGGCGGCACCGGGCTTTATTTCTCTGCCCTTACCGAAGGTATGGCGGACATTCCGCAGACACCCGCCGAAATTCGGTCCGAGGCGGACAAGTTGGACCTGCCGTCCCTTATGAAAGGCGTTGACGCTGGAACGTTGTCGCGCATTGACACGCAAAATCGTGCTCGCGTTCAACGGGCGTGGGAAGTGCAGCACGCTACGGGCCGAAGCCTAAGCGACTGGCAGGCAGATACACCTCCTCCGGCGCTAAAACTGCAAGACGCGGTCCCCATTGTGTTTGATGTGGACAAACAATGGCTTTTGGACAGGATCACGCGCCGATTTGACATGATGTTGGACTCGGGTGCCCTGCAAGAAGTCGAAGCCATGCAGGACAGGTACGATCCGTCGCTTCCTTCCTTTAAGGCGATCGGGGTTCCCGAGTTGTTGGCATACCTCAAGGGACAAATGACGCTGCAAGACGCACGCGAACGCGCGACGATCTCGACGCGCCAGTTTGCCAAGCGCCAACGAACATGGTTCCGGGCGCGTATGAAAAACTGGAATCGGGCAGATTTCTCAAAGTGATACCTCAGGTGACAGACGGTCTGGTTTCTCCTAGTTCACGGCCTTCCCCTAATCCCCGAATCCGCGCGACTGATCCCGTCAAAGGGTCAGTCAGGCAGCCAGCCCCAAAGAGGCCATTGCCGACTAACTGAGGCCGCCGATGTCGTTTTTGTATCTTGAATGACGATTTCGAGCGTTGACCTGATCCAAATTCTGGTGCGGAATGTGGTTATGGGGATGTTCATATTCCAAAAAACAAGAACCAGAGAACCTGCTACCCGATCAAATCGGGTCTGAGCGGTTCAAGAACTCAGCAATAAAAAACTATGTCACAGGGAGAGACATAAATGAAAAATCAAACCTTGACCGGAGCACCGATGCACTGGGCGGCGGAAATGCACGCGAAGGAATATCGCAACGGTAAGCTTAACCGGCGCGAATTCATGGCACGCGCGACTGCCCTAGGCGTCGCTGTACCTGCCGCCTATGGACTGATCGGTCTGCATTCGCCTGCAGCCGCCCAAGAACCGCAGCGTGGTGGCACAATCCGCTACCAGATGGAAGTCCGCGCCCTGAAGGATCCGCGCACCTACGACTGGACACAGATCGCCACCTACACCGCAGGTTGGCTGGAATATCTGGTCGAATACAACAACGACGGCTCGTTCCAGCCCATGCTGCTGGAAAGCTGGGAAGCCAACGATGATGCGACGGAGTACACTCTGAACGTTCGCCAGGGCGTCAAGTGGAACAACGGCGACGATTTCACCGCGGAAGACGTGGCACGCAACATCGAAGGCTGGTGCGACGCCGGGCTCGAGGGCAACTCGATGGCGTCCCGCATGGCGTCCCTGATAGATGAGGGCACTCAGAAAGCGGCGGATGGCGCAATCACCGTTGTCGACTCCCACACCGTAAAGTTGAAGTGCAACGCACCGGACATCACCATCATTCCGGGCATGGCCGACTATCCCGCTGCCATCGTGCACAGCAGCTTTGACGCGAATAACATGCTGGCCAATCCGGTCGGAACAGGCTTCATGATCCCCGAAAGCCACGAAGTCGGCGTCAAAGGCGTTCTCGTGCGTAACGAAGAATTCGACTGGTGGGGATACGAGGCCGGCAAGGGCGGCTACATCGACCGGATCGAGTTCATCGACTACGGCACTGACCCCGCAGCGTTCCTGGCGGCGTATGAAGCCGAAGAGATCGACATGAACTGGGAGTCGGTCGGCGAGTTTGTCGACATCTTTGACGGCATCGGCTTGGTTCGCTCAGAAATCCCGTCGGGCTTTACCATCGTCATCCGTCCGAACCAGTTGGCCGAAGACGAGAACGGCAACAAAATCTACGGCGACAAGCGTGTCCGTCAGGCTCTGGCCATGGCGGTCGATAACGAAGTCTGTCTTGAGCTTGGCATGTCAGGCTACGGCATTCCCGCCGACAACTGCCACGTCGGTCCGATGCACCCTGAACATGACTCGGCCGTAACCCGTATCCCCTACGATCCAGCCGCGGCGAAAGCCCTGATGGACGAGGCTGGCATGGGCGACTTCGAGCATGAAGTTCAGTCCATCGATGATGATTGGCGCCGCAACACCACGGCGGCTGTCGTCGCACAGTTGAACGACGCGGGTATCAAGGCCAAGCACACGATCCTGCCCGGCTCGACCTTCTGGAACGACTGGACCAAGTACCCCTACTCGTCGACCAACTGGAACCACCGTCCGCTGGGCACTCAGGTTCTGGCGCTGGCCTACAAGTCCGGGGTGGCTTGGAACGAGTCCGGCTTTGCCAATGACGAGTTCGATGCGCTGCTGGCCGAAGCGAACTCGATCGCGGACGTCGACAAGCGCCGCGAAGTGATGGCCAAGCTGCAGGCGATCATGATCGACGAAGGCGTCGTCATCCAGCCGTATTGGAGGACCGCAATGCGCCACCACCGTGACAACATGGTGGGCGTTGAAAAGCACATTGCGGACCTGCCACAGCTGTATAAGTTCGGCATCGTCTCGTAAGCCAAAAAACATAAGGCCGCGCCTGTTGGGTGCGGCCTTTTCGTCCTGACTACGGCGACCAGAATAACAGCGACGCGTGCGGCGAAACGACCGTCACGCTAGCCTACCAACAGGGGCTACCATGGGACTTTTCATATTAAGGCGCGTCGGCATTATGCTGTTGACCGCACTGTGCCTTACCTTCCTGGTCTTCTTTCTGACCAACCTCTACCCGAACCTTGAAAAGCTTGCGAAAACGCAGGGCAATTTCAGAATGTCGGACGAGCAAGTCGAAAGCTTTCTGGAAAAAGGCGGATACCTTCAGCCAACGCCCATAAAATACGGCGAATGGCTGGGAGTGCTTCCTTCTTACAGGCACACGAATGAAGACGGCACCGTGCAAGGCAGATGTATCCTGCCCGGCAAGACCGCCGAAGAGTCCCCCAATTTCTGCGGCATCCTGCAGGGGTATTGGGGCTATTCGACCGTGTTCAAAGAAGAAGTCTCGACTGTTGTGGGCAATCGCCTGGCCCTGACGGGCCGTTTGATGTTCTGGGTGATGCTGCTGATGGTCCCGTCGGCTTTGATCCTTGGGATTCTGGCTGGCATGAAAGAAGGGTCGGCCACCGACCGGACACTTTCGACCTTTGCGATCACTACCACAGCAACGCCCGAATACGTGTCTGGTGTTATCTTCATTGCGATTTTCACCTCGTCCGCTGTCGGGTTGAAATGGTTCAAGGGAACGGCCACGCAAGCGATGGAAAATCCGACTTTTGAGAACTTCTTCCTGCCAGTGTTGACCATTTCACTATACGGCATGGGGTATATCGCCCGCATGACCCGTGCCTCGATGACTGAGGTCATGACCGCACAGTACATCCGAACCGCCCGACTGAAGGGCGTCTCGTTCCCGAACATCGTCATGAAACACGCGCTGCGCAATGCGCTGATCGCACCGTTTACCGTCATCATGCTGCAGTTCCCATGGCTGCTGAATGGTGTGGTGATCGTCGAGACCCTGTTTAACTACAAGGGCTTTGGCTGGGCGCTGGTACAGGCCGCCGGCAACAACGACATCCAACTGTTGCTGGCCATCTCGGTCGTGTCGGTCTTTGTGGTGCTGGTAACGCAGCTGATCTCAGATATCGGCTATGTCTACCTCAACCCACGCATCCGCATTTCGTAAGGAGGGATAGAACATGGAACCACTTTCCTGGACCGGCTCTATCGCCTTCCTGAACCCGTTGCTGGCCATTGCCTTGACACTGATGGTCGTTTCGATCCTGGCCTGGATACTGGCCAGCATCATCCTGCCGGAACCCCAGATGACCGTGAACCCGGATGGGACACTGACATCAGGGTCGGGCGTGCGGAACCTCATCCAAACCGTGCTGCGCTTTAGTTTTCTTGCAAGCGTCGGCCTGGGCGTTGCCTACATTGTTTTAGGCATCCTGATGGGCACAAGCGCCGGTATCATCGGGGCCATGGCCCAACAATTCCTGCCCGTCTGGTTATCGCTGGTCCTTCTCTACGCCATGTCGATCGCGTTCAAACGCAAGCTGGGATTGTACGGCAAACTGTTTGACAGCCCGATTGGTATGATCGGCTTTGGTCTTGTGATGTTCTGGGTGTTTACTGGTATCTTTGGCGCCCTGGACCTGATCGTGACGCATGAACCACTCTCGCAGGTATCGGGTATGAAAAACAAAGTGCCCGGAACGCCATTGCCCAGCGTCGAAGAAGGAGAATACGCCTGGTATCTGCTGGGAGGCGACAATCTTGCTCGGGACGTGTTCAGCCGCATGGTCAAAGGGGCGTGGATCGTCGTTCAGATCGCACCGCTGGCGACGATGTTTGCCTTTATGGTCGGGATCACGCTGGGCCTGCCTGCCGGCTACTACGGCGGTCGTCTGGATACGCTGCTGTCCTTCCTGGCGAACCTGATCCTGGCCTTCCCTGTCATCTTGCTGTTCTATCTGCTGGTCACGCCCGAGATCGTGGCAACAGGTGTGCCGAACTATATGGCGGCCGTCCTGTTCGTCTTTCCGATCATTTTCCTGGGTGTTTTGTTGAACTCGCGCTTTTACACGAGGCCCAAGTTCCGAACACCGCTATTGATCGGCGTTCTGGGTGTCGCGCTGTGGCTGTATCTGTCGCTGATCTCCACGAATGGATACATCGTGAACACAGACAACTACAGCATTTGGGGACTTCCGACCTATCTGGACCTTTTTGACGTGCCCGGAGGGATTCTGGTGGTCTTTGTCTCGGTGGTTTTTGTGAACTCACCGACCGTGTTCCGCATCGTGCGCGGGTTGGCGATGGACATCAAAACCCGCGACTATGTCGCCGCTGCACAGACACGCGGTGAAGGGCCGTGGTACATCATGCTGTGGGAAATCCTGCCAAATGCGCGGGGTCCGCTGATCGTCGATTTCTGTCTTCGGATTGGGTACACCACCATCCTTTTGGGGACTTTGGGTTTCTTTGGGCTGGGACTGCCGCCGGAAAGCCCGGACTGGGGGTCAACGATCAACGAGGGGCGTAAGCTGCTGTCGATCTATCTTCACCCTGCCCTGCCGCCTGCGCTGGCTCTGTTGACGCTTGTTCTTGGGTTGAACCTGCTGGCCGACGGTCTGCGTGAGGAAAGCCTGAAGGATTGATGTGAAAGCGGCCGGGGGGCCAGCCCCCCGGACCCCCCGGGATATTTTTAGCCAGATGAAGCAGGGGATCCCCCAAAATTCGGCGAGGAGCAAACAAGATGAACAAACTGGCGGATTATGATGGCCCCATCCTCGAGATCGACAAGCTGTCGATTTCGTTTTTCACCCGTTTGCGCGAGATACCGGCTGTGATGGACTTCTCGGTCAGTGTGCAGCCTGGAGAGGCTGTCGGACTGGTTGGTGAATCCGGATGCGGCAAATCCACCGTTGCGCTGGGGGTCATGCAGGATCTTGGCAAGAATGGGCGCGTCGTGGGCGGTACCATCAAGTTCAAGGGGCGTGATCTGGCCGAGATGACATCGGACGAGCTGCGCGACATTCGCGGCAATGAGATCGCGATGATCTATCAGGAGCCGATGGCTTCGTTGAACCCGGCGATGAAGATCGGCAAGCAGTTGATGGAAGTGCCCATGATCCACGAAGGCGTCGGTGCGGAAGAAGCCTATGCGCGGGCGCTTGAAGTCGTCACCGATGTGCGCCTGCCTGATCCTGAGCGGATGTTGAACTCATTCCCGCATCAGTTGTCGGGGGGGCAGCAACAGCGGATCGTGATCGCAATGGCGCTGATGTCGAAGCCCGCGCTACTGATATTGGACGAACCGACAACGGCGCTGGACGTGACGGTCGAGGCTGCCGTGGTCGAGTTGGTCAAGGACCTGGGTAAGAAATACGGCACTTCGATGCTGTTCATCTCGCACAATCTGGGGCTGGTTCTGGAGACTTGCGACCGGCTTTGCGTGATGTATTCCGGTGAGGCTGTTGAACGAGGATCAATCCATGATGTGTTTGACGAGATGCAGCATCCCTATACACAGGCGCTGTTCCGCTCGATCCCCCTGCCCGGGGCTGACAAGAACGCGCGGCCTCTGGTGGCAATTCCTGGAAACTTCCCTTTGCCGCATGAACGTCCGCCGGGGTGTAATTTCGGCCCGCGCTGTGACTATTTCGAGGAAGGCCGGTGTGACGCGCAGAACATTCTGATGGAGGCAGTGCCGGGCAATGACCGCCACCATACGCGGTGCCTGAAGTTCAAGGAGATCGATTGGAACGCGCCGATCACTGTATCGGAGCAGAAAGAAAAAGCCGAAATCGGCCGCACCGTTCTGAAGATGGACAACCTCAAGAAATATTATGAGGTGGCCGCGAATGCCCTGTTCGGTGGCGGAGAGAAGAAGGTTGTGAAAGCGAATGAGACGCTGAGTTTTGAGGCTCATGAGTCTGAGACCTTGGCCATCGTAGGCGAGTCGGGTTGTGGCAAATCCACTTTTGCCAAGGTTCTGATGGGGCTAGAAACAGCGACGGACGGCCAGATTTTGCTGGATAACCGAAACATCGAAGCTGTGCCGATCGAGGAGCGCGATGCCAAGACAGTTGGCGAAGTGCAGATGGTGTTCCAGAACCCGTTCGACACGCTGAACCCGTCCATGACCGTCGGTCGTCAGATCATCCGGGCGCTGGAGATTTTCGGCGTGGGGAACTCTGAGGCTGAGCGCAAGAAACGGATGCTGGAGCTTTTGGACCTGGTTAAGCTTCCACGCGCCTTTGCCGATCGGATGCCGCGGCAGTTGTCAGGGGGGCAGAAGCAGCGTGTCGGTATTGCCCGCGCCTTTGCCGGGGACGCTCGGATCGTGGTTGCGGACGAACCAGTCTCGGCTTTGGATGTGTCGGTGCAAGCTGCGGTCACAGACCTGCTGATGGAGATTCAGCGCGAACACAAAACCACGCTTTTGTTCATCAGCCATGACCTGTCCATTGTACGATACCTCAGCGACAGGGTGATGGTGATGTATCTGGGCCATGTGGTCGAGCTGGGGACGACGGATCAGGTATTTTCACCACCGTATCATCCATATACCGAAGCCCTGCTGAGTGCTGTCCCGATTGCCGATACGTCGATCGAAAAACAGCATATCGTTCTTGAAGGCGACATTCCGTCGGCGATGAGCCCTCCACCCGGCTGCCCCTTCCAAACACGGTGCCGCTGGAAGTCAGAGGTTCCAGATGGGCGCTGTGAACAAGACGTGCCGCCCGTTAAAACGCTTGCGGATGGGCATCAGGTAAAATGTCATCTGGCCGAGGATATTCTTGCCCGGATGGAACCTGTCATCAAAATCGCGGCAGAATAAGAGAGATAGCGGAAAGAACCGGTCATTGTGCCGGTTCTGTATTCTTAAGTCCCTGCGGTTACCCGCCCCAGATGACTTTCACGTAGTTCTGGGTTTCTTTGTACGGCGGAACACCGCCGTGCTTTTCGACCGCCTGAGGACCCGCGTTATAGGCCGCCAATGCCAAACGCCAGGATTTGAACTTGCGGTATTGCCACGACAGGTAGCGCGCCCCGCCTTCAAGGTTTTGCTTGGGATCGTGGGGATTGACGCCCAAAAGCTGCGCAGTGCCGGGCATCAACTGCGCAAGACCCAAGGCGCCCTTGTGCGATACCGCATGGGGGTTCCATCCGCTTTCCTGCTGGACAAGCCGCAGAAACAACTCTTCCGGCACGTTGTGCTTGCGGGCCGCTTGACGCGCCAGAGAAAGGTATTGTCCGCGGTACTTACCGTTGTAGCGTTTGTTGAAATTGCCCGTGGCTGTTTTTCGTTTCGGCTTCAGGCGTTCGGAATCGCGATACTGGGTCGCGGCGCGGGTATCCAATATCTTGGCCTGCTTGAGAAAAATGTCCTTGCGGCTTTTGGTAGACAACGTCTGAGCCGCAGCCGGAACTGAGACCAGCGCAAGGCAAAACCCTAAAAACCAACCAACCAGAAAACGCATTAATGCCAATCCCGCTCGTCCACGAACCCGATTGAGTATAGATATTTCAACAAAAAATGAAAGCTTGGTAAAAATTTCCGAGTGTTTTTCCATCCGGCGCATGTTCATCAACTGTGTTTTAACCACGACGCAGGCCGTATAGGGTCGCAGAGATACTCGGCGTCAGATTCGGGCGCATCAAATTCAGTCTAGAACGGGGAAATACATGGCAGGCTCAGTCAACAAGGTCATTCTGGTGGGAAATCTTGGCCGAGATCCCGAAGTTAGAACGTTCCAGAACGGCGGCAAAGTCTGCAACCTGCGCATCGCCACTTCTGAAACTTGGAAGGACCGCAATACGGGCGAACGTCGTGAGCGGACCGAATGGCACTCGGTTGCGATTTTCAACGAAGGGCTTGTTCGTGTGGCCGAGCAATACCTGCGGAAAGGCTCCAAAGTTTACCTTGAGGGGCAGTTGCAGACGCGCAAGTGGCAAGATCAATCCGGTCAGGATCGCTATTCGACCGAGGTCGTCCTGCAGGGCTTCGGCTCAACACTGGTTATGCTGGACGCGCGCGGCGAAGGTGGCGGCGGCGGTGGATACGGCGGTGGTCAATCAGGTAGCTATGGCGGCGGTCAGGCTGGCGGCGGTTATGGCGACCCCTACGGCGCGCCCTCGGGCTCCCCTGCTCCTGCATCTGGCGGAATCGACGACGACGAGATTCCGTTCTAAGAAAAAAAACGGAGATTGGTGATGACGTGGTCCTTCTCACTCGGCCGGTTATTTGGGTCGGAACTGAAGGTCCACGTCACCTTTTTCCTGCTGCTGGCCTGGGTCGGGTTCGCGGCCTATTCCAGCGGCGGCATGCCGGCGGCCGTCGAGAACCTGATCTTCGTACTCGCGCTGTTTGCCTGTGTCGTGGCCCATGAATTCGGCCATGCGCTTATGGCCCGGCAGTTCGGGATCAAGACACCTGACATTACCCTGCTGCCCATTGGCGGGCTGGCCCGGCTGGAACGAATGCCAGAGAACCCGATACAAGAAGTCTGGGTCGCCCTTGCTGGCCCCGCTGTAAACATCGTCATCTGGATCATTCTGATCGCTTTCGGGGCCGGGATGCCTTTCGAGACGATGACGCAGATCGACAGCACAGCCCCGGGTCTTCTGAACCGGCTGGCCTATGTCAATCTACTTTTGGCTGCCTTCAACATGATACCAGCCTTTCCGATGGACGGCGGACGGGTATTCCGCGCCTTGCTTTGCCTTAAAATGGATCGCGTCAAGGCAACTCGGGTCGCGGCGCTTGCCGGGCAAGCGGTCGCTGTGGGTTTCGGCTTCCTTGGTCTCAGCATGGGCAATCCGCTGCTGGTCCTGATCGCCGTATTTGTCTTCGTTGCAGCCACTGCGGAAAGTCAGGACGTGGCCATGCGATCTGTCGCGCGGCAGGTTTTGGCGCGCGATGCGATGATCACCGAATACCAGTCGCTGTCGCCTTCGGATACTTTGGCGACGGCCGCCCAAGCCGTCATACACACTACGCAGCATGAGTTTCCGGTGTTGGACACAGACGGAACGCTCAGGGGTTTCGTTACCCGCAATCGTCTGTTTGCGGCTCTGGCCGCGGAAACTCCGCGATCAGACCCCGCCACATCCATAATGGAGGCCGATATTCCACAGGTCGAACTCACCAGCGGGTTGGAGACCGTTCTGGAAGGTCTGCACAAGGGCGCGCCGGCCATAGCGGTTTGCACCAAGGCCGGTCACATGGTTGGATACATAACGCGCGAAAACATCGGTGAGTTGATGGTCATCCGGGGACGCTGATCAGGCGACGGCCAGAGCGTCCTCGAGCACCGACAAGACAGCTTCGCGCGGGACATCCGAGGTTACGAACGCCTGCCCGATTCCTCGGGCGAGAATGAAACGCAGCTGCCCGTCTATAACCTTCTTGTCTTGCGCCATCAGATCGACCAACGCCTCTGCTCCCGGAAGATCACCCGGAATGTCGGCAAGATCCGTCTTCATGCCCATCTGACGCAGATGCGCGCGAACGCGGCTGGGGTCTTCCTGCGCGCACAAGCCAAGGCGCGACGACAGCTCAAACGCAAGCGCGCAACCAATGGCTACACCCTCGCCGTGCAGCAAGCGATCCGAATAGCCGGTTGCGGCCTCCAACGCATGACAGAAGGTGTGGCCAAGGTTCAGCAAGGCGCGATCGCCCTGTTCGGTTTCGTCTCGCGCCACGATATCGGCTTTCATCTGGACCGATCGCGTCACGGCCCGGACGCGTGCAGCCATGTCGCCGCCCGACACTTCGGTCCCGTTGGCCTCAAGCCACTCAAAGAACTCTGCATCGCCCAGAAGACCGTATTTAACGACCTCGCCATATCCTGACAGGAAATCCCTCTGAGTCATTGTGCCCAAGACCGAGGTGTCGGCCAGTACCAGCGACGGTTGATGAAACGCCCCGATCAGGTTTTTCCCCTGCGGCGCGTTGATCCCCGTTTTCCCCCCAACCGAACTATCCACCTGCGCCAGCAACGAGGTCGGGATCTGCACGAACCGCACACCGCGCCGCAACACAGCGGAGGCAAAGCCTGCCAGATCACCGATGACGCCGCCCCCAAGGGCCACGACAACATCGCGGCGTTCAACCTTTTCGGCCAACAGCCATTCGACCGCGCGCTCAAAATGCGGCCAGCTTTTGGTGGCTTCTCCGGCGGGCAGAGCCAGCGCCGACATCTCGATCCCAGCAGCAGCCAGACCTTCGCGCAGCGCGTCCAGATGCAAGGCTGCCACGTTTTCGTCCGTCAGCACCGCAACCTTGGGACGGTTGAGCAATGGCGCGATCATCTTCCCTGACTGGCTCAGTAAATCAGGCCCGATCTCAACATCGTAGGATCGCTCACCCAGCTCAACATGTACGGTTTGGTGCATTATTTCCGTTCCAAAACATCCGGGCGCGTCGTCAAAGCATCGACGACCCTGTCCACCATATTTTCAATCGACGTCTCACCATCAGAAGTCACGGCGAGGTCGGCCTGCGAATAGACCGGCACACGTTCCTCGTACAAGGCGCGCAACGTCGCATGAGGGTCGTCCGTGCGCAGCAAAGGCCGCGTGTCCTTGTGCTTGACCCGGTTCCACAGCACGTTCAGGTCTGCCTTCAACCAGACCGAAACCCCACGCTCAGTAATAATCTGGCGATTCTGACCGGCTAGAAACGCGCCCCCACCGGTGGACAAGATACCCTTTTCCTCGTCCAAAAGCCGCCCGATGACCTGACTTTCCTTCGCACGGAAGAAAGGCTCACCGTCACGTTCAAAGATTTCCGGAATGGTCATATTGGCCGCCGATTCGATCTCGGCATCGCTGTCGAGGAATGGAACGCCAAGCTTTGCGGCCAAGGCACGACCCACAGCAGTCTTTCCAGCCCCCATCATGCCGACCAAAACCACCGTTTTGTGCAGTTTGAAGCTCTGAATGGGTTCGGACGTCGCGGTGTTATGCTTAATTTCGCTCATTTCACCGTGAATGACGTGATCTTAAGAAAAATGCCAGTTATAACTTGGTCAAAACACAAAATTGAGGCAGCGTTGAGCAATGGGTCGTCTGATCAAGTTCCTGATATATCTGGTTTGCCTGTGTTTCATCGGGCTGGTGGGCTATGCCTATCTGGGTCCGATCTTTGGCGCGGACTTTTCTGCCCCACAGCAAGAGATACGAGAGCCGGTAATCCTGAATGTCGAATAAGGCCGCAGTTGCTGCGCTGTTTCTTGCTACTTCGGCACAGGCGCAGCAGGAACCTCTTTCCGTTATTGAGTGGTTAAGCGAGCCGCCCGAAAACCTGCCCGGTACAGTTTTGCTTGAGCCGCCTGTTACACAGACAGGTCTTGGGCCAGAAGTTGAGGTCACGCGGCTTGAGACGCTGTCGCAACCCTTGGGCCTTGTATCGTCGAACGTAACCGGTCTGCCTATCGGCCTTTGGCAGAACAGCGATACGGACCGTCTGGCGGAATTGATTGCCCGAGTCCCGGTCAAGTACAACCCCGCCATGCAGCGCCTTCTGTTTACCTTGCTGTTGTCCGAGGCGCGCGCGCCGTCCGGGCCCGAGGCCGAAGAAACGCTTTTGCTGGCCCGATTGGACAGGCTGATGCAACTTGGGGCGGCTGATCCGGCTCAATCTCTGGTACAGCTTGCAGGCCCGACAGACAGCCGCGAGCGGTTCAAACGCTGGTTCGACGCGACCCTGCTGACCGGTGACGAAGACCGAAGCTGCACCGCATTGATTGCCCAGCCTCACTTGTCACAGGACTACGCCGCGCAGATTTTCTGCAAAGCGCGCCGGGGGGATTGGCCCTCTGCCGCGCTCACCCTGGAAGCTGCGCACGCGCTAGAAGTCCTGCCGCCCGAGGATCTTGATGTCCTTGATCGGTTTCTCAGCCCTGAACTGTTTGAAGACGCCGAATACCTGCCGCAGCCGGAAAACCCTGACCCGCTGAGTTTTCGCCTGTTCGAGGCCATTGGCGAGCGTTTGCCCTCGACCCCGCTGCCTCGGGTCTTTGCAAACGCCGACCTGCGCGACGTGGCTGGTTGGAAAGCCCAGATCGAAGCGGCTGAGCGTCTGACCCGAGTGGGTGCTCTGACACCGAACCAGTTGCTGGGCCTTTATACGGAACGGTCCCCGGCTGCCTCGGGTGCCGTTTGGGACAGGGTTACAGCCGTTCAACGATTTGAAACCGCGCTGAACTCGGGCGACCCGAACGCCATTGCGGCGGCTTTGCCCATCGTGTGGGACCAAATGCGCAGCGTCGGGCTCGAGGTGCCTTTTGCCGAACTATTCGCAGGGCAGTTGTCGCAGGTTACATTGGATGACCCAACGGTCGAGCAACTGCGATGGCGGGTACTGTTGTTGTCAGACCTATACGAAACTGCGGCCCTGTCCGCCCCCGATCAGTCAGAGGAAAGTCAGTTTCTGGCAGCGCTGGCGCAAGGTGACCCTGGGCGTGCCCCGTCCCCCTCTCCGTTAGCGGATGCGGTGGCCGAAGGGTTTGCCTGGGCTGCGCCAGTGCCTTCGGATATCAACGCCCTGCTGTCTAATGACCAGTTGGGCGAAGCGATCCTTGAGACGATGGAGCTTTTTGCACACGGCTCACGCGGGAACCTTGTCGATCTGACAGCGGCCATTGCAACGTTGCGCCGTGTCGGGCTTGAGGACACCGCGCGCCGCGCTGCGTTGAACCTGCTGATCCTACAGGGCACCTGATCATGACCGCCCCCGCCACTCAGGAGCTTTGGATTTCCACGTTTCTGCAAGCACAAGCGGCCGAGTTAGGTGCAGCCACGAATACGTTGCTGGCATATGGCAGGGACCTAAAGGACTTTTCCGATTGGCTGGATCGACGAAAAACCGGCTTTGCAGATGTAAGTCGCGACCAAATCGAGAGCTATCTGATCGACTGTGACGCGCAGGGGCTTTCCCAATCCACCCGCGCGCGCAGGCTTTCAGCGATCAAGCAGATTTACCGCTTTGCGTTCGAAGAAGGCTGGTGTGAGGCCAACCCAGCAATTCAGATCAAAGGTCCGGGGCGCCAGAAACGCCTGCCAAAGACTTTGGATGTGCCCGAGGTCGACCGGCTGCTGCAAGCAGCGCGTGAAACCGGGCGGACCAAGGCAGATCGCGTGCGCAACACGTGCTTGATGGAGCTGCTATACGCCACCGGGATGCGCGTGACCGAACTGGTTTCTCTGCCGGTTTCCTCAACGCGCGGAGATCCGCGTATGTTGCTGGTGCTGGGAAAAGGCGGCAAGGAACGGATGGTTCCGCTGTCTCCGCCAGCACGCGAGGCGCTTGCTGTTTGGTTGGGTATTCGGGACGAAGTCGAAGATCAGCAAGTCGCGGATGGTGGTCAGCGCTCTAAGTTCCTGTTTCCCTCACGCGGCAAGTCTGGGCACCTGACGCGGCATATGTTCTTCCAGTTGGTCAAAGACCTTGCCGTTCAGGGTGGAGTCTCGCCCGAAAAAGTCACGCCGCACACGTTGCGCCATGCCTTTGCGACGCATTTGCTGGCCAATGGCGCAGATTTGCGCTCAATCCAAACCTTGCTTGGCCACGCAGATGTTGCGACGACGGAAATCTATACTCATGTGCTGGACGAACGGCTGGCCGAACTGGTGTTAGAGCATCACCCGCTTGCCAAAGACCCCGGCGACAAGGGCTAACCCCTTGATCCGCAGGGGCCGCGCCCCCATAACCATTGCAGCAACACGAACAACCAAGGACCGATGGAACCCTCTTCTTCTCTGATCGACGGCGCATTCTGGTTTACGACCGGCGCCATTCTGCTTTTGCTCGTCCTATCGGGCTTTTTCTCGGGTTCCGAAACGGCATTGACCGCCTCATCGCGCGGCAAGCTGCGGGCGCAGGCCGACAAGGGGTCACGCGGAGCGCAAAAAGCGCTGGATATCACCGATGACAACGAACGTCTGATCGGCTCGGTCCTGCTGGGCAATAATTTGGTGAACATCCTTGCGGCGTCTTTGGCTACCGCGCTGTTTACGCGTCTCTTTGGCGAAAGCGGCGTCGCATTGGCGACGCTGGTCATGACCCTTCTGGTTCTGATCTTTGCCGAAGTTCTGCCCAAGACCTACGCCATCACCAACGCGGAAAAAGCGGCCTCTGCCGTGGCCCCGTTGATCAGCGTTGTCGTGACCGTGTTTTCGCCTGTGGTTGCAGCGGTGCGTTTGCTGGTGCGCGGAGTTCTGCGCCTGTTTGGGGTGCAGATCGACCCTGACAGCAACATCCTTGCGGTACGAGAGGAAATTGCTGGCGCGCTACAGTTGGGCCATTCCGAAGGGGTCGTCGAAAAAGAAGACCGCGACCGCATTCTGGGCGCGTTGGACCTTGGTGATCGGACGGTGGAAGAAATCATGCTGCACCGCTCGAATATCGAGATGATCGACGCGGACGACGCGCCCGAGGCCATCCTGCAGCAATGCCTGAAAAGCCCACATACCCGCCTGCCCGTTTTCCGGGATGAGCCCGAAAACATCGTGGGCGTCGTACATGCCAAGGACTTGTTCCGCGCCATGTATGCGCATGCCGGCAGCAGCGAAGGTGATGCAAACCGGCTGAAAGAGTTCGATATCTCAAAGGTCGCCAACGACCCTTATTTCGTTCCCGAAACAACGACTCTGGACGATCAAATGCGGGAATTCCTGCGCATGCACAGCCATTTTGCGCTGGTCGTGGACGAATATGGCTCGCTGCGCGGTCTGATCACGCTGGAAGATATCCTTGAAGAAATCGTGGGTGAAATCGCCGACGAATTTGATCTTGATGAGGATGTCCCGGTTACAAGAACCGAGGACGGTCAGTTTTTGGTCGAGGGCGCGATGACAATCCGCGACGTGAACCGCGCGATGGAATGGTCCCTGCCCGACGAAGAAGCCAATACCGTCGCAGGTTTGGTCATACACGAGGCGCAGATGATCCCGGTGACGGGTCAGGTTTTCTCGTTCCACGGCTTCCGGTTTGAAGTCACGGCACGCGAGGGGAACCGGATCACCGAGTTGAAAATCCGCCCTCTCTGACACGCGACCTGCGACACACCATGTCGGGAACGGAACAGTAAACCCAAGCCTGCGCTTGCAGGCTCGGGCCGAAACCGGATGGAGGCAGCAACGTGAAAACTACAACTCAGGTAGCAGTCATTGGGGGTGGTGTTGTCGGATGCTCGGTCCTGTATCACCTGACCAAGCTGGGATGGTCGGATGTGATGTTGCTGGAGCGGTCCGAGCTGACCAGCGGGTCCACGTGGCATGCGGCAGGCGGTTTTCACACGCTCAACGGCGACACTAATATGGCCGCCCTGCAAGGCTATACGATCCGACTGTACAAAGAACTGGAAGAAATCACCGGCATGTCCTGCGGCCTGCACCATGTGGGCGGCGTGACGCTGGCCGACAATCAGGACCGGTTCGACATGCTGCTGGCCGAGCGTGCCAAGCATCGCTTCATGGGTCTTGAGACCGAGATTGTGGGCCCGGAGGAGATCAGGAAAATTGCTCCGATCACCAACACGGATGGGATAATCGGCGCGCTCTATGACCCGCTGGACGGCCACTTGGACCCATCCGGTACAACGCATGCCTATGCCAAGGCTGCCCGCATGGGCGGGGCGACGATCGAAACGCATTGTATGGTGCACGAAACGCTTCAACGGCGGGACGGTACTTGGGACGTCGTCACCGACAAAGGCACCATTCATGCCGAGCATGTGGTCAACGCCGGCGGTCTTTGGGCGCGCGAGGTCGGTGCCATGGCAGGCGTATATTTCCCGCTGCACCCGATGGAGCATCAGTACCTGGTAACCGACTCAATCCCTCAGATCGAAGCCATCATTGATGCGGGCGGCGAGCATCCGCATGTGATGGACCCCGCCGGTGAAAGTTATCTGAGGCAGGAAGGCCGCGGCCTGTGCATCGGGTTTTATGAACAACCCTGCAAACCTTGGGCCGTGGACGGCACGCCGTGGGAGTTCGGGCACGAGCTGTTGCCCGACGACTACGACAAGATCACCGACAGTATCGAATTCGCCTATCGCCGCTTTCCTGTTCTGGCCGAGGCCGGAGTGAAATCGGTGATCCACGGGCCGTTCACTTTTGCACCGGACGGGAACCCTCTGGTCGGGCCTGTGCCGGGGCTGCGCAACTACTGGTCGGCCTGCGGCGTGATGGCCGGGTTCAGTCAGGGCGGCGGCGTTGGCCTGACGCTGGCCCAGTGGATGATCGAAGGCGAGCCCGAACGCGATGTCTTTGCCATGGACGTGGCCCGGTTCGGTGACTGGATCAGCCCCGGCTACACTCGCCCCAAGGTGATTGAGAACTACCAGAAACGCTTTAGCGTCGCCTATCCGAACGAAGAGCTACCCGCCGCGCGCCCGAACCGAACCACTCCGATGTACGACATCTTCAGCGATCTTGGCGCGGTCTGGGGTCAGCAATACGGGCTGGAGGTGCCGAACTATTTCGCCCAGGGTGATGAACCGGGATATGAAACGCCTTCCTTCCGACGCTCGGACGCGTTCTCTGCGACGGGCCGCGAGGTCAACGCTGTCCGCAATGGCGTAGGTATCAACGAGGTGCACAACTTCGGAAAATACCGCATCACCGGCACCGGTGCGCGGGCGTGGCTGGACAAAGTCATGGCAGGTCGCGTCCCACAACCTGGACGATTATCACTGAGTCCCATGCTGTCGCCCAAAGGCAAACTGATTGGCGACTTTACCATTTCATGCCTTGGCGAGACTGAGTTCCAGCTCACCGCCTCCTACGGCAGCCAAGCCTTCCACATGAGGTGGTTCCTGCAAAACAAAACCGACAGCGTGAACATCGAAAATGTCAGTGACCGTCTGAACGGATTTCAGATCGCCGGACCCAAGGCTGCTGAGGTGTTGACGGCCTGCACGCGCGACGACATCGCGACCCTTAGTTTTTTGGATGTCCGACGCATGACAATCGGCATGACAGACTGCATCGTTCAACGGGTCAGCTATACCGGAGACTTGGGGTTTGAAATCTATTGCGATCCGATGGCGCAAAGACAACTCTGGTGGACGTTATGGCAGGCCGGGCAGCCTCACGGCATGGTGCCTTTTGGAATGCGCGCCATGATGAGCCTGCGGCTGGACAAGTTCTTTGGGTCCTGGATGCGTGAATTCTCACCAGATTATACGGCCGCTGAGACGGGGCTGGATCGCTTTATTTCCTTCTCAAAGAATGTTGATTTCATCGGTCGCGCGGCTGCCGAGCTGGAACGCAGCGAAGGTCCAACCCGTAAACTGGTCGCGTTTGAAGTTGACGCTGACGACGCGGATGTAAACGCATATGAACCAATCTGGCTGGAAGGCAAAGTCGTCGGCTTTTGCACGTCGGGCGGGTACTCTCATTTCGCGAAAAAATCCGTGGCACTGGGCTTTCTGCCGGCCTCCAGAGCGGAAGCAGGGTTGGAAGTTGAGATCGAAATCCTCGGCCAGCTTCGCAAGGCTCGGGTGATCTCGAAACCGCTGTTCGACGCAGACGGTTCGCGCATGCGGGGATGACTTGGGGCCAATCCACCGGCATTGTAGCGCCATGATTCCGTTACCCATTATCCTTCTGGCCGCAGGGCAATCCAGTCGCATGGAAGGCAAGGACAAATTGCTGCAGGACGTCGACGGGATACCGTTATTGCGGCGTTCGGCTCGGATCGCGATGAAGGCCGGGCCTGTTATCGTCGCGCTGCCGCCCAAACCGCATGCCAGATACGACGCGCTGGACGGGCTGGACCTGCAAAGGATCGAAATTGCAGACGCGGCCGAAGGAATGAACGCCAGCTTGCGCGGCGCGTTGGCTCATGTCCCGACCGAGGCCAACGGCGTGATGATCCTATTGGCCGATTTGCCGGACATTACATCGGATGACCTAAGCACCGTTATCAACGCTGTCCGTCGCCATCCCGGTCACCTGATTTGGCGTGGAGCGACCGATCAGGGCAAACCCGGTCACCCCGTTATTTTTGACAGGCAGCTTTTTAATGAACTGGCCCGCCTGAAAGGTGACGAAGGCGCGCAATCCGTTGTGCGTGCCCATGCCGGCAAAGTTCACATGGAAGCTTTGCCGAAACAGAACGCGCTTCTCGATCTGGACACGCCTCAAGACTGGGATGCGTGGCGGCAAAACAGGGACACCTGAAACGAACGCGGCCCGGTCTTTTCAGACCGGGCCGGTGCCCAAAACAGGACTACCACTTTTCATCAATCCTGAAAGCGCGGCCATTTGTGCAATAAAGCACGCTGGCTATTCCGCCGCCGAACCTAAACAAGACCCCCTCGTTAACATGCCGCTCAGCGCTTCCAGTGACTGTGACAAGCCATCGGCACCCCCTAGTGCCTTTGGCTCCCCTCGCTTGGGCAAATTCATCGTCACCGATCCGTCCGACCCAAACAACGCAAAACTAGGACATACGGTTAATTTTCGACGTATCAGAATGGTTTTTACGCAACATGCCGCAACGCGAAAAACAATCCTAGATAGAGCGCCGTGCGAGTGTTTTTTGAGTATTTTAGGCCATTTGATCATGCTTATACGCTGTTTCATTTATTTGCCGCAGGGTTGTTCGCGGGATTGAGAGAATTGCTGCCACGCGATCCACAACCCAAAAGAGAGAGAAAACCAACTGCCCAAAATGGCCGTTCTTTTGTTAACAAAACTGTTTCAATCCGGCCCTTTTCGCAATTTGGCATTTGGATCGGCAACAATTTGCCGATTCGCATCGTTGATTCGGCGATTCAAACCACATCGCTCTGTCCGACCGGCACATTGGAAGAACGCTTTGTGGCTAAATTAAGTTTTCTTAACTTTTCTCACAGGAAAGACAAAGACTGATGCTGCATCTGCTGTTTTAACGCGCGGCCGCAATCGCGTGAGACAAACAGGAGACAAAAATGAGCATCCGTAAATCCTCTCTTCTTATCCCGCGCACGACCAGTTGGGTCGGCGTCAGCGCGCTGAGCGCTGCGTTGCTGGCAAGCACCGCCATTCCCTCACAGGCGGACGAAGCGCTGGCTGATCTGGTCGAGAGAGTGTCACCCTCAGTCGTGACCATCATAGCGGAACAAGACGCGCGCCCGATGCCAGCGCAGGGGCAGGACTTTAACTTTGAAAGCCATCCGTTCGGTGAATTCTTCAAACGCTTCGGCACCCCCGAAGGCTTTAACGCCCCGCAGCGTGGCCCGGCACAGGGGCTGGGATCGGGCTTCGTCCTGGATGAGGCGGGCTATATCGTCACGAACCACCACGTTGTCGACAATGCATCCAGCGTGACCGTTCGTCTGAACGATGACCGCACCTATGACGCAGAAGTTATCGGCACCGACCCGCTGACCGATATCGCCGTTCTGAAAATCGATACCGGAGATGTTCTGCAGGCCGTTGAACTGGGCGATAGCGACGTAATCCGAGTTGGCGAAGATGTCGTTGCCATCGGCAACCCATTCGGCCTTAGCTCGACCGTGACGACCGGGATTGTGTCGGCCAAGGGCCGCAACATCTCGCAAGGACCGTATGCTGAATTCATCCAGACCGATGCGGCAATCAACAAGGGCAACTCTGGCGGCCCGCTGTTCAACATGCAGGGCGAGGTTGTCGGCGTGAATTCGGCGATCTACTCTCCCAGCGGCGGCTCGGTTGGTCTGGGCTTTGCCGTTACCTCGAACATCGTAGAGCACATCGCAGCCGACCTGCGTGATGACGGTCAGGTCAGCCGTGGTTGGCTGGGTGTTTCAATCCAGAATGTCAGCCCGGAAATTGCGGCAGCAATGGGTATTGACGCTTCGACTGGCGCGCTGATTTCGGATGTCGTCGATGGCAGCCCCGCGCAAGGCGTTCTGGAACAGGGCGACATCATCCTGACGTTCAACGATGAGCCCGTCGATTCAAGCAGCGACCTGCCCTTGTTGGTCGGCACCACCAAAGTGGGTACCGACAGCACTCTGACAGTTCTGCGCGACGGGAAGGAACAGCAGGTTGAGCTGACCATTGGACAGCACGAGAGCGCCTCGGCCGAGATTGATAAGTCCGTAGACGAAACTGTATCGGGTACCGCCCTGGGCGCTACCGTTGCACCGCTCACCGACGCGACCCGTGCCGAGATGGGAGTTGGTAAAAACGTTAACGGCGTGGTCGTGACCGATCTTGCGCCCGAAAGCCCGGCGGCCAAAGCGGGTCTCCAGCGTGGCGATGTGATCGTGAAGCTCGGCGGGCAGGAAACCGTCACGCCGGATGCGCTGAAGGCCGCGCTGGACAGCGAAAAGACCGATCCCGCGTTGGTTTTGATCAATCGTGGCGGCAACCAGATCTTCGTTGCGGTGGAAATCGCCTGATCTGACACCCGCGCGCGCCACGTGATGGGGAGAATCTGGCGTGCGCCTCCCCGGTGGATTGAATTGTCCGCTATCCGCCGGGACTGCCGGGTGCGCAACGACGCACCCGGCACGTTCTTTCCCTAAAACCAGTGCTTTACCCGAAATTTTGTGTTTAAATACCAGTAGAAAGGAGTTCGGATCATGAGCCGTCGCCTGCTGATCGTTGAAGACGATGAAGACACCCGCGAGTTCATCGCCAAAGGGTTTGGCGAAGAAGGCTATGCGGTCGAACAGGCCACGGATGGCCGTGAAGGTCTGTATCATGCCACCGACGGCGGGTTTGACGCCATTGTGCTGGACCGGATGCTGCCGGGGCTGGACGGGTTGTCCCTGATCCGTTCCCTTCGGGCTGCGGGCCTGAAGACCCCCGTCCTTATGCTCACAGCAATGAGCGCGGTCGATGAGCGGGTCAAGGGGCTGCGCTCGGGCGCTGATGACTACCTCGTAAAACCTTTTTCTTTCCAAGAGTTACACGCCCGCATTGAGGCTTTGTTGCGACGCCCTCAGGAATCCGAAGAAAACGCGACCTTGACGTGCCGCGACCTTGAGATGGACCTGCTGACCCGCAAAGTCACGCGCGACGGGCACGAGGTTTCGCTGACCCCTCGCGAGTTCCAGATCCTTGAGTATTTTTTGCGAAGAAAGAACCGAGTGGTGTCGCGCACGATGCTGCTCGAAGGTGTTTGGGATTACCATTTCGACCCGAATACGAACGTGGTTGACGTCCATATCTCAAAACTGCGGCGTCAACTGGATGAAGGTGGCGGACCGCCTTTGATTGAAACCGTCCGGGGTGCCGGCTACATGATCTCTGATGGATAACCTTCAACTCTCCTTCAATAATTCCCGAACGAGATTGGTATTCGCCAGCATGGTCCTCAGCACCTTGCTGACCGCGACGGTGCTGGCTTTGGTCTATGTCACGGCGAACCGCAGCATCGAAGGTGAAACAAGATCGGTCGTATCCGCCGAACTGACCGGGTTGGCCGATGAATACGAAAGACGCGGCCTTATCGGTTTGTTGACGGCCATCGAACGACGCCTGCCCTCTGCGTCCGAGCGGGACGCGCTGTACCTATTGACCGATCGCTTCGGCGCGAAACTTGCTGGCAACCTCAAACAATGGCCTGCGGACGTCACCGCCGGAAGCGGATGGGTCGATTTGGAGCTTCGCCGCGCCGACAATGACGAATTGGTTCCCATTTCCGCCGCCTCCATCCGCTTACCGGGTGGCGAACGTCTGCTGGTCGGACGGGACGCCCTGGCGCGACAGCAGTTTGACCGGGTTCTCTTGCGTTCGGTGGGCATCGCGCTGGCGATTGCCCTTGCGCTTAGTGTTTTGACAGGCTGGTTGTTCACAAGGCTGGTGTTCTCTCGCCTGTCGGACATAGCCAGCACTGCCGAGAATATTGTGTCGGGCGATTTGTCCCGGCGAATGCCCTTACGCGGAACAGGTGATGAGTTTGATCAGGTGGCCCGAACGCTCAACACCATGTTGGACCGGATCGAGGAACTGATCAGCAACCTGCGCACAACTTCAAATTCGATCGCGCATGACCTCAGATCCCCTCTTTCGCGTCTGCGCCAGAGAGTGGAGACCCTGTCAGACCCAAGCAAAACGGACCTGGACCGAGAGATTGATGTGGCACGGGCTACAGCCGAAATCGACCATGTTCTCAGGGTGTTGGGCCAGCTTACTGACATCTCACGAGCCGAGGCCGGTGTGGGGCGCGAACAATTTGAAACCGTTGATCTGCAACAACTGGTTGGTGATGTTGTTGAACTGTATGAACCCGTGGCCTCGGATCAAGGTGTTCAGATCACTGTCAACGGAGAGGCAAAGCCAATACAGGGTCACCGCCCCTTGTTGTCTCAGGCCCTGTCGAACCTGTTGGAAAATGCCTTGCGCTATGCGCCTCAAGACACGTCCATAGACATCACGATTTCCGAGGATGGTCCCTTTGCCTGTATGAGTGTCCGTGATCACGGCCCCGGCGTTCCAGACGAGGACCTGCCCCGCCTTCAAGTACCCTTTGTCACGCTTGATCCTGCGCGAACCGAACGAAACGCGGGGCTTGGACTGGCGCTGGTTGCTGCAATCTCACATATGCATGGTGGCGCTTTCACAGCAAGAAACTGCAATCCCGGCCTGCAAGCGACCATCAAGCTGGGACGCCACTAATCGCCATTGCCCTGTTCTTGTACCGGTTGTCCGACGTCACATCCGCGCCGAACCAATTCGGGGGTGTAAAGGCAAGCGCCTCGGCCTCGGTCGAAAACTCGACCTCTACCAGTTGCAGCGGGGCAAGATCCCCCTGAAACACGTCCAGCTCAAACACACGTCCGTCGGAAAGCACGCCGGTAAAACGCTCTTTCTCGACCCGGCGTCCTTCGGTTTCAGGCCAGAAGGTTTCAAACTGCTCTGCCGAAATTTCCGCCTCACGCTCGACCCGAACCATTGCGCCACCGCCCTTGAGGGTCAGGTAATACCGATCGTTCTTTTGCCTCAGACGCAACTCAGCCGAGTCGTCGGGCGATGTCAGATAGCCCTGCCGAACGACGGCTTTGTCCGCGCGTCTCAGATCCGGCAGGTCAGCCACAAGGAATTTGCGTTCGATTTCGGTACTCATTTGTCTGAAACCACTCCGTTTTCCAACTCATCATAGAGCGCGAGATACGCGGCACTGGCCGCGCTCTGACCGGCAAAGATACTGACGGGTGCCCTGTTCTGCCCCATCCGTTCGATATCAGCCGCAAACGGGACCGACGCCAGCAGGAACCGCTTTCGATACAGTTTTCGCATCACTATCATCGTTTCCACATGCAATGTCTTTCGGCGTTGCACCATCGAGAAAAAGGCGCGCAGCTTTTTCTTTGGCAGTCCTTTCTGGTCAAAGAAACTCACCAGTTGGTCGAAGGTCCGTTCGGACAGTGTCGTCGGAATAACAGGTACGACGATCTGGTCTGCGGCCTTGAATATGTTCTCGGACAGAGTCGAAAAATTCGGCGGGCAGTCCAAAATAATCACGTCATAGTCGCTGCCTGCCGCGACCAGAGCTTTCTTCAACCGTGATCTCTTGTTGCGCATGCGAGACAGAAACACATCAAAGTCGCGAAAGGTCATGTTCGCCGGCAAAACATCCAGCCCCTCAAAATCGCTTGCCCGGATGGATTTAACAAAGCGCTCTACATCCTCGAAGAAACGAGAATCCGTCAGCTTTTTCGAGGGTTTAATCCGCAGGTAGAACCCTGACGCCCCCTGAGGGTCCAGATCACACAGAAGAACAGTTTTCCCAGCCGTCGCGTAGGCATAGGCCAGATTGACCGCTGTCGCTGTTTTGCCAACGCCGCCCTTGTTGCTGTAACAGGCTATGATCTTCAATCCCTAGTCCTCCTTGTGGTGAAACAGGCTGCGAAACAGGTTTCTGATGTTCGGGCTGTCGAAATGCCGGAAATTTGCGATGATGCGGTCTCGTTCTGATTTCTGCCGTTGATCCAACACGGCAACCAACCCGCCGACGGACATGGCAAGCTGTGCGTTTGCACGTTTCTGAGAGTTGCTTTGCCGCGCAACAAACTCCAAAAGCGCCTCTTGCTGGACCGAGCAGTCATTGAACACTCCAAGGCTATCTTGCAGCTTTTTCAGCGGCTTGATGATTGTCTTAAAATCTCGCGCGTCGAAAAGAGGGCCAAAAAACTCCATCAGATACCGCAGCTTCTTGCAGTCGATCCGTAAGTCATGCACCAATCCGTCCGGGGTATCCGACGTGATTTGCCGCGCCAGCTTGCAAACCTTTCGGTAGCGTTTCCAAATCAGGGCGCAGGCGTACCCATAGGCTTCACGGGTTGCGTTCGGACCCGGTTCCAGATTTCCAACGTCCGCAAAAAGAGCGGTCAGCTCATTCATCTGAAGGTCATAAGCAACGGACTTGAAACGCTGTGACAGAGCGTTGAAGGCTTGCGAACGCTCTTGCTCAAGCTGGTGGAACATCGCCTCTGCACCGAGATGAAGATTGGATGGTATCAGATTGAAATATATATCTTTATCCAGCAAGTACACGTCAAGATCGCGAACCCGGCCCGTGGGGGCCATTAGGTCTGAAAAGGCGTGTTTCAGGGTAATCGTTTGTTCGCTTGAAAACACACCCTTGAAAAGGCTCAACACCGAGCGGACACGCCGCAAGGATACGCGATAGTCGTGCAGATACTCGGTATCGATGTCAGCAATCACGCCAGCCTCGTTCTGGCGCGCAACGGCCATGAAAGTCCGAATGATATCCGTTGCCACTTCAATTGACGGCTCATTCTTGCCCAGCGAAATCTCTGGCTTTGCCTGATATGGAACCATGCCGGGGTACAGCGCGCCGAACAGAGTTTCCACCCCGCTTGCCTCCGAAGTCAGCGTGCCCAAAGTCTTGCAAACTGCCTTGAAAGCGCGATCGTAGCCTTTCATCTTATGGGCGATCACGACACTCGCGCGGTGCTCGCCTGCCCCAAAAGACATCACAGCGCCGCGCACCTGCGTCTTGAGCTGGTCATCCAAAACCACAAACCTTTGGGTCTGGAGTGTTCCCTTCCCCACGCTGGTCAACGCACGCAACCTCGGAAAGGTTTTCAAGGCGGCTCTGACTGAACCATCTGGAAGATCCTGTGCAAATTTCCCATTTCCGGTTGTTCTCTGCCAAGCAGTGCCGCCGCGCCCTTGGAAAATGCGCAGCGCCCCGCCTGACTGGATCAAGAGGTCTCCAGACGCTCTGATCGACTGATCGTGGCAATCCAGCACATCAAAGGTCTGTTCCGCTGCGGCTGGCTCAACCTTAAATGTGAGATTTTTGAGAGACTTCGATAACCGGTTCGGCTCAAACCGCTCTGGCAGGAAAAAAACGGTGTCCTTTCCTTTCATCGTGATCTTTCCATCGGCACCCACACGCAAAGGCCGTTCACAAAGCTATCAACGGTAGCCGGGCTTCGTATCGCGCACTTCCCGCAAATCAAGAGCGTCTTGCTGCCCCGTCGTAAGGGCAGGTTTTTCACGTGCTTTGCGCTTTGTTCCCGGGCTTCCCAGGTTTTGGGTATTAATGACAGCATAAGGTCATCAGATCGCCGCCTTCCGACAAAATCAAGTAAATCAATCCACCGTATGGCCATGACAAAGGCAGTGTTAAACGTCACCTGAACTATCTGATGACAGCATTGGCTAGCATCGCTAAGACACAAGCATGACTGACCCGGTTTCTTCTATCCGAAATCTTGGACCCGCTTACGAGCAAGCCTGCGCTCGCGCGGGTATTCATTCTGCGCAGGAACTGCGTGAGATCGGAGCAGATGCGGCCTATGCTAAGTTGCTTAGGTCTGGATCACGCCCACATTTCATCGGTTACTATGTGTTGGTCATGGGCCTGCAGGGACGCCCTTGGAACGATTGCAAAGGCGACGAGAAAAAAGCGCTGCGTCAACGGTTTGATGCAATCAAGGCCAGCATTGAAACTGCGCCTGAAACCCAGATGATCCTGGACCTTGATGCGATCGGAGTCCGCGTCTCAGCGGACGACCTGAAGTCCGTATAGAAAAAGCCGCCCCCGAAAACCGAAGGCGGCCTTTCAATCTTACTAGGCGACGTATTAGCCGACCAGTTCGATGCCCGAGAAGAAGTACGCGATCTCGACCGCTGCGGTCTCAGGTGCGTCCGAACCGTGGACCGAGTTCTCACCAACGGATTCAGCGAACTCGGCGCGGATGGTACCTGCGGCTGCGTCGGCGGGGTTGGTTGCGCCCATGACTTCACGGTTCTTGGCAATGGCGCCTTCGCCTTCCAGAACCTGAACAACGACCGGAGCCGACGACATGAATTCACACAGCTCGTCATAGAACGGACGCTCGGCGTGGACATCGTAGAACTTGCCGGCTTGTTCTTTGGTCATGTGGATGCGTTTTTGCGCAACGATGCGCAGGCCAGCTTCTTCAAACTTGGCGTTGATCTTGCCAGTCAGGTTGCGGCGGGTTGCGTCAGGCTTGATGATCGAGAAAGTGCGTTCCAGTGCCATGTCGGGCTCTCCTTAATGCTCGGCGCGAGGCTCGCGCCCAAATCCATCGCGCGCCGCCTAGCACGGTATGCGCGTCAAGAAAAGCACTATGATGGCCAAGCGATCAGATCGCGCCCGGCAACGGGTCCAACCGGTCAACGCGACGCACATAGAGCACAGCCAACAACCCCGCGAAGCTGCTGCCGCACATCATCGACAACACAACGAATGGGCCGTTTTCCGCACTGACAAGGGCACCAGTCGCCGAGGTCAGCACCGCACCAAGCGCCACGATCATTGCCCCAGCCAGACCAGCCGCACTGCCTGCCAGTTTTGGCCGCACCGACATCACCCCGGCCGATGCGTTGGCATTGGTCAATCCGTTGCCAAAGCCTACGCAGATGGCCGAGCCGAAGAACACCCAGACCGAACCCGCGTTGCCCAGAAACAGAAGCAATCCACAGAACGGTCCGGTCGAGGCAACGATCCGTCCGATCAGGATCATCGTCGTTAATCTCGTGCGCGCGGCGATGCGTCCCGTGATGAAGTTACCAACCATAAAGCCACCGGTAATGATCCCGATACCAAGCCCCAGCATCGCGGGGCTCAGATCGAACCACGCGGCGGCCACTAGGGGGGCGCCTGTAATAAAGCTGAAAAAGCCGCCAATCGAAAACGCCGCGCACAAGGCGTAGCCCCAGAATCTGCGGGCGCGGAACAGATGTGGGTACTCGCGCAACTGTGCTGCGAATGTAGACGAACGGTTCGTGTTGGTTTCCCCCATATCGAACCACAGCAGAACCAAAAGTCCCGCGCCCAGCAGCGAATACAAAACGAACCCAGCGCGCCAGCCGAATAGCATGTCCAATGCACCACCCAGCATCGGACCCAACATCGGTGCCAAAGCCATCGCCATCGTCACATAGCCCAGTTTGCTGGCCGCTTCGTTCGGCGGATAGCGATCGCGGATCGAAGCGCTGGACAGAACCGACCCCGCCACCACTGCGGCCTGCATCAGGCGAAACCCGAGGAACAACCAGATCGTTTCGGCCAAAACACAACCTACCGAGGCGCAGACGAAAATGGACATGCAGATCAACAGCACTGGCCTTCGCCCATAACGATCCGACAGTGGCCCCATGATCAACTGAAGCACCGCTGAAACTGCGAGGTAGCCAGCCACCGAAAGGTTCACGACGCCGTACTCTGCCTCAAAATCTGCGCTCATGTTCGCCAGTGACGGCAGGAACATGTTCAACGACAACACAGATAGGGCCGTGGCAAATATCAGCGTGATCAGGGATGGGGGCGTTTGGGCCGCTCGCATGCCAAAAAACCGTTTCGTTACAACAAATGAGACAGCGCTAGCACATCGCGTAGATATTGAACATGGCAAGCCGCTGGCGGCCGCATCACGGCTCTGCTAAGAGCGGCCCATGTTACGGATCGAAGACATCAACTATGCCGTCGAAGGCCGCCCGCTTTTTGACGGGGCAAGCGCAACCATTCCATATGGTCACAAGGTTGGGCTTGTGGGTCGCAATGGCACAGGCAAAACCACCCTTTTCCGCCTTATCCGCGGAGAGCTTGCTCTGGAATCCGGCAATATCGTGCTGCCGAAACGCGCTCGCATTGGTGGCGTGGCGCAAGAGGTCCCCTCGTCCGATGTCTCGCTGATCAACACCGTACTTGCCGCCGATACCGAGCGCAGCGTGCTGATGGCCGAGGCCGACAGTGCCACAGACCCCGCCCGCATTGCCGAGATTCAAACCCGTCTCACCGATATCGACGCATGGTCAGCCGAGGCGCGAGCGGCCTCGATCCTCAAGGGGCTGGGGTTTGACGACGCGGACCAGCAACGCCCCTGCTCGGATTTCTCGGGGGGATGGCGGATGCGTGTTGCGCTGGCGGCCGTTCTGTTCTCGCAACCCGACCTGCTGCTTCTGGACGAACCGACCAACTATTTGGACCTCGAAGGCGCCTTGTGGCTGGAAAGCTACCTGTCCAAATACCCGCACACCGTGATCATCATCAGCCACGATCGTGGGCTGCTGAACCGCGCTGTCGGCTCGATCCTGCATCTGGAGGACCGCAAACTGACGTACTACGCGGTGCCTTACGACAAATTCGCCGAACGCCGCGCCGAGCGTCTGGCACAGGCCGAGTCCGAAAACACCAAGGCCAAGGCGCGCATCGCTCATCTGCAAAGTTTCGTGGATCGCTTTCGGTATAAGGCGTCAAAGGCTGTACAGGCGCAGTCGCGCTTGAAAATGATCGAGCGCATCCAACTCGTCTCGACCCCGCAAGAGGCTGCCCTGCGCGCATTTTCCTTCCCCGAGCCCGAGGAGCTTTCGCCGCCGATCATCCAGATCGAAGGTGGCGTGACCGGATACGGCGAGACCGAGGTTTTGCGCCGCCTGAACCTGCGCATCGATCAGGACGACCGGATCGCGCTGCTGGGCAAGAACGGTCAGGGAAAATCGACGCTGTCCAAGCTATTATCTGATCGCCTGCCCCTGATGGCCGGAAAAATGACCCGCAGCAACAAGCTTCGTATCGGATATTTCGCGCAGCATCAGGTCGATGAGTTGTATGTTGACGAAACCCCCTTGGACCACTTGCGCCGCCTGCGGCCGGATGAAGCTCCGGGTAAATGGCGGTCAAGACTAGCTGGGTTCGGACTGAATGCGGATCAGGCCGAAACTCGGGTTGGTCGTCTTTCGGGTGGTCAAAAGGCCCGGCTGTCGCTGTTGATCGCAACGATTGACGCCCCGCATATGTTGATCCTCGACGAGCCGACCAACCATCTGGATATTGAAAGCCGGGAAGCACTGGTCGAAGCCCTGACCGCTTATTCAGGCGCAGTGGTTCTGGTCAGTCACGACATGCACCTGCTGTCGCTGGTTGCGGACCGGCTTTGGCTGGTGTCTGACGGCACAGTCAAACCCTTTGACGGCGACCTTGAGGCATACCGCGCCTTGCTGCTGGCCCGCGAAAAACCCGTAAAGACCAAGCCCCAGATCGCAAAACCCAAACGCCCTTCGCGCGAGGCGATGCTGGCCCTGCGTGCGGATCTGCGAAAGTGCGAGGACAGGATCGAGAAACTGACGGATATGCACGAAAAGCTCTCGGCCAAGCTTGCGGACCCGTTGCTGTACGAAGACGACAGGATCAACGATCTGGAAACATGGAACCGCAAATTCGCCGAGGTGGTCGAGGCGATGCAAAAGGCCGAAGCCCTCTGGGTCGCTGCGGCGGAACGTCTTGAAGAAGCCGAAGCGCCATGAAGAAACCTGTTGTCGAGACACAGGCCATGATTGCGGGTATGCGCCCGCAGCTTCTGGCCGGAGAATACGCTTTTGTCACCTGGCCTGATGAGAAGGACTGGCCCAAAGGCACGAGGGCAAGCTGCGCCGAAGCCGAAGGGCTGTCCCTTATCGTACCGCGCCACGCAGCGCCCAAACACGCGGTTGCAATGCGGTGTATCACGTTGCAGGTCCATTCATCGCTGGAAGGCGTCGGGCTGACGGCGGCTGTGTCGGGCGCATTGGCTCGGCACAATATCCCGGCGAACATGGTTGCGGGTTACCATCACGATCACGTTTACGTTCCAAGCGCTCTGGCCGACAAAGCTGTGGCCAAATTGATGGATCTGCAACAAGGTAGTGGGGAATGATCGACCTCGCCTTTTTCATAACTGCTTTCACCACCATGTTCGTTGTGATCGACCCGTTCGGCACGACGCCCATTTTCGTCGCTCTGACACAAGACATGGAGACTGCAGCACGGCGCAAAACCGCGATCCGCAGTTGCCTGACAGCGGTGTGCATCCTGATCGCCTTTGCAGCCTTTGGAGAGGCGGTGCTTGGGTTTGTGGGCATTTCGATGGCCGCGTTCCGGGTGGCCGGAGGCGCATTGCTGTTCCTGACCGCACTGGACATGCTGTTTGAACGGCGCACGAAACGGCGCGAAGACCGGGCCGAAGAAGAAGAACACCCTGACCCGTCCGTCTTTCCTTTGGCCATCCCGCTGATTGCCGGGCCGGGTTCGATAGCGACGATTATCCTGCTTGCAGGTCAGAACCCCGGCATTCAGGGGATCGCCGCCGCCTGCGCGGTGATGCTGGCGGTTATGGCCGTGGTGTTCATATTTTTCCTGTCAGGGGGAATGATTGCGCGTCTGCTTGGCAAAACGGGTTTGAACGTGCTGACCCGCCTGCTTGGGATGCTGTTGGCGGCGCTATCGGTTCAATTCATTTTGGACGGCCTCAAGGACTTTGGATTCGCGTCATAAATCCCCATATACGTGCAAGAGTTTAGTGTTGAGGTTTCGGTATGGATGGCGACAACATTGCGCGTCTTGCTTATTTGGGGCTGCTTGGGGCGGCTGTCGTTGCCTGGTTTTTGTCTCAGAACCGGCAAACCCTGAATAAAACGCTGCAACAGGCGATGGCCTGGGTGTTCATCTTTATCGGCGTGATTGCCGTGGTCGGCCTATGGGAAGACATTCGCACAACCACCGGCCCTGCCCCTCAGATGACCGTGACGGGCGAGACGATCGAGGTTCCGCGCGCCTATGATGGTCACTACTACCTGCCCGTCTTGGTGAACGGAGAGCCGATCACCTTCCTTGTCGATACCGGTGCCAGTCAGATTGTCCTGAGCGCTCAGGACGCCACCCGCGTAGGCATTGATCCCGATCAGCTGAACTATTTCGGTCGCGCGGCCACCGCGAACGGAGAAGTCCGGACGGCACCCGTTCGGCTTGAGACCTTCACGGTGGGTCCAATCACCGATCAGAATGTCTCGGCCTGGATCAATGAGGGCGAGCTGCACAAATCCCTTCTGGGGATGGATTACCTGCACAGGTTCTCGAACATCCAGTTTGCAGACGGCCGGATGATTTTGTCCCGCTGAGGGCATTTCCGAATTGAGAACAAAGTGAGAACATGCTAGATTGAAAGCATGTCTACCCATCTTCTTGGCCGCAAACCCGCGCGTGAAGCGCCGGGCATAAACCTTGATCCGCAGATCGCCCTGCAACTGGGTCGCGTGCACGAAGCCTGCGGCCCCGCCCGGCGCAGCTTTGCCATGTGGCTGGCGGGTCAGGCGCAGGGACCGGTGCTGTGGATTTCCCCTGCGTGGGAGCCGGGCCAGTTGAACCCCGACGGGATGATGCCCTTTGCGGATCCGGCCCGGTTCATCTTTGTCCACCCCACCCGTGCCGAAGACGTGCTGTGGTGCCTTGAAGAGGCGCTGCGCAGTGGGGCCATTCCGCTGGTGGTCGGAGATTTACCCGGTGCCCCCGGCCTGACACCCGTGCGCCGGATGCATCTGGCCGCCGAACAGGGCGGCGCGATGGGGCGGGCTCCGCTGGGGTTGCTGCTGACCCCCGGCGATGGCGGCGCACAGGGGGTTGAGACGCGCTGGCACATGGCGACCGATCATCAGGGCGAGGCCCGCCGCTGGACCCTGACCCGCCGCCGCGCCCGCGCCCTGCCCCCGGTCAGTTGGCAGGCCACTCAGACCAAACCGCGTGCGGGGCTGAACCTGCGCCGGGTGAAAACCGAAGACGCCCGCGTGTGACACTGGCAGAAGATCACGCAAGATGTGACTAGCCAAAACTAAACCCGCGCCCTAGCGTGCCGGAATGAGCCATCCGATCCACGACAGCCGCTATTCCTGGCTTCGCCTTTTGATCACGCTCGCCATTGCGATGGTGGCGAATGTGGGTATGTGGGCTGTGATCGTGGTGATGCCCGCAATCGAGGCGCAGTTCGACGCAGGCCGCGCCGAAGCATCGTTTCCGTATGTCCTGTCCATGATCGGCTTTGCGCTGGGCAACATGTGGCTGGGCCAACTGGTTGATCGGCTGGGCGTGACCAAGGCGCTGATCGGGGCCGCGGTACTGAGCGCAATCAGCTACCTGCTTGCAACATGGGCGCCGAATATGGTGCTGCTGTCCGCCGCTCATCTGCTTCTGGGGCTGGGAACTTCGATCGGGTTTGGGCCGCTGATCGCCGATATCTCGCACTGGTTCATGAAGCGGCGCGGTATCGCTGTGGCGCTGGTGGCCAGCGGGAACTACTTGTCGGGCGCAATCTGGCCGACCCTGCTGTCCGGTATTCTGGCGCGTGAGGGATGGCAGCAGGTCTATCTGACGCTGGCGATCATCACGTTGGTCGTCGTGATCCCCTTGTCCCTGCTGCTGCGCCGTCAAGTCCCGGTCGAGGCCCACCAGACCGCCGCCGCAAACGCGCAGATCAACGCGCACAGTGTCGGCATATCCCCCCGAGCGCTGCAATACATTCTGGGTCTGGCCGGGATCGGCTGTTGCGTGGCGATGTCGATGCCGCAGGTTCACATCGTCTCGTACTGCGTCGGGCTGGGCTATGGCCCGGCGGTCGGGGCCGAGATGCTTTCACTGATGCTACTTGGCGGTGTGGTCAGCCGGGTTATCTCAGGGATGGTCGCGGATAAGCTGGGCGGTCTGTACACGTTGCTGATCGGGTCGGTCCTACAGTGCGTCGCCCTGTTCCTGTTCCTTCCGTATGACGGGATGGTTTCCCTGTATGTCATCAGCCTCATGTTCGGGCTGGCGCAGGGTGGGATCGTGCCCAGCTATGCTTTGGTCGTGCGCGAATATATGCCTCCACAAGAGGCCGGTGCGCGGGTTGGCTTTGTCATGATGATGACAATCATGGGTATGGCTCTGGGCGGGTGGATGTCCGGGTGGATTTACGATGTCACCGGAAATTACCAACTGGCCTTTATCAATGGCATCCTCTGGAACGGTCTGAACATCGCCATCCTGCTGATGCTGCTGAAACGGTCGCGTCCGCGCAGACAAGAGCTGCCTGCATGACCTTTCTGTCGCGGCGTACAGTATTGGCCGGGCTTGCCACTTTACCGATAGTCCGCCCCGCCTTGGCCGCGTTGCAACCTTACGAACTGGTGCAAGACGGGACATCCGTCGAATTTACCTTCGCGCTTTCGGGCATCACCCAATCCGGTAGGATGCCGATCCAAAGCGCTGAAATTCAGATCGACCTTGGCAACCTGCCAAACAGCCGCGTTGCTGTTGTGCTGAGTGTTGCCGACGCCCGCACAAATATCCCCTTCGCCCGCAAACCGATGCTGAGCGAAAGCGTACTGGATGCCGCGACTTTCCCGACCATTCAATTCAAGTCGACAAGTATCCTACTGGGTGAAGGAGGTCGTATTTCTCGCGGAGCCAAGATCGTCGGAGACCTGACCGTTCGGGACATCACCCGCCACATCGCGCTGCAGGCGAACCTGTTTCGGGAACGCGGCAGCGCTACCGACAGCCTTGATGACCTTTCGATCCGCCTGACCGGAGCACTAAACAGGCACGACTTCGGCGCGTCCGGCTATGCTCATCTTGTGCAGGACACTGTCGGGCTGGACATTCAGGCCCGTATCAAACGTACCAGATAGACGAAAAACGACGCTACAAAGTCGATAAGCTGCGCGCGTCCCGCTCTGGATGCGCCAATCTGAGGCCATTATGCGCACCGTCATTTCTTTTGCCGCCCTGTTCCTCTCGGTCATACTGCTGCAGCTTTCGACCGGCGGCGTCGGCCCTTTGGATGCCATCTCGGGACTCACGCTTGAGTTCACGACCGAGCAGATCGGTCTTTTAGGCTCGGCACATTTTATCGGGTTCTTTGTCGGCTGCTGGTGGGCACCGCGCCTTATGGGAAGCGTCGGTCACTCGCGGGCTTTTGCTGTCTGCACCGCTTTGGGTGCAATGGGTCTTCTGGGGCATACGTTGACCGAAAACCCATATGTCTGGGCCGTGCTTCGTATCGCGTCAGGCACTTGCGTCGCCGGGTGCTATACCGTGATCGAGGCTTGGCTGAACGCCAAGGTGACCAACGAGACGCGCGGGCGCGCGATGGGCACGTACCGGATCGCAGATATGGGCGCGTCCTTGTGTGCGCAGTTGATCATCGCCGTTCTGCCGCCTGCGTCCTATGTCTCGTACAATCTGCTGGCAATTTTGTGCTGCGCGTCCCTGTTACCTTTGGCCCTGACCCGGGCAAGCCAGCCGAAAACCCCCGACGCGCCGCGGTTGCGCCCCAAGCTTGCGTGGCACAGCTCCCCCTTGGCCGTGGCAGGCGTTATTGTGGCCGCGCTAAGCTCGGCATCGTTTCGGATGGTCGGGCCGGTTTACGGGCAAGAGGTTGGATTGGACGTGGATCAGATCGCTTTCTTCCTAGCGTCCTTTGTCTTGGGTGGAGCGCTGGCGCAGTACCCTCTGGGCTGGCTGGCCGACAAATATGACCGCCGCTGGGTGTTGATCTGGCTATCGGTCACCGCCGTTCTAAGCTGCGGCGTGACCATGGCCGCAAGCGGTGCCGGGACGTTGGGCGTGATGTTGGCCGCCGGACTGTTTGGCCTGACGACCTTTCCCATCTTTTCGGTCTCGTCCGCCCACGCAAATGACTTTGCAACAACGGAACAGAGGGTCGAGCTATCTGCTGCATTGATGTTCTGGTACGCGCTCGGGGCCATTGCCTCTCCGTACATCTCATCCACCCTGATTCAGCAGTTCGGACCGGGTGCCCTGTTCGCATTTGTGGCGGTTGGTCATGTCGGGTTGATTGTTTTCGGCCTTGCGCGGATGCAGTCGCGTCCAACACCCGAGGAGCGCACGAATTACGTCTATGCGCCGCGCACCTCTTTCACAATCGGGCGGCTGCTGAAGAAGTCGCGGGAAGAACACAAGTCCTAGCCCTGATCGCCGGATTTTCGCATCCAAACCGGCAAGTAAGCAAAAGCCGGGGTTTTGCTGGCCGGTCACATCATGTAGACGGGCGCGCAGTTAGATACGTGGAAGCGCAAAATGGCTCGGATTCTCATCACCTCGGCGATCCCTTACATCAATGGGATCAAGCACCTCGGCAACCTGATCGGCTCGCAACTGCCTGCTGATCTGTACGCACGCTATCAGCGCGGCCGGGGGAACGAGGTCATGTTCCTGTGCGCCACCGACGAACACGGCACCCCGGCAGAGCTGGCGGCAGCCAAAGCAGGTCAGCCCGTGGCCGAGTATTGCGCCCAGATGCACGGCGTTCAAGCCGATATCGCGCAGCGCTTTGGCCTGAGCTTCGATCACTTTGGCCGTTCATCCAGCGATCAGAACAAGCACCTGACCCAGCATTTTGCCGGTAAGCTGGACGACGCGGGTTTGATCCGTGAAGTCAGCGAAAAACAGGTCTATTCAAACGCCGATGGCCGCTTCCTGCCCGACCGTTATATCGAGGGCACCTGCCCCAATTGCGGCTACGACCGCGCGCGCGGAGATCAGTGCGAGAACTGCACCAAGCAGTTGGACCCGACCGATCTGATCGAGCCGCGCAGCGCCATCAGCGGCTCGACCGATCTTGAGGTGCGTGAGACCAAGCACCTGTATCTGCGCCAATCCGCGATGAAGGATCAGTTGGACGCGTGGATCGACAGCAAGACCGACTGGCCGATCCTGACCACCTCGATTGCCAAGAAATGGCTTCATGACGGAGACGGTCTGCAGGATCGCGGCATCACCCGCGATCTGGACTGGGGTGTTCCGGTCAAGAAAGGCGATCAGGACTGGCCGGGGATGGAGGGCAAGGTCTTCTATGTCTGGTTCGACGCGCCGATCGAATACATCGCCTGCGCCAAGGAATGGGCCGATGCCAGCGGCAAACCGGTTGCCGAGTGGGAACGCTGGTGGCGCACCGACAAGGGCGCGGACGATGTGCGTTATGTGCAGTTCATGGGCAAGGATAACGTGCCCTTCCACACCCTTTCCTTCCCGGCGACCATTCTGGGATCGGGAGAGCCGTGGAAGATGGTCGACCACCTGAAATCTTTCAACTACCTGAACTATGACGGCGGCCAGTTCTCGACCTCTCAGGGGCGCGGCGTGTTCATGGATCAGGCGCTGGAAATCCTGCCCGCCGATTTCTGGCGCTGGTGGCTGCTGAGCCATGCGCCCGAAAGCAGCGACAGCGAATTCACCTGGGAGAACTTCCAGCAATCAGTGAACAAGGACTTGGCCGACGTGCTGGGCAACTTTGTCAGCCGGATCACCAAGTTCTGCCGCTCGAAATTCGGTGAGGCTGTGCCCGAAGGCGGCACTTTTGGTGAGCGGGAACAAGAGCTTATCGCGGAACTCACCCGCCGCGTTCGCGCCTATGAAGGGTTCATGGAGGCGATGGAGGTCCGCAAATCCGCGCAGGAGCTCCGCGCGATCTGGGTTGCGGGCAATGAATATCTGCAATCGGCGGCCCCTTGGTCCACCTTCAAGGAAGACCCCGAACAGGCCGCCGCGCAGGTGCGTCTGGGTCTGAACCTGATCCGTCTGTATGCAGTACTGAGCGCGCCGTTTATCCCCGAAACCTCGGCCAAGATGCTCAGCGCGATGAACACGCTGGATACAAGCTGGCCGGATGACGTGGCCGCAGCGCTGGATGCACTGCCAGCGGGTCACGAGTTCTCGGTCCCGGATGTGCTGTTCGCCAAAATCACGGATGAGCAACGCGAAGACTGGCAAACACGTTTCGCCGGAACGCGCGACTAAGCCTGTTGCTCCAACCGATCAAACACTCAAAGGAGGCGTTTTCGCCTCCTTTTTGATTCCACCCGCTACACCGAATCCACAAACGGCCCTCGCGTTGGCTGATGTCAGCCTGTGTCTGCTCGTAAACCTGCGCTTTGTCGTAAGAAATTCCGATGACATTCCCGATCAAGGCACGTCAACACGCTTGAGAAATGAACTCAAACCCGCCATCCTGATCGAAAGTTCACACGACTCGAATGGCCACTGCAGTCCGAGTTGCGTTCAGTTTTAATTCATGAGGCAATTGCCATGTCCCTTGCATCGACGTTTTTGAAGTTTCGTCAATTCGGTTCGACACCCAAGTTCTTTCGACACGCCGCCGTTTTGACTGTTATCGGGCTGGCAAACCCAGCGTATGCTCAGGACCAAAGCGATGCCCCGCCGCCTAAGGTGTCGATCGCAGCAGCCTACACTCAGGAAATTACAGCCGAATCCGTTTTCATCGGTCGGGCCGAAGCACTTGATCGGGCGGACATTGTGGCCCGTGTCAGTGGATTTCTGGACAGTCAAACCGTCGAGGATGGCGCGTTGGTGAACCGGGGTGACCTGCTGTTCACGATCGAGCCCGACCTGTATCAAGCCACGCTTGAGGCACGCAACGCCGACCTCGACCGCGCCGAGGCCAATCTGGAACTGGCCAAGGTCGAACTCGCCCGGAAAGAAGAGCTGTACAAGCGCGATGCCACCCCGGAGTCGGAACGGGACATCGCCCGCGCGAACGAGCTGGTAGCTCAAGCCGAGGTAAAAGCTGCCCAAGCAGCGATCCAGCAAGCTCAACTGGATTTGAGCTACACAGAAATTCACGCACCTTTCACGGGTCGCATAGGACGGGTGGCGACCAGCGTCGGCGATGTTGTCGGGCCGAATAATCCCCCCTTGGTCAACATCGTCAGCGAGGCTCCGATCTACGTCAATTTCTCTTTGAACGAAAAGCAGTTCACAACGGTTCTGGAAGCTGTCGGAGAAAGTGCCGCATCGCTGGCTGAAAGCAACAAAAGCCCCGTCGTGAAGGTAATTCTGCCGAACGGGTCAGAGCTGGCAGAAACCGGGGAAATCGTTTTCGTCGATAACCGGATCGACCCCCTGACCGGGGCAATCACCGTGCGCGCAGAGTTCCCGAACACCGACCGGCTGATCGTTGACGGCGCATTCCTGAGTGTTCAGATCGAAGCCTTTGAACCCACTCTCGAAGTTCTGATTCCGCAGGCAGCCTTGCAGCGCGATCAGCGCGGTGAGTTTGTTTTGGTGGTCAATGATCAGCAGATGGTTGAACAACGCTATATTACCACGGGCCAGTCCGAGGGATCTGCGATCATCGTCAAGGATGGTCTACGCGAGGGCGAAAGCGTCATTGTTGAGGGTCTACAGCGGGTCAGGCCGGGCGTGGCGGTGGACGCGGTTGTCGCGTCCGAGCAGCCGGGGGAATAACGGATGTTCTCAGCCCTGTTCATCAGCCGGCCAAAGCTGGCACTTGTTATTTCGCTTGTCCTGACCATCATGGGGACTATCGGCTACATGGTTCTACCTGTGGCGCAGTTCCCCGACATCACGCCCCCTGTGGTGAGCGTGACAACCACCTACACTGGTGCAAACGCCGAGACGGTGGAAAATACCGTTGCCGCACCGATCGAAGCGCAGGTGAACGGTGTGGACGACATGATTTACATGACGTCTACGTCCTCGGACAACGGATCTTATTCTCTTAACATTACCTTTGAGGTCGGCACCGACCCGGATATCGCCTCGGTCAACGTGCAAAACCGTGTCGCGCAGGCGATGTCGTCACTGCCGTCCGAAGTAACTTCGTCTGGCGTTGTCACGCAAAAGGCGTCGACCAACATGCTGCTGCTGGTGACACTGACCTCGCCCAACGGAACCTATGACAGCGTTTTCCTGTCAAACTATGCCTCGATCAACCTGAAAGACGCGCTGGCGCGTGTGCAGGGCGTGGGCAAGGCCGATGTTCTAACCAATCTGGAATACGCCATGCGGATCTGGATGGACCCGGACAAGATGGCTGCGCTGTCCATCACCCCCGGCGATGTGATCACTGCCATTCGGGAACAGAACGTCGAGGTGTCCGCAGGCTCAATCGGCGCGCCTCCGGTGCCCGAAGGTCAGACCTTCCAGTACACCATCAAGACCAAGGGGCGTCTAACCTCGGCTGATGAGTTTGGTGACATCGTCATCCGAACAGGCGAAGCCGGCTCAATCGTTCGGGTAAAGGACATCGCGCGCGTTGAATTGGGGGCTCAGTACTATGCGGCCTCTGGTTATTTTGAAAGCGTACCAGCGACTGTTATCGGTATTTATCAGGCACCCGGTGCCAACGCTCTGGCAGTATCGGAACGGGTACAGACCGAGCTTGATCGCCTGTCGCGCGCTTTCCCGACCGATGTGGAATACCAAGTCCCGTTCAACACGACGGATTTTGTCCAACAATCGCTGAACGATGTGGTCTCGACCCTGATCTTGACCTTTATCCTCGTGATCTCGGTCGTGTTCGTTTTTCTTGGCAGTTGGCGGGCGACCATCATTCCGGCCGTCGCGATTCCGGTTTCACTTATCGGGACATTCGCGTTTCTGCTGGCCTTTGGAATGTCGCTGAACACAATCTCGCTGTTCGCGTTGGTGTTGGCCATCGGGATCGTGGTGGATGACGCCATCGTGGTCGTGGAAAACGTCGAGAGGATCATCGCGGAGGAAGGATTACCCCCCGCCGAGGCGACTCGTAAGGCAATGGGGCAAATCACAGGTCCGGTCATTGCAACCACGCTTGTTCTGCTGGCCGTGTTCGTCCCGGTCACCTTCATGCCCGGAATTTCAGGGCGTCTTTATTCGCAGTTTGCCGTGACCATCTCGACCGCCGTGGTGATCTCGTCAATCAACGCCCTGACACTGTCGCCTGCGTTGTGCGGACTGGTTCTTCGGGAACGCTCTGGCCCACCCAAGGGGGTGCTGGCCGTGTTTGAAAAGTTCATCGGGTCGGTTCGTAACGGCTATGTCGCGATTGTCCGAAAACTGTTGATTTTGCCGATCGTCGCGCTTGGGATCGTCGTGGCTTTGGCCATGGGAACCGGAACAATTATGACCAACACCTCAAGCGGTTTCATTCCCCTTGAGGACAACGGCTATCTGTTTGTTGACATCCAGTTGCCCGACGCCGCGACGTTGGAGCGCACAGAAACGGTTTCCAGTCGCGTAGACGAGCAAATTCAACAAATCCCCGGCGTTGCAAGCACGGTTCTGATCAACGGCTTTTCGCTGTTGAACGGCACAATCACCAACGGAGCCGCGATCTTTGTCAACCTAGACAACTGGGATGAACGTCAGGAAGACGATCTGAGCGCTGATGCAATTCTGGCCAAGGTTCTGGCGATTGCAAACGGGGAATCCGCAGCCTCGATCGTGGCCTTCAACCCGCCTCCGATTCAAGGCTTGGGCATGTCGGCCGGTGTCGAGATGGAAGTTCAGCAGACTGGTGGCGGCTCACCGCAGGACCTTGCCTCGGCAGTGGGGTCTTTCGTGTACTCGGCCAACCAGAGGCCCGAGATCGGGCAATCCTACACGACGTTCCGCGCAAACGTGCCGCAACTTTTCGTCGATCTGGACCGCGAAAAAGCCAAGACCCTGCAAGTGTCCGTGGCCGAAGTATTCCAGACCATGCAAGCTCAGCTTGGGTCGTACTACGTGAACGACTTTAACCTGTTTGGCCGTGTTTATCGGGTGATGATCCAAGCCGAGGGTAGCTATCGCGACAATGTCGAGGACATTTCAAACCTCTATGTTCGCTCGACAAAAGGCGAAATGGTGCCCCTTGGAACACTGGTCGATGTCAAAAACGTGTTAGGCCCGGTCCTTCTCAAACGTCACAACCTGTTCAGGTCAGCGACCGTCACGGCGGTTCCCGCTGCGGGGCTATCGACGGGCGACGCGATCACCGTAATGACGGAAGAATCGGCAAACGCCCTGCCCCCAGGTTATTCGTTTGAGTGGACAGGGACTGCGCAACAGCAGCTTGCGTCCGGCGGACTGGTCATCGTGATCCTCGGACTGGCAATTCTGTTCGGCTATCTGTTCCTCGTTGGTCAGTATGAAAGCTGGACCCTGCCCGTTTCCATCCTGCTATCCGTCATCGTCGCCTTGTTCGGCGCGGTTGCGGCTGTGGCCATCGTTGGTAGTGACATCAACCTGTACACTCAGATCGGGATGATCATGCTCGTGGGGCTTGCGTCGAAAAACGGCATCCTGATTGTCGAATTTGCGATGGAGCAAAGGGCAAACGGGCTACCGATCAAGGACGCTGCCGCCGAAGCCGCGTTTCAACGTTTCCGAGCCGTTATGATGACGGCCCTGTCCTTCCTTCTGGGTGTTGTGCCCCTGCTGGCGGCAAACGGCGCGGGCGCGGCCAGCCAGAAGGCCATCGGCGTTGCTGTCTTCGGCGGGATGCTGGCGGCCACACTGGTCGGAGTGATCGTCGTTCCAGTGCTATACGCCCTGATGCAAGGACTGCGTGAGTGGATGAAGGGCACCAAGAACGATCCGGGATCGCCCGAGAATGCAACCTGATCAGAACTAGTCCAAAATAGAAAAAGCCCCGCTACCTAATGGCGGGGCTTTTTGTTTTCTGTCGCGTCATGCAGCTATGGCGCGCTGGTTTTCTATCCATTTCTGGATGCGGTGCACCTGATCTTCATCTAGCCGAAGGCCCAGTTTGTTGCGCCGCCATACGACATCTTCTGCAGTCCGCGCGTATTCTTTGGTCACAAGCCATTCCAATTCACGCTCGGTCAATGTCGCGCCGAAATTTTCGCCCAAGTCTTTTGCGGTCTGCGCATCGGCCAGAATAGTCCGCGCCTCTGTCCCGTAAGCGCGCGCAAGACGTTCCGCCCATGCCCGATCCAAGAATGTGTAGTCGGCTTCGAGACCGGCAATCAGGCTTGGAACGCCATCAACAGGAAAATCCCCTCCGGGCAATGCGACGCCTGCTGTCCACGGCGCCGGCAAATTCGGGAAATGCTCGGCCACTTTTTCCAGCGCGCTTTCAGCGAGCCTCCGGTACGTCGTGATCTTTCCACCAAACACATTCAGGATCGGTGCCCCACCCTGAGCATCCACCTTCAACGTATAGTCCCGCGTCGCAGCGGTCGCGCTCGTGGCGCCGTCGTCATAGAGAGGCCGGACGCCGGAATACGTCCAGACAATGTCATCGCGCGATATGGGCTGCTTGAAATATTTCGACGCGAAAGCGCAAAGGTATTCCTGTTCCGCCTCGGTACAAATTGGTGGCTCTGAGGGGTCCGGGTGATCTTGGTCGGTCGTACCGATCAACGTGAAATCGCGTTCATAAGGAATGGCGAATATGATGCGGCCATCCTGTCCCTGAAAGAAATAGCATTTGTCGTGGTCAAACAGCTTTCGGGTCACAATATGGCTTCCCCGCACAAGCCGAACACCTTCACGCGAGTTCACTCGTATCTTGGTCTGAATAATATCGCCGACCCACGGTCCACCAGCGTTAATCAGCATCCTCGCCTTTACCAACCGTGACTCACCGCTGTTTTCGTCGCGGATTGTGACATGCCACAGGTCGTCCACTCGTTCAGCCGACATCACCATGGTTCGCACCATGATCTGGGCACCGCGCGACTCGGCATCCCGAGCGTTTAGAACGACAAGCCGCGAGTCCTCTATCCAGCAATCCGAATACTCATATGCCGTTTGGAACTTTTCCTGCAAAGGACCACCCTCTGGAGAACTGCGCAGGTCCAAAGACGACGTGCCCGGAAGAATTTTCCGGCCGCCAAGGTGGTCGTACATGAAAAGACCCAGCCGGATCAGCCAAGCCGGTCGGCGGCCACGCATCCACGGCATCACTGTGCTCAGTAACCGGGACGTCGGCGTGTCTGAATCGAACCGCATGTCTTCGTGGTACGGCAGAACAAACCGCATCGGCCAGCTTATATGGGGCATGGCCCGCAAAAGGGTTTCGCGTTCGACCAGCGCCTCGCGGACCAGCCTGAACTCAAAATATTCAAGGTATCGCAATCCACCGTGAAACAGCTTGGTCGAAGCCGAGGAAGTGGCCGATGCCAAATCGTTCATTTCGGCCAGCGTTACGGTCAATCCACGCCCGGCTGCATCTCTGGCAATGCCACACCCGTTTATGCCGCCCCCGATGATGAAAAGATCGCATACCTGTTCGTCTTGCCGTTCCATTTTCGGTCGATTCCCCACGCTGGCACATTCGGCGCCATTAACCCGGCGCACACTCGGTTCGTCAACGTGATTCTTCGTTTATGTTCGCTTTGTGCAAATCCGACATTTAATTTTCAGTTAATCATCGAACATCGAAACCTAATTCTTGCATTTTGACAGAAAGAGAACAAAAACGAACACTCTTACTTAGCAGGAGACGCCCGTGTCACTTTCTTTCCGCCAGTCGGACATTCTAAAGATCGCCAAACAGAACGGACGCGTCATGGTCGAGGAGCTGGCCGAAACCTTTGATGTCACCGTCCAGACAATTCGCCGAGACCTGTCAGAGCTTGCAGATATGGGAAAGTTGGACCGCGTACATGGCGGAGCTGTGCTGCGATCCGGTGTCTCGAACATTGGATATGAAGACCGCCGCGCGCTGAACGCAGACACAAAAGCCCGCATCGCGCAAGCCTGCGCCGATGACATCCCGGATGGCGCGTCACTTTTCATGAACATCGGAACCTCGACCGAGGCGGTCGCGCGTCAGTTGCTGAACCACAAGGACCTGATGGTCGTGACGAACAATATGAATGTTGCAAACATCCTAGTCGAAAACACGGATTGCGAGATCGTTGTTGCCGGAGGAGTCTTGCGCCGTTCAGATGGTGGCTTGATCGGAAACCTGACAATTTCGACGATCGAGCAGTTCAAGTTCGACTACGCGGTCATCGGATGTTCTGCGTTGGATGCAGAAGGCGACTTGCTGGATTTTGACTTTCAGGAAGTTCGGGTAAGTCAGACGATCATCGCGCAGGCCCGTCAGACCTTGCTGGTCTCGGACCATTCCAAATTTCAGCGGACCGCCCCGGCGCGAATTGCGTCTCTGTCCGATGTCGATGCCTTCTACACCGATTTACCACTCTCCGATGATCTGACGCAGAAGTGCAACGAGTGGAACACGCGGCTTTGTTTGGCCTCCTAAGGCCCGTCGTTTTCGCATTTAGCGCGTATTCCCAAACGCGGTTCTTGTCAGACGCGATTTAGCCTGACAATATCACAACATATTGCAATCGTTGCACGGGAGGGAGGCTCCGGGCCATGATCGCGCTTTTATTCGCGTTACTTACAGCCACAATGGGGCTGAATTATTTTCGACTGACCACCGCAGCCAACGTGCTGTTTTTTATAACTCTGGCCCTGAGCGTTTACTGGTTCAAGTTTCACGCCACCAGCCAATTGACGATTCAACTCTAGGGGACTGCGATGACACCTGATCTGTCCCGGAACCTGAACGCCCTTGGCACACTGGCTGTCAGTCTGGTTTTGCTTCTGGCGTATATCTACCAACTGACTCTTTACGAACTGCCCTGCCCCCTTTGCTTGCTACAGCGCGTTGGCTTTGTCGCCGTTGGGGTTGGGCTGGGTTTGAACCTTTTATACGGTGCGCGGCCCAGACATTACGCCCTGATGCTGATTGCCGCCCTCTTTGGTATCAGCGTTTCGGTGCGGCAAATTCTGCTGCATATCGTGCCCGGCACGGGGCACTATGGCTCGCCTGTTCTGGGTTACCATTACTATACGTGGGCGGCGATCTGCTTTTTCCTGATCCTGCTGGGAACCGCCATCATGCTGATGTTCGAGAGGCAGTACGCTGACGACACATCCGATCAGCCTCGGTTCGGCGGCAGCGCATTGGCGAAGGTCGCGTTCTTCATAATGCTGGGTTTGGCCGCGTTGAACGCAGTCTCGACCCTGCTGGAGTGCGGCCCCGGCATCTGCGCCGACCCGCCGAAGGACTACAAACTGATTGACGAACTGGGGACCAACGACTGAGGATGGGTCAACCGTCCCTCAAGGAGGCACGAGCATGGGACTATTGGGGCAGCCGCTTGGCTACTATGACTACCTGACATTTCTTGCGCTGATATTGCTGCTTGCTGCGGTTATGGGGCTGTTCCTGTTCTTGATGGGGTTGCCGGGCCGTATTGCGATCAAGCGCAACCATCCTCATGCCGAGGCGGTCAAGATCATGGGCTGGATGGGGTTCCTGGCGATCGTGCCTTGGGTCCACGCGTTTATCTGGGCCTTCCACGACGGGACAACCGTGGATATCCGCCGCATGCCAGACGATGAACGGGACGCCGTGCGCAAAGAAATCAAGCGGTTGGGTGGAACACTGACAGACGAATATCGCGACCCGCTTGACCCCGACGAGACGCAGAAGAGCTAAGCCAAAGGAACTGAAACACCATGTTTGTCGCCCTCGGCATTACGCTTTTCTACATCATTTTCGTCTGGTTCATTTTCTTCAAAATGCAATGGCTGCGGTTCAACATAGCCTGGGGCATCGTGTCTTTCTGGGTAGGCGCACACCTGCTGCTGATTTTCCTCGTCGCCTTGCGGTTCTTTCAGCCGTTTTCGATCGACAGCCATGTTGTCCGCTCGACCATCCAGATCGTGCCCCGCCTGACCGAGCCGACGATCCTGACAGAGGTTTTGGTTGAACCCAACACCGAAGTCAAAAAAGGAGACCCGCTATACCGGTTCGACGACACCGTTTTTTCGCTGGAGGTTGAGGAAGCCAACGCGCAACTGGTTGCCGCACAGCAGAACGCCAAGATCCTTGAACAAGACGTCATCGTTGCCGCCGAAGCCGTCGAACGCGCAAACGCTAAGCTGGCCTATTCACTGACGCAGCAGACGCGATACGAGAACCTCGTCCCTGCAGGCGGCGCGCGTCAGGATGAGTTGGATCGCTGGAATGAACAGGTCACCGAAGATCAGGCCTCGATCAAGGAAGCCGAAGCAAACCTTGAGAAAGCGGAACTGGCGCTGAATTCTCAGATCGACGGGGTGAATACAGGCATCCTGCAAGCGCAAGCACAGTTGGAAAAGGCAGAGTATTTCCTTAATAATACAACGATCTACGCACCTGAGGACGGCATGATCGTGTCGCAACAGGCGCGCCCCGGCCTTGTTGTCGGCGATATTCGTCTGGGCGCAATCGCCAGCTTTGTGACCAAGGATAACCCTTATATTCTTGCGACCTATCGGCAGCAGAACCTCAAGTTTGTCGAGGTCGGCCAGGATGTCGAGGTCGCGCTGGACCTGTATCCCGGCGAAATCCTCACCGGCAAGGTCGAGGCAATCTGGTGGGCCACGCGCCAAGGTCAGTACCTGCCATCCGGCCGCCTGCCCGGTTTTGAGCTGCCCAAATTGCCGGGCCGCATTGCGGTGCAGGTCTCGGTCGATCTTCCTGACGGCCACACTTTCCCCGCCGGTGGGCACGCGGCGGTGGCGATCTACACAGGCCAAGGCAAGAGCTTTGAGTTCCTGCGGCGTATCAATATCCGTCTTTATTCCTTCGCCAACTTCATCCGACCACTGGACATCTGAGGACGCGCAGCATGAACAGGACCAAATTCCGCAGCAGGGTAATCGGTACAGCGCTGAGCGCCGTATTGCTTGCGGCATGCGCACCCGTCGGTCCCGATTTCGTGCGGCCAAATTCGCCGGTCGTGAAGCAATGGATCGAGGTGAACAGCCCAAGCGCCGGTTCAAGTGGCTTGACGTCACGCAGTGCGCCCGTGGTGCGTTGGTGGGAGACATTCAACGACCCCACCCTGAACAAACTGATTGCAGAAGCCTATGCCCAGAACCTTGACCTGCAAGTGGCGGGAGCTCGCGTTTTGCAGGCCCGCGCGCAGTTGGGCATCGCGTTTGGCGAACTCTATCCGCAATCACAGGCCATCGGAGGGTCCATCGAGCGCCGCCAGATCAGCGAAAACCTTGGGCCGATCTCGGACATCAACCGGATTATCCCTTTGGACACCGAATTTTCGACCTCGCAAGTCGGCTTCGACGCACAATGGGAGCTGGACGTCTGGGGCGCGCAGCGACGGGGTGTTCAGGCAGCGCGCTCGAACCTTGCGCTGCAGGTCGCGAATTATGACGATGCTTTGGTCACCCTGACTGGCGATGTGGCCGCGCTGTACGTCAATATCCGCGCATTGCAGGAGTCTTTGGCCGTGGCGCGCGAGAACATACAGTTGCAGCAGGAGAGCGCGGACCTTACCGAACTCCGGTTCAAAAACGGCGTCACGACTGAGCTGGATGTACAGGAGTCCCAAGCGCTATTGAACAACACCAAGGCTTTGGTCCCGGCAATCGAAAGCGATCTGCAGCAGGCCAAGAACGCGCTGGCCGTGTTGCTGGGCGCGACGCCGTCAAGAATGGCCGGTTTGCTGGGTAATTCGGGTCGTATCCCCACAGCGCGTTCCAACGTGTCCGTTGGCGTTCCGGCAGAGCTGCTGCGGCGTCGCCCGGATGTGCGTGCGGCTGAACTGGCGGCGGCCACGCAATCGGCTCAGGTCGGGATCGCGCTGGCGGACCTTTACCCGCAGTTCATCCTGTCAGGTTCTATCGGAGTGCAGGCTTCGGGCGGTCGCGATCTGTTTTCGGCGGCCAGCACCACGGGACTTGCCAATGCCGGAGTGGTCTGGAACGTCCTGAACTATGGCCGGATCAAGAACAACGTCCGCGCGCAGGACGCGGCCTATCAAGCCCTTATCGCGAATTACCAGAACACTGTCCTGACGGCCTATTCCGAAGTTGAAAGCGCGATGGTCGCGTACACTCAATCCCGCAAACAGGTCGGGTTTTATGAAAACAGCGTCGCCGCATCACGCAAGGCGGCCGAGATTGCGGTGGATCAATACCGCGATGGGGCTGCCAGCTACTCTCGCATCTTGAACACGCAAACGGCGCTGCTGCGGTCACAGGCGAATTTGATCGAGGCACGGCAACAAGTGTCGAACAACCTTGTTTCAGTCTACAAAGGTCTGGGCGGGGGCTGGCAGATTCGTCAGAATCAAGAATTCCTACCCGAAACCGTCCTGGCAGAGATGGCATACCGCACAGATTGGGGTGACCTGCTGCAAGAAACACCGACTGGGGTCAGCCTGAACTGATCGCTATTTCGTCAGACCTTTTAGCCCGCCCGAGATAAGGATATTCACCTCGTACAGTATGCGCGGGGCCGCCAGACCGCCGGGGCTGGCCAGATAGTTCGGGCTCCAATCCGGGTCGAACTTCTGCTTGAAGGACCGCAGCCCCTCAAAGTGGTAGAACTGCTCACCGTGCTCGTACACGAACCCGCCAATGCGGTTCCAGATCGAGGCAAGCTGACGGTTTTCGATCCCTGAAAATGGGGCAGCTCCCAATGAAAACCATTGGAACCCCTGCTCTGCCCCCCACGACATCATCTCGGCAAAAAGGGCGTCCATGACAAAGCTGGGGCTGTCAGGCTCATACCGCATCAGGTCCAGTGACAGTTCAGACTTGTGGCCACCCTGAAACAGATTGGCAAACGCAACGATTTCACCCGTATCCCCGTTGCGCAGAACCGCATGGTCAAAATACGAAAGGTATTCGTTGTCGAACCCACCCAAGGCGAACCCTTTTTCTTCGCCCGCTTTTTGCGCGAGCCAATCATCGGAAATCTTCCGCAACTCGGGCAGAACCGGTGCCAGTTTCGCTTTGGGAATGATTTCAAACACATACCCTTCCCGCTCGGCCCGGTTCTTGGCCTGACGAAAGCCTTTGCGCGACTTTCCATCCAAAGAGAAGTCTTTCAGCGGCACGCGCGCAACCTCGCCGATTTTCAGGATCGACAGACCCAGATCAAGAAAAGTCGGCAGGTATTTGGTCGAAACGCTGTAAAACGCGCAGAGCTTGCCCTCGCGGTCTGCCATTTCGCGAAGTTGCCAGATCAGTTGCTGCCCGGCCGTTTCATCACCAACAGGCTCTCCCTTGGTGATCAGGGCGTTACCGGTGTCAGCGTAGGCCAGAAAGGCGTTTTCCTCGGGCGAGATCAGGAACTGCTTGTCGCCGGTCAGAGAGATTTGCGCCTCAGTATCTTCGCTTTCCATCGCCAGACGTTCGACCGCTGCGGGGATTTCAGTGCGAACAGGCGGTGGAGTATCCCTTCCAAACAAGGTGTTCACGGCGACCACGCCCAGAATGACCGCCACAATCAAGCTCGAACGCAGGAAACGCGACGCATCGCCGTTCCACGCGAATTCCCACCAAAGGGAATTCTGATATTCGACATGAGAATAAGCGAACAAACCAATCCAGAAAATGACGGCCAACAGAGCAATCACACTGACAAGCCACGGGATATTCAGCCTGAAAATCGACGCCCCGCTCACGCGGTAGAATGCGCCCCGGAACATGGCAAGCAAGGCGATTGTGCCCAGCATGCTAACCGCCTCGTGCGTGTTCAGACCTTTGGTCAGCGACGCCACAAACCCAACAACCATCAGCAACATGGCCACGACCCACGCCCGATAGAGTTTACGGAACAACCCGCGCGAGACAAGGATCAGCAAGACACCAACCGCACTGCCCGCAAGGTGAGACGCTTCGACAAAGGACAAGGGCAGGAAATCCCGCAGAACCCCAAGGTTTTGGCTACTGGTCGGCAACGCGCCGGATACCAGCAGGATCACCCCGGCAACGGCTGATACCCCCGCGGCAACCATCGGCACGATCGGACGCAGAATGCGGTAAACCCACGTGGCGGCTCCGCCAATTCTGCGGCGGTGGGTCAACGCCGAAGCGACAGCGATTGACAGACTGGCGATGGCAAAAGGCAGGAACGTGTAAACCAACCGGTATAACAGCAGCGCAGCAATGACGTCCGAACGGCCAGAAGCCCCCAGCCCCGCGATCAGCGTGGCCTCAAACGCTCCAATCCCACCCGGTGCGTGGCTTAGGATGCCGACCGCGATCGCACCAATGTAAACCGCAAAGAAGAACGGGTAGCCAATGCCCAGATCATCGGGCATCAGGACATAGAGTGCCATTGACGCACCGAAAAGGTCACCAATGGCCGCGAGGGTCAGCAATCCGGCCAACTTACCGCCCGGCAGATTAAACCCCAGCCCCCCGTAGGCCAGTCTGCGCCCACCTTTTGCCAGCCAGATCAAAAGCGTCGCGAGGCCGATCAGAAGGCAAACACCTATGACGGTTTCGACGGTTTCGTTGATCGGCAGGATTTTAGAAATCCCATCGGGATGAAGGGTCAACAGGCAGCCCAACAACAGGACCATACCCGACCAGAACGCTATCCACGATGTGGCAATCACACCCGCGACCCGCCCGAGGTCCAATCCAAGCGAGGCATAAATGCGATATCTGATCGCTGTCCCCGTGATGTAGGAAAAGCCCAGACAGTTCGACACGGCATATCCGCAAGCGCCTGCCATACCTGCAACGGGCAAAGGAACCTCACCATCAGCCACGCTTTGAACGGCGAAAACGTCGTACATGGACAGGGAAACAAAGCTGAACGCCGTCCAGCAGACGGCAAAGAACATCAGCTTCCACGACGTGTTCGCCACGTCTGTCTGAACGTCAGACCATTTCACATGCGATGACAATTCATGCAAAACGACCAACGCGATCAATGTGACCAAAACCGGAATTGCGATTCTGACCAGAGGTCGCTCAAGAAACCCCGTCGCACGTTCGGCCCAGCGAACCGCCCACAGTTCTTCGCCTGTGTCCTGCGTCGTCATGTTGTTCCCCTGCTCTCAGGTCTGACAAAAGTCACTCGCGCGCGTTGCCCGCTCAAGGAAACTGTTGCACAATTTCCTTGAGCTTCAAAGGACTACGGACATCAGACGCGCCCTTTGCGGGTGGATAGCAGAAGATTGGTTTCGGAACGGGTGATCCCTTCCATCCGGCGTATCTGAAAGAGAATCTCATCCAACTCGGCCAAGGTTTCGGTCCCGATTTCAGCGATCAGATCCCAGCTTCCATTGGTCGAATGCACGGCACGCACCTGTGGTAAGGCCGCGATCCGCGACATTGTCCGCTCGGTGCCGCGGCCTTCAATCTCAAGCATCATCAGGCCGCGAACCGGGCTTTGCGCCACATCCCGACGGGTCAGAACGGTGAACCCCACGATTTCCCCTGATTGCTTGAGGCGCTGCAAGCGACTGCGCACCGTTGCGCGCGTTACACCCAGCGTTTCGGCAAGCTCGGACAGCGACGCGCGCGCATCGCGGTGCAGAGCGCTGAGCAAGCGACTATCCAAATCGTCCATACGTTCTTCCCATTTTGTATTGTCGGGTATCTTTTTGAACAATTTGCAGTCTATTCGCAACCCACAGCGATTGGTTAGATAGTCATATGGATACAGGAAATGTAATATTGGTCGGTGCTCCGATGGATGCAGGGAAACGCCGACAGGGATGTCGCATGGGCCCTGACGCCTATCGGGTGGCAGGGTTAAAGCAGGCTCTGACCAATTTGGGACATATGGTTCAGGACGTCGGTGATATTCGACCTGATGACACTGACACTCCACCACATGATCACCTTTTCGCTCTGCCAGAATGCGTGGGTTGGACACACGCCCTAGGCCGCGCGGCCCAGGACGCCGCTGCCAAGGGACTGCCGATCTTTATGGGCGGTGACCACGCTTTGTCGATGGGCACGGTCAAAGGCATGTCCGAATATGCCAACGGAATTGGCCGCCCAATTTTCGTACTCTGGCTGGATGCGCACAGCGACTTCCACACCCCCGGCAGCACAGACAGCGGCAACCTGCACGGCACGCCTGTCGCTTATTTCACAGGGCAACAGGGGTTTGACGACTTTCCTGCTGTGACTACCCCGATTCCAACCGATCGCGTCGGCATGATTGGTCTTAGGTCCGTGGACCCGGCCGAGCGGCAACGGCTAGAGCAGGACCAAGCAATGCTGGCCGACATGCGCAGCATCGACGAACACGGGATCAAAGCCCCCTTGATGGCATTCCTTGACAGGGTGCGGGCCGCAAACGGAATGCTGCATGTTTCGCTGGATGTAGACTTTCTCGACCCCTCAATCGCACCGGCTGTCGGCACAACAGTTCCCGGCGGTGCAACCGAACGCGAAGCGCATCTGGTTATGGAGCTTCTACACGAAAGCGGGCTTGTATGCTCGCTGGACCTGGTCGAATTGAACCCCTTTTTGGATGAACGCGGTCGAACCGCAAAACTGATGGTCGATCTGGCTGCCTCGTTGCTGGGGCGTCGAATCTTTGATCGCCCGACCCGGAGTTTCTGATGACACAACCTTCTGACAAGGCGCTGGTGCCATTTGTTTCCGTCGACAACATGATGCGACTGGTGCACCACATCGGTGTCGAGCGCATGATCACGCAGCTCGCCGCCCAGATCGAAGCAGACTTTAAACGCTGGGAAAGTTTCGACAAAACCCCCCGTATTCCAGCACATTCACCGCACGGCGTTATCGAGCTTATGCCGACATCGGACGGTGAAGCCTATGGGTTCAAATACGTCAACGGCCATCCGAAAAACACCTCGGAAGGGCTGCAAACGGTCACCGCCTTTGGGCTGCTGGCCGACGTGTATACCGGCTACCCCACATTGCTGACCGAGATGACTCTTCTGACAGCATTGCGCACCGCCGCGACATCAGCGCTTGTCGGCAGCTATCTGGCACCGAAATCAGCCACAACAATGGCGATGATCGGAAACGGAGCGCAGTCAGAGTTTCAATGCCTGGCTTTCAAGGCCATGTGCGGGATCGATACGGTGCGCCTCTACGACACGGACGCCAAAGCAACCGAGAAATGCGCAGCAAACCTCAGAACGTCAGGCCTGACCGTCGTTTTGTGCAAGACCCCTGAGGACGCTATCGAGGGCGCCCAAATCATAACCACCTGCACTGCCGACAAAAAATACGCCACGATCCTGACCGACAACATGGTCGGACCCGGCGTTCATATCAACGCAATCGGCGGCGATTGCCCCGGCAAAACCGAGCTTCACCGGGATATCCTGCTAAGGTCAGACATTTTCGTCGAATATCCTGAACAAACACGCGTTGAAGGAGAAATTCAGGCGCTTGATCCCGGTCATGCGGTCACGGAGATGTGGAAAGTAATGACCGGTGAGGCACAAGGCCGACGCGACGACCGGCAGATCACGCTGTTCGACAGTGTAGGCTTTGCAATCGAAGATTTCTCGGCCCTGCGCTACATCAAAACCGCGATCGAAGGGACAGATTTTTACGAACCACTCGATATGCTGGCTGACCCTGACGATCCGCGCGACCTATTCGGAATGTTGATGCGGGCACGTTGAACGGGGGCTCTGCCCCCGCCGCCCTGCGGGCGCCTCCCCCGGGATATTTGGGGCCAGATGAAGCAGGGGATCCGTTCTTCATCTGGCTAAAAATATCCCGGAGCGCGAGGCAGAGCCTCGCAAAATACAAACTGCTAACCGGCGAGCGACGGAAGATAGAGAACAATGCCTGGGAACGCGACAAGCAATGCGATAGTGACCGCATCTGCTACAAAGAAAGGGGTCACCCCTTTGAAAACGTCCTGAACACTCAGGTCCGGGCGCACACCGGCAACGACAAAGCAATTCAGGCCGATCGGTGGTGTGATCAGGCAGAATTCAGCCATTTTGACCACAAGGATTCCAAACCAGATGGCGCACATCGGCCCTGACATGCCAAATGCACTATCCGCTGCACTGACAGTCTCGCCCCCGTTCAAAGCCATGACCGCAGGGTAAACAACTGGAAGTGTCAGCAGCAGCATCCCGATGGCATCCATGAACATGCCCAGCACCGCATAGGCAAGCAGGATGCAAATCAGGATCAACATCGGAGACATTTCCAGCCCGGTGATCCAATCGGAGAACGCGCCCGGCAGATCGGCAAAACCGAGAAAGCGCACATAGATTAGAACGCCCCAGATGATCGAGAAGATCATCGCCGTCAGCTTTGCGGTCTCAAGCAGTGCGGACTTCAACTCGGTCCAGCGCATCCCGTGGAAAAGAGCGAAGCAGAACACGATAAACGCGCCGATCGCTCCGCCTTCGGTAGGTGTACCCCAGGCTTTTTCACCAAAGGGGTTGTAGACGAAACAGATGATAATCAGGATCACGGCCACGATCGGAAAGGCACCCGGTAGCGCGGCAAAACGCTGTTTCCAAGTAAATCCCTTGACCGGAGGGCCAACGGTTTTGAACACAACCGCAATCCCCACGATCAGCAATCCATAGACCACGGCCGAGAACGCGCCCGGAATGAAACCGGCCAACAGGAGTTTTCCCACGTCCTGTTCAACGATAATGGCATAGATCACGAGGATCGCGGAGGGCGGGATCAAGGACGCCAGTGTCCCCCCAGCCGCCACCACACCCGCGGCGAATTGCTTGTTGTATCCGACCTTCAGCATCTCGGGGATTGCGATGCGCGCGAAAACCGCTGATGTCGCAACTGAGGCTCCGGAGACAGCCGCGAAGCCCGCCGTGGCGAATACGGTCGATACGGCCAAACCTCCGGGCACCCAGGCGACCCAGCGTTTGGCCGCCTCGAACAATGCGCGGGTCAGGCCTGCATAGTAGGCAAGGTACCCGATCAGGATGAAGGTCGGGATCAGGCTGAGAGTGTGGGCTGCGACCTTGGAATGCGGCACCTGCCCCGCTGTCTTGACAGCTACCGTCAGAGCTTTGCCGAACCGGTCCGGGTCGTAGCCAAACTTGGCCCAGAAAATCCAGACGAGCCCAACCAACCCTGCCAGTCCAGCGGCGAAAGCCACGCGCATGCCGGTAACGACCAATACAAGCAGGCCACCGGTGACCCAGAGCCCGATGTCAATACTGTCCATCTACTCTTCCTGTCCCTCAAATTGTTCGGCTTCGGCTGCGGCTTGCGCTACGGCATCCTGGATCAATGGCACGGCCACAGGGCTTTCCAGCCCTAGAACAAAGGCACGGCCGTATCCCCAGATTTGAAGAACCAAACGCACGCACAGCACCGAAAACGCGACGGGCGCCAACAGTTTTGCAGGCCAAAGGGGGATACCGATGTCGATCGAGCTGTCGCGGCTCCACAATGGCGCGCCGAAATCGAACGAGCGGTCGAAATGAGACCAGCTTCCCCAGACAAGGGCCAGCATCAGCACAAGGATCAGAATGACCGAGATCAGTTCAAACAGCCACAGCGCTCGCCCGTGCAGGCGCGAGATAACGATGTCCATTCGTATATGCCCGCCATCACGCTGCACATAGGAGACGCCGAGGAACGCAATCAGTGGCATGGCCTGTTCGATCCAGTCCACGTAACCGGGCAAGGGTGCGTTGATTACATTTCGCCCGCTAACTGACCCGACGGCAAGCACCATCAAGCCAAAGACGGCAAGACCGCTTATCAGGGCAAGAAACCGCTCTATCCTCAGTAGATGGTGATCCAGCCGGCTGAGGCGACTGCCATCTTCCAGCACCGTGGCCTGTCCTGCCATTCCGGTGATCCTCTTGTTTATTATTGGTATCCGGGTGCCCTGTCAGGCACCCGGAACAATCAAGTCAGTTTCCGCCGCGCTGCTGTTTCAGCGTCGACTGAACCAGATCATACAAGTCCTGTGCAGGCAGACCCTGTGCGCTCATGTCCGCGATCCACTGTTCGCGGATTGGATCTGCGGCCTTGGTGCGGAATTCTTCGATCACGGCGTCGTCGATCATTACTTTCTCGACACCCTTTTCGGCAAGCACACCGTCCCACTGCTCGAGCAGACCGCCGTAATTGGCGAGGTAGTGGTCAATCGCCTCGTCAACCGAACTGTCCAGAGCTTCGCGGTGCTCTGGTGACAGCGCCTCATAAGCATCAATGTTCACGACAACCGGGCAATTCACTGTGCCGGGGTTCAGGTTGGCCGTCCACCAGTCAGCTTCGTTGATAGTGCCGAATGACAGGTGCGCGTGCTGAGCAAACGCGACTGTGTCGACAACCCCTGATTCCATCGCGTTAAACGCCTCGGTTGCAGGGACTGAGGTAGGAACACCGCCAACCGCTTCAAATGCCTGACCCAGACCACCCGTCGCACGCACGCGCATTCCGTCAAAATCTGCGAGGGTTGCGCGGGGATCACCTGTTCCGACGAGATTGTACTGAGGCATGGGCGACGTCATGATAATGCGCGCATTCCACTGGGCCATTTCATCTTTTACAGCGGGATGATCGTAGACGGCGTGGCTGATAGCCACCTCCTCGTCCAGTGTGTTTACCCCAAGGAAGGGCAGCTCCAGAACCGTGATCGCGCGGTTTTTGTCACGGTGGTAGCCCGCACAGAACTGGGCCATCTCAAATGCGCCGATCTCGATTCCGTCAAGGTTTTCGCGCGGTTTGGACAAACCGCCATAGCTGACATTGATCGTGAAGTCGCCGCCGGTCTTTTCGTTGACCAACTCAGCCAGCTTTTCAACATGTTCGGTAAAGGCGCGACGTTTACCCCAGACCGAAGCATTCCATTCAGTTGCTGCGGCCTCAGAGACAAACGCAACAGTCAAGGCAGCGACGGCGGCGCCGCTCAACATCTTTTTCATCATGATTTCTCCCTTTGATGCGCCCCCTCGCCTGGGCGCTTGGGGTAAAGCTAGCGCCAACATTACAATGTGCCAACCCCGGACAGCCTTCCGAAAATTCTACAGACAGCTCAGTTGAGCGCTAACAACCAAAAGATGAATTAGAAATGCTTCATTCAAAGTCGGGGGCGACCTGTGCGCCCCACGAAAATCTGTGACATTTAACAGTTTGTCTTTGCTTTATTTTTTCCAATTTTGTTGACTTTATTTACAGATAGCAACCAATGAAAGAAAGTTATTTACAAACTAATCCATAGTTTTCTGTAATTTATTTCCTTGTTTTCAGTTCTCCGTATTATCCGGTACTGGGAGGAAGCGGGTCGACATTGCCGGTTCAGCAGGCAAAATCGACTTAGTGAAATTTAGTCCAGAGGGAGGAGCCTCAGAATGACAACCGCTGCTCAGGCAGATGCCAAAGTCTATCCGCCATCCGCAGATACCGTTGCGCGTGCACATGTCGATGCTGAAAAATACACCGAGATGTACGCGGCCTCTGTCAACGACCCTGTCGCGTTCTGGGACGAACACGGGAAACGCGTTGACTGGATTAAACCCTATACGCAGGTCAAAGACGTCAACTACGATTTCGGGTCCGTCGGAATCAACTGGTATGCCGATGGCACTCTGAACGTTTCGGCCAACTGCCTGGATCGTCACTTGAAAACGCGCGGCGATCAGACGGCGATTATCTGGGAGCCGGATGATCCAAACGACGCGGCCCAGCACATCACTTACGCCGAACTGCACCGCCGCACTTGCCGGATGGCAAATATCCTTGAGTCGATGGGCGTACGCAAAGGCGACCGTGTGGTGATCTATCTGCCGATGATCCCCGAGGCCGCCTATGCAATGCTGGCCTGTGCACGGATCGGCGCGATTCATTCCATTGTTTTTGCAGGTTTCTCGCCGGACGCTTTGGCGGCGCGGATCAATGGCTGCGACGCGAAGGTTGTCATCACAGCGGACGAAGCACCGCGCGGGGGCCGCAAGACGCCGCTGAAATCCAACGCGGATGCGGCTCTGCTGCACTGCAAGGACACCGTGAAATGCCTGGTGGTCAAACGCACCAACGGACAGACCACGTGGATCAACGGCCGTGATTTTGACTACAATGAAATGGCGCTTGAGGCGGACGACTATTGCGCACCCACCGAGATGAACGCCGAAGATCCACTGTTCATTCTTTATACCTCTGGCTCCACTGGCCAACCCAAAGGTGTTGTGCACACGACCGGCGGCTATCTGGTTTATGCCGCGCTGACGCATGAGGTCACGTTCGACTACCACGAAGGCGACATCTATTGGTGTACCGCTGACGTCGGCTGGGTCACCGGCCACAGCTATATCGTCTATGGACCGCTGGCCAACGGCGCGACCACGCTGATGTTTGAAGGTGTACCTACCTACCCCGATGCGGGCCGCTTTTGGGAAGTTTGCGCCAAGCACAAGGTCAATCAGTTCTACACTGCCCCGACCGCGATCCGTGCTCTGATGGGTCAAGGCAACGAGTTTGTCGAAAAGCACGACCTCAGCGATCTGCGTCTGCTGGGCACTGTGGGCGAGCCCATCAACCCCGAGGCGTGGAACTGGTACAACGAGGTTGTCGGCAAGGGAAACTGCCCGATCGTTGACACATGGTGGCAGACTGAAACCGGTGGTCACATGATGACCCCTCTGCCCGGCGCACATGCGACGAAGCCGGGTTCGGCCATGAAGCCCTTCTTTGGCGTTCAGCCCGTGGTTTTGGACCCGCAATCGGGTGTCGAGATCAGCGGAAACGGGGTCGAAGGTGTTCTCTGCATCAAGGATAGCTGGCCCGGTCAGATGCGCACCGTTTGGGGCGATCACGAGCGGTTCGAGAAGACGTATTTCTCTGACTACAAAGGGTATTACTTCACCGGCGACGGCTGCCGCCGCGATGAAGACGGCGACTACTGGATCACCGGCCGTGTGGACGATGTAATCAACGTTTCCGGCCACCGCATGGGCACCGCCGAGGTTGAAAGCGCGCTGGTCGCACACGCTGCCGTGGCCGAGGCCGCTGTGGTGGGCTACCCGCACGACATCAAGGGTCAGGGCATCTATTGCTACGTCACCCTGATGAATGATCGCACGCCTTCGGACGATCTTCTGAAAGAACTGCGCACTTGGGTGCGGACCGAGATCGGACCGATTGCCTCGCCGGATGTAATCCAGTGGGCACCGGGCCTGCCGAAAACCCGTTCCGGCAAGATCATGCGCCGTATTCTGCGCAAGATCGCCGAGAATGACTTTGGCTCACTGGGTGACACGTCGACGCTGGCTGATCCGTCGGTGGTCGAAGACCTGATCGAAAACCGTGCGAATAAGTGAGGATGTGATGGACGCTGCCACGATCACCACACCCGCTGTTCTGATCCTTCTCGGCCCTCCGGGTGCCGGGAAGGGAACGCAGGCCCGGATGCTAGAGGACAAGTTCGGGCTTGTTCAACTCAGCACCGGCGACTTGCTCCGCGCTGCCGTGGCTGCCGGGACAGAGGCAGGCAAAGCCGCCAAAGCCGTCATGGAGGCCGGTGATCTGGTCAGTGACGACATCGTCATCGCCATCCTGCGCGACCGTCTGGCCGAACCGGACTGCGCCAAGGGTGTTATTCTTGACGGCTTTCCGCGCACCACGGTTCAGGCGCAGGCGCTGGATACGCTCCTGTCCGAGACCAGCCAGAAGATCAACGCCGCGATCAGCCTTGAGGTTGAGGATGCGGAAATGGTCACGCGCATCTCGGGCCGGTACACCTGCGCCATGTGTGGTGAAGGGTATCACGACACGTTCAAGATCCCTGCAACCGACGGGAAATGCGACAAGTGCGGCAGTTCCGAGTTCAAGCGCCGCGCGGATGACAATGCCGAAACCGTCGCCTCGCGTCTTGCGGCCTATCACGCGCAAACCGCGCCTCTGATCACCTATTACCAAGACCAAGGCGTTCTGAAAGGTCTGAACGCCATGGGCGACATCGACGATATCGCAAGCCAGCTTGAGAAAGTTGTCAACAACGCGATGAACTAGGGGAACTCGGCCCACCCGAAACTCAGGGCCGAATTCCTAAACGAATACTTCATCGGAACCGCCCTGGCGGACCGGAGGGGTTTTGCCTGATGCCACCCGGCCTTGGGCGTTACGAAAAGCGGCCCCAAGCGCTGGAGGACAAAGCAAAGGGTCGCAACAGGAGGAAGCGAAGGAGGACCCCGCGATGGCGGATCAATCAACAAACTCCGCGCAGACTGCCGAAGCCGACAAGGGCTATTGGCAGGCCAATCTGCGTCTCATCTACATCAGCCTCGTGATCTGGGCGCTGGTGTCTTTTGGATTCGGCATTTTGCTGCGTCCGCTGCTGTCGGGTATTTCCGTAGGCGGCACCGATCTGGGCTTTTGGTTCGCCCAGCAGGGTTCGATCCTGGTCTTTCTGGTGCTGATCTTCAACTACGCCTGGCGCATGAACAAGCTGGACGCCGAATTCGGCGTGGATGAGGAGTAAACCCCATGGACCAGTTTACCATCAACCTGCTGTTTGTCGGCGCGTCCTTCGCGCTGTACATCGGCATCGCGATCTGGGCCCGCGCGGGTTCCACGTCGGAATTCTACGCCGCCGGTCGCGGCGTTCACCCGGTCACCAACGGTATGGCGACAGCGGCGGACTGGATGTCTGCGGCCTCGTTCATCTCGATGGCGGGCCTGATTGCCTTTACCGGCTATGACAACTCGACCTTCCTGATGGGTTGGACCGGCGGCTACGTGCTGCTGGCGCTGCTGCTTGCGCCCTATCTGCGTAAATTCGGCAAGTACACTGTCTCGGAGTTCATCGGTGACCGGTTCTACAGCCAGACCGCACGTGTCGTTGCGGTGATCTGTCTGATCGTCGCCTCGGTGACCTACGTTATTGGTCAGATGACCGGCGTGGGCGTGGCCTTTGGCCGCTTCCTCGAAGTGTCGAACACATCCGGTCTGCTGATCGGTGCCTGTGTGGTGTTTGCCTACGCGGTGTTCGGTGGGATGAAGGGCGTGACCTACACGCAGGTCGCTCAGTACTGCGTGCTGATCACCGCCTATACCATCCCGGCAATCTTCATCTCGTTGCAGTTGACCGGCACACCTGTTCCGGCGCTGGGTCTGTTCGGTGACACCGCCAGCGGTGAGCCTCTGCTGACCAAGCTGGACGCGATCGTGACCGAGCTGGGCTTTAACGAATACACGGCCCACCACTCGAACACGCTGAACATGGTGCTGTTCACCCTGTCGCTGATGATCGGTACGGCGGGTCTGCCGCACGTCATCATGCGCTTTTTCACCGTGCCCAAAGTGTCGGACGCCCGCTGGTCGGCAGGCTGGACGCTGGTCTTCATCGCGCTGCTGTACCTGACCGCCCCTGCGGTTGGCGCAATGGCTCGCCTGAACATCACCGACATGATGTGGCCCAATGGAGGCATCGACGGTGGCGCTGTGACGGTTGAACAGATCGACAACGACGCCCGCTATGACTGGATGCAGACATGGCAGAAAACCGGTCTGCTGGACTGGGAAGACAAGAATGGCGACGGCAAGATCCAGTACTATAACGACGCAAATGCCGACATGCAGGCACTTGCCGAGGAAAAAGGCTGGGTCGGTAACGAGCTGACCAAGTTCAACCGTGACATCCTGGTTTTGGCCAACCCCGAGATTGCCAACCTGCCGGGTTGGGTGATCGGTCTGGTCGCGGCCGGTGGTCTTGCGGCTGCTCTGTCGACTGCGGCGGGTCTGCTGCTGGCGATCTCGTCGGCTGTGTCCCACGACCTGATCAAAGGGGCGATCAACCCGCAGATCTCGGAAAAGGGTGAGTTGATGTCGGCCCGTGTCGCGATGGCTGTAGCCATCGTCGTGGCAACCTATCTGGGTCTGAATCCTCCGGGGTTTGCGGCGCAGACGGTGGCCTTGGCCTTCGGTCTGGCGGCGGCCTCGATCTTCCCGGCGTTGATGATGGGGATCTTCTCGACCCGCATCAACAACACCGGCGCGGTCGCGGGTATGCTGGCCGGTCTGGTCGTCACTCTGGTCTACATCTTCCTGCATAAGGGCTGGCTGTTCATTCCGGGCACCAACTCGTTCACCGATGCTGACCCGCTGTTGGGTCCGATCAAGTCGACCTCGTTCGGCGCAATCGGTGCCATGGTCAACTTTGCCGTCGCCTATGTGGTGGCCGGTGCGACCAAGGAAACCCCGCAGGAGATCAAAGATCTGGTCGAAAGCGTCCGCATTCCCCGTGGCGCGGGTGCAGCTCAGAATAAATGAGCATGATGCGGCCCAAAGCGTACTTGCCAAAGGCCGCATCTTTCGACTGACTACTCCCGCCCGGCACACCACCGGGCGGGATTTTTCACCCCGAGACCGAGGAGTATTCCATGCCCCTGTCCCATGACGAGATCACCCGGTTTCTGAAATCCGTACACCCTTATGACGCCCTGCCTGCCGATGTCCTGGACTCGGTGGCAAATCAGATCGAGGTCTGGGAGGTCGAAGAAGATTTCCCCGTGTACGAGCTGGGCCACTCCCTGCCCGGCGTATTCGTGATTTATGAAGGACAGGTCGAGATCAAGGATGAGAATGACGCTGTCGTATCTCATCTGGGGTTGCGCAACTCGTTCGGAGAGCGCGGCCTGCTGAAAGACGGGAAAGCCTCGACAAAGGCCCGAACGCATGCGCCGTCGGTCCTGCTGGTGCTGCCGCCCGAATTGGTCAAGGAATTGATCGAAGGGCATGACGTCGTATCGAAGTTTTTCGACCGGTCCAGAGGTCAGCGCGCGGGACCGCAGAGCCTCGCCACCAGTGCAATCGACGTACTGATGGCCCACAATCCCGCCACGTGCCCGCCCGAAACTCCGGTCCGAGAGGCCGCAAAGATGATGCGGGACATGAGCATATCATCCCTGTGCGTGACGAACGGTGAAGACCTGCTTGGCATCATCACGCTGCGGGATATTTCCAGCAAATACGTCGCCGAAGGGATGTCCAAGGACACTCCCGTTTCGACCATCATGACGGCCGACCCGATCACGTTGTCTCCGTCCGACATTGGCTCAGACGTTCTGCATGTGATGATGGAGCGCGGGATCGGCCACATCCCGATTACCGAAGGTGGCCGCATCGTTGGGATCGTGACGCAAACGGATTTGACGCACTATCAAGCCGTAAATTCAGCAGAGCTTGTACGTCGGATCGCCGCTGCGCAAAGCGCACAACAGATGGCCGTTGTGACCGACGAGATTCCGCAGCTCTTGGTGCAGCTTGTCGCCGCCGGAAACAGGCATGAGATCGTCACGCGTCTGATTACCGACATCGCGGACACTGCAACACGGCGGTTGCTGGCACTGGCCGAGGCGGAACTTGGCCCGCCGCCCGTGCCCTACCTCTGGCTCGCCTGTGGATCGCAGGGACGGCAAGAGCAAACCGGGGTCTCGGACCAAGACAACTGCCTGATACTGGATGACAGTGTATCGGACGGCGACATGGCCTATTTTCATGCGCTGGCCAAATTTGTCTCGGACGGTTTGGACACATGCGGGTATTTCTACTGCCCCGGCGATATGATGGCGACCAACCCGCGCTGGTGTCAGCCCGTGCACGTCTGGCGGGACTATTTCAAAGGCTGGATCGCCAAGCCCAATCCCGAGGCGCAGATGTTGGCCTCGGTCATGTTTGACCTGCGACCGATCGGAGGCGCATTCAACCTGTTCGACGACCTGCAGGCTGATACGCTGGCCTCGGCGCAAGCAAACTCGATCTTTGTCGCGCATATGATCTCGAACTCGCTGAAACATACGCCGCCGCTCGGATTGCTGCGCGGCTTTGCCACGATCAGATCAGGTGAACACCGTAACACATTGGATTTGAAGCATAACGGAGTGGTTCCAGTGGTCGATCTTGCACGCATTTACAGCTTGCAAGGTCAACTGACCGAAGCCAACACCCGCGCGCGTCTGAAAGCTGCTGGTTCCGCTGGCGTCCTCAGCCCGTCAGGAGCACACGACTTGCTGGACGCATACGACCTGATTGCTGAAACACGGCTGGAACATCAGGTCAGGCTGGTGAAATCTGGCAAGAAACCGGACAATTTCCTACCGCCCTCTGACCTGTCCGACTTTGAGCGAAGTCATCTTCGGGATGCTTTCGTCGTGGTAAAGACGATGCAGTCTGCGGTAGGTCACGGAAAGGGAATGCTGGGTTAACCCGGCTGGAATTCGGAGAAGCACCATGTTCTTAGAACTGCTTGGCACCATTTTTGCAGGCGTCGCCTTTGCGGGGGTGGTGATGGTCGTCAACAAGCTCTCGGGTGGTCGCCTGCCCCGCTGGGTTGCGCCTGTTGCCGCCGGGCTGGGCATGATCGGCATGACGATATCCAGCGAATATTCCTGGTACGACCGCACCCGCGCGACCTTGCCAGAAGGTTTGACCGTCATTCACGAGGTGGAAAGCCGCGCGTTTTACCGCCCCTGGACCTATGCCGTGCCTTTCGTAGATCGGTTTGCGGCCATCGACACCGCCTCGGTCCGCACGAATGATCAGGTGCCCGAACAACGCCTTGTCGATATGTATTTCTTCGGTCGCTGGGCACCGATTTCAAAATTGCCCGTCGCGGTCGACTGCGCTGAAAATTTGCGCGCAAATCTGGCGGACGGCGCTGAATTTGGGGACAGCGGTGAGCTGCTGAATGCTGATTGGATCGAGGGCGAAACCGATGATCCGATTATCGAGGCAACCTGCGAGGTTTGAAATGCTGACTCGGCTAAGTCTGCGTCTTCGCGTTTTTCTGTTTTTCTGCCTGCTGGCCATCGGTGGTCTGGCGGTCAGTTCCGTCGCGCTTTGGATCAGTTACCGCCGCATCGCCGACCCGGAACTGATTAACGCCTTTATTTTCGCCGAAATCCTCATGGGGTTTGGATTTGTTGCCCTGATCGTCGCGGTTTGGCTTCTGTTTGATGACAATGTGGCAAAGCCCATAGAGCGACTCTCGGCAGAATTGCGCGCCCGTGCACATGCAGGCGTCAGCACCGACATGGATGTTCGGGCTGCTCGGTATCTGGGCGACTTGGCTCCCGCTGCCGCAGGGCTGGCCGAACAGCTTTCAGACAAAACCATGAGCGTGGCCGAAGCCGTCGCTGCGGAAACCGCGCATCTGGCCGCGGAAAAGCAACGACTGACTGCTTTGCTGACGGAAATACCTGTCGCCATGATCCTGGCCAGCCCGACTCATAAAATCGTGCTCTATGACGGTCAGGCCGCGCAGGTGCTGGCGCAGATCGCGCATCCTCGCCTGAACGCATCGCTGTTTGAATACCTGAAACCTGGCCCGTTGGAGGACGCGCATGCCGCGCTGATAAAGACCGGGCTGGAAGTTACCTGCGACCTCACCAGCATAGATGGCGCACAGACATTCAAGGCCCGAATGAAGCCATTGGGGGATGCACCGGGATACATCCTTATGCTTGAAGACAGTGCCGCGAATATCGCGCCCGAGGCTGCCCGTCCTCTGGTCTATGACTTTGACCTGCTAAACTCTACGACCGACGCAGCCTTTGAAACCCTTGCCTTGCAGGATCTTTGCTTTGTCGTGTTTGACACTGAAACAACGGGACTACTGCCGCATAAAGATGAGATTGTTCAAATCGGCGCTGTCCGGGTCCTGAAAGGGCGTATCGTGTCTGGTGAAAAGCTGGACATGCTGGTCGACCCCGGCATGCCTATCCCGCCCGCCTCAACCAAGGTGCATAAGATTAACGACCGGATGGTCGAAGGGTCGCCGGACATTGCCGAAGCCGGGCGTGTTTTCCATCAGTTTGCGCGCGATGCTGTGATCGTCGCACATAACGCCCCATTCGATATGGCATTCCTGCGACGGCACGCCAAAAGAATGAACGTGGATTGGAACCACCCGATTTTGGATACGGTCCTATTGTCCGCCGTCCTGTTCGGCGCAAGCGACAAACACACGCTGGACGCGTTGTGCGACAGGCTCGATATCACCATCCCGGTTGAACTGCGCCACACTGCCTTGGGCGACGCGGTCGCGACGGCAGAAGCCTTGGTGAAAATGCTGCCAATGCTGCAAGCGCGCGGCATGAGCACTTTTGGCGCGGTGATCGAAGCAACCCGGCAGCATGGCCGCCTGCTTGAAGACCTCAACTGAGCAGGAATAATACAGTAAAGATTCAGCTTTTCGTGGACAATCTGTGCAGGTCGTGGCACCTGATGCGCGGCTACGGATTGAGCGCACGATGACAGAAAACACCTTTACCCCAACCCCAGACACAAGCACCGCCTTTCGTGAGGCTTTGGGCTGTTTTGGGACCGGTGTCACTGTCGTCACGACAAACACCAGCCAAGGGCCACGCGCGATTACTGTAAACTCGTTTTCCTCGGTGTCATTAGATCCACCGCTTGTATTGTGGTGTCTTGCCAAGGATTCAAACCGGTTCGACGCTTTTGAAGCCTGTGAGCATTACGCAATCCACGTAATGGCCGAAGAACAACAAGGGTTGGCTCTTAAATTCGCACGAGACGGGTCTGATTTTTCCCATGCGGATTGGGCTGTTGACCACCTCGGGCGTCCCCAATTGGCGAATTGTCTGGCGCGGTTTGACTGTCAGCTTCACACCCGTCACGAAGCCGGAGATCACCTGATCATTGTGGGTCAGGTGGAAAAGGTAATGTTTCGCACCGGCAAGGGACTGATTTTCAAACGCGGTCAATTCGGCGGGTTCGCCGACCTGCTGTAGGCGTCAGTCATCAAGCGAGCCGTGAACGGCCAGCGCCTCAAGCTGCGTTTCTTGCGGCGTGATGATCCGAAACGCTTCGTGCACACCTGTGTCGGTTAATTCTCTGACCACGGTCAGCAGTGTATTCGGCGCGTGTTCATCGCATAGTTCAGTCATGTGTTCGATCTCGGATCGCGCGACCTCCAGCGCCGCATCGACGGACGGTGCGCCATAGAATTGCACAAAGTGATCAGCAAGATTCTGCATGATCTGATCAAGCTCGGCCTGTTCGATCTGCGTGACCGCAACAAAGGTCACGCGCCCAAAGGTTTCCAACCCCAGCCAACCATTGGAAAAGGCTTGACGAGCTTTGCCCTCCAGATCGCCCTCGCCCCAGTTTGAGAACTCAAACCCGCCGGAAATGCACCACTCACCCGTCCGGGCTGGAGAGTGAAAGACATTCATGTCGCTTTCATCGAAATGGATCGCTCGGGCCAGTTTCATTTTCCGTTCTCCAATAACTCCGTCAGCGGCACAAGGTGCGTGTCTGCCCCGTCGCGGATCAACATACCGAACCTCTCATCCGTGCCCAGAAAGACGCCCTTTTCGCCGTAAGGTTCCCCGACCCCACGCAATAGCCCCATCCATTCGGCGTGCAGCGACGCATTGCCGTCCTCTTGCCAGCGGTTGAGCCATGTCAGCGTGTGGCGCGACCAGCTTTCGACCAACTGAGTCGCCGTAACCTCGGCGCACCCTTCATCATAAATCGCTGTAATGTCTGGGTTTTCTCCGGGCGCGTCGCCGGTTTGCAGTAAGGCTAAATCCCACCCCACGATCAACCAATCCGGTTCCTCATTCGGCGCATCTGTCGACGCTGCGACGTGAAACGTTCCGCATTTCGCACCATTCACGCAGATTGGTCCGTCCCAATCCAAATGCACCGCGACTTCGGGCGGGGCCAAGGCACCCAGTGCATTCTGAAACCCCACGGAACACAGCGGAAGCATAGCCATCGCATCCTGCAAGGGAACTTCGGGCGCAAAGACAATCGCAACACGCAGGCGGTCCGCCTGAATATTGTAGACCACTGCCCCCGCATCACATCCTAGCGCGGCCATGGCCTGGGCGCGCTGGAACGGATCTTCTCCACCTTGTACCGGATGCCCTGTCAGCAAAGGTGGAAAGACCGGCTGCGTCATGCGTTGCCCTTGGCGATCAGATCGCGCGCGATCTTTCGGAACGCATCTGCCTGCGGGCTGTCGGGTTTACTTACCACGATGGGTGCACCCCCGTCAGCGGCGACGCGGATGTCCAAATGCAACGGTATTTCGCCTAGCAACGGGATACCCAACGACTCGGCTTCGGAGGCCACACCGCCGTGACCGAACACGTGTTCCTCATGCCCGCAGTTGGAACAGATATGGGTGGACATATTCTCAATCATCCCGACGATCGGTGTCTTGAGTTGATTGAACATGTCGATCCCCTTACGGGCATCGATCAGGGCCACGTCCTGCGGAGTCGACACGACGATTGCCCCATCCACCTTGAACTTCTGGCTCAGCGTCAACTGGACATCGCCAGTGCCGGGCGGCAAGTCGACGATCAGCACGTCGAGCGCACCCCACTGCACCTGATTCATCATCTGTTGCAGCGCGCCCATCAGCATCGGACCGCGCCAGACAACCGCCTGACCTTCGTTTGTCATCAACCCCATCGACATCATGGTGACGCCGTGATTGCGCAGCGGCAGGATCGTCTTTCCATCCGGGCTGGCCGGACGACCAGAGACACCCAGCATCCGAGGTTGCGACGGTCCATAGACATCAGCATCCAACAGGCCAACCCGCCGCCCTTCCGCCGCAAGTGCGCAGGCTAAGTTCGCGGAAACAGTAGATTTTCCTACGCCACCTTTACCGGATGCAACGGCGATGATCCGGTCAACACCCGCCACGGCCTGTGGCCCGGTCTGCGATGGTTTGGGTTTGGGCTTGAGGTCGGGCGGTGCCTTTTCGGAATGGGCTGTCATCATCGCCGAGACTTTGGAAACTCCACTCACCGTCTGTGCCGCCTGCTCAGCAGCGGCGCGCACTGGCTCCATGCGCTCGGCCTGTTTGGGGTCGATTTCCAAAACGAACCGCACGGTATCACCATCGACATTCAGTGCGCGGACCACGCCAGCGCTGACAATGTCCTGTCCGGATACAGGGTCTGTGATTTTTTTCAGGTTCGCCAGAACCGCGTCACGAACGCTCATGCTGTAAACCCTTTGCCTTGCCCTACCATGTGTCTTTATCTCTTTCAGTCTATTTGACGCATTCGGGTCCGTGCCGTTAGGCTGCCCCTATGCGCATTGTCCTTTTGTGCCTGAGCCTGACGTTCTCTACCACCCCCTCTTGGTCGCAGGAGGCGTTGGGGCTTGCCGCCCCGGCCGAGGTTACAGACTCTGGTCTATTGCAACATATCCTTCCACGCTTCTCTCTCAAGACCGGTATTCGCGTTATTGCAGATGACGCGGGTGTTTTGGTTCTGGAAACGGCCCCGCCGGGCGATCCCGTCTTTGCCCGAGACGGCGTGATCTACCACTTGCGCATCCAGAACGACGCCAGACACGAAAGGTTCCGCGACTGGCTGCTGTCTGATGTCGGCAAACGCACCGTCGAAGGGTTCAGCCCTGACAGCGGCCCGCCGTTTTCCGCCAGCTTCAAGGTCACTGCCGTCCAGCAGGAAACCGTGATTGACGGCAATGCAGCACTGGGCGAAGAACTGTCGATGACTCATTGCGGGCGGTGCCACGTGATCGGCCCCAAGAACAGAATGAACGGTCTGGGTTCTACCCCGTCATTCGCAGTGCTGCGCGCGATGCCAGACTGGTCTGAACGGTTCGAGGCGTTTTTTGCCCTCAACCCCCATCCGTCCTTCACGCAAATCGAAGGGCTGACCCCTCCGTTTGAACCTGAGCGCCCGTCCCCCATCCATCCGGTCGAGATGACACTGGACGAGTTAGAGGCGATATTGGCTTTCGTATCCGTCATAAAAGCCGCCGATCTGGGCGCGCCGCTGCAGCTTCAGTGATCCTTTCTTTTTGAAAAGTAGTCGTCGGTGGTGACGACCTTTGGCTTCGGATTTGACTGGAAGGGATTGTCCTGCTGCTGAAACTGCGCGTTCACGCGGCAGTTGTCGCACATCTGGATCATGCGCGCCTTGTCTGAGGTCGCAAACATCGGGTGCGCACCCGACAGTTTTTCCATGATACGCTCGACCGTCGATTTGACACCGAACAATGCCCCGCATTCCACGCAGGCGAAGGGTTCTTCCTCGTTCAAAACCTGCTGGGACAGAGCCCCATCGCTGAGGTCCAGTTGCGGCACAAGCGTTATCGCGTTCTCGGGGCAGATCGTTTTACACATCCCGCATTGCAGACAGGCATCCTGCTGGAAGTTCAACTGCGGCTTATCCGGGTTGTCGGTCAACGCCCCGGACGGGCACAGCGACACGCAGCTGAGGCACAAGGTACAGGCGTCTGTGTTGACCGCGACAGCCCCATACGGTGCGCCTTCTGGCAGCGCCAACGGTTTCTCAGCTTCGGGATTAAGCGCCTGAGCCGCCAGTCGCGCGATCTGACGGCGGTTGCCAAGTGGCAGGACCGTATCTGCCAGCGGAATCGGCGCTTTTTGTTCATACAGCACATCCGACAGCGCATCTGGGTCGGTCTCGTCGATCAGACCAAGCGCGTCAGTTCCGGCGATCGCCTGTGCCAGTTCAAGCTCACGATCCAATGCGTCCCGTTCTGTAGTCGGCGCAAGCACAACATCGACCCGCGCAAACCCATGCGCCAGCGCTGCCAGCATTTCGGCATGGCCAAAACCGGAAATCACATTCAACTCAATCGGGATCACATCGGAGGGCAGCCCCCTGCCGAAACGAGCAGCCAAACGGATCATTTCAGCCCCATGTGCATCATGAACCAACAGCCGCGGGGCGTGCCCTCCGGCCCGGCGATAGGTTCGCGCAAGGATATGCATCCGCGACAGCAGGGCCGATACAGGTGGGTCTTCATACGTGATTGCGGTTGATGGGCAGAGAGCCGCGCACGCCCCGCACCCCGCGCAAATCATCGGGTCTATTGCAACATGCTCACCTGCCGGAGTGATTGCTCCGGTCGGGCAGATATCCAGACAATTCGTGCACCCCACCTGCTCGGCCCGTGAATGGGCGCAAAGGCTTTCCTCAACCCGAACATATAGAGGCTTCTCAAACGTACCCACCAGTTGCGCGGCCTCGAACGCCAACCGTTCGACGGCAACGGCATCCTTGGGGTCCGCCCTCAGATACCCTTCCCGTTTGGCGGGCGCCTGCACAAAGGGCGTGCCGCCCGTGAGGTCCAACACGATGTCGCAGGACGACTTGGCCTTATCGCGCGGCGCGCTCCACGCAAAGGCACCACGCCCACCGGGTTCAAGTTGCTGCAAAGCGTCAATTGACAGGGTGAACCCGCCCAACGCTCCGTCCAGCGATTTGATGCGCCCCCGCACAACGTCGTAGGCACGCGACACCGGTTCAGCGTCGTCTGTCACCAATACCGTTACAGCCAGCGTGGTCGCCAGCCGCTCGGCCACATCAAAGGCGACTGCTCCGGGTCCAATGACAAAACAGGTGCCTTCGCTGAACACATCCACACTTGGCGTTATTGGCTGAGGCAGCAGAGCCTCGGCAGCCAAGGCCGCCATCTTGGGTGCTGCATCTTTACCTTGCTCGGACCAGCCCGCACGATCCCGCAGATCGACGAACCCCGGCACATCCAGTTCCAGTTCTTCCGCCAGCGCCCGAAAAACGTCCTGTTCCTGCCCACAAGCGATTATGGTGTCGCCTTCCTGCATCAGCGCAGCTGCCGCCTCGATCTCTCGGGTGCATAGCGCCGTGTGAACCTTTGAACACGCCACATCGCAGGCCGACGTTAGCTTTTCGGCGTCAATGGATTGAGACCCCGCGCAGTCGCAAAGAAGTATCTTGGTGCTCATATCCCCTCCCCGGACGTCGCGCCTTTCCTCAGCACAGTAGGCTGTATTCCCAAAGTGGCAATGTAAACCCTGTGCCTGAACGGATTGGGCGCATGCCAAATACTCGCGATAAGCGTTAAAACTAAGGTGTCCCGAGGGTTGCTCGCGAATATGCGATCACGCCTTACGACTAAGGTCGTAGGCATCGGGCTTGGCACAGAGCTATTTTGTGTATCATAGTGGACGTAGGGGAAGGTCGGGGAGAGCCTTCCGGGGAGGATTACGTGGCGAAGGCCGCTAGCCAGATTGAAATGCCAATCGGCGTCGTCGTGCGCAAGACACCTGGTGTGACCCGCTGGGCCAAGTGGAACTGGCGCGCCGTTGCCGTTCTGCCCGGTGCGGGGCCAGCCGATTGGCATGAAATGCGACGCGAGGGTGAGGCCATTGAGTACCATGCCGCCACCCTGCCGCTGACCCTTTGGGCGGACGAAACCGAAGCCTACATGGTGAACCTGTCGGACGGGCAGCCGTCGATCTATCTGGTTTTGCGTGACGCCTTGGATGGCCAGCGCCCGATGGACGCGGTTCTGGTCACCGCGTCCCCGTTCGAGGGGCAGGACTATGCCGATACCGGAGAGGAGATTGTCGAGAAGATCCCGATGACTGAAGGGTTGATTGCCTGGGTTCGGGATTTCGCTTTGGAACATCACCGTGACGAGGTTTTCGTAAAACGCCGCCGGGACAAAAAGCGCACGGACCTTGTAGAGGACGGCAAAGGCGACGCGCGCATCCGGCAAGCATCAGATGTCTACCGCGCACCTCGGAGGATTGTGCAGTGACCGAAGCTCGCGATTTCTGGTCCCGCCGCAAGGCCGCTGTTCAGGCCGAAGCCGATTCCGAAGTGCTGGCGGTCGAAGAACAGGCCATCGCTGCTCAGAAGGCAGAGTTGGAGGAAAAGACGGACGCCGAAATTCTGGCCGAGTTCAACTTGCCCGACCCCGATCAGTTGCAAGCTGGCGATGACGTCTCGGGTTTCATGGCAAAGGCCGTACCTGACCGACTGCGTCGCCGCGCGCTGCGTCGGTTGTGGCGGCTGAACCCGGTGCTGGCCAATGTCGACGGGCTTGTTGATTATGGTGAGGATTACACCGACGCCGCCTGCGTGATCGAAAACCTCCAGACGGCTTATCAGGTTGGCAAAGGAATGCTCGCCCATATCGAGGCTCTGGCGGCTGAGGCCGAGGAAGACGAACCCGAGGTCGAGATCGAGGCTGCTGCGATCGAAGAAGAACCTCAAGTCGCTGAGGAACCAGCCCCTACGCCTATAATCATGGCCGACCTTGAAGAACCGCAAGAGGCAGACGTTCACCCTGCCCCGCGCCGCATGAAATTTGAATTTGAAGGGTAACCCTATGACCGCAAGCGAAGCGCAAAAGATGGATGTCTCGACCGAAGACCGTCTGCGCGCGGATTTCTACAACTTCCTTGGGCTGCTGATGGCGGCGCCGCCGGATCAGATGCTGCTGGATCAAGTGGCCGGCCTGACCGGGGATGAAACCGATCTGGGTCAGGCGATTCAGGCAATGTCGCGTGTCGCCAAGGTGACGAAACCCGCAGCGGCCGAGCGTGAGTTCAACGCGCTGTTCATTGGCTTGGGGCGCGGAGAATTGCTGCCTTATGCAAGTTACTACCTTACAGGTTTTCTGAACGAGAAACCTCTGGCCCAGCTTCGCAACGACATGGCTGCGCGTGGGATAACCCGTGCACAGAATGTATTTGAACCGGAAGACAACATCGCCTCGCTGATGGAGATGATGGCAGGCATGATCGTCGGGCGTTTCGGCACGCCCGCCACGTTGGACGACCAAAAAGCGTTCTGGAACAAGCATATCGGCCCGTGGGCCGCACATTTCTATTCGGATTTGGAAGGCGCTGAGAACTCGGTCCTCTATGCCTCGATCGGCACCGCCGGTCGGGTCTTCATGGAGATCGAACGCGAAGCCTTCCGAATGACGGCGGCCTAGCCGCCACTCGCCAGCGTCCCAAAGGGCGCTCATACGCAAATGGGAGAGGAGACACCCATGAGCAAGACCAAGGAAGAAGGCGCAACCCGCCGCTACTTCCTCAAACTGGCCGGAACCGCAGCGCCCGCTGCTGTCGCCGCCGCCAGCCTGACCGGGAAAGCCGAGGCAGCCGAGCTGCCGACGGACGAAACCCGGATGCAGGATACAGCGCACACACGCGCCTACCTCGACAGCGCCCGGTTCTAAGCCGGACGACGTCACACCCGACAGACGGTTGCGATTGGCCCTGACGTCGGCATCAGCAGTACCAAGCCAGCCATGGCTGACATGGCCAGCAAGGGAGGAAAGAAATGCTTAGGAAAAAGACCAACGGGGTTGCGAGACGCCCCCAGCGGACAAGTATCCTGTCCCAGGTCGGCGAGAAAACCGTCGATCGCCGCGCATTCCTGCGTGGCTCGGGCCTGACGATCGGCGGCCTTGCCGCGATCAGCGCCACGGGTGGAACCGTGACGCCCGCCAGTGCCCAGACAGCGGCAAACCAGGCCGTTGAAAACATCAAGTCCATCTGCACCCACTGCTCGGTCGGCTGTACCGTCGTCGCCGAAGTGCAGAACGGCGTCTGGATCGGGCAGGAACCCGGCTGGGATAGCCCGTTCAATCTGGGCGCACACTGCGCCAAGGGTGCCTCGGTCCGCGAGCACGCCCACGGCGAGCGCCGCCTGAAATATCCGATGAAAAAGGAAGGCGGAGAGTGGAAGCGCATCAGCTGGGAAGAAGCGATCAACGAGATCGGCGACGGCATGATGCAAATCCGCGAAGAATCCGGGCCGGACAGCGTGTATTGGCTGGGATCGGCCAAGCACAACAACGAACAGGCTTACCTGTTCCGCAAGTTCGCCGCCTACTGGGGCACGAACAACGTGGACCATCAGGCCCGTATCTGCCACTCGACCACGGTTGCGGGTGTTGCGAACACATGGGGCTACGGCGCCATGACCAATTCGTACAATGACATCCACAACTCTCGGGCGATCTTCATCATCGGCGGCAATCCAGCCGAGGCGCACCCCGTCTCGCTGCTGCATGTTCTGCGCGCGAAAGAACAGAACAACGCACCGCTGATCGTCTGCGACCCGCGCTTTACGCGCACCGCGGCACATGCGGATGAATATGTCCGCTTCCGCCCCGGCACGGACGTGGCGCTGGTCTGGGGTATCCTGTGGCATATCTTTGACAACGGCTGGGAGGACAAAGAGTTCATCCGCACCCGAGTCTGGGGCATGGACCAGATCCGTGAAGAAGTCGCCAACTGGAACCCAGAGGAAACCGAGCGTGTAACCGGCGTGCCCGGATCGCAGCTCAAGCGGGTTGCGCGAACCATGGTCAACAACCGTCCCGGCACGGTGATCTGGTGCATGGGCGGTACGCAGCACACCAATGGCAACAACAACACCCGCGCCTACTGCGTGCTACAGCTTGCGCTTGGCAACATGGGCACTTCGGGTGGTGGCACCAACATCTTCCGCGGCCATGACAACGTGCAGGGCGCGACGGACCTTGGTGTTCTGTCCCACACCCTGCCCGGCTACTACGGCCTGTCCAAGGGTGCTTGGGGTCACTGGGCCCGTGTCTGGGGTGAAGAACCCGAATGGCTGGCTGGTCAGTTCGCGACGATCAAGGACAAGGAAGGCAAGGACAAACCGCTCCAGAACGAGCGCGGCATCCCCGTCTCGCGTTGGATCGATGGTGTTCTGGAAGACCCGGCCAATATGGATCAGGACAACAACGTCCGCGCCATGGTTCTGTGGGGTCACGCTCCGAACTCGCAAACGCGGGGTCCGGAGATGAAGACGGCGATGGAGAAGCTGGACATGCTGGTCGTGATCGACCCGTACCCCACCGTCTCGGCCGTTTTGCATGACCGCACCGATGGCGTTTATCTGTTGCCCGCCTGTACCCAGTTTGAAACCCGTGGCTCGGTCACGGCATCGAACCGGTCGCTACAATGGCGCGACAAGGTGGTTGATCCGCTGTTCGAGAGCTTGCCGGACGAGGTCATCATGGCCAAGTTCGCCAACAAGTTCGGCTGGGCGGATCGGTTCTTCCGCAATATCGAGATGGAAGACCCCGAAACTCCGAATGTTGAAAGCATCACGCGTGAGTTCAACTCGGGCCTCTGGACCATCGGTTACACTGGTCAGTCGCCGGAACGTCTGAAAAGCCACATGGCCAACCAGCACACGTTCGACAGAACCACGCTGCAAGCGGTTGGTGGTCCGAATGACGGCGAGTATTACGGTCTGCCCTGGCCCTGCTGGGGAACGCCCGAGATGGGTCATACGGGGACTCCGAACCTTTATGACATGTCCAAACCGGTGGCCGAAGGCGGCCTGACCTTCCGCGCCCGTTTCGGCGTGGAACGGGATGGCGACAACCTGCTGGCCGAAGGGGTCTATAGCGTCGGTTCGGAAATTCAGGATGGATACCCTGAATTCACGATGCAGATGTTGATGGACCTTGGTTGGGATGGCGACCTGACGGCCGAGGAACGCGCGGCCATCGACGCCGTTGCGGGACCAGAGACCAACTGGAAAACCGACCTTTCCGGCGGCATCCAGCGGGTCGCGATCGAGCATGGCTGCGCACCCTTCGGGAACGCAAAGGCCCGCGCGGTCGTCTGGACCTTCCCGGATCCGATCCCACTGCATCGCGAGCCGCTTTACACGAACCGGCGCGATCTGGTGGAGGACTATCCAACCTATGAGGACCGGCACGCCTATCGCCTGCCCACCCTTTACGCTTCGATCCAAAAGAACGACTTTTCAAAGGATTACCCGATAATCCTGACGTCGGGTCGCTTGGTCGAGTATGAAGGCGGCGGTGACGAGACACGGTCGAACCCGTGGCTGGCCGAGCTTCAGCAGGACATGTTCGTCGAGATCAATCCGCGCGATGCCAACAACCTTGGTATCCGTGACGGATCGCAGGTCTGGGTCGAAGGTCCTGAGGGCGGCAAGGTCAAGGTGATGGCAATGCTGACCAACAGGGTCGGTGCTGGCGTCGCCTTCATGCCATTCCACTTTGGCGGCCATTTCCAAGGCGAAGACCTCAGGGCGAAATACCCTGCTGGTGCTGACCCTTATGTCTTGGGTGAAAGTACCAATACCGCCCAGACCTATGGCTATGATTCAGTGACCCAGATGCAGGAGACGAAGGCGACTCTCTGCAAAATCTGGTCAGCGTAAGGAGGACGATAATGGCTAGAGCAAAGTTTCTCTGCGACGCTGAACGCTGCATCGAGTGCAACGCCTGCGTAACCGCGTGTAAGAACGAACACGAGGTGCCGTGGGGCATCAACCGCCGCAGGGTGGTGACGATCAATGACGGCGACCCGGGCGAACGCTCGATCTCGGTGGCCTGTATGCATTGTTCGGATGCGCCTTGCATGGCGGTGTGCCCGGTCGACTGCTTCTATCAGAACGAAGAAGGGGTTGTCCTGCACTCCAAGGATCTGTGCATCGGTTGTGGCTATTGCTTCTATGCGTGTCCGTTTGGCGCGCCGCAATACCCGCAGGCAGGCAACTTTGGATCGCGCGGCAAGATGGACAAGTGTACCTTCTGCGCTGGCGGTCCCGAGGAAACGCACTCGACCGCAGAGTTCGCCAAATATGGTCGCAACCGGATCGCCGAGGGCAAACTGCCCATCTGCGCCGAGATGTGTTCCACCAAGGCCCTGCTTGCCGGTGACGGCGACGTGGTCTCGGCCATCTACCGCGAGCGCGTCGTCGCCCGTGGCTTTGGCTCGGGCGCGTGGGGTTGGGGCACTGCCTACGACCAGAAGGACGGCTAAGGTCTTCAAATGAAACGACAGTCCCCGCGTCACGTCGGGGGCTGTCGCACTGATTTGTGCGGCATCCACTGTTTGGTTCGGCCGTACGATTTGACCGTGACGGAGTTGAAATGACCGACGAAATTTACTGGCTGCTAAAGCTGGACCTGAGCCCCGAAAAACAATCCGATTTCGAGGCGCTGATGGCCGACATGGTGGCGGCCGCCCTACAGGAAACCGGCGCAAAAAGTTATGAATGGCACCAGAGCGACAACGCGGTCCACATCTACGAGCGCTACGCCAGTTCCGAGGATGCCATGATCCACATGCAGAACTTCGGCGCCAACTTTGCCCAGCGTTTCATGACGCTGCTGACACCCGTTCAGTTTGATGTTTACGGACCTGCGAAAGATGACCTGCGAGCGGCCCTGTCCCCGGTCGGCGCGGTCTTTCACCAACAGATCGGCGGGTTCGACCGCTAAGCCACCAACCCACAGGAGGGTATCCCAATGCGCCTGATCCACTTCCTGCTCGTTTCGATATTTCTAACCGGGGTCGCTTGGGCGCAGGACACTTCCGAAGCTCAGGCACCTGACCGCGCCTCTACTGGTGGTTCAACCACGTTAGAGGACATTCTTGCCCGACAGCGCGGCGAAAAGGTCGACAATTCTTATCGGTCAGAGAATACGGGCCAAGGCAACGCCGAAGGATTGCTGGGGCAACTAGGCACGCGCGGCGTGGCTTCTGACAGCGATGTATATCGGGCGCTGCGCTATGGATCGGCGGATGTGACAGTGTCATCCAAAGGTCCGGCTGCAAGCGTTTTGATCCAGGATGGCGGCATGTGGTGGCTCAACTTCCGAACTGGACCGCTGCGCGAGTACGGAACGTACATAATCGCCGGAATGATGGCGATCATTCTTCTGTTTTTTCTGATCCGAGGAAAAATACGGATCGACGGGCAAAAAACGGGGCGGACGGTCACTCGGTTTGATGGGTTCGAGAGGTTCGGGCACTGGCTGTTTGCAGGGTCGTTCCTGATCCTTGGTCTGACCGGACTGCTTACACTATATGGGCGCGATTTCCTGATGCCTATCTTTGGCAAAGAGGGATTTGCAACAATCGCGCAAGGGTGCAAATGGCTACACAACAACCTCGCCTGGGCCTTCATGATCGGGCTGGTGATCGTTACCATCAACTGGATTTCGCACAACATACCAAACCGCGTTGATCTAAAGTGGCTGGCTGCTGGCGGAGGGCTTTTCACCAAGGGTTCACACCCGCCCGCCAAAAAGTTCAACGCCGGTCAAAAGATCATCTTCTGGGCCTGTATCCTGTTGGGTATTTCGATCAGCCTGTCAGGTCTGTCTTTGCTGTTCCCGTTCGAGATGCCGCTTTTCGCCAAGACCTTCTCGATTGCAAATGCGACGGGCCTGCCGCAACTGATGGGGCTGGACTTGCCGACGCAGATGTCGCCGCAAGAAGAAATGCAGTACGCACAGGTGTGGCATGTGATGGTTGCCTATATCTTCATCGCCATCATCATTGCGCACATCTACCTTGGGTCGGTCGGAATGGAAGGCGCGTTCGACGCGATGGGCACAGGTGAGGTCGAAGAACAATGGGCGCGCGAACACCATTCGCTTTGGCTGGAGGAAGTGCAGGAAAAAGAGGCCGGTAAAACAGCGGCCTCACCCGCCGAGTAGATGCGTATTCTGGTGCTGGCTCTGGCGTTTTTGCCCCTGCCCGCCTTGGCCGAGTTTTTTACGCTCAAGGGTCACGGCGGGCCGATCATGGGGATCGCCACTGCTCCTGACGGGCGCATTGCCACTGCCAGTTTCGACAACTCGGTCGGCATTTGGTCCGACAAGAAACCCGAGTGGCTTGAGGGCCACGAAGCCGCAGTCAACAGTGTCATCTTCAATGGCACCGCGATCTATTCCGCCGGTGACGATTTTACCCTCAGAAAATGGCCCGGCGGCCAAGTTATAGGACAGCACAAAGGCAAAATCGTCAGCATTGCGGCCTCGAAAACTCAAGTGGCAACGGCAAGTTGGGATGGCAGTATCGGCATTTGGCCCTTAGACGGCAGCGCGCCCAAAACGCTTGGCCCTACTGGGGGCGGCGTAAACACTGTGGTGTTCTCTGCTGACGGTTCGCAACTTTATTCCGCCGGTATGGATGGCACCCTGCGGTTGTGGGACTTGAAGACCGGGCAAGAAACCCTGCGCGTGGTCGAGCATGGTTTTGGTATCAACGAATTGGTTTTGAACGAACAGGACAACTGGATCGCATATGGCGCAGTCGACGGCGTCACCCGTATCCACGATTTGAATACCGGTGAGGAACGAGATTTCACACTTGATCGTCGTCCGATCCTTGCCCTTGCGCTCAGCCCTGACCACAGCCTTCTGGCCGTGGGCGATGGTGAGGGATACATCATGGTCATAGACACGGTTGAATGGCGCATCGCGCAGGACTTTCGCGCCACGCTGCGCGGCCCGGTCTGGGCGCTGGCATTTTCCGCAGATGGCCTGAACATCCACGCGGGGGGTATTGACGAAGCCATGTATAGCTGGCCGGTGGCAAGCCTTGGCAATCAGGCACAGATGGCCCAAGGCGAGCTCAGTTTCTTGAAAAACCCGGATGAAATGAGCAACGGCGAGCGTCAGTTCGCCCGCAAATGCTCGATTTGCCACAGCATAACGCCCGACGGCCAACGCCGCGCCGGACCGACCCTGCACGGCGTCTTTGGACGCAAGGCGGGCAGCGTGCAGGGATATTTGTACTCGGATACGCTGCAAGACTCTGATATCGTTTGGAATGACGACACGATAAACGCTCTTTTTGACGAAGGGCCGGATCACTACATTCCGGGAACGAAGATGCCAATGCAGCGGATTACGCAAGCCAACGACAGAAGCGATCTGATTGCCTTTCTGCGCCGCGCCACGGCACCGGAAAACTAAGCCGGAGGAGAACATGAAAGCCTTTCTTGCCGCACTCGCTGCAATGGTCGTGATCACTGTGGCCGCACCCTTTGCGCTTAGCCAGATCGGTTTCAGCGCCGCAGATGCCGGTACAGGTTCGGCTGTGCGTCTCGACTGAATGTCTCAATATCTGACCACCAAAGAGCTGGCCGACTTGCTGCGCATTGGCGAGCGTAAAGCCTATGACCTGGCTTCCTCGGGTGAGGTGCCCTGCGTTCGCGCGATGGGCAAATTGCTATTCCCAAGGGCCGAGATCATCGCGTGGCTGAACGCATCCCGCACAGGTCCGCAAGTCGCCGAATCCCCACTTCCCCCTATTGTCGCCGGAAGCCATGATCCATTGCTTGATTGGGCATTGCGTGAAAGCGGTTCAGGACTGGCGACGTATTATGATGGCTCATTCGACGGGCTGAACCGCCTAAAGGATCGAACTGCACAGGCCGCGGCCCTTCACATTCACGAAGGCGGCGGCTTTAACGAAGAAACTCTGCAGGATCATCTTGGCGAAGCGCCCGTGGTTCTGTTCGAGGTCGCTCAACGGCAACGCGGACTTTTGACGGCCCCCGGCGTAGCCGGCGTCTCGGGCTTTCCCGATCTAAAAGGCCGCAGAGTCATTCTCCGGCAGGACAGCGCAGCCAGCCAGCGACTATTCGATGAACAGCTCAAGGTCCACGGTCTGACACGGGATGATCTGAAACCCCTACCAACCTGTGCCCGAACCGAGGAGGAATTGGCCATCACCCTGCATGACGGCAAGGCCGAAGCGGGATTTGGTCTTGGCGCTCTGGCAGGGTTGTATGACCTTGGATTTGTTCCGACCCACGCAGAACGGCTGGACCTGGCCATCTGGCGGCGCGCCTATTTCGATGAGCCTATGCAAAAGCTCCTCAGCTTTCTTCGGTCCGAGCGTTTCGCATCCCGCGCGGCAGAATTCGGCGGTTATGACCTTTCAGGGCTTGGCGCGATCCACCACAACGGTGCCAGCGGCTGATTTCACTCGGCGTTTGGAAAAAATAGCTGCTGACCGTTCAACCTGTAGGATGCGATTGCGGCCTGCCCATCCGGGCCTTTCAGCCAGTCAATAAACCGTTGCCCGGCGGCCTCACGAACACGGGGGTGCTTTTCCGGGTTTACCAGAATGACACCGTACTGATTGAAAAGACGCGGATCACCCTCGACCATGAGTTCAAGGTTTCCCTTGTTCCCAAACGACTGCCAGGTCGCGCGATCGGTCAGCACGTAAGCGTCCATTCCGCTAGCCACGTTGAGCGTCGCGCCCATGCCGGACCCGGTTTCACGATACCAAGTGCCCGACGCAGTGGTGGGATCAATCCCAGCGGCTTGCCAATGACCCATTTCTGCCTTGTGAGTGCCGCTGTCATCACCGCGAGATGCAAAGGGAACTTCGGCGTCAGAAACCGCCCTCAGGGCGGAAACGATATCGGTTCCACCTTTGACCTTTGCCGGATCCGACTTTGGCCCAACAAGGACGAAATCGTTGTACATCACGTCAAACCGCTCGACCCCCCAGCCATCGGCCACGAACTTCTCCTCGGCGGGCTTTGCATGGACCAAAAGAACATCACCGTCTCCGTTGATCGCATTGCGTATCGCCTGCCCGGTTCCGACGGCAACCACCCGCACATCAATGCCCGTTTCCGCTTCAAAGCCCGGCAGGATATAGTCCAGCAGGCCCGAGTTCTGCGTGGAAGTCGTCGATTGCACCACGATAAACGGTGCCTCGGCAACGGCTGGCACTGCTGTCAGGCCAAGCGTCACCAGAGCCGCCCGAACGATATTCCGGATCATTCTGATCTCCAATTGTCTACTAGGTCACCAAGCCGCCAGAGAGATACCGGCGCGAGGCGACACTTTCGGGGGCATCCAGTACCTGTTTCGCAGCCCCATGTTCAACCACTTGGCCGCCTTGCATCATCACGATATCTGCGGCCAACCGGCGCGCCTGTCCAATATCATGGGTCACCATGACGATGCGCACCCCTCGGGATGATGCTCGTAGGATCATCCGCTCGATCATCTGCGTGGCGCTCGGGTCCAACGCACTGGTCGGCTCATCGAGGAACAGAGTTTCAGGATCCAGCGCCAGCGCGCGCAGGATGGCAAGGCGTTGAGCTTCACCACCCGACAAAGAACGCGCGGATTGGCGCGCCTTGTCCTCAAGCCCGCCTTCAGCCAGCAGTTCCTCGATCCGTGCTTTGCGAACCTGACGCGGAATTCCCTGTCTTTTCAGAACAAAGTCCAGATTTGCAGCAACAGACCGCCGCAGCAATACAGGTTGCTGAAACACCATTGCCTGCCGTGCTTTGTGTTCGGCCCCCAGCAGCGCACCATCTTGTTCGACCCGTCCGCGATCAGGTGCAATCAACCCGTGCAGACAGCGCAAAAGCAGGCTTTTGCCGGCTCCGTTCGGTCCAAGGATCAAAGTCGGTCCAGGCCCGTCCAGCGACAGATGTGGCACCTGCAGCAACGCTTTGCCGTTGCGCGATATCTGAAGGTTGTGAACGGACAGACTCCTGACCATATCGGGCACAAGATCACGCATGGCGCAGACCCTCCTGCTCTGCCCGCAGGCTCAGCGTGCTGACCATTGCATTCACCGCCACGGCTATACCGATCAGGATCGCGCCCAGAGCCAGCGCCAACGCGAGATTGCCCTTGGATGTCTCAAGCGCAATGGTCGTGGTCATCACCCGCGTCACGTGGTTGATGTTCCCGCCAACGATGATGACCGCGCCCACCTCGGCTATGGCGCGTCCAAACCCGGCCAGTAACGCCGTCACCAGAGCCAGCCGCGCATCCCACAAAAGCACGGGGACTGACGCCAGACGCGAAACCCCAAGCGACCGCAACTGTTCCGAGTATTCTTCGGCCAGCATTTCGATCACCTGCCGGGTCAGTGCAGCAATGATCGGCGTGACCAAAACCACCTGAGCGATGATCATCGCAGTCGGCGTATACAGCAGTTCCAGAACACCCAACGGCCCCGAGCGTGACAACATCAGGTACACCAAAAGGCCGACAACGACTGGTGGAAACCCCATCAGCGCGTTCATAAAAATTATCAGAAGCCGACGCCCCGGAAATCGCGATACAGCCAGAGCCGCGCCAACAGGCATCCCGATCAGCGCAGAAATCAATACCGCGAATACGGAGACTTTGAGGGACAACAGCACAATCGCCCACAGCTCGGTATCCCCTTCAAGGATCAGAGCGACCGCTGAATTGAATTCTGCTGCAAATCCCTGCATATCCTCCCCTTGGGTATTTCTTCCGCATAAAATGCGCTCAATTACAGGATTATACTAGGTCATTCCGGGTCTAAATACACGCATAATTGCGACACCAAAAACAAGAAACGCGGCCCCGGTTGGGACCGCGCTGCAAAGCCCTTTAAGGCTATTTTAGTTTAGCGCCGCATCCGTGATCTGGTGCGTCCAAGCGCCCTCGGGCTGCTTGGTGATCACCGGATCAGAACCGCCCGCCAGCAGCGTACCAACAGTGCGCTCAAAATCCGCCGGATCCAGTGCGCCATTTGACCCTGCGGTCAGCTTGGCAATCTCGCCCATCATGCGCTTTTGGTGTTCTTCGGTCTGAGCGCCCGTCGCGTCGTTCTCCAGAACGATGTCCGCCGCCTCATCCGGGTTTTCTTCGGCATATTTCCAACCCTTCATCGAGGCGCGCACGAACCGCTCCATCTTGTCGACAAAGGCGTCGTCGCTCAGGTTCTCCTCCAGAACGTACAGACCGTCTTCCAGCGTCGCGACGCCCTGGTCTTCGTATTTGAAGGTCACCAGCTCATCGGGGCTGACACCGGCATCAATGACCTGCCAGTATTCGTTATAGGTCATGGTGCTGATGCAATCGGCCTGACGCTGCAACAGCGGGTCAACGTTGAAGCCCTGCTTCAGAACCTCGACACCGGACTCGCTCTTGCCGCCTGTGTCGATACCAAGCTGGCTCATCCAGCTCATGAACGGGAATTCATTGCCAAAGAACCAAACGCCCAGCGTGCGGTTCTTCAAATCCTCGGGCGAGGAAATTCCGGCGTCCTTCCAGCAGGTCAACATCATGCCCGAGCTTTTGAAAGGCTGAGCAATGTTCACCAGCGGCAAACCCTTTTCCCGCGCGGCAAGCGCTGCGGGCATCCATTCGACAGTCACATCCGCACCGCCGCCCGCGATCACCTGAGTAGGTGCGATGTCGGGACCACCGGGCAGAATTGTAACGTCCAGCCCTTCTTCCTCGTAGAACCCTTTGTCCTTGGCCACATAGTAGCCCGCGAACTGAGCCTGCGTGACCCACTTCAATTGCAATGTCACCTCATCCGCCGCCAGTGCAGCACTGGCTGCCAAACTAAAGGCGGCGACCGCCCCGCTGAGTAACTTTTTCATCTTCATGTCTCCTAGTTGCAGTTGATGCCCCTTCTCGGGGTCTGTTGAGAATTTAGTGTTAGCCTCGTTGCGACGGATGCCAGAACGTCACAGCCTTTTCGATCATCGCCATCAGGCCATAGAATGCAGTTCCGGCCAAAGCCGCGACCACGATTTCCGCCCAGACCATATCCAGCGAAAGCTGACCGACGCTGGTCGAAATCCGAAAGCCCATTCCCAGTGTTGGCGAGCCAAAAAACTCGGCCACAATAGCACCGATCAAAGCAAGGGTCGTCGAGATTTTCAAGCCATTGAAAATAAAAGGCATTGCGGCAGGCAGGCGCAGCTTGAGAAAGCTCTGCCAATAGGTTGCGGCATAGGTCTCCATCAAATCGCGCTGCATGGCAGTTGCCTCGCGCAGCCCCGCGACCGTGTTTACCAGCATCGGGAAAAACACCATAACAACGACAACCGCCGCCTTGGACTGCCAATCAAACCCGAACCACATGACCAGAATGGGCGCCGTGCCCACGATTGGCAGAGCCGCCACGAAATTGCCCACAGGCAACAGACCCAAGCGCAGAAAGTCCCAGCGGTCCACCGCGATTGCCGTCAGGAAGGCCGCACCGCACCCGATGATATACCCGCTCAATGCCCCCTTGATGATGGTCTGCACAAAGTCGGCCCACAAGATAGGCAGGCTGTCGGCAAACCGCACAGCGATGACCGACGGGGCAGGCAAAATGACGAGTGGCACATTCAGCCCCCGGACGACCAGCTCCCAAATTCCGATAATCGTCAGGCCAAAAATCAACGGCGCAAGAAAACGCACCATTCGCGTATCCGCATACGGCCCGCTGGCGAGGCGGCTATTTAGCCACCAGCCAAACAGCCATAGCAGGATTGCACACAAAACCAGTATCATTGCGCCATCCCCATCCGCTTTAGAACCGTCCGCTCGATCAGCCCAAGCAGACCGACAAGGCAGGCCGCAAGTATGGCCGCGGCAAACAGCGCCGACCAGATTTGCACCGTCTGACCATAATAGCTACCGGCCAATAGACGCGCGCCCAGCCCGGCGACGGCACCGGTTGGCAGCTCTCCGACAATGGCTCCGACCAGCGAGGCAGCGATACCGATCTTCAGTGAAGTGAACAGGTACGGCATCGACGCAGGCAGGCGCAGCTTCCAGAACCCCTGAGAGCGGCTGGCGTTATAGGTGCGCAACAGGTCCAACTGCATCGCATCCGGACTGCGAAGCCCTTTGACCATCCCCACGACGACAGGGAAGAAACTCAGATAAGCCGAAATCACGGCCTTTGGAATGATCCCCTGAATGCCTACGGAATAGAGCACCACGATGATCATCGGTGCCAATGCGATGATCGGGATCGTCTGACTGACGATGGCCCAAGGCATCACCGACATATCCATAACGCGGCTATGAACAATCCCCACCGCCAGCAAAATGCCCAGCCCTGTGCCAATCGCAAAGCCCAAAACCGTCGCGCTAAGCGTCACCCAGCCGTGATAGATCAACGACCGCTTCGAGGTGATCTTCTTCTGAACCGTCGTCTCCCACATCTCGATCGCGACCTGATGCGGCGCGGGCAGTCGGGGGCGGTCCTGTTCCCATGTTGCGGGAATGGCGAAACTGTTGTTCAGCACCAAACCCAGCTCGGACATATCCCGCCGATCCTTGGCAGTCGGAGGTTGCACTGCGGCACCCGCGCGTTCCTGCTCGGTCAAAACCCCTTTGATATTCATCGGAACACACGCCACGTACCAAAAGGCCACGATCACCGCGAGAACCGTAAGAACCGCCCAGAACGCTTTGAAACCAGAGCTATTCATCCGAATGCCCCGCCCGCAGCCCTTCTCGCACCCGATGGGCAACCTCGATGAATTCCGGCGTGTCGCGGATATCCAAAGGCCGCTCTTTGGGCAGAGGACTGTCGATCACATCCGTAATCCGCCCCGGCCGGGGACTCATCACCACGATTTTCGTGCTTAGATACACCGCCTCGGGGATCGAGTGCGTCACAAAGCCAATGGTCTTTTCCGTCCGCGCCCAGAGCGCCAGAAGTTGTTCGTTCAGGTGATCGCGCACAATCTCATCGAGCGCGCCAAAGGGCTCATCCATCAGAAGGATATCAGCGTCAAAGGCCAACGCCCGAGCGATACTGGCCCGCTGCTGCATCCCACCCGACAATTGCCAGGGGAACTTGCCGCCAAACCCTTCCAAATCAACAAGTTCCAAGACCTTCTTCACGCGGTCTTCCTGCTCAGCGGCGGAATAGCCCATGATCTCAAGCGGCAGCTTGATATTCTTGGCAATGGTCCGCCAAGGATACAGCCCTGCGGCCTGAAACACATATCCATATGCCCGGTTCCGCCGCGCCTCATCTGGGGTCATTCCGTTGACTGTCAAAGAGCCTGCTGTCGGCGTCTCAAGCGCCGCGATACAGCGCAAGAAGGTGGTCTTACCGCACCCCGAAGGGCCGATGAAGCTGACAAAATCCCCCTTGTCGATGGTCAGGTTCACGTCTTTCAGTGCGTGGACCGGGCCGTCATTGGTCTGGAAGGTGAGGTCGAGGTTGGTGGCTTCGACTACAGCGGACACATTGGTTGGTTCTTTAGGCATGTTTACTCAGGAATAGGTAAGACGAGGCCAGCCGCAATCATCGCGGCAGGGACACCAAAAATTAGCAGGAAGGCATTCTGAAAGGGTTGGCTTGCCAGAGCAAAGGCCCAAAACAGCATACTTGTCGCCGCCCAGGAGAATACTGCCACAGTAGCTGCGGCGAAAAGTGTAGGTCCGCGACGACCGATTGGCAAACTGGTGCAAATGCGACGCATAGTCACAAAAACGACGCACCCCGGAAACAACGCACGCAAGAGTATCGGACCCCAGATTGGCCACCCAAGCAACAAAGTTAACGTCAACATCGACAAGAGGCTGGGGGCCAAGTTTACTATACCGATTTCGGGCAGAGCCAACATTGTACCAAATACCAAAAAAGCAAGCACAGCGATCACCACGGCTACAATCGCGAACGTGATAAACTGCATTGGAGTTGGGTAATCCAAGCTACGCGTCAACGCCTAAACCCCCGTCGCCGGGATACCCGTCCGCTCAACGGGTCGCGGAGCCGTCAGTTCCTTCCACGTGCTCAGCGCCCGGTTCACATGCCCGTTCGGTTCACGCGCCACGAACTCACCATGGCCTTCCTGCGTGCGGATTTCCCCGTCATGCACCGCCACCTGACCGCGTGTCAGGGTAAAGCGCGGCAGGCCCTTGACCTCTTTGCCCTCGAACACGTTGTAGTCGATTGATGATTGCTGCGTATCGGCGCTGATCGTTTTGGTCTTTTCGGGGTCCCACACAACAATATCTGCGTCAGCACCCACCAGAATCGCACCCTTTTTTGGATAACAATTCAAAATCTTAGCGATGTTTGTCGAAGTAACCGCCACAAACTCATTCATCGTAAGGCGACCAGTATTCACCCCATGAGTCCACAGCATCGGCATCCGATCCTCTAACCCGCCGGTCCCGTTGGGGATCTTGGTGAAATCGCCCACGCCATAGCGCTTTTGCTCGGTGGTAAAGGCGCAATGGTCGGTCGCCACCACGCTCAGCGTTCCCGAATGCAGCCCGTTCCACAGGCTATCCTGATGCTGCTTATTCCGGAACGGAGGGCTCATGACCCGGCGCGCCGCATGGTCCCAATCTTGATGGAAATATTCGCTCTCGTCCAAGGTCAGGTGCTGGATCAGAGGCTCCCCCCACACCCGTTTTCCCTGCATCTTGGCCCGACGAATGGCTTCATGCGCCTCTTCGCACGAGGTATGCACCACATAAAGTGGCACACCCGCCATATCCGCAATCATGATGGCGCGGTTCGTGGCCTCACCCTCGACCTGTGGCGGGCGGGAATAGGCGTGGGCCTCGGGGCCGGTATTGCCCTCGGCCAGCAGTTTCGCACTCAACTCAGCCACCACATCTCCATTCTCGGCATGGACCATGGCGATCCCGCCCAGCTCGGCCAGACGCTTGAACGAGGCGAACAACTCGTCATCATTCACCATCAACGCGCCCTTGTAGGCCATGAAATGCTTGAACGTATTGATCCCGCGCGTCTCAATCACGGTCTTGATGTCGTCAAACACCTGCTCACCCCACCAGGTGACGGCCATGTGGAACGAATAATCACAATTCGCCCGCGTCGATTTGTTATCCCAGCGCTTCAACGCGTCCAGAAGGCTCTCACCCGGATTCGGCAGCGCAAAATCCACCACCATCGTAGTGCCCCCAGCCAAAGCCGCCCGCGTCCCGCTTTCAAAATCGTCGCTGGAATAGGTCCCCATGAACGGCATCTCCAGATGCGTATGCGGGTCAATTCCACCCGGCATCACATAGCACCCGGTCGCGTCCAGCTCCTTGTCGCCCTTCAAACCCAAACCAATCTCGGTAATCACCCCGTCTTCGACCTTCACATCCGCTTTGTAAGACAGATCAGCCGTCACGACGGTCCCATTCTTGATCACAGTACTCATTTTAAACTCCCTGATGCGGTCTGCGCCGCTTGCTTCATCTGGCTAAAAATATCCCGGGGGAGTCGCCCTCGGGCGACGGGGGCAGAGCCCCCTATTCCACGATTTCCGCTGTTTCCACGACCGCATGAAACAGAACATCCGCCCCGGCAGCAGCCCAGTCCTTGCTGATCTCTTCGGCCTCATTATGGCTCAATCCATCCACGCAAGGGCACATCACCATGGCCGTCGGAGCCACCCGGTTTATCCAGCACGCATCGTGCCCCGCGCCCGAAATGATGTCCGTATGCGAATAGCCCAGCCGTTCGGCCGCATCACGCACCGCCGCGACGCAACCGTCGTCAAACTTCACAGGATCGAACCCGCCAACCTTTTCAAACTCAATCTTTAGGCCCATTTCTTCCACGATATCCTCGGCGGCGACACGCAGCCGGTTCTCCATATCCGTGATCACTTCCAGTTCAGGTGACCGGAAATCGACCGTGAACACCACTTTGCCGGGGATCACGTTGCGCGAGTTTGGAAAGACATCGATATGCCCCGCCGCCCCAACCGCATGAGGCGCGTGGGACCACGCAATCTCATCCACTTTCTCAAGAATGCGCGCCATGGCGAGGCCTGCATTCTTGCGCATCGGCATCGGGGTCGAGCCAGTATGCGCGTCCTTTCCGGTGACCGTGATTTGCGTCCAGCTTAAACCCTGACCGTGGGTAACGACACCGATATCCTTGCCCTCGGCTTCCAGAATCGGACCCTGCTCAATGTGCAGTTCAAAGAAGGCGTGCATCTTACGCGCACCCACCTCTTCGTCACCGCGCCAGCCGATCCGCTGCAATTCGTCACCGAATTTCTTGCCCTCGGCGTCCTCTCGATCATACGCCCAGTCCTGCGTATGCATCCCGGCAAACACGCCCGAGGACAGCATCGCTGGTGCATAGCGTGTGCCCTCTTCATTGGTCCAGTTGGTCGCGACAATCGGATGCTTGGTCTTGATCCCAAGGTCATTCAGCGTGCGAATGATCTCGAGCCCGCCAAGAACACCCAGAACACCATCATACTTTCCGCCCGTGGGCTGCGTGTCCAAATGCGAGCCAACATAAACCGGCAAGGCCTCTGGGTCCGTCCCCTCACGACGTGCGAACATGTTGCCCATCTGGTCCAACCCCATCGAGCAACCCGCGTCCTCGCACCATTTCTGAAACAACGCCCGCCCTTCGGCATCCTCATCCGTCAGCGTCTGACGGTTGTTTCCTCCCGCAACGCCGGGGCCAATCTTGGCCATCTCCATCAGACTGTCCCACAACCTGTCGCCATTGATCCTGAGGTTCTGCGCCGGAGCTGCCATCTTATTCTTCCCTGTTGCTTGCGATTTGGCTCGCTATTGGTGTCTTGATTTGACCATCTGGTCAAACTCACGCTATCACGGGTTCGAGATCAGTCAAGAAAATGCAGGACGCCGCAGGAATTTTTGGCCTATCCAGCGCCTGCTTGCCGGAAAAAGAGACAGCCTGAAAACATGCCCAAAGACCGCACCCCCACCAGAATTCAGAAAAAGAACCGCGCTGCAATACTCGAGGCCGCTCTGAACGTATTCTCGGCCCACGGATTCCGCGGCGCAACGGTTGATCAGATCGCGGCTGAGGCGGGGCTGAGCAAACCCAACCTGCTGTACTATTTTCCATCGAAAGAGGCGATTCACTCCGCCCTCTTGTCTGGTCTTCTGGATACATGGCTGGCCCCTTTGCACGATCTGGATGCGGACGGCGACCCGATGGAGGAAATCCTCGCCTATATTCGGCGCAAGTTGGAAATGAGCCGCGATCTGCCCCGTGAAAGCCGCCTGTTTGCAAATGAACTGGTTCAGGGCGCGCCGCGCATTCACGAGTCGCTGTCCAATGACCTGAAGGCGCTGGTGGACGAAAAAACCACAGTGCTTTCCGCTTGGATGGACCAAGGCAAAATTGCCAGACTGCATCCCTATCATCTGATCTTTTCGATCTGGGCGCTGACCCAGCATTATGCGGATTTTGATGTTCAGGTCCGGGCGATCCTGGGGGACGAAGACCCGTTTGAAGGGGCCGAGCCGTTCATTGATACGCTCTATCGCAAGCTTCTGACGCCATAAAAAAGGGGCCGGTCGCTGGCCCCTTTCTTTGTTTACTCGGCAGCTTTTGCCATCGGATTGTTCGGGTGCGTTGTCCAGTTGGCATAGTCTGGCTGAACTTCGCGCCCTGTACGTGGATCGACCTCTCCGGCGGCCATCGGCACCATCGAGATACAACCGTCAACGGGGCAGACATCCACGCAAAGGTTACAGGCCACACATTCGTCATCCATGACCTCGAACACGCGATCCTCGGACATCGAGATCGCCTGATGACTGGTGTCTTCGCAGGCAGCGTAGCAGCGGCCGCACTTGATGCACTGGTCCTGATCAATCTTGGCCTTCGCCACGTAGTTCAGGTTCAGATACTGCCAGTCCGTTACGTTCGGTACGGCCAGACCGACGATTTCGGAAACGTCCTCATAGCCCTTCTCGTCCATCCATTTGGACAGGCCAGCCGTCAACTCATCAATGATCTTGAAACCGTAGGTCATCGCCGCCGTACAAACCTGAACGGTTCCGCAGCCAAGGGCCATGAACTCTGCCGCGTCGCGCCACGTGGTCACACCTCCGATACCCGAAATCGGCAGGCCATGCGTTGCTTGCGCCCGCGAAATCTCTGACACCATCGACAGCGCAATCGGTTTCACCGCGGGACCACAGTACCCGCCATGGCTGCCCTTACCATCAATCGACGGCTCGGGGCTGAACGTGTCTAGGTTCACGCTGGTGATCGAGTTGATCGTGTTGATCAGCGACACCGCGTCCGCACCGCCATTTTTGGCGGCTTCGGCAGGTTTGCGAATGTCGGTGATGTTCGGCGTCAGCTTTACGATGACCGGGCGGTCATAGTATTTTTTGCACCAGCGCGTGACCATCTCGATATATTCCGGCACCTGCCCCACAGCGGACCCCATGCCGCGTTCGCTCATGCCATGCGGACAGCCGAAGTTCAGCTCGATCCCGTCTGCACCAGTTTCCGCCACGCGCGGCAGGATAGCTTTCCACGCCTCTTCCTCACACGGCACCATGATCGAAGCGATCAGCGCGCGATCCGGGTAATCCGCCTTGACCCGCGCCATTTCTTCAAGGTTCACCTCAAGCGGGCGGTCCGTGATCAGCTCAATGTTGTTCAGCCCCAAAAGCCGCCGATCCGCACCATAGATCGCGCCGTACCGAGGCCCATTCACATTCACGACCGGCGGCCCCTCGGATCCCAGCGTTTTCCAGACCACACCACCCCATCCGGCCTCGAAAGCGCGGCGGACGTTGTATTCCTTGTCGGTCGGCGGCGCCGAGGCCAACCAGTACGGGTTTGGGCTTTCGATACCCAAGAAGTTTGTTTTTAAATCAGCCATTTATCCGGCCTCCCTGATGCAGTTCAGCATCTTTATCTGTGGGTTTCACGCAGTCAGGCTTGCGTGGATATCCATTGCGGCATCGCGGCCCTCGGCCACGGCTGTCACGGTCAGGTCTTCGCCACCAGCGGCACAGTCGCCCCCGGCCCAGACACCTGCCATCGAGGTGCGCCCGGCCCCGGAGACGGCGATCTTGTTGCCGTCCAGTTCCAAGCCTTCCGGTGCGCCTTCCAGTGTCTGACCAATCGCCTTGAGCACCTGATCAGCGGGCACGCGGACCATCTCGCCCGTGCCGGTCAGTTGTCCGTCATGGCTGGCAGTATACTCCAGTTCGATCTCTGCTGCTGCCCCGTTTCCGTGAACGGCCACAGGCTGCACGTTGGTCATGATCTTGACCCCGTGCGAAGCAGCCAAATCCTGTTCGTATCGGCTGGCCCCCATCGCGTCACGGCCACGCCGGTAAGCGATGGTGACATGCTCGGCCCCTAGCAGCTTGGACTTCACTGCCGCATCCACGGCTGTCATACCGCCACCGATGACCACGACATTCCGACCAACCGGCAGGTCAGCCAAGTCACTGGCCTGACGCACATCGGCGATAAACTCGACGGCGGCCCGTACTCCGTCCTTATCGACACCACCCGCGCGCAGGGCATTCACCCCGGCCAGACCGATTGACAGAAAGACAGCGTCGTAATTTTCCGACAGACCCTCCAGCGAGATGCCCTCGCCCAGAACCGAACCGGTCTCGATGGTGATCCCGCCAATACCAAGCAGCCAATCGACCTCGGCCTGCGCGAAATCGTTGGTCGATTTGTAGGCCGCGATCCCATATTCGTTCAAACCGCCCGGTTTGGGTTTGCTTTCGTGGATGACAACGTCATGACCCAGCATTGCCAGCCGATGCGCACAGGCTAGACCCGCAGGGCCAGCGCCCACAACCGCCACTGTCTTTCCAGTCGGTGCCGCACGTTCAAACGGGTGTGCCCCATCAGCCATAACGCTATCCGTCGCATAGCGCTGCAAACGCCCGATTTCCACTGGCGACCCCTCGGCCGTCTCACGCACGCAGGCTTCTTCGCACAGCGTTTCGGTTGGACACACACGGGCGCACATCCCACCGAGGATGTTCTGCGCCAGAATAGTCTCACCCGCCGCTTCGGGCTGTCCGGCCTGAATCTGTCGCATGAACAGCGGTATGTCGATGTCCGTGGGACAGGCCGTTACACATGGCGCGTCATAGCAAAAATAGCACCGATCAGCGGCCACGGCCGCCTCATGCGGGGCCAATGGCGGATGCAGATCCGTGAAATTCGAGGTCAGCTCATCGCTGGAAAGCCGCCCGGAAACTATGCCGGGGACCATCTGGCCCTGTGCCATCGCTCTACTCCCTGTAGATATGTTCGTTATGGCCTCAGCTTGCCACAATCTGATTTTTTATCAATTGGTAAAATTTGCCAAATGGTCAAAAAATGAAAAAACCGGACCCAAAAGCCCGGCTTCACCGTTCTACTGCCTGTTTTAAAAGCAATTGCGGAATTCAGACCATCTGGTTCAAATGGCCGGATTTCATCCAAACACGTGCGCCAGATGCCCCGGCTTGCGCGCTGGACTTGTCACCGGGTGGGAGTCTGAGCCAGTCCCAGGCCGCGAAATCCTCGGACGATTCCTGCACCGAGCCTTCGATTACGAACATCTCAAGCCCTCCGTCAGCATCCAGTTCGACTGTTTCGCCTGGGCCTAACGTCAGAACGCGCACGTCCTCTTGCGCGTCTTTGAAGAGCTGCATGTTACCCTCTCCGTTAATTGACCGCCGCACTTGTGTGCGATCCCCGGGATCGAACTGATGCAGTTTGACCAATATCGTTGCACCTTCCTTGGCCGAAGGCGTATGGGACGAGGTCGGCGGATTCCGCACGTAGCTGCCTACAGGAAAGTCACCCGTTTCATCCTGAAAGACGCCGTCCAGAACAAGGTATTCCTCACCCCCGTCGTGGGTATGTGCAGCAAACGCACTGCCCGGCGCAAACCGTACAATTGTCGTCGCGCGCGCGACTTCCTCGCCGATCCGATCAAGCATTTTCCGCTCAACCCCCGCCGCAGGCGATGCGACCCATTCACTCTGATCGAAATGGACAGCGACACGTTTGGTGAAGTCCGCGTTAACCCTCATGAGGTTTCTCCTGTTTCGTCACATGTTCAATAGATGGGCACACCGCCCGCAAAATCAATTTTCTCGGGGTCGGTCCATCCTGGCCTCTGGTTTTGACTGACCGCGCTGCATACTGTACGTCCAACACAAATCGAGCAGCCCACTAAGCGGCCAAAGTCCGAAAGTCCTTCGATGCAGGCCAACGCCCACAAGTTTAACGTCGTCATCGTCGGACAGAACAACCGACTACAGTATGAGGCGCTTTTGTTCGCTGCTTCATTGCGGCACAGCTCACCTGATTTTGCCGGCCGACTGTTCGTAGCCTCCCCGCAATCCGGGCCGCGATGGTCACAGGATCCTAGCATCCGGGACGAAGATGTTCTCAAGGCGCTGAAACAGTTGGATGTCGAAGTTCTAGCATTCGACAACCACGTATTTGGTGAGAGTTATCCAAACGGCAACAAGATTGAAGCCTTGCTCGCACTGCCCGAGGGTGAGCCGTTCGTGTTTTTTGACAGCGACACACTCATCACCGGAAACCTGAACAGCGTTCCTTTCGACTTTGATCGCCCTAGTGCCTCGCAAAAAGTCGAAGGGACATGGCCCCGCCCAACGCTGTATGGTCCCGGCTTTGATGGTATCTGGGGCGCATTATATCGCCGGTTCGGGCTGGATTTTGACAGTTCTTTAGACAGATCAAAGCCGCGCGATTATTGGCGGCGGTATCTGTATTTCAATGCCGGTTTTTTCTTTTACCGTTGTCCCAAAGAGTTCGGAGAACGCTACTTGGAGTATGCCCGCACCATCCGGGACGAAGACATCCCCGAACTGGCAGGGCAAACGCTGACCCCTTGGCTGGATCAAATCGCTCTGCCACTTGTCATCCATTCACTGGGCGGTGGTCGTGACACCCTGCCTTCGGGCCATCTGGACGGCTCGGTTAGCTGCCATTACCGCCTGTTTCCTTTGCTGTACGCGCGGGAAAGCGACCACGTGGTCGAGGTGCTGGAAACCGTCGTTGCGCCGAACAAGGTCAAGAAGGTGCTCAAGAGGTATGACCCGATCAGGAAACTGGTGATCCAGCGCAAGGGCTATAAAATCCGTGAGATGTTTGATCGCGCCAACCTGCCCAAACGTGAACAAGCCATTCGCAACAAAATCAAAAGCAGCGGCCTCTGGATGCGTTGACTGGGTTGTTGTGCGCAAGCGCCCAATCGCCTAGAGAGTCAGCAACACACATTCCAGAGGGAGATTTCAACGATGTCGGACGGTCCAACCTACGGCTTTGACACGCTTCAAATTCACGCTGGCGCGCGCCCTGATCCGGCAACCGGCGCACGGCAGACCCCAATTTATCAGACCACCGCGTATGTATTTCGTGACGCTGACCATGCGGCCGCCCTGTTTAACCTGCAGGAAGTCGGCTTTATCTATTCCCGCCTGACAAACCCAACCGTGGCCGTCCTGCAGGAACGTGTTGCCACTTTGGAAGGCGGCGTAGGCGCGGTCTGCTGTTCCTCGGGTCACGCGGCGCAAATCATGGCGCTGTTCCCGCTGATGGCTCCGGGCTGCAATATCGTTGCTTCGACGCGCCTTTATGGTGGAACCGTCACGCAGTTCACCCAAACCATCAAGCGCTTTGGCTGGTCCGCTACATTCGTGGATACGGATGATGTAGACGCGGTGAAAGCTGCCATCGACGAAAACACCCGCGCGGTATTCTGTGAATCCATCGCCAACCCCGGCGGATACGTGACCGATATCCGTGCGCTGGCGGATGTAGCTGACGATGCGGGCATTCCTCTGATCGTCGACAACACCTCGGCCACCCCATATCTGTGCCGCCCGATCGAGCACGGCGCGACACTGGTGGTGCACTCAACCACCAAATACCTGACCGGCAACGGCACAGTAACAGGCGGCTGCATCGTGGATTCTGGCAAGTTCGACTGGTCGGCGAATGACAAATTCCCCTCGCTCAGCCAACCCGAACCCGCCTATCACGGCCTGAAGTTCCACGAGACGTTCGGCCCGCTGGCCTTTACCTTCCACGGCATCGCCATCGGTCTGCGCGATCTGGGCATGACAATGAACCCACAGGCCGCGCATTACACACTGATGGGGATCGAGACCCTGTCGCTGCGGATGGAACGCCATGTTGAGAACGCCCAGAAGATCGCGGCCTGGCTCGAAGCGGATGACCGGGTGGAGTATGTGACCTATGCCGGACTGCCCTCGTCCACCTATCACGACCGGGTCAAGGCGCAGTACAAGAAGGGCGCAGGCGCTCTGTTCACCTTTGCTGTCAAAGGCGGATATGACGCCTGTATCAAGCTGGTAAACGCGCTGGAAATCTTCAGCCACGTGGCCAACCTTGGTGACGCTCGTTCGCTGATCATCCACTCGGCCTCGACCACCCACCGCCAACTGACCCCCGAACAGCAAGAGGCCGCTGGTGCCGGCCCGGGCGTTGTGCGCGTGTCCATCGGTATCGAAGACGCCGACGACCTGATCGCTGATTTGGATCAGGCGCTAGCAAAGGCGTCGGCCTAAACCATGGTCGAGCACGTAACGAACGCATTGGGTCAACCCATCGGCCTACCGGTCTCGGGCGAGTTTCCACGCCCGACCCCGCCCTACACACCGATGGAAGGTCGCTATTTTTCGGTCGTGCCACTGGATGTGAACAGGCATGCGCCCGGTTTGTACCGGGCGTTTGCCAACGATACCGACGGGCGGAACTGGACCTACCTGCCCTACGGCCCGTTCAAGGCCGAAGAAGACTTCGAGGCTTGGGCGCGTGCGTCCTGCACGGACGCTGATCCCATGTTTCACACCGTGCTGGATCACGAGGGCACTCCGGTCGGGATGGCTTCGTTCCTGCGAATTGACCCCGCTGCCGGTTCGATCGAAGTTGGGCATATCCATTTTTCGCCGCTCTTGCAGCGCAAACCGCCTTCGACCGAAACAATGTTCCTGATGATGCGCCGCGTATTCGATGAGCTTGGCTATCGGCGGTATGAGTGGAAATGCGACGCCCTAAACGCCCCGTCACGCAGCGCGGCCGAACGGTTGGGCTTTACGTTTGAAGGGATTTTCAGACAAGCGACGCACTACAAGGGACGCAACCGGGATACGGCTTGGTATTCCATACTCGATACCGAATGGCCGCGCATCCGCTCTGCGTTCGAGGAATGGCTGTCTCCCGACAATTTCGATCAAACGGGCCAGCAACGGCAACCGCTGCAAGCCCGCGCCAAAAGCTAGGCTTATTCCGAGATCCCGAACTCCATCGAAACGGTGACAGAGACCGAGATTTCCCCGCCTGCAACAGGTACTCCACCAGAGTCCGCCATGTTGTACTCGCGCATCTGAGCGGCAGGCCGGACGCTCGCGACCTGCTCGCTGATCGTTTGGACCGGGCCCAACGTCAGGTTCGCAGCTTGCGCCAGTTGTTCAGCCTTGGCGGTCGCCTCGGCCACGGCTTTGGCACGCGCTTCGGCCTCAAGGGGCTTCGGGTCTTTGACACCAAAACTGAGACCGCCAAAATCGTTGGCCCCATCCTGAATGACGGCATCCATCAGCGATCCAAGCTGCGAAAGATCCTGAACGCGCACAATCACCCGGTTCGACGCAACAAAACCCGTGATCTCTGGCGTTTCTGCGTTTTGATTGCCGCGTCCCGACCAAACCGGCGATACTGAGATATCTCTGGTCTGCACGTCCCGCGCTTCGACGCCCAGTTCCTCCAGACGTTTCAGAATCTGAGCTACTGCGTCCGACGTGGCCTGCATCGCAGTTGACGCCTGCGCATCCTCATTCGTGACACCCAGATTGATTGTCGCCATATCGGGGGCCGCTTGAACGGTGCCTGCCGCAGCGACCGAGATGCGACGTTCTTCCGCATGGGACACACTCGCGGCGGCCATACCCAGCACAGCGGCCAAAAAAGCAAGTTTCTTCAAGGTCTTCCCTCCAAATTCATTTATACCAAGATGGGGTGGCAACGGTCTGCCGAACAAGGGGAAGTATTGGCTTTTTCTTTCCCTCGGCGGGATCCTGCTTTAATGTCAGTCTGCGGACGATTTATCGCCCGCTTTGACGCTGACAATTATGGTTCTTCCGGAATATGAAACCTGCCTTCGCGCTGTCTTTTTCTTCTACCGGAATTTCTTTGCATCACCTTGCAGACGGCGACTGGTTTTGTGTCGGCGAGGTTTCCGTGGACGCGCTGGACCTGAACGCCCAGCTTCAAACGCTGCGCGAACAGGGGTTCGCCCTTGAAAACAACCTGCGTTGCAAAATTGTCCTGCCCGCCAGTCAGGTGCGCTTTCTTGCCGTGGAGTCCGCAGCGGATGACCCTGCGCTCCTAAACCAGCGTGTTCAGGCGGCGTTGTCAGAAGCCACGCCCTATGCTTTGGACGAACTGGTTTATGATACGGCCATAGACGGCCCCAAAACCTATATCGCGGCGGTTGCCAGGCAGACGCTGCAAGAGGCGCAGACCTTCGCAGTCGAACACGGATTTATTCCTGTTCAATTCTCAGCCCCAACCGATGAGCAGGAATATCCAGCAGAACCCCAGTTTTCTTTGAAGGTTCCGGCTCAGGTGGACGCAAAAGAGGAAAGCAAGCCAGAGGAATCCGGGGCACATCCTGTCCATGCGATCGCCGCGTCTTCTGTACCTGCCGATTTCCGTTCAGCCCCTTCCCCTAAGCCACAAGGCTACCGCGTCTTTTCGCGCACTGCATCGCTCGGTCGTTATGCATTGCCTATCGGCGCTGCTGTTGTCGTGGGTGCTGCGTTGATAGCCTGGGCTTTGATCGCACCCGATGGGGACAAAGCACCTGAAGTCGTGATCGCGCAGACCGAGGAAACGCCATCAGATCCGGTGCTGCAGCCTGAAAAAGTCACAGCGCCAGATACGGTTGCTTTGGAAACGCCCCCAACGAACCCGCCAACGCAAGCCGAAGACAACGAACCCGACCTATCCCCAACGGATGCCGCGATACTGGAGGCGTTGAAAATCGCGCCGACGATCGTCGAACAAGTGGCACGGGACCCCGACCCTGAGCCTGAGCCTGAGCCGGTTCAAAAACATGCCGGTGCGCGATTTGTTACCCCCGAACCGTTGGCAGAGCCTGCTCTTGAGCCGGATGAAAGCCAGTCCAACGAATTTTATCTGACATCAATTGACAGGTCTGATCTGTCGCGTGACGCGCTCGCCTTGCCAGCGGTCAGCAGTTTTGACACTGACACTGCGTTCGTTCCCGTAGCCCCGATAACCGAGCGCGAAGACCCGGAAACGCAGTTTGACCTTGATGATCGAGGGCTCGTGACCGCGACTGCCGACGGCACGCTAAACCCGGACGGCGTGGTTGTTTATCTTGGACGCCCAACCAAGGTGCCGCCTGAAGCCCCCGTTCGCTTTGAAGAAGAACCTATTCTTGAGGATACGAGCGCGCGTTTGGCGCTACTTCGACCCAAGCCCAGACCCACCGATCTGATTGAACGCTTTGAACGCCAGCAGCTAGGCGGACGCACACGCGAAGAACTGGCCAGCGTAAGACCGAAACTGCGCCCCAAGTCCGTGCAGGACCGGCCACAGGTTGACGAAACACCCACGGCGCTGGCCGTGGTGCGCGTGCCTCGGCCCAAGCCCCGCCCCGCCGGGCTGACACTTAAGCCGCAGACCTCCACCGCCAAGCTGGGCTCGACTGCGGCGGTCCCTCAAAAAGGTGACGAGGCGGGCTCGTTCCAGGCGAAGTCTGTTGCGCCCAAGATTCCATCATCTGCATCGGTTGCGCGGCAAGCCACCATCGACAACGCGATCAATCTGCGAAAGCTGAACCTGATCGGCGTTTATGGCACACCGTCAAATCGGCGGGCACTGGTCCGGCTGCCAAGCGGTCGCTACAAGAAACTGAAAGTCGGAGATCGCATTGACGGCGGCAACGTGATCGCCATCAGCGACAGCGAGTTGCGATACCAGAAACGAGGCCAGAACGTCACGCTAAGAATGCCGCGAAGTTGACGGGAACGTGGTCAGAGGCAAATGTGATCCACCACCTCTGACCGTCTTTAAACACCAACCTTAAGCTGCTGAAATCTCGCCGCTTTCGATCTGTTCGCGCTCGATGGATTCAAACAACGCCTGGAAGTTTCCTTCCCCGAAACCATCATCGCCTTTTCGCTGGATAAACTCGAAAAAGATCGGGCCGATTACGGTTTTCGAGAAAATCTGCAGCAAAATTCTGGTTTCGCCGCCGTCCAATACGCCCTCACCGTCGATAAGGATGCCGTGCTTCATCATTCGGTCCAGAGGTTCCTCGTGATCGGCAACCCGTTCCGTGGACATGTTGTAGTAGGCTTCGTTCGGGCCGGGCATAAACTTCAAGCCCTTTTCCGCTATCGCGTCTGTCGAGGCATAGATGTCCTCGCTCCCGACCGCGATATGCTGAATGCCTTCGCCCTTGTATTTTTTCAGATACGAGACGATCTGCCCTGTCTCACCCCGGTCTTCATTGATCGGAATGCGAATTCGTCCGCAAGGAGATGTCAAGGCACGGCTGTAGAGGCCCGTGAACTTGCCCTGAATGTCAAAAAAGCGGATTTCGCGGAAATTGAACAAGTCGCCGTAGAACTTGAACCACTTGTCCATGTTGCCCTTGTAGACGTTGTGCGTCAGGTGATCGAGGTAATAGAACCCATCTCCCCGTGGTTTGGACTGCTTGGTCCAAGTGAATTCGCGGTTGTAGGGCGAAGTGTCATAGTACTGGTCAATGAAATAGATCAGCGACCCACCGATTCCCTTGATGGCAGGGACGTCCATTGTTTTGTCGTCGGCATCGTAAGGCTCTGCCCCTTTGGACACCGCGTGCTCATACGCTTTTTGGGCATCCACCACGCGCCACCCCATCGAAGGCGCGCAGGGGCCGTGCTCAGCCACAAATTTCGCGGCAAAGCTATTTTCGTCCGCATTCAGAATATAGGTCACATCCCCTTGCTGCCACAGTTCGACGGCTGGTCTGTCCCTGTGGTGGCCGACCAGTTCAAACCCCATTTTGGCAAACAGATCGCGCAGCTCCTGAGGTTCTGGGTGGGCGAATTCGACAAACTCGAACCCGTCAGTTCCGGCGGGGTTTTCTGGACTGATGACAGATTTCGGGGCGTTGTGCGGGAAGGGTCCCATGGCGCGTCTCCGTAAAACAGGAATTTCTTTGCTGATTCCAAAATACGCCTTATCCAACGCTGTTTCTGCGCATTGTTTTCGTGTAACCTAAAAGTAGGCGCGCAATTTGCGCACGCTTTGGACAAACCGTGGAGATTTTCCGCATATGCTGGATTCGACTGATACTCGCCTGTTGTCCGCCCTGCAGAAGAATGCACACCTGACCGCGCACCAGTTGGGTGAAATGCTGAACCTGTCACCCAGTCAGGCTGGGCGCCGACGGCAAAGGCTGGAGGCCGAAGGCTATATCACTGGCTACGCAGCCAGACTGGACCCGCTGAAACTGGGGCTTCAGGTTCAGGGCTTCATTCAGGTTCATCTGGGCACGCACGGCCCGGAACAGTCCGAGGGCTTTGCCCGCATGGTCGACACCCGCCCTGAGATCACCAGCGCCTGGACGATGACTGGAGAAGCGGATTATTTGCTCCATGTTTATTGCGACGATCTATCCGCCCTCAATCGCTTGCTTCATCAGGTAATACTGCCGCATCCTGCAGTGGCGAGGGTTCAAAGCCAGATCGTTATGGACCAACTCAAGCGCGACGCGCCCCTGCCCACCTGACCCGAGCAAGAGGACAAACATGGACGACTTCCTTTATCAGGCGACGATCTATCTGGCTGCCGCTGTGATCGCTGTGCCGCTGTCGGCACGCCTGGGGTTGGGCTCTGTTCTTGGGTATCTTGCTGCAGGCATCGTCATTGGGCCAATGTTCGGTCTGGTCGGTGCCGAAACCGAAAGCCTGCAGCATGTGGCAGAGTTCGGCGTGGTCATGATGTTGTTCTTGATCGGGCTGGAACTTGAACCTCGGGCGCTGTGGGATATGCGCGACAGGCTCTTGGGGCTGGGTGGTTTGCAAGTACTGCTCTCGACCGCTGTGATCGCCTGTGTTGCCATTTACGCAAACCACCCGTGGTCGGTAGCTTTGGCCGTCGGGCTCACATTGTCGCTTTCATCGACCGCAATCGTGTTGCAGACGTTATCCGAGAAGGGACTGATGCAAACCAACGGCGGCCGAGCCACCTTTTCCGTGCTGTTGACACAGGACATCGCGGTCATTCCCATTCTCGCGCTGCTGCCGCTATTGGCCCTGCCTGCCCTTCCGCATTTCGAGGACGACGGCTCTATCGATCGCGGAGTCAAAGACCTGCACGACACAGCCCATCACAGCCTTTCGCTGGTTGAAGGGCTGCCCGGCTGGGCCGTAACGCTGGTTACCATAGGCGCGATTGCGTTTGTCATTCTTGCCGGGGTCTATCTGACACGCCCGCTATTCCGCTTTATCCACGCGACACGACTGCGCGAGATGTATACGGCACTTGCCCTGATGATCGTGGTTGGTATTTCGTTCCTGATGACGCTTGTTGGCCTTTCGCCTGCTCTGGGAGCGTTTCTGGCGGGCGTCGTGCTGGCCAGCTCGGAATTCCGGCACGAAATGGAAAGCGATCTGGAACCTTTCAAGGGTCTTTTCCTTGGTCTGTTCTTCATCACGGTCGGCGCGGGCATTGACATCGCCTATTTCTTCAACGATCCGTTCGACCTAATCGGGCTGGCCTTGTTGGTCATTCTTGCCAAAGGGATCATCCTTTATCTGGTTGGCCGGGCGTTCAAACTGCGCGGTCGCGACCATTGGTTATTCACGCTTGGATTGGCGCAGGCTGGCGAGTTCGGCTTTGTTCTTCTCGCCTTTTCGACCCAGCAGAACGTGATCCCGCCTGACCTGTCGCAAAAGCTGTTGATGATCATCGCATTGACGATGCTGATAACCCCGCTTTTATTCATCATCTTCGACCTGCTCTCACGTCGGATCGGAGAAGGCGCGCCGGTGCCGGAACCGGATGAGATCGATGAAAAAGGTCCAGTAATTATTGCCGGTATCGGTCGCTTTGGCCAGATTGTGAACCGACTGGTTCGCGCCAGCGGGTTCAAGACGATCGTCCTGGATCATGACATCGAAACGGTTCAACTTATGCGTCGGTTTGGGGTCAAGGGCTTTTTGGGCGACCCAACCCGCCCCGAGCTTCTGCGGGCAGCTGGCCTTGAAAAAGCGGCGGTTCTTGTTGCTGCTATGGATGACCCCAAACAAGTGACACGTCTTGTCAGCTTCGCCCGACGTCAGCGACCCGATCTGCACATCGTGGCACGCGCACATGATCGCACTCACGTGTACGAGCTGTATCAGGCAGGCGCTGATGACATCGTGCGCGAGATGTTCGATGGCTCATTGCGGGCGGGTCGCTACGTGCTTGAGAACGTCGGCCTCAGTGAATATGAGGCGGCGCAGGCCGAACAGACCTTCTACCACCATGATCGGATGTCAGTCCGTGAACTTGCCGAGCTGTGGATTCCGGGAATGCCCACCGCCGAGAACAAGAAATATATCGAGCGCGCGCAGCAGCTTGAAAAGGATCTTGAGACTGAGCTTCTGGAGCTTGCCGAAAAGCACGCCAAGAAATCCGCCTGACCCAAGCCGGATCAGGCTAGTTAGATTATCCGTCCGAGACGCCAGCCTCAGCGAATGTCGCCATTCCCGAGTGGCAAGCCACGGCGCTTTTCAGGATGTTGATAGCAAGCGCGCCACCGGATCCCTCACCGAGACGCAGCCCCAGATTCAATATCGGCTTTTTACCGAGGCGCTCAAGAACAGCGCCATGAGCGCCCTCGGCGCTCTGGTGCCCGGCAATCGCGTGATCCAGTGCTCCGTCAAAGGTTTTAGCCAAACAAGCGGCCGCCGCCGAACAGATGAACCCATCCAGTATGACCGGAATACGCAGCACACGAGCTGCAGCAATCGCACCCGCCATGGCCGCGATTTCACGCCCCCCAAGTCTGCGCAGAATGTCCAGCCCATCCCCCGAACCGGAATGCAGGGCTACGCCCTGTGCTACGACACGGGTCTTGTTGGCCAGCCCGGCGTCGTCCACTCCGGTTCCGCGACCGGTCCAATCGGACGCTTCCCCACCGAACAACGCGCAGGAAATTGCGGCGGCCGGAGTTGTGTTGCCTATACCCATTTCACCCACGACCAAAAGATCAGCTTTGGGATCAACGGCCGCCCAACCAGTTTGCAATGCCTGCAACAACTCGTCTTCAGACATGGCCGGTTCAACGGTAAAGTCCTTGGTCGGACGATCCAGATCCAGCGCGTGCACATTCATTGACGCCCCTGCCGACTTGGCGAGCTGGTTGATCGCTGCACCGCCGTGTTCAAAGTTCATGACCATCTGAACGGTCACTTCTGGCGGAAAAGCGGACACACCCTGTTGCGTGACGCCGTGATTTCCGGCGAACACGATGACCTGTGGCGAGGCGATGTGCGGACGCGCGTCCCCGCGCCATCCCGCATACCAGATCGCAAGATCCTCTAACCTTCCTAGCGCTCCGGGCGGTTTCGTCAACTGGCCGTTGCGTTCAGCCGCGCCTTGCAACGCATCACTGTCGGGACCACGCGCTTGACCAAGAGCGTCACGGAAGGAATCAAGATCATTCAGTTCGGGCAGCATCCAAAGCCTCGTTGCATCACAGTGGTCCTGCGTGTTTAACCGAAGCGACCAAAGCAACAAGACCTAGAAAGGCGCGGGAGTGCTAAAAAACGACACCAAGCTCATTTCCCTATGGGATATCCCGCTTGCGCTGGTTCTGTTGACGCGCCTGCCGGTCCCCCGTTTGCCAGAACACGTCTTTGCGCGACAGGCAGAGTCCGTATGGGCCTTTCCGCTTGTGGGACTGGTTGTCGGGTTCTTGGCTTGCGCTGTGGGTTGGGTTTCCGAGACCTCGAACCTGCCCACCATAGTCAGCGCCGTTCTGATCGTTTCCGTTCTGGTCATAGCCACAGGCGCGATGCACGAAGACGGTCTGGCCGACAGCGCCGATGGGTTTTGGGGAGGGTTCACTCGGGAACGCCGTCTGGAAATCATGAAGGACAGTCAGATCGGAACTTATGGCGTCCTGACGCTGATATTGTCTCAGACCCTCAGGGGCGCCCTGATAGCCACGGTTCTGACAGCCGGAGGGTTTGCCGGTGTCCTCGCCGCCTGCATCGGATCACGTTCAGTCATGCCGGTGTTGATGGCTGCGCTGCCAAATGCACGAAGCTCTGGCCTCAGCCACTCTGTCGGAGCCCCAGGTGCTGGTGCCGTTATTTTGGGGGTCGGTGTCGCTCTGGCACTTTCCCTTCTATTGGTTGGAGCGGCGGCCTTGGCCCCGGTTTTGGCGTGTGTCATCTCGACCGCAGCAGTCGCGGCTCTGGCCACAAACAAGATCGGCGGTCAAACCGGCGACGTGCTTGGCGCTGTTCAGCAACTATCTGAAATCGCATTTCTGCTGGCTCTGGCAGTTGTTCTTTAGGACGCACCACCTGTTTCGATCCTGAGGGCCTCACCGCAGTGTTTGCAGTGCACCGCATCCGGGTCATGGCGGAACAGGCCACAGCTTGGGCATCTATAGCGCACTTTCTGTGGCATGAAGATCGCTTGCGCCAGCCTAACGAACAGAGCCACGCCAACCACCATGATGAACACGGAAAACAGCTTACCCCCTGGTGTCGCCAAGGTAATATCCCCGAACCCGGTGGTGGTCAGCGTCGCCATCGTGAAATACAGCGCGTCGATATAAGCCGTTTGGCTGTTTTCAGGAATGAAAAAGACCAAAACCGCTGTCGAAGTCACGAACACGAAAACCAAAAGGTTGATCGCGGCAATGACCGCGTCTTCATGTGTCCTGAAAAACTCGCTGTCGCGGCGTAAGTCTCTGAGCAGATGGTAAGAATGGATCAATCGCAACGCCCGCAAAATGCGGAGGAAAGCAAGATTCCCGGAAATGAAGGGATCCAGCATCAACGAAATGATGACGACCAGATCGGCAAGAGTATATATCTTGAAAAATAGCTTCCAGCGATCCTTTGCGATCCACAAACGCGCGGAAAAGTCGGCAAGGATCAACAGCCCGATGACCATGCTTAGAATTGTAAGTCCCGGCCCATGTGGAACATGTGCGGTGGCGACAAAAAACACGATCGTCACCAGATCGAACAGGATTAAACCATACCGGAACCAGACGGAAACTGGGTCGTGTCCGATGTAAAGATATTTGAGAGTCCGCTTTACCTTAGCCATGTACCCGCCTCTGTTTACAGGAAAATTAGCCGCAAATAGAGAATTCACCAAGCGTTCGGGCACGAAAAAGGCCGCTCTGAATCCAGAGCGGCCTCAAAATTGTGTTCTGCGGCGTCAGGCGGCTGCGGCGCGCGAGGTCAGAACTTCGTCCACTTGCTTGGCAGCCGAAACCTCTCCGGCACCGGAAACAGCGGCGACTTCGCGGGTCAGACGTTCCAGCGCGGCTTCATAAAGCTGGCGCTCGGAATAGCTCTGCTCGCGCTGATCGTCGGTGCGATGCAGGTCACGAACAACCTCGGCGATCGAGATCAGATCACCGGAATTGATCTTCTGTTCGTATTCCTGCGCGCGACGGGACCACATGGCGCGTTTCACCTTTGCCTTGCCCTTGAGGGTTTTCATCGCTTGGCTGATAACATCAGGCGAGCTGAGCGACCGCAAACCGGACTCGGTTACCTTGTTGGTCGGAACCCGCAGGGTCATTTTGTCTTTTTCAAACGAGATAACGAACAGCTCGAGTGAATATCCCGCGACTTCCTGTTCTTCGATCGAAATGATCTGACCCACGCCATGCGCGGGGTAAACAACGTAATCGTTTGGGCGGAACTCAAGCTTTTTCGACTTAGACATACAGGTTCATCCTTAGTTACTGAGCGAAGGACAGACAAAAAAACACACCAGCCCGCGCCCATATTCGGCCCGGTCAGGCGGTCTATTTGTCACTAAATCAGAACTCCAAAGCGCACATACTTACGGAGCACATCCCCAACTCATTCATCATTTAGGTTCTGATTATATCATAAAATTGAGGCCTGCGAAAGTCGCAGCCGACTTACAGCCAGCAATCCCCTTTGTGTCCAAGGGATTACGCCACCTTTTTTTCATTTGACCAACCGGTTCAAAAACGCGAATCGGTCAACCGCCTTCGCCGGGCGCTTCAGAGAAATACTTCTCCATTTTACCTTCTTCACCGTCGCGTTCTTCTGCGCCGGGCAGAGGGTCTTTCTTGGTCACGATAACCGGCCACTGTTCCGAGAACTTCCGGTTGAACTCTACCCACTGATCCATTCCGGGTTCGGTATCCGGTCGAATTGCATCGGCAGGGCACTCAGGTTCACAAACACCACAGTCGATACACTCGTCGGGGTGGATAACCAACGTGTTCTCACCTTCATAGAAACAATCGACCGGGCATACTTCGACGCAGTCGGTGTATTTGCAGGCGATGCAGTTTTCGGTGACAACATACGTCATTGTGGACTTCCTGTTTGCGCTTTGGGCGTCTAGCTAAATCAGTATGGCCGGGTCTTCAAGATATGATCAGCTATCTTGAGTGCGAGAAAGATCAAGCGCGCGCCGTTCTTTCTTTGTGGGACGACCTTTTCCCTCAAATCCGGGATTTCTGGGCGGAGCGTCCTGCTTTTCGGTCAAATCAGTATAAAGCGTTTGAGCCTCGGTTGCCGGGCCTCGCCGCTCACCCAGCAATTCAACACGGACCACCCGGACAATGCGACCCTGCGGAAAGGTTAGAACATCCCCAATCACAACTGATTGCGAAGGTTTCTGCACCCGATTTCCATTTAGTCGCACATGTCCGGCGCTGACCTGCTTGGCGGACAGGCTGCGAGTCTTGAAGAACCGCGCCTGCCAAAGCCATTTGTCGATCCGCAGCTTGGCATCCGCCATCCGCGTTTAGTTGCCGTCCTTCAGGCCCATAAGCGCCGCAGCGAATGGGTTATCGGGATCAATGGCTTTCTCTTTTTTGGGAGGACGGGCCGAGAAGGATTTCGCGCCTTGCGGCTTGCCGCCCTTCTTGCCTTGCGGCCTACGGTTATCCTGAGGCTTACCACGCGGCTTGCCCTTGCCCTGCCCCTGCTCACGGCGAGGGCCACAGTTCTGCTGCCGCTGGCGACCCCATGTGAACGTGAAGAACACCTCGACCTCAGGTTCATCCGCAGCCGGAGCCTCGGCTGACGCCTCGGTGCTTTCGGTGGCCTCGGCTGGCGCCTCGGCGGGTGCGGCGACCTCGTCAGTGGGCGCTTCGGGGGCCGGGGTTTCCTCGGCTACAGGTTGCTCAGCCGCTTCCATCTCAGGCTGTTCTGCCGGAGCGGGCTTGATCTTTTCACGCTCGCCGCGTTCGGCCTTATAACCCAAGCCCTGCATCAGGTCCGCGAATTGTTCCAGCGTCATACCGGTGATCGAAAGCATGTCGGGCTTGGCCTCAAACCCGCCTCGGCTGTCTTCGGCACGCAGCATATCGGCCAGACGTTCCAGCATGTCGATGCGGATCGAGCGTTCACCGGCATCGCGGTAGCCGCACATGGTGTCATAACCCTGAGGCGCATCCTTGGCGACGGGCACCGTGACCAGACCCGGAGGCGGCGCTTCGGGGAATTCCTGCAACCCGCTGGACAGCGCCCACAACACCAGACGCAGGCGCGTGGGTGCGGGTTTCAGTAGCAGTGGCATGAAGATGGTGAACTGGCCAAACCGAATACCATGCTTGCGCAACGCGCCGCGGGCGTCCTGATCCAGATCCTTGACCTCTTGCGCGACCTGCGCGCGGGGCAGAACGCCCAGAGCCTCGACCATGCGGAAGGCAAAGCCCTTGGCCAGACCGCTCAATTCCTCGTCTCGCGACAGGTTCAGCAGCGGTTCAAACAGCGCGGCCACCTTGCGGTCGATGAAATGCTGCAACCGGCGCTGCACTTTCTGTTCGACATCGGGGCCAGCGGCCTCATCCACAAACACCTCGACCATTGGCTTGAGAGGTTCAGCCCCGGCAACCAGCTTGCCGACGGCATATTCGCCCCACATCAGGCCACCTTGTTCGGTGAAATCAATTTCGGTATCGGGCGCGTTGTAGAAGCGGTCGGCGCGCAGATGGAATTGCGGCGCGAGAGCCTGCAAGGACGCCGATTTCAAGGCTTTCGCCTCGGTCCCCTGCGCGGCTTTGTCCGGGATAAACCGGAACCCTTCCAGACGACCGACGAATTCGCCTTCGACGGTCACTTCACCCTTGTCATTTACTTCGGCCAAAAGGGCCTCCTTCTGTTTGAGCCGCCGCAGCAAAACGGATGTGCGCCGGTCCACAAATCGTTGGGTCAGACGGTCATGCAGAGCGTCCGACAGCCTGTCTTCTACAGTGCGCGTTTCGCCGCGCCAATGGGATTCGTCACGAACCCACCCGTTTCGTTGCGCAACATATGTCCAGGTGCGAATATATGCCAGCCGTTTGGACAGCGCATCAATATCCCCATCCGTCCGGTCGATCCGGCGGATTTGCCGCGCCATAAAGTCATCTGGGATCGATCCGCGTTCATGCAAGTGGCCGTAGATCACCTCAAGCAGGCTGGCATGTTCGGCATGGCTAATGCCGCGAAAATCGGGGATTCGGCACACATCCCACAGCAGACGGATGGATTGCGGGTCGCTGGCGCGGGCCGTCACCTCGGTCACTTGCGAGAGCGACTTCAGCACGTTCAGGTCATCGGCGGGACGCGCTTTGAGCAGGTTTTCGTAGTCCGGACTAACTTCAAGCGATGTGATCAACGCCTCAATCGAGCCGAACCGCAAAGCGGCATTCCGCCAGTTCAGCTTTTTCATCGGCGTAAAGCGGCTGTCCATGATCGCTTGCGCCACACCCTCGTCCAGCGGCGGAGCCTCGCCGGTGACGCCAAAGGTGCCGTCCGACATGCCGCGTCCGGCCCGACCTGCGATCTGCGCCAGTTCATTCGGCGCCAAGGGCCGCATGCGCCGACCGTCGAATTTGGTCAGCGAGGAAAACGCCACATGGTTTACATCCAGGTTCAGTCCCATGCCGATGGCGTCGGTGGCGACCAGATAATCAACCTCGCCATTCTGATAGAGGTCAACCTGAGCATTGCGTGTGCGCGGGCTGAGTGCGCCCATGACGACCGCCGCCCCACCCTTTTGTCGGCGCAGCAACTCTGCGATGGCATAAACACTGTCGACCGAGAACCCGACGATGGCGCTGCGTGGGGGCATCCGGCTGATCTTTTTCGACCCGGCATAGACCAGTTGAGACATCCTCTCGCGCCGGACGAACTGCGCCTCGGGCACAAGCGCTGCAATGGGTCCGCGCATGGTGTCCGAGCCAAGAAACAACGTCTCGCTGGTACCACGCGACCGCAGCAGTCGGTCAGTAAAGACATGGCCACGCTCGGGGTCGGTACAAAGCTGGATTTCGTCGATGGCTACGAAATCGGCACCCATGCCTTCGGGCATCGCCTCGACCGTGCAGACCCAATATTGGGTGCGCGGGGGTACGATCCGTTCTTCGCCCGTGACCAACGCCACGACGGACGGTCCACGAATGGCGACGATCTTGTCATAAACCTCGCGCGCCAGAAGACGCAGCGGCAGGCCGATCACACCGGTCCGGTGCCCCAGCATCCGCTCGATTGCGTAGTGGGTTTTACCTGTGTTGGTTGGGCCCAGTACGGCCACGATTCGGGATGACCCGCTCACTCTTGCCCCCTGCCCCGGCGCTTTAGAGGGCCGAGCCCTCGACCTGAGGCTTCAGTCGATTCACCGCATTGGTTACTTCTTCATGATGGGGATGTATAGCCAAGGCGCGTTCATAGGCCGCCAGCGCCTTGTCAGGCTTGCCGACAATTTCAAAAATCAGACCCAAGCCATAAATGGCCTCGTAATTACTCGGATTCAAAGCGAGAGCTTGCCGTAAATCGGCCGCCGCCATGCCAAAGCGTTCGATGCCAAAAAAAGCCGACGCGCGGACATGCCAGCCCTCTGCGAATTCGGGCGCGTGATCGGTCAAGGCCGTCAGGTGGTCTATCGCGGCCTGCGTATCACCGTCGTCCAATGCCTCACGTCCCCGCTCTAACAGCAAATCGGCCGATGCTGACCCGGACAAAGCCCACAGCGCCTTGAGTTGGCGATCCAAACCCGTCGCTTGTTCCGGCGTCGATTGCGCCAGTTGTTCCAGCAGTTCAGCCTCGTCCCTTGAATCCGCAGTCTGAGCAGCACAAGGAATGGAAAACGTGACTAGCAATGCAGTTGCCGCAACGATACCTTTGAGATTTGTGCAAGTAGTGATCATAACAGCGTTCAGTGTAGCGTAGCGCAAAGGGATGTCCATTCCTCGCGCTCAAATCAATGTGAGGAGAATCATGAGCGACACTTTGGAAAAAGCCGCAGCAGCGCTGAACGAAAAACTGGCCGACAGCGGTTTTGCAGCATCTGCCAAGTTTGCAATCGCGGATCTGGGCTCGATCGTATTGGACGGCAGCGGCGCACGCGTCAGCGACGAAGACACCGACGTAACAATGAGCGCGGATGCCGAAACTTTTGAACAAATCCTGAGCGGCGAGCTGAACCCGACCGGTGCATTCATGTCCGGCAAACTCACTGTAGACGGCGACATGGGTATCGCCATGCAGTTGGCGTCGGCTCTGGTCTGATGAATCTGTTGCCGGCCCCTTTGTTTGAAGATGTGGCCGGCGCACCCCCCGGCGGTCAGGCTCATTGGCTGAACACCGCGGATGATACACGTATTCGGGTTGCGCATTGGACGCCCGAAGGCAATGCCTGCGGAACAGTAATGATGTTTCCGGGACGAACCGAGTATATCGAGAAATACGGCGACGCAGCAGCAGAATTCGTGGGGCGCGGGTTTGCTTTTCTTTCAATCGACTGGCGTGGACAGGGGCTGGCGGATCGACTGCTAGATGACCCTCGGGTTGGCCACGTTGACAAGTTCACCGACTATCAACAGGACGTGCGGGCCAGCCTTGAATTGGCGGAACATCTTGAACTGCCACGGCCTTGGTACGTTATCGGGCACTCGATGGGCGGCGCAATCGGACTGCGCGCGGTTTTTGAGAACGACTGCTTTGCAGCTTGCGCCTTTACTGGGCCGATGTGGGGGATTTTCTTTACACCCCTGATGAAACCTCTCAGCCGATTGACGGCCTATTGGGGGCCGCGTTTTGGCCTTGGGGAAAAGACGCCTCCGACCACGTCGCTAGAGAGTTACGTGTTATCGCAGCCCTTCGAGGGCAACGTTCTGACACGCGATCCTGGCATGTATAAGATGATGCAGGACCAGTTGATCGCCTATCCGGATCTGACCTTGGGCTCACCTTCGACCATCTGGCTGCGCGAGGCGCTGGAGGAGTGTTCGTGGCTCATGGCGCAAACCGCCCCTGCAATCCCTTGCCTGACTTTCCTCGGCAGCCATGAGCAGATCGTCGACCGCAAGGCGATCCGTGCGCGCGTGGCGAACTGGCCCAGTGGAACGCTGGTCGAGATTCCAGATGGCGAACACGAAGTCCTAATGGAAGCGCCCGATATACGCGGCCCAGTTTTCGACCAACTGGCAGCGCATTTCAAAGCTGCAAAAACCAATCCAAAGTCGGAACCGGCACTGTCAAGCTAAGACCCTGCTTGTGATCCTTGAGCGTCGCGCCTAGATGTTTGCAAATGCAGATTTTCGAGGTGATCCATGCGCGACCTTCCCTTTCCCGTCCGTGACGCAAATGCAGTCGGAGGAGCCGACAATCTTGGCGACCTGCCGGAATGGGACCTGACGGACCTTTACAGCTCTGAGGACGCGCCTGAACTGGCTGCCGATCTGGAATGGCTGGAAGGGGAATGTGCTTCTTTTGCCGCCGACTACGAAGGCAAGCTGGCCGATCTGGACGCCGACGGCTTGCTGCACTGCGTCCTGCGCAACGAAAAGATCAACGCGATTGCCGGGCGGATCATGTCCTTTGCCGGACTGCGCTATTACCAACTGACCACGGATGCCGAGCGTGCCAAATTCCTGTCGGACATGCAGGAAAAGATCACGATCTTCACAACTCCGCTGGTTTTCTTCACCCTGGAAATCAACCGTATCGACGACGATGTGCTGAAGACGCATTTCGGGTCGAACGCTGATCTGGCGCGATACGAGCCCGTATTCCGCCGTATCCGCGCGATGAAGCCCTACCAACTGTCTGATGAGCTGGAAAAGTTCCTGCATGACCTCGGTGTGGTTGGTGACGCGTGGGAACGTCTTTTCGACGAAACCATCGCCGGATTGACCTTTACGGTTGATGGCGAAGAACTGAACATCGAAGGCACCCTGAACTTCCTGACCGAGCAAGATCGCAGCAAGCGCGAAGCCGCCGCGCGAGAGCTGGCCTCGGTCTTTCAGGACAACATCAAAACCTTTGCCCGCGTTCACAACACACAGGCCAAGGAAAAGGAAATCGTGGACCGCTGGCGCAACATGCCAACCGCCCAAACCGGTCGCCACCTGTCGAACGATGTCGAACCCGAAGTGGTCGAGGCACTGCGCGAGGCGGTCGTGGCCGCCTACCCCAAGCTAAGCCATCGCTATTACGAGCTGAAACGCAAATGGCTAGGGCTGGACGTCATGCAGGTCTGGGACCGAAATGCGCCGCTGCCGATGGAAGACACGCGCGTCGTGGGCTGGGACGAGGCCGAGAAAACGGTGATGGATGCCTATAACGCTTTCGATCCCCGCATGGGCGAGATCGCAGCGCCCTTCTTCTCGAAAGGTTGGATTGATGCGGCGGTAAAACCGGGCAAAGCGCCGGGCGCGTTTGCTCATCCGACCGTAACCGACGTCCACCCCTACGTGATGCTGAACTATCTGGGCAAACCGCGCGATGTGATGACGCTTGCGCATGAGCTGGGCCACGGCGTGCATCAGGTACTGGCCGCGGATCAGGGTGAGATGCTGTCCTCGACCCCGCTGACTCTGGCCGAGACAGCGTCGGTGTTCGGCGAAATGCTGACCTTCCGCAAAATGCTGGATCAGGCCGAAACGCCGGAACAGCGCAAGGTTCTGCTGGCCGGAAAAGTCGAGGACATGATCAACACGGTTGTCCGGCAGATCGCCTTCTACGACTTTGAATGCAAGCTCCATGCCGCCCGGCGCGAAGGCGAACTGACCCCCGACGATATCAACGCCTTGTGGATGAGCGTTCAAGCCGAAAGCCTTGGGCCCGCGTTTGAATTCATGGAAGGGTATGAGACCTTCTGGGCCTATATCCCGCATTTCGTCCACTCGCCCTTCTATGTCTACGCCTATGCGTTTGGCGATGGCTTGGTGAACGCGCTGTACTCGGTCTACGAAAGCGGATCAGAAGGGTTCGAGGATAAGTACTTTGAAATGCTGCGCGCCGGTGGATCAAAGCACCACAAGGACCTGCTGGCCCCGTTCGGGCTGGACGCGAGCGATCCCAAGTTCTGGGACAAAGGGCTAAGCATGATCTCGGGCTTCATTGACGAATTGGAAGCGATGGAAGGCTGATCACCTCTGATTTTTGGTTGTCAGAAAGACAGCGGCCACAATCAGCACAGCACCCGTGGCCGCGATCGGAGTGATCGCGGCCCCCAAGAAAATCGCCGCATTGATGAAGGTGAACACGACCGAGGCTGCGAACAAGAGTGTCGCGGTCAGGGTCGAGACGCGTGCTGCGGCCTCGTACCAAAGGTAATAGGCCAACGCCGTCGGCAGAACGCCAAGAAGGATAAGGAACAGCAGGTCAGTTGCTGTCGGCACTCGCATGGACAACGCCGCCAACGGCAGCAACAGAAGTCCCGAGCACAAGAATATCCCGAACAGAAAATTCAGACGCTCACCAGTGGTTCTTGATACCCGCATTGCCCGGCTGCTTGCGATCAGAAACACGGCCCAGCTCAGGCCCGCGCCTATTTCAAGGATATCTCCGAACAAGGGTTCCCCACCGCCTTGAAAGTCTTGAAAAACGGTCAGAAACACTCCCAAAATCGCCAAGCACGTTGCCAGAACATCGGTTCGGGTAACGGGTGTTTCGGCGAAAAAATACAGAAATACCAATACGAAGAACGGCGCCGTGTTCTCTAGCACCATGGCATTTGCGGCCCCGGTATGCTCCAGCCCGATATGAAAGAGGATGTAGTTGATGACGGTCGACAGGACTGCAAGCTGAAAATAGCGGTCGCGCCATCGGATCAACGCTGGAACTTTCAAAACACGAAGCAGGCCGCAGATCGCCAGCGCCGCAATAAACAGGCGCGACACGGCGATCTGCATTCCACCAAGATCGTTGGTTAGAAACCTAACGATGACACTGTGCGTGCCCCACAGGAACGCCGACATAAACCCCAGAAACAGCCCGTTTTGCCATATTGACGGCTGTGCGCGGGTGTCGGCCAAGCTGTTCCTCCGGCGTTATTTGAGTTGGCTGTCTTTTGATCCGCGCCGATTGATCCCGGCGCGCGACTTGTAAGTCCCGTCACGCTCCTGCTGACAATCCAGACACAGTTTGACGCCCGGTATGGCGACCCGCCGCTTTTCAGGGATCGGTTCTTCGCATTCTGCGCAATGGGTCAGGCTTTGCCCCACGGGGCGCTTTTGGGCCCGCATACGGGCAAGCTCGTCTGAAATTGACGCCTCGATCTGTTCACTCACCGCGCCATCGCGCGCCCAGCCACCAGCCATTTGCACCCTCCTGATCCGGTACCCGGCAGGTTAGTCCACTCAGGCAGCGGCGTGCAAGTCAGAGGGGTTCCGCGCCCTCGAAAACGCGGTCGATTACCACTTGCGTGCCGCGCGAGAATTCAAGTGGGCATGGGTAGTCGGCACCGTCACGTACCGATCGGCTGAACGCTTCGACCTGCAGCTTATAGTGGTCATCCCCGGGAAAGCGCGTGACCTGCACTTCAAGACCGGGGCGATGCAATTCCACACGCGCCTCGCCAAATACCCGCGCGTTGAACGGGGCGGTCAGCCGTATGACCCCGCCTTCGCCATGAAATACCATCTCTTGGTGTGGGTGCATTCGGATGGAGACATAGCTGGAATAGGTGAAACCCGGGAACTGCGCGCGAATTTCCGTGAAGGCATCAATACCGTCTTCCCAACGGATCGCGGATTGCACCGAGACGGGCTCCTGCCCCGTCGCAAACCGAGCGCTTCCGATCACGTAAACGCCGATATCGCGTAGGCCACCGCCGCCTGTCTCGGCCCGATTTCGGATATTTCCTGTGTCGGCGCGATTGTCGAAACTGAATGCGCCGGTCACATGCGCCAGCTTCCCGATCGCGCCGTCCGCAATGAGTTTGCGCGTGAACTGCCATTGCGGGTGATGCACGATCATATACGCCTCTGCCGCCAGCAACCCTGTTTGGTCACGCTTGGCGATCAACGTATCGAATTCAGCGGCCTGCATCGTCATCGGCTTTTCGCACAACACATGCTTTCCAGCTTCAAGCGCCTTCAGGCTCCATTCCACATGCAGATGATTGGGCAGCGGGATATAGACCGCTTCGATGTTCGGATCACCCAGCAACGCCTCATAGTCATCATAGATTTTCAAATCAGGGCAAAACGCTTGAAACGGCTCGGCCTTTTCCGGGCTCGACGTGGCAAGCCCCGCCAAGCGCGCCCCGTTCGCTGCATGGATCGCCGGAGCCATATGGCGACGCGCAAAGTTGGCGGCGCCCAAAACGCCCCATTGAACAGGTTTTTGCATGTGTCTCCTCCCAACCCAAACGCGGCCTTTCGCTGCGTATCCAAACCTCTTTATCAACCAGTGGACGCTAAGTCAGGCTTTTCTCGGCAGGCATTCTCCGTAACCTATCCGGCAATAAAGAGAGGGAGAGCAAATGCGCAAATTTTTGAAATGGGTCGGTATCCTGATCGCCGTCACGGTGATAGTGGGGGCGTTGGTTTTCTTCGTATTTCTGCCACCCTACATCGAAGCAGAACGCAACAGTGTCATCGCGCACGACCCTTACGACGTAACGGATGATGCCGCCGCATTGCACGAGACCCTCATCGTCGGCGATCTTCACGCCGACCCTTTGCTGTGGAGCCGGGACCTGACCGAGCGTGGCACGCGCGGACAGGTCGACATCCCGCGCCTTATCGAAGGAAACGTGGCCCTGCAGGTTTTCACCGCTGTGACGAAATCCCCGGCGGGTCAGAACTACGAAGCCAACTCCGCGGACTCGTTTGACAACATCACCCTTCTGGCCGTCGGTCAGTTGTGGCCGCTGCGTACCTGGAACAGTCTGAAAGAGCGCGCAATCTATCAGGCAGAAAAGCTCCACCAGTTCGAGGCCGCGTCCAACGGTCAGCTCAAAGTCGTCAAAACACGCGGTGATCTGGAAGACGTGCTTGAGGCGCGCGCCGAAGGCAAGCCAATCGTGGGCGGCATTCTGGGCATCGAAGGTGGTCACCCATTGGAAGGTGACCTGACCAATCTGAAAGAGATTTTTGACGCCGGGCATCGGGTATTCGGGCTGCACCACTTTTTCGACAACGAACTGGGCTCTTCACTTCACGGTCAGACAAATACCGGACTGTCTGATTTCGGGCGCGAGGTTGTGGCAGAGCTGGCGGCGATGCCCGTGGTGATCGACCTTGCGCATTCCAGCCCGCAGGTCGCGCGGGACGTGATCGCGATGACAGACGTGCCCCTGATCGTCAGCCACGGTGGGTTGCATGGGTTCTGCCCCGTCAAACGGAACTATCCTGACGATCTGATGCTGGAGATTGCGGCCACCGGGGGTGTCATCGGCATGGGATATTGGGCGGACGTCACCTGTGGGGACATCACGCCAACCGGCATCGCCAAGATGATCAAGGCCGCCGTCGAAACGGTTGGCGAAGACCATGTTTCGCTTGGGTCAGATTATGACGGGTCAGTCGAGACCGCGTTTGACACATCCGAACTGGCGGCCCTGACCTCGGCGCTTTTGACCGAGGGATTGACCGAGGATCAAATCCGCAAGGTAATGGGCGAAAACATGGTGCGCGTGTTCAGGCAACAGCTTGCCCAGTAACAAAAAAAGCCCGCCGGTTTCGGCGGGCTTTACCAGAATTGGGGTGGTTTACACCGTACCCAACATTCCCTTTTCACGCGCGAGATCGCGCATCTTTTTCTGCAGCTTTTCAAACGCGCGCACCTCAATCTGACGAATGCGTTCGCGGCTGACGTTGTACTGCGTGCTCAGCTCTTCCAGCGTGACAACCTGATCCATCAGACGGCGCTGGGTCAGAATGTCCTTCTCACGGTCATTCAGAACTTCCAAGGCAGCGGCCAGCAGTTCGCGCCGTGCGTCCAGCTCATCCCGCGCCTCATAGTCGCCAGCTTGGTCGGCATCCTCATCCTCAAGCCAATCCTGCCACTGCATAGTGCCTTCGCCCTCGGACCCAACCGTCGCGTTGAGCGAGGCATCGCCACCGGACATCCGGCGGTTCATGCTGATCACTTCTTCTTCGGTCACGCCCAGATCATTGGCGATCTGCGTCACGTTTTCGGGGCGCAAGTCGCCCTCCTCCAACGCGCCTATACGGGCTTTGGCCTTGCGCAGGTTGAAAAACAGTTTTTTCTGCGCCGAGGTCGTGCCCAGCTTCACCAGAGACCAGGACCGCAGGATATATTCCTGGATCGAAGCGCGAATCCACCACATCGCATAGGTCGCCAGACGGAAGCCCTTTTCCGGGTCAAACCGCTTGACCGCCTGCATCAGGCCCACATTGGCCTCAGAGATCACTTCGGCCTGCGGCAAGCCATAGCCGCGATAGCCCATAGCGATCTTGGCCGCCAGTCGCAGGTGCGATGTGACCATTTTATGCGCAGATTCAGTATCTTGCTCCTCCACCCAACGCTTGGCGAGCATGTATTCTTCTTCCGGCTCCAGCAGAGGAAACTTGCGAATTTCCTGCATATAGCGGTTCAGTCCGCCTTCCGGCGTCGGCGCGGGGAGATTTGCGTAATTTGCCATGTTTCATGTCCCTCCGACAAATGTTTAATTCGTTAACATAGGATATGGGAGGTCATCCCGATCCATTCAAGAGGTACCGTTAACAGTTTGGAATTAACGATCGATAAAGGAAAGATAAGAACGCGTTACTCACAATGGTTTGCACATTATGACAGTGGCGCGCGAAGTCGATCAATCAGATTTTCCATGTCTTTGGGCAAATTTGCTTCAAACCGCATGGATTCGCCTGTGACCGGGTGCTCAAAACCCAAAACAGCGGCGTGAAGCGCCTGTCTGGGAAAGGCGCGCACCGCCTCGGCGGTTTCTGGAAGAAAGGCTTTTGCAGCCAGCTTCCGTTTGCCACCATAGACCGGGTCGCCGACCAGACCATGCCCCGCATGCGCCATATGGACCCGGATTTGATGCGTGCGACCCGTTTCCAGCCAGCATTCGATCAAAGCCAGCCCCGCAGGAGAGCCAAAGGTCTCAACGACGCGTGCCCGTGTCACCGCGTGCCTGCCACCATGAAACAACACGGCCTGCCGTTGCCGGTCCGTCTTGTGGCGGGCTAGTTGCGTGGTCAGACGCATGACGTTTCCGGGCTCAAAACTAACCCCTTTGAACCCGCGTAATCTGGGTTCATTCGCGTCTGGCACACCGTAACAGATGGCGCGGTAGTACCTTTCGACCGCATGCGCCTCAAACTGGGCGGCCAAACCGTGATGCGCTGCATCTGATTTAGCAACGACCAGCAAGCCGCTGGTTTCTTTATCTATTCGGTGAACAATGCCGGGGCGCTTTACACCGCCGACGCCAGACAAATCCGATCCGCAATGATGCAGCAGCGCGTTCACAAGCGTCCCGCTCGGAGACCCCGGCGCCGGATGAACCACCATCCCCGCCGGTTTATTGATGACGATCAGATCGTCATCCTCGTATACAACATCCAAGGGAATATCTTCGGGCTCGATATGGCTGTCTTCGGCTTCTGCGACGGTGACTGTGACCACCGCCCCTTCTGTGACCTTGGCCTTCGGGTCCGTGACCTGAGTACCGTCAATCAGAACAGCACCGTCTTCGATCAAACGCGCCAATCGGGTGCGCGAAAGGCTTTCCTCGGCTGGCACATCACGCGAAAGCGCCTTATCAAGGCGTGACGGCGGATCAGCCGCGATGTTAAATTCAATCTGGCGAGTGCCCATGACTGTCCCTTCCGAACCCCAAGAACCGCTGGAAACGCCGCAGATCAGATTGTTGCGGCGGATGGTCATGCTGCTGACCGCGGTGATGATTGGCGGCGTTCTAGTGACATTCGCCCTGATTGTCATCCGGCTAACTGATCGAACCCCTACCCTGCCCGATCAGGTTGAACTGCCGGACGGCGCGAAAGCGCAAGCGGTGACAATCGGTAGTAACTGGTACGCCGTGGTCACTGATGACAACCGAATACTGATCTTTGACAAAACAACAGGCCGTCAGCGGCAGGAAATTGTGATCGAATAGTCAGAGCCTAACCTTCCAAAGCCATTCGGAACACGATTTCGGACGCTTTGCGAAATGCTTCGTATTCCTCGGGTGTATCCCTGCGGAATCGGGCATCCTCAGCACTCAGCCCGACCGGATTGAACAATCGAGGGCGATCGGGGAAGAATTCCTTCTGAAAGGCCACGTCCTCTTGGGCCATTAAGTCATCCAGCCATGCCCTTTCGTCAGGCTCCAATACGTCGTAGCGGCGCAACATGACCGGGTCCGAAACTGACATCCGCCTTAACTGACGGCCTTTCTTTCGCCCTAATGCGCGTGCAACGATGCCAAATGCCTCGCTTGCTGCGCGTGATTGCGACGGATTTGACAGTTTGTCGTTCAATAGGTCGTCAGGCGCCGATACGCCGATCCGGGACAGAAAATCACTCTCCACGCTTCCGCGGATCATTTCCGAACGATCATACAACAGCGGCACAACGGTCACACCGGGAAATGCCTCGCGAATCTGGGCTGTTTTGGCCGAAAAACTTAGTTTCGAGGGCTGCTGCTCAATCTGCGATAGCTGCGATTTAATGTAGCTTGAGCCACCGTTCGCCAAACGCCCGTTCTTGGCCCGCTGTTTGTAATCGGCCTCAAAAAAATCCGAATAGCGACGGCAGTAAAACGTGATCTTCATCTCGCGCGCCGGGATGTCAGCGAAAACCTCGGCCAACCTGTTGAGATCACACCCATAGAACATCTCTGACGAAACAAGGCATGTTTGATCAGAATGCGCGTCAAACTCGCTGGTCATGGACGCGCGGAACGGGTCCATCGGCTGATTGGTCTGGTTGATGTGAAAAGCAATAATGTTGTGACTGCTCGCCAAACGAGAACTACCTTCCAGACGGCGGCGGCCAGCCTCCATGTAGTGGAGGCCAACGTCCGACAAAGCAGGGCCATTTTTCCTAAGAAAACCCTGAAGCGCCGTCGAACCGGTTTTCGGCATCCCCAAGTGCAGCCAAAGCATTAGCGGGCTCCTGTTCGTGATAAATTGACAGTCATTCTGTCTGACTGGCCGCGAAGCCCGCAGTCATTTTTTGCATTAAGTCCTGCATTTCAGGGTCGTCGCGCAGGGTCGCGATTTGCTGTCGGTGCAGATCGCAGGACATGTGGTGCAGGCGCGCGGTTTCCGTGTCTGACAGCAATTCGTAGTAGTGGTCGCGCTTCCGGTCCAACACAGCGTCGATCGAGGTGTCCGTCTTGGCGTTCTGGTTCATCATATTCCAGTAATCCATCCCAAGGCTTTCACCCAGATGGTGCGCACGCCCACGCATTTTCTTGACCAGATAACTTTCACATGACTTCAACGCGTAGTGGTTCACCTGAACCAGATCATAACCCACCGAGTCCCGTGCTGATCGCCAACTGCTTGTGAAATAGCGGTCCGGCATCGGCTGGCCCGAGCCGTTGTACCAGTGACACTCCTCCATCGTCTCAACTGTGGGGCGCTTGGGTCTATGCACGCCCAGCATTCCCCACAAACCCTGCTGGAACATCGTTTTCATACCCCAAGCCTGGGGCGGACGGTGCATTCTGACCTGCGCGGCTTGGCGAAATTGTTCGGATAAGAATCGATCTTCGTATCGAACCACCCCAGCGTTTCCAAACAGGCGCCAAGTCATTGAAATGGTTTTCGCATCCGGTATTGCATCGGTCAGCGCGCGCAGCGTGTTGTCGCCGGTTTTCACATTGATAAGTTCGTCTGCATCGATAACGATGACCCAGTCCTGCGGCCGGGCGATCTCCATCTTCAAGAACTTTTTGTACGCGCGTTTTTGCGGGCTGGCCTGCCGCCCCGAATTGTTGTCAATGTGGGTCACGATCCCCCGTTCGTCCAAGCGCTGAAACAAGGCGTCTGTGCCGTCGGTGCAGTCATTGGTCATCACCACGATCTGATCCACGCCAATTGCCCGATTATGCGCGACCCATTCCAGCACAAACGGCCCCTCATTCTTCATCGGGGTTACGCTGATATATGTGGGGTCTGCACTGATCATAAGCTGCTGCTCTGTTCGTTTCTTGTCACCGCTGAACTACCAGAGGTTTCGTTTGGATTTTGGAAATAAATTACGTTCATTTGTCAAAGCCACCAAGGGGAAGTCCAGCCTTTTCAACCGCCCGCGCGTTTCAGTTGATTGGAAAATCGGTTGAAACTGGGGCACAGGTCTCGGGCCTTTTGCAAATAGACGCGCGCCTTCTCTTTCTCTCCGCGTTGCAGCAGAAGCCGACCGGCCTCGCCCTGAATTGCTGCGGTGTCATTGTCGATGTCTGCGGCTTGAAGGATTTGGTTCTGCCCCTGCTCAACAGCATCGTTTTGCTCAAGAAACTGCCCCATCGCAAAAATCAAAAACGGGTTATTCGGGTCGCAAGCCAGCGCATCCGCCATGGCCAGACGCGCCGATCCTATATCGCCTTCGGCGGCATAAAATTCGGACAGGCGCTTGTGGTAAAGGGGATTGTCCGGAACTTTGGCCAAGACTTTGCGGGTTATATCGACAGCTTGCGCTGTAGACATTTCCCCCATGTGCACCCTCAGTTTTGCAGAAAAACTCTGAACCCGCGGATCGTGATCCGGGATCTCGGTCATGCGCATGAGATCTATGTGCAGTTGCTCCAATCGGGACGGAGCAGACAACAGCCTGCGCGCCTTTTGGTCCAGAGACAATTCTGACCAGTCCAAAAGTAGAAAATCAAAGTTACAGGGGAGCCGCTTCAGTACTTTGCTCTGCGCTACATGCAAATTAGTACTAAAACGAGGCCGACGGATCACCTTTTGCAAAGACCAGTCAGCGGGGGGGAACAGGCGCAGAGAAATCTGATCGCGATACAGAAGTCGAGATCCAAAGACCAAAACATCAGGTCGAATGGACTTGGCCCAAAAAGCCTGGCTGAACGCTTGACCTGCCTGCCAACGCTTACGTTTCTCACCCAGCGCTGCTGCCCTCAACGCCCCGGACACCGCGTAGTCCTCGGGCCAAACATGGGGGTTGTCCATCACCACGCCTGTAAGCTCGACAACCCGATCCCACTGGCCGCCATAAAACAGGTTTAACGCCTGAAGCAGAGGCATGAAGGCATTGTCAGCCCCAGCCTCCAAAAGGCTCTCACCCATCTCGACAGCCTCGTCGGTTCGATCCTCACCGTTTAGGCGGTTGATGTGAAACAGCAGCTTGGCGTAGATATGAGCCGCCTCAGACACGTTCAAAAATCCACCTAACCCGCCTTTCAGCCTGTCGATCGCAGCTTCGTTGGCTTGATGGATCTCACCCTCGCTCAAGACATCTCGGAACACCTTTCGTTGCTGCCCAGAAATCCGCGCAGCAGCCATCGAAAAGGCGGATATCACCGGAGCGATAACATGATCCGCCCGAGACATTGTGAACAGCTCAAGAAAGTCGCGTTTCGCGCGCGTCATGCCAGACAGGTCCGCGATATCCGACATCTGCAACAAATTCGGGTATCGCTTTTGAAACCGTGCAATCAACTCGGGCTGATCCGAAAACATAATCGCGGTCTGCCCCGCATTTTTGTCGAGATGCGCCTCGTAAAGCTCTTCAATCTCGATCTTGGCGGGCCAGGTTGCATGCTTCCACGGCAACCCGTTTAGAATATCGCCGCGACGGATGTGATATGCGGCCACCCCCCGCCCCGACAACATACTGTCTGCGCGGTCCATGATGGATCGAATTTCATCCGTAAACCCGATCCGGTGAATAAAGTCGTGGTACCTTGGGCGGATCGCCTCAATATCTTCCCAAGGAAAGGCCAAAACCTCAAACCCTTCCTCAACCAGAACCGAGCGCCCGGATTCCAGGTGCGCCTTCAAGCGGTCCGGAGAGCTGTCCCCCAGAAAAGACCAAACCGGCACAGCATCCCGTGTCAGCTTGTCAAACTTCTGAGGGTTCAGGAAATGCGTGTTCATCCAGCCCTTGCTGAACAGTTCGCCCGGATTGCCGAGTTCCGGCGCATCCGCGCCCTTTGGAAACCAGTTCACCTTGTAGGTAGTGCCATAGTCTTCGGCCAGGCGAATACATGTCAGCATCATCAGCAACCGGGCGCCCATTCGGTCCTTGCGCTGACCGATAAAGACCCCCTTGTCGATACTCATGAGGAGTCCTTTTCAGCTTGCGCCATAGCCATTCGGCGCAACCTACGGAACCTCTGGCGTGCCTGCGGCACCAGAACAGGGTGGCGGTCTGCGCCCATCGCCTCAATTCCGCGCATATACATGGGCAAACGTCGGCGTGCGCGCATCAGTTTGTAGTAGTCACCCGGCTCTAACGTGCCATTCATGGCCCCCAACATGACGGGCTTGAGGATATCCAGCTTGCGCAGCATCGGCGCCGCAAAGTGGTTCGAGAACCAGGTCTTGAGCAGGACAACATTCTCACCTTGCAGACGCTGAACCTGCAGCTTGTCCAGATCAAAATAGGGATCGTAAAAAACATATGCCCTGCGCGCGACCCCAACGGTCTGCGCTGCATCGCCATAGGGCAAATCCCAATCCTGCACCCGACCAAACCGGTATCTGGTTTCCCAAGGAACCAACCTTTCGTCCAGCGTGGTCTGAGGGTTGAACGCAACCACGTTCGAGCCGGGTGCGAGCTTAGAGAACGTCAAGGCACCGAAACCTCCCATCGATGCTCCGGCGAACACGACATTTTGGTATTGGTCAAAAAACCCTGCGGCAGCCTTGTCTTCAAAATACGAGATGATCTCAGGATCCCGATACCATGCCTTGGTGCGCGCAAAGACACCCATATGGGACCATCCTTCATCGCGAAAGAACTTCCACCCCCATGGTTCGCGCGCGAATGAAAGGTCGTTGGCATTGGCAATGTTGTCGAAGCTGACCACCAACTGAGACGCCGAACGCCGGTGAAAGAGGACGGAATGCCTTTCCAGCTTGTCCAGAAATCCAGTTCCATCACCACCGGGGTAAAGCTCGACAAACCAAGGGGGTGCGGGGTCTGTCAGTATGCGTTCATATCCCGTCTTGCGATCGGGGTGATCCGGTTGCAATTGGTCTTTGGTAAGTTCATCTGCCATGACGGTTATATCAGGTTGTCCGCCAGCCAAACGCGAAAGTTCACCCAGTCAGGCCGCATCTTGATTTCGGCGACCTTCGCCCGATGCCAGTCGCAGGCTTGCTCGTGCAGGCGCTTGAGCTCGGCATCTGCCTTCAACTCGTCCAGCAAGGGCGCGGCGCGGCGCGCGGTCGGCAGGATGGACTGGTCCATTTCCTTGTTTACGTTCATGTCCTGCCAATAGGATTGGCCCTGATCCACCAGAATATGATTGGTCCGCCCTCGGTCGCGTTTTACCAAGAAACCGTCCATTGACCGAACCGAATAGTGATGCAAGCGCCCCAGCGAATGGTCGAACTTGCGCCATGCCCGCCAGCCAACCTTGTCCGCTGGAAACAGGTTTCCACCCGCGTCAGACCACGCAATATCCGCGGCTTGCTCTTCGTCGAACCCTTTAGGGCGATGCGGTCCAAATCGGTTGAATTTCCCATTGTTCCGAAACAGCGTCTTCAAACCGGAGGCCCGGCCAGAATGATAGGGAAATGGCTGATCCCCCATTGGAAAGGCTTCGGTCACCGGCTTGTCTTCAAAGCTGATGTTGCCAGAGCTGCCAAACAGTTTCCACGCGAACGAAATTGCATCCACTGGCTGACCGGCTCTTTGTTCAACTTCGGCGATCAACGCACCAAAGCTGTTGTCGCCACACTTAATGTTCCAGAACTCATCAACATCCATGCAAAGCAACCAGCCAGATTCCTTCACTCTGGGCTGGCGCCGCGCGCGCCAAAGCATCTGGTGCTGAGGGTTCCCGCCATCCTTCACTTCATTCGGGACATGTGTCGCAAGTCCAAGGTCTTGCAATCTGCGCGCGATGTCGTCCGTGCCATCTTCACAGTTGTTGGTAAAGATCAGAAAGTGGTCAACACCGATGCTTTTGTGGAATGCCACCCATTCCAGCATATAGGGACCTTCGTTCTTCATAGTTGTGAAGACGGTAACGGCCTGAGACATTTGCACCTTTCCCGAGCAATCCTTTCACCCGTCATACACATCCACGCGAATATGCGCGAGATGCGAAATCGAGGTATCGGCAATACAAACAGAACTGGTGCAACCCTACACGCACAGACAAGAATAGATTGTAATCGCCGAACTACAGCATGATACGTGTCAGGTCGCCTACATTGGGGCGCTGCAGATGCTCGCCGGAAGAAAAGGAAAAAACGCACCGCGCCCCGACGATCACAGGGTACCGCAACCCTCGCTGCGCAGCCCTTGCAACCCTAAAAGAGGCTCCTTGCCATAGGCAGCCCAGCTCAGATGGCTGCATCTACCGTGGTATTCTGCGCGAAGGGAATACTTGATTGTTGCAAGGGGTAAATGCGTTGATCACCAACTTAAAATGAATACCCGGTAAACTGATTAGAGCTGGAGAACGCATCATATATTGCTCTTTTATGGCGCTCCAACACTTCAATATCCTGACGAAATCCGGCCTTTGCCTTTGCTTTTAAATCAAGGTTAAAACCAAGCATTTCTCCAACTGCACTTAACTCTTCGGATAAGTTTTCGTACTTCAAAATCTTATCGACGATTAGGGTGCCATGCTTGTCTGTGTATTTTCCAGTATCCACAGGAAACTTTTTCATTTCCACATAGTCATTCCAAGATAAATTCTCGTTACCGGAATTATGGTCCGGGCTGTTCTTAATCATGCTGTAGTGACTTATGCACTTATCCAATGGCTCTCGTTCAACGCAAAAAACAAAATAGTCGCTGAATGTACGGCTCCCTACTATTTTCTTAACGTCGGCCGCGCCCATATGGTTCCGAAATCTTTTAGTAAAAATACCAAACTTCTTGAATTCAAAATTCTGCGCTTTGTGACCAGATACGACCGGAAAAATTGGTGTTGCAACGTCACTCTCTCCCAGAACTTTATTCAAATCGACTTCGATAGAAGTTCCCGCAGTCTTGACTGTCTTAATAAAAATAAATTTGAATTTGTGAGAGATTATCATTTACTTATTAGCCCTTACCGGCAAGCCAAGATTACCTTTCCCTTTAAGCAATTCTGCTACTTTTGGAAAGGCGGCTTACAAGAACACGATCTGTATGAGTTGCTATTCACGGTTCGCCGCTGGCTACCATGCGCCGAGTGTTGACACCACCCAGCCAAAACGTTTTCGACGAACTATTTTAGCCCGAAATTCGTCTTACCTAAGGCTTTCAGGCAAATCCTCTTTCCGCTGAACCAAAGCCTCAGCCAAATCCTGCGTTCCGCCCCCGCACGATTTCTTTCTTGCCGATGATATCTTGATAGTTGTTGGGTACCGCGACTCTTACCGCGTAGCACCTACTTCCCCAAATGCGCCGTTTGGCGCCTGCAAAGCACTTCAGAAGGCTGCATCTACCGTAATATTAGGTGATTGAAACTGCCGGACATGAAGTAGTTGGTGCGGTCGAGAAGACTCGAACTTATCCAACAGCAAACCACAGAGTGCAATATTTTCCATTATTTACCTAATTTCAATAGACATTTACAGCCATTCTATGCCACATGAGGACAAGCCAGAACACATCAAATGTGGGGAGTAATTGTGGGGAGCAGAACGAACCGTGGCCTGATCGCGTCTAGGATCAATAGTCTGCCCGATGGGAGGCATTTCGACGGTAACGGCCTCTCGCTTCATGTACGGGGTGGAAGCCGCTTGTGGTTTTATCGTTATCAGCGGAACAAGAAGCGCCAAGAGATCAGTCTGGGATCATACCCATCTACGTCGCTGGCTGAGGCTCGGCTAGCTAGAAATGAAGTTCAAACCCGCATCGCACGCGGGGACGAAATTCGGAAGCGTGAGATCCCGACTGTCGAGCAAATGACGGCCCAAACCTTTGAAGCGATAAAGGGCGATCTTAAGCGCGACGGCGAGGCCGGACGGTGGCTAAGCCCAGTGCGAATGCACATTCTGCCGAGGCTTGGACACATTAAAGTCGCCGATTTGACCGCTCTAATGATCCGTGACGCACTAGAACCTATTTGGCGCTCGAAGACATCCGCGGCGAGCAAGGCTGCCGATCGGCTCGGGATCGTTGTTCGCCACGCGGCGGCGGCCTACCCGGGGCAGATTGATGCTACCATCGTTGCCAACGCGAAGTTACTTCTTGGCAGCCAAGGACATACAGTCAAGCACATTCCTGCGATGCCGTGGGTAGATGTGCCAGTCTTCATGGCCAGTCTTGGCTCTTCCCCGGTCGATCTAGCGCTTAAGCTTTTGATACTCACCGCCAGCCGATCCGCGCCAATTCGGTTTGCACGCGCCGAACAATTCGATGGCAGCACATGGGTCGTGCCAGCCGAAAACATGAAATCGAGCTTGGAGTTTCGAGTTCCGCTGTCTGCTGCAGCCATAGAAGTTGTCGAAGCCGCTCTGCCATTGTCCAGAGACGGCTTTTTGTTTTGCGGGCACCGGGGTACGCCAATCAGCGACATGGCTATGACTGCCCTTCTCCGACGGCGACAAATACCATTCCGCCCACACGGATTTCGTTCGTCTTTCCGAGACTGGTGCGCTGAGACCGAGCAAGACTGGACCCTAGCCGAAATAAGCCTCGATCACGCAGTCGGGGGAAAGGTTCAACGCAGCTATCAACGTTCTGACTTACTCGAACAACGTCGTCCGCTGATACAAGCTTGGAGCGCTTTTTGTTGTGGATCGGAGTAGACACCGACACTTCGATCTGCCCAATAATCGGTCTAAAATGCTATAACTCATAACGCCGGAAATCTTGGACCTCATCGCAAACTGAGCAACAAGGGCCGCGCGCCTTTGGATCATTCCGGATCGCAGCTTAGCTCCGGTTCATGAACATGTATTCGTTCGAAGGCGTTTCCGGGGTTACTTGGCGCCTCTAGCGCCAATGAATTCACAGTTTTCTAGAATTGCCACATCAAAGCAAATGGTCGACACTGAACAGGCCGCTCCTGCCCTGTTACCCCACCCCCTGGATACCCCTCAAAACACAAAATTGAAACGGAGCGCGGCGCGCCGACAATCCGGACCGAAATTTTCGCCTGAAGTTTGTCTTCTCCCAACCTTAGCCGCGCTATCCGATCGCCATCAGTCGGCCTCACGCACACTTGCTAAGATCACAAATCATGTGGTGAAAAACTTTTTCGAAAGACATCCATTTTTGTGAGGAAACCCGAACAAAGTACCAATAATGGTGAGTAGACCTCCAAAAGCAGACGGAAAGCCCACCACCTAGATATTCCCTCGAAGGGTCGAAGAACAACAAAATGTTGCATAAACGTTCTTGCGTTAAGGGTTTATTCATAACAGTATGTCAAAAATCGTCCCAGAGCGGGCGGACGCAGGGAAGAGCAGAATGACAGAATTCGAAACGTTGATGCAGCTTAGCGGCTGGACAGTCACAGACGCTGCACAAAACCTCGGTTACTCTGAAGGCCATATTTATCGATGGAAACGCGGCGAAGAAACGCCCCGTGACGCAGTTCTCAAACTAATGAAAATGCAAGTTGAAGCAAAACGGGTGCCGGAGAAAAACGCTTCGTTCACTTTCATCGACCTGTTTGCCGGTATTGGGGGATTGCGCAAAGCGATGTCGAGCGCGGGAGGTACGTGCGTATTTACTTCGGAATGGGACAAGTTCGCTCAACAGACCTACCACGCTAACTTTGCAGACAACCGGCCTATTGAGGGCGATATCCGTAATGTGGACTTAGAGGATATCCCAGACCACAACGTACTTGTTGCAGGTTTCCCCTGTCAGCCATTCTCAATTGCTGGAGTGTCGAAGAAGAACGCGCTTGGTCGGGCGCATGGCTTCGAAGATGAAACCCAAGGAACTCTGTTCTTCGACGTTCTGCGCATACTAAAGCGTCGTAGACCGGATGCGTTCCTGCTGGAGAACGTGAAAAACCTACGAAGTCATGACAAGGGTCGTACGTTTGAAGTGATAATGCGTAAACTACGCGATGAACTCGGCTATTATGTACCAGATCCTCGTGTGATCGATGCGGCAAATTTCGTTCCACAGCACAGGGAACGAATTGTGATAGTAGGCTTCCGAGAAGAGGTTGATTTTAGCTTTGAAGACCTTGTGTTACCGGGAAAGGCAGGACGAGGAATGAGGGACGTTCTTCATCCTGAAGATGGTTCAGAGCAACCAGAGGGTCACTTTACTCTTGGCGAAGATGCTCGCGTTAACCAAAAATACACGTTAACCGATAAACTCTGGAAGTACCTGCAAGATTATGCGGCCAAACACAAAGCAAAGGGTAACGGATTTGGGTATGGTCTCGTCGATGGTGACAGCATTGCAAGAACCCTCTCTGCAAGGTACTACAAAGACGGATCAGAAATTCTTGTCAGCAGAGGAAACGGAAACAACCCTCGTCGACTTACGCCGAGGGAATGCGCTCGCTTAATGGGCTTTGGAGATGATTTCCGAATTCCAGTCTCTGACACCCAAGCTTACAAGCAATTTGGAAACTCGGTCGCAGTACCGGTATTCGCGGAAGTGGCGCGGCTTATGCGTCCGCACGTGTTGGAACTGATGAACAAAGAGAAACTGAGGAAAGTTGGCTGACGTCCATTCACCCTCCACGCGAAGTCGAAACATGGCGGCCATTCGCGCGACTAATACCAAACCTGAATTGATAATTAGGCGCGCCATACATGGGCGGGGATTGCGCTACCGGCTGCATGATAAGAAATTACCGGGGAAGCCGGATCTCGTCTTTCCTAAGTACAGAGCAGTAGTATTCGTGCATGGTTGTTTTTGGCATGGTCACGGTTGCCCAATGTTCCGCTGGCCAAAGTCGAAGACTGAGTTCTGGCGAAAGAAGATTTGCGGCAATAAAGAGCGTGATGCCAAGATATTGATAGATTTAGAACAATCTAATTGGCGCAGAGCGATCGTCTGGGAATGTGCCTTGAAAGGTCGCAGAAAAAGAGAGCTTTCTGACATCATTGACACTTTGACCTTGTGGCTGTCCTCTACGGCAGACAACTTATGCATTGAGGGCCGCGGGAGTGACTGAACCGATTAGTCGCCTCTTGGATCAGATGGCGCATTACGGAGCAAATAGGTTTTATGCAAAACGGCTCGCTCCAAACGACAATTCAAAAAATCAAGTCTATCTTGGTGGTGGCTTCGGGGCGCTGAACATCCTGCCGCATGGGCCGATCCTGCAAGATGATAGTAGTCGTGCCGGTTCAGTCCGAGACCGAGCGAAGGCGTTAGTGAACTTCTTTTGGATAGATGAACAGGGCTTGTCTCAAGCACCTGACGCTCAGCTGATACTCTATCCGAAGTACCCCGAAGTTCGCATGTCTGGCTTTCTTCGAGGCTCGGAACGCGCTCCAGCTGCTTTAATGAGATCACGTGACGAAGGAAGGATATTGTTTTTCGGCGTCACACCCGACGGTCGAGTGATCGGTCATGTAGCTTCGCAGGACATGCCAGTTGCTGCGGCACTGGAAAAAGTTTCTGACCAGCTCGAACTCTCTGGCGTGTTTATCGAATTACAGGCTTTACGCCGTGGCGGTATGGACCCTAAAGCAGCACTGCTTAGTGAGTTGTTGCGAATTCACCAATTGGGTTGGATCCCGTCTCAAAAAATGGACTCAGACGGCAAGCGTAGGCCCTATAGCGCTCGAAACGGGGGCGGCTATACCCTAGAAGCACAATTGGGCATCTCTCCGAACGGATATGCTGAACCTGATTTTCTCGGTTGGGAGGTAAAGCAGTACGGCGTTAGGGACTTTGAAAAATATGCCCCGAAAAGCCCGGTAACGCTTATGACACCAGAACCGACAGGTGGGGTCTATCGCGACGATGGCATCGAAGCATTCCTCCGGTCGTACGGCTATGCGGATAAATCTGGGAAGGCAAATCGCATCAATTTTGGAGGCGTTTATGCCGTTGATCGTGATTTTCATGGCGAAACGGGACTAAGACTGGCTCTAGACGGTTTCGATAGTGTTAATGGCAAACTGACCGATGTTAACGGAGCTATCTTATTGATCGATCGGCTCGACCGTGTCGCCGCGTCTTGGGGTTTCAAAGGTATTATTGAACACTGGAACCGAAAGCATGCGAAAGCTGTCTATGTGCCTTCGCTTATGCGATCTCCACCACCCAAGTACGCGTACGGTGGTCTTGTGCACCTTTGCGAGGGAACTGACGTCCTGCTCCTGCTTACGGCATTGGCGAGAGGAGCTGTCTACTATGATCCGGGCATCAAGATGGAAGATGCCGATACTTCGAGACCGGCGATCAAACGCCGCAGCCAGTTTCGGATCAAACATAAGTCACTCCATGATCTTTACCAAAAAGACGAGACCATCACGCTTGAGTACGCAGGCACGTATCGGTCACAGCAAGCTTCACAAGTCCAAATGGAATTCAAGACTTCGGATGACGGCGTTCAATCAGCTCCTGCAGATCGTCAAAAGTCTTTCCGTTTTTCGAACGAAAGCTGATATCGAAAGCATTTTTGACTGCGTTTGACATCTCTTCGACCGACGGATCAGAGTTTGGACCTTTAGGCTTTTCGTTTCTAGCGTAGTCATACAAGCTGTTTACGTACGCTTGAAGCAATACGAGATCGTACAAGGTTTCTTCCTCACGAAGCGTTGCCGCATCGCTGGAAACCCGCGCTCGCAAAACCTGATACCAGGAAACCAGCTCAAATGTCCTTTGCGCTGCATCGTTGTCGATATGCTCGATGACCTCCTTCAGTGCAGATATTGAATTAATGGGTGTGTCAGGAAGCTCTGCGACTTCCCCGGCCAAATAGCTACCTATCCGCCTGACATGTTCGCCCATTCCGCTTAACGCGTCTGGCATGCGCGCCCGAGAGGTCATCTCTTTTCGATCGAGTAGATCTAGATGTCGTTCTTGGTCGCCTTTGGCTTGCAGGCGCATTGCGCGGATCGTAAGCAGCGCGGCCAAAAGCGCAATTAGGCCAGCTATTAAGGTCTGCCAGTCTTTCGCAATCGCGTAGGTCTCACCCCAAGATATGCTCAATTTTCGCTCTCAATTTTAGCAAAATACTACAGTCCTTTTAGCCCAAAAGTCACACCGTGAAAGTGAGGAATTCCAGCCCAAGTGACTGGCGTTTTAAGCGCGTCTCAATGAACTTTTGAAGGTACAATAAATTCTTGCATTCCGGGGTCGCCTTTCCACTTGACGTGGCCACTATTAGTCACTCTCCCACAAACCCCACTCGATAGCTTCCGCCAAAAACTCTTCTGCGAGAACTGGATCAATTTCTGCAAGAGCCTTTTGCGCGCTTTCGACGATGTCTTCCGACATTCCAGCGTCAACAAGATCAATCTCTGCTTGCAGCGCATGATAAATGTCTCGTCCTGAGCGTAAACCGGTTCGCGGGTCTATTAACCAAGGCTCATCGTCAGGGATCTCGTACACTTGTTTACTAAACAAAGTGAAAGTGCCATCTAATGCTGGCGCAAGGTCAAAAAACCACTCCCAACTCTGCATCATGTTCGCATTGAAAACGACTGCTAGTTGGGTTGATTTACCTGCACTAGTCACTGTGGGTGCTATTGCCCCTGATACTTGCACAACCGAACTGACAACCATTGGAACTACAGCGACGCATGCAACAAAACTGCGGCGACTGACTAAGGTTTCATCGATCTTACGCTGGGTCACGGCTATCTCCTTTTGTTGCCTTTTTCAGCCGCATCGCCCTACGGGCTACCACCTTGCTGGAGAAGCAGGTTGGTGCCGGAAACTCCGGCTCTTGATGCTCCGCTTTTGTAGCGCGTACCAATATCAGACACAACAGCCTGCTAGTTGCCAGACAATCGCTCACCCAAAATCCAACGATTTTTGGCACGATTTAACAAAGGTTTGGCCGGAAACAAAAAGCACATCAAGCGCGTGAGACTTAGATCGCCAACGAAGGACAGTTTCGAGGTCGAATATTGAGCGCCAAGTCGGCGCAACGGCTTTCGCAATCCGTCGACATAATGAGGATTAGCTATGAAGAGTACTTTTGTTATAGCCGCGCTCGTCGCATCTTCGGCGACTCAAGCGCTGGCTCAGGATATTACGCCGTTAAACCAAATCGTTGACCATAGCGTTTGGACTAGACCTAACGTTACTCAGGCAGAAGCGTTTCAATATGTCGAAGATTTTGGAATACGCTGCTCTGCCATCTACTACAGCGCCGCGAAGGATGCTTTGGCTACCCCCGCACTTAATCACATGGCTGAAACCTTCACCTCACAAGCGAGTACAATGATGATCGCTGGCGCTTCAGCAATTGCAGTACGTAGCGAAGTTTCAATGGACAAGGCGTTGAAAGAATTCGCACAACCGCGCGTAATTTATGTCGGGAACCTGCTTCAGGACCTGAAGTTCAAAGAGCGTGCTGCGCACGGTCAGTCGGACGAAAATTCAATCTTTTGGCAGGACATGACTGTCTGTCAAAACTACTACCAAGCTGTTCGCGAAATTACCTTTGGACAATAGATCTCTATACAATGTCGCAGATTGTCTGCTCTGCCACTCAAGCATTTGCGAACTACCTGTTTTCTAAAGCGATCCTTACAGAGTCCCTCAAAAAAGTGTTTATTGGCACAAGCTGGGATCCTAGTTTAGCCTCTCTCCACGGGTTAGGTAACTTGGACGCTATATGCTGACAATTAGGTTCTCACCGTCGCGGTACCCTGATCTGCAGTGTACCGCGACCAGTAAACGAAGTGGCGAAAGATGCCGACGTTGCCGAAGGCCGGGCTGGACCGTATGCCGGATGCATGGCGCCGGTGGGCGCTGCATAACAAATCGTCAAGAAGCCTTGCCTCCTGTGAATGCGACCAATTTACGAAACCGAATGTTGAAGATGGGGCGGCGGCTAGCACGCAAGGCAGTGAACAATGTTCCCAAAGATGTCGAGCGTGAGTTTACTCGCAATTGGGCAAAGCTAGTACCAGAACCAGATCATGAGAGGTTTTTGCTTTCGCTATGGGCACGCATGGATGGTAGATTGGGTACTCGGGCGTGGATTGAGGCACAAACGCAAGTTGGCCTCTTGGACCAGGGTAAATGGGCGCGCTAGCCACGCTTGAAAACTTTTTGTCTGGGGCAGCGACAAGTCATGGTTATCTAGGGTATCACACTGGGAAATGCTCGATGATAGTTACTCCAATTTGGTCGAGCACGCTGATCGGAAATTGATGAAAACCGCCATATCGACCGTTCACGCTATTCCTTTTTTTTGGAGCGGCTTTTTAGAACCGGCATCGCAGTTTAAAGCTCTTACACCGAGGCTCCATTCAAATCGCGATATAAACGCAGTTAGGGTAGAGTAGCCCTGCGGAACTACCCTACCCCAAGAGAATATCAGCGGAGATGTACGGGTACGGGAACAATATATAGGGAACTCTTTTCGTACCGTACAATTTCAACCCAAATCCGGTGCATTTAAACCAGCAATGATCCTTATGATCTTCGTCCTGCTGGTAGCACTCTTGGGGTTCTCTTTGACCTCCGTAATCCATTCCCGCTGAAACATATCCTTGATGACTAATTCGGTGTCGTATTTATTCCCGTCATCAATCTCATCGACCACCTCTTTTAGACTATCAGCGTGGGTTGATTTACGCTTACCTATGAACCGCTCATCAAGGATCGGCTGCAGCACCTTCCAAAGATCGAAATCGGCCTGCTCTTGCCGCCCAAATGGCCTTATTGCTGGCACCATGACGACAACATCTTCAACGCTACCGTCCTGACAGGTAACTTGCTGCACCTTCTTGGCCATGAATGTGCGAATGCCGTCGGGGCCGATGTTGGATTTGCCTATTTTGAGTTCGACCACGTCTTTTGGATCGTGCTCTTGCCGGTCACGCCATTCGTCTTGCTCGGCTTTGGTCAAGCGGTTCATGACCGACACTATACGCGCCGCGTCGCTTAACTCGCCACCATGCTTAAGATCAGAAACATGGGCTTTTTTGTTCGGGTCGAGCTTCCTCATATGAACTACAAGGATAATCGAAACCATAAGTTCTTCCGCTAGATCACCGAACGCCCGAATTAGTAGGTTCTGAGCTTCGTTGGTCACTTTTGCGCCGCCGTAAAGAACGGCCAAAGGATCGATTACGACCACATCAAAAGCTCCGAGCTGGATCATTTCACGAAGTTTACCCATGAAGGACGGGTTAATCTTCACCCCGCCCTCTCTCCTCTCTTGCAGTGCCTGTGTCTCCTTTCCAAGCCATTCGCGCACCCGATCCGCCCCGAGTACCATCAGGCGTTCTTCAACGTCTTTGTCGAAGACAGCGTGTTCCTGGGCGATCGCGCGAAGCGCTCTGCGAACCATATCGGTGTTGTCCTCCGCCTGCAGGTAAGCGACGCGCGCTTTGCGGTTAACACCCCATCCAACGATATGCTGCCCAGCAGCGATGCCCACGGCCGTGGTGCCCATAGCGGTAGATTTACCAGTCCCTCCCGGGGCGCCGATTACAGTTACAAACCCTGCAGCCGCAAAAGGACCGATTATTCGATCGATACCGTGCTCGGGAACATCTGACGGTTTCCAAATGTTGTCTGCTATGATCTGCTCAGTGGACTTGGCTGGCGTGTACCTAGTAGCGTCGATATTAACGACATTCTTGAAGGCATCATTCAGTTTGCGGCGCATCATTGTTAAGTAACGATCTTCTTGTTCAATGTGGATTTGCGCTACTTCATCTTCTGTGAGTTTTCGGGCCTTCATCTGACTAGATATGATCGTATCTGCCAGCCCCGGATGGTAAGTATCCATGATCTCTTGATCGGTGATGGTTTCGGGGTCGCGGCCCATCAGTTTGATCTTAGCAATCCTTTTGGCAGCTCGTACGGCTTTTGCTTCCTTATCTGACGCCATTTTCAGACCCTCTCATGTTGGATCGGCTCCCGTTGAGGAGCTTGCCCTATGGCCAGAACAAAACCGCACACGTAGCAACTATCTGAAGAGGCTTTTTTATTTGGCTGATCGTCAGTGATTGGATCGCCTTGGCCGCAGCCGTGACAATCGGCAACACACTTTTCTCGGTCGCTCGGGAGACCGTGAGCGATGTTCTTGTGTGAATTGTTAGTGCAACAGGTGCCGAGTAAGATCGGGAGATAACTGGGTTGTGAACGGCACAATCTCAAGAAATCTTGATTTTCCACAGACGGCGCCTTCAGCGTCGCATGGAAACGATCTTTGAATTTTTTGGGCTGATCCTGATTGTAACGACGTAAGTAACCAGTGTTGCGCTTCATTCGCTTTTGGCCTTGGCTTCTGCTTCCTCGCGCGACGGCTCGGGAAAATACCGGATCACGCTCGCGTGCTGGACGTAGGTCGGGCCGCGCCCTTCGTGCCGCCAGCGGCGCAGGGTCTCTGTTGATACGGAAAGCTCAGCAGCTTTCTCTTCAACGGTCAGAAGTTTTAACATTTTCTCGTCTCCGTTTTGGTTGGAGCCGAGAAGTTGGAATTTTAGTGATGATGCCCCGGCCCCGAAGGTGAAAAAAACGCGGGGCCAATTCCGCGACCAGGTTTGGGGCCTCAGGGCTTGAGGCGAGACACCCCCGTGCACAAAGTGCGTCGAGCGTCCCCGCTCCAACGTTGATGCCTCTGACACGCGGCGCAGTTGCGCTCTTTAATTCTTCTCCCCTGCAGGGTGCGCATCGCTTGGCAAGTAGATACTGGCTTCCCCATATGCGTATTTGCAACCAAAAAATACCCGCCTTTGTGCGTCAATGGCGATCAAAATGGGGAGGAAACGTTCATCGAGTCGCGCGCAAGCGAATGATAGTAAATCTTTTTTGTAGTGAATGTTGGTGCGGTCGAGAAGACTCGAACTTCCACGGGTGTTACCCCACAGCGACCTCAACGCTGCGCGTCTACCAATTCCGCCACGACCGCACTGCCCATGACTTGGTAGAGGCGCGTATAGACGGTGCGGAACGGGATGTGAAGAGGCAAAAACGCGCCGGATTGAATTCCTTTTCAGCTTTCATATCTGTACCACAGATATCCTGTTGCCGACGTCGCCCGGAGCCGAGCCATGACCACGCCAGATCAGCGCCCCATCATCCAAATCGATATCGTTTCTGATGTCGTATGCCCTTGGTGTATCGTTGGTTTCCGGCAGCTCGATCTTGCCTTGCAACAGGAAAACGTGCTGGCGCAGCTCAGGTGGCACCCGTTCGAGCTGAACCCCACCATGCCTCCAGAGGGACAGAACCTGCGCGAACATATTATCGAGAAATACGGCTCGACCGCAGAGCAAAGCCAACAGGCGCGCGACAGGCTGACTCAGATCGGAGCCGAGCTGGGCTTTGACTTCCGGTTTCACGACGACAGCAGAATGGTTAACACATTTGCAGCGCACCAGTTGCTGGACTGGGCCGAAACACAGGGCCGCCAGCATCCGCTGAAGATGGAATTGTTCAAAGCCTACTTCACCGATCAACGCGATGTCTCGGACATTGAGGTTTTGCTGGAGACCGCCGAAGCCGTCGGCCTGGACCGGACCGCCGCGCAGCAGGCTCTGACATCCGGCGCACATGCAGCACCCGTCCGCCAGAAACAACAGTTCTGGACCAGTCGAGGAATTTCAGGCGTACCTTCAATGGTTTTCGGCGGCAAATACCTTCTGACCGGCGCGCAGGGAACCGATGCATACGTTCAGATACTTCAGCGCTGTTTGGCCGAAGCTGCATAACCCCTTTTCCAACTCGTCTACGCACGGTAAGAGGCCCGCATGGAGTGGAAAATCACAGACGGTTTGACCGACTATGCCGAGGCTGTGGCCTTTATGGAATCGCGTGTGGCGGCCATTGCTGCGGGCGAGGCTGATGAGTGTGTCTGGCTGTTGGAACATCCCCCCTTATATACGGCCGGCACATCCGCGAAAATCGAGGACCTGACGGACCCTGACCGCTTTCCGGTTTATGAAAGCAAGCGCGGTGGAGAATACACCTATCACGGCCCCGGCCAGCGCGTTGCCTATGTCATGCTCGACCTGAACAAGCGCGGCAAAGATGTCCGGCGCTTTGTCAAACAGCTCGAAGAATGGGTGATCGCGTCCCTCGCTGAATTCAACGTTCAAGGCGAAATCCGAGACGGGCGCGTCGGTGTCTGGGTGCGGCGGGACGACAAACCACTGACTGCCACTGGGCAACCCGCCGAAGACAAGGTGGCCGCCATCGGCCTGCGTCTTCGCAAATGGGTCAGCTTCCACGGAATCTCGATCAATGTCGAACCTGACCTCGACCATTTTACCGGGATCGTACCCTGCGGCATCTCGGAATACGGGGTCACGTCGCTCGTGGATTTGGGCTTGCCGGTGACCATGGCGGATGTGGACTCAGCGTTGCGAAAAACCTTCACCGAGGTGTTCGACTCGGTCTCGGCCTGACCGGAATCGAATCGACGTTGCGTAGGAATTAATCAACAATAACGCATATTTGACCGGCTCTGTTTCCCAAAAGACCCACAATTCGACGGTAAGCCGGGTATGTTTGGGCCAAATTCATCTAAAATTAATTCTTGGGGATACAGGATGGCCGATTGGGGGTACTATATATTCACCGTTCTAGAGTGAGTGGTGTGTTAAACCGGTACTCGTGGGTCAACCGCGAAACGGAAAAGTCTTTTATAGAGTGTCTGCCGTTCCGACCCCAAATCGGAACGGCAATTCTATTTAGTGGCCTCCAAACAGACGCGCCTATCCGCCACCGCACTTTCTTTCAGCTTTAGCCTTAGGACGTGGGTAGGCAAAACGCCGGCCCCACAGCCCACACAACCGCGGCAATATCGTCCACCGCTGCGACGCATGTCGTAGACAAAGCGCGACACGACTCAGCCAAGCGCGGTTTTGATCTTTTCGGCGTGTTCCGCGATGAGGTCAAAGTCACCCATTTTCCCCGGCGCACGGACCGAGACCCCTTCGTGGCGTGGCAGAACATGGAAATGCAGGTGAAAGACCTCCTGCCCGCCTGCAGCTTCGTTGAACTGCTGGACGGTTACACCATCTGCGTCAAACGCCGCGACCACCGCCTTAGCGAGTTTCTGAACTGTAGCGGTGACAGAGGCCAACTGTTGGGGGGATGCATCCAGGATATTGCGGCACGGGGTCTTGGGGATCACCAGAAGATGCCCATCCGCACGCGGCATGATATCCATGAATGCAAGTGTTTCATCATCCTCGTAGACGCGGGTCGCGGGAATTTCCCCACGCAATATCTTGGCAAAGATGTTCTCTGGGTCATAGGCGGTCATATCAGCTCTCCGATTGCGGTGTTGACTACAGTTCTGCGGCTCGACCCTCGAAGGGTCAAGTCGAGAAACAACACAGAAATTCCGGCCTTGAAATTCCGCTGCCAGTTCCCAGATTGACGATGAATTTGAATGGAAACGCGCGGGTCACGCCTCTACCCGCGACAATTAATCTTGATCCAGATCAAACTCGACCATTGAAGGCACCCTCTCCACATTCTAAAACCAGCAGGAATCCCGCGCGCCGGAGAGGTCCGGCTGCGCGGTAGAATTGTAACAGGAGGCACCTAATGGCAGACGCAGCCATTCATGGTCACGATCATGAAGACCAGCGAGGGTTCTTTACCCGCTGGTTCATGTCGACCAACCACAAGGACATCGGGATTCTCTACCTGATCTTCTCGGCGCTGGCCGGGTTTATCTCGGTGGCGATGACCGTCTACATGCGGCTCGAGCTGATGCACCCCGGTGTGCAGTATATGTGCCTTGAAGGGTTCATGGCGGACCCATGTACCCCGAACGGTCACCTGTGGAACGTTATGATCACCTATCACGGTGTTCTGATGATGTTCTTCGTGGTCATCCCTGCCCTATTTGGCGGATTTGGCAACTATTTCATGCCGTTGCAGATCGGTGCGCCGGATATGGCGTTCCCGCGGATGAACAACCTGTCCTTCTGGCTTTATGTTGCCGGTACCTCTCTGGGTGTGGCCTCGCTGCTGAGCCCCGGTGGCAACGACCAGCTCGGTTCCGGCGTTGGCTGGGTGCTTTACCCGCCGCTGTCCACGACCGAGGGCGGCATGTCCATGGACCTTGCGATCTTTGCCGTTCACGTTTCGGGCGCCTCCTCGATCCTCGGCGCGATCAACATGATCACCACCTTCCTGAACATGCGTGCCCCGGGCATGACCCTGTTCAAGGTGCCGCTGTTCAGCTGGTCGATCTTCGTCACCTCATGGCTGATTCTTCTGTCGCTGCCGGTTCTGGCGGGCGCGATCACCATGCTGCTGATGGACCGCAACTTTGGCTTCACCTTCTTTGATCCGGCTGGTGGCGGCGATCCGATCCTGTATCAGCACATCCTGTGGTTCTTTGGCCACCCGGAAGTGTATATCGTGATCCTGCCCGGTTTCGGCATCATCAGCCACGTGATTGCCACCTTCGCGCGCAAGCCGATCTTCGGTTACCTGCCGATGGTCTGGGCGATCATCGCGATTGGTGTTCTGGGCTTCGTCGTTTGGGCACACCACATGTACACCGTTGGCATGTCGCTGCGTCAGCAGGCGTACTTCATGCTGGCCACGATGGTCATCGCGGTGCCGACCGGCGTTAAGGTCTTTTCGTGGATCGCAACCATGTGGGGCGGCTCGATCGAGTTCAAAACCCCGATGCTGTTTGCCTTCGGCTTCCTGTTCCTGTTCACCGTTGGCGGTGTGACTGGCGTTGTGCTGTCGCAAGCCGGTGTGGACCGTGCCTATCACGACACCTACTACGTCGTGGCGCACTTCCACTATGTGATGAGCTTGGGCGCAGTGTTCGCGATCTTTGCCGGAGTGTACTTCTACTTCTCAAAGATGACCGGTCGTCAGTACTCGGAATTCTGGGGCAAGGTACACTTCTGGCTGTTCTTCATCGGCGCCAACCTGACCTTCTTCCCACAGCACTTCCTGGGACGTCAGGGCATGCCGCGCCGCTACATCGACTATCCCGAAGCGTTCGCTCAGTGGAACTTCGTGTCGTCGATTGGTGCGTTCATCTCGTTCGCCTCGTTCCTGCTGTTCTTCGGCATCGTGATCTACGCCCTGCTGCGCGGCGCGAAAGAAACACGTCCGAACCCGTGGAACGAATATGCGGATACGCTGGAATGGACCCTGCCCACACCGCCGCCCGAACACACGTTCGAGCAGCTGCCCAAGCAGGAAGACTGGGATAAAGGTCACGCGCACTGATCCCCTTTCGATACCCTTAGAAAACCCCGCCCAACTCGGCGGGGTTTTTTCTTTGCTCGCTTCCCTCGATGAGAAATTCGCCAGAACAGTCAAAATGCGCTATTCTGTTTAGGGCACACATCCGGCAACCCGGAGGGGTAAGATGCCCGAAATTGATTTTTGGTATTCCATTGGCAGCACTTACAGCTTCCTGACGATCATGCGTATTGACGATTGGTGCGCCGAGAATGGCGTCTCAGTGACGTGGCGCCCATTCAATGTGCGCACAGTTATGTCCAAACAGCAGAACATCCCGTTTGCCGGTAAACCTGTTAAGTCGGCATACATGTGGCGCGATATCGAACGTCGGGCAGCCAAGTATCATATTCACGCCCAACTGCCCGCGCCCTACCCCATCTCAGACCTCGCACTCGCCAACCAGATAGCGCTTTTGGGCTTGCAGGATGGCTGGGGCAAGGATTTCACACAGAACCTATACCGCATTTGGTTTGAAGACGGGGTCGAGGCCGGCAGCGAGGCGGCTCAATCCGAGGCTTTGTTGCGATGCCAGCAAGACCCTCGCCTGACACTGGCTCGCGCACGAAGCCCCGACGCGGTTACGGCTCTGGAATTCCAGACCGACCGAGCAACCCGGCTTGGAGTATTTGGCGCGCCCAGCCTCGTCGTCCGGGGTGAGGTTTTCTGGGGCGACGACCGGCTCGACGACGCGCTGTCCTGGGCGCGCGTCGGTCATGTTATTTGATCATTTACCTTCGACTTCGACAACCCTTACGCTATTTTCCGAACATGCCCTACCAATGGACTCAAACCTCTGGCTCAGAGCTGGAACTGCGACTTTGGCCGCACAACTCGTTGCCGCCGCGATGGGCGGTACGTGTGGTGTTGTCGGTCTTTTTGTTCGGCCTCATACCCTTGATGGCGGTGCTGGGGTCCGCGCTGCTGTGGGGGCTTCTGCCTTTTTTGCTGCTGACTGTGCTGGGCCTGTGGCTTGCACTCCAGTCGAATTATCGGTCGCGCAGCGTTTTTGAAGTATTCACCCTGACCGGTACGCAAGCCCGCCTTGTCCATCATCATCCCGGCCGAGGTCAGCAAGAATGGACCTGCAACCGATACTGGGCGCGGCCAGCAATGCACAAGCAAGGTGGTCCAGTCCCCAACTACGTCACCCTGACCGGAGACGGGCGCGAAGTCGAAATTGGCGCATTTCTGACCGAGGAGGAACGGATCGCCCTGTTCGACGACCTCACAAAAAAACTGCGCGAACCAGTCGCGCAGTAAATATTCCAAGGCTTAAACTGTGTCAGCAGCCGCCAGCAGAGGCCGAGCAGAGCTGATCCTTGACCATCGGGCCGACTTTTCCGAAATCCATCTGGCCAGTGTAACGCGCTTTTAGTTCGCCCATCACTTTGCCCATATCGCGGATCGACCCAGCCCCGGTCGCAGAAATTGCCGTTTGGATGGCCTGAGATACCTCATCATCATCCAGTTGCTTGGGCAAAAACTCCTCGATCACCTCGACTTCACGAAGTTCCCGTTCAGCGAGGTCAAGCCGCCCGCCTTCTTCATAGGCCCGAGCACTTTCCTTGCGCTGCTTGGTCATTTTGCCAAGGATTTCAAGAACCTCAGCATCGCCGCAGCCCTTCGCCTCTTCGTTGTCAGAGGCGCGTGACGCGATGTCACGATCCTTGATTGCGGCATTAATCAGCCGCAGCGTCGACAAACGCTCGGCATCCTTATCTTTCATTGCTTGCTTCAGGGCTGAGTTCACCCTTGATCGCATATCCATATGATCTGTCCATCCCCATGGAAAAGGAACCACGACCATATATAAACAAAAAGCGTGATACAACAGGGAACAAATATAGCTAACCCATTGATTTTCAACAATAGCCCAAAATTTGAACAGGCTTGACCCAAGCGCCCAACCCCCTTAGGTATGCGCCGATTTACCCTGCAGGAGAGTCGCCCAATGGCACAGAACCCCCCGACCAAGCCCACCGCATGTCTGGCATTGGCCGATGGAACACTGTTCTACGGAATGGGCTTCGGCGCTACCGGACAGACCGTAGCGGAACTGTGCTTCAACACCGCCATGACAGGCTATCAGGAAATCATGACCGACCCGTCCTATGCGGGGCAGATCGTGACCTTCACTTTCCCACATATCGGCAACGTCGGAGTGAACCCCGAAGATGACGAGACGAACGATCCGGTTGCGGCTGGCATGGTCGTCAAGTGGGATCCGACCGATGCCTCAAACTGGCGCTCTTCTGAGGAGTTGAAATCCTGGCTGGCGCGTCGCGGTCGTATCGCGATCGGCGGCGTCGACACACGCCGCCTGACCCGGGCTATCCGCCAACAAGGTGCGCCGCACGTTGCACTGGCCCATGACCCCGAGGGCAATTTCGATATTGAGGCGCTGGTTGCTGCCGCACGCGGGTTCTCAGGTTTGGAAGGGATGGACCTGGCCAAAGAAGTTACTTGCGCGCAAAGCTACCGTTGGGACGAGATGCGGTGGGCATGGCCCGATGGCTACACACGCCAGGAAGCCCCTGCTCACAAGGTTGTCGCCGTCGATTTCGGCGCAAAGCGAAATATCCTGCGGTGTCTGGCAACAGCCGGATGCGATGTGACCGTTCTGCCAGCGACAGCGACTGCAGCCGAAGTTTTGGCGCACAATCCCGACGGGGTGTTCCTATCCAATGGTCCCGGCGATCCGGCGGCAACCGGCGAGTACGCCGTGCCGATGATCAAGGAAGTTCTGAATACGACCGACCTGCCGGTCTTTGGCATCTGCCTCGGTCACCAGATGTTGGCGCTGGCGCTAGGTGGACAGACGGTCAAAATGAACCACGGTCACCATGGTGCGAACCACCCGGTTAAAGACCTTGAGACTGGAAAGGTCGAAATCACCTCGATGAATCACGGTTTTGCCGTCGACGCGCAGTCTTTGCCCGAGGGCGTAGTGGAAACGCATCGCTCGTTGTTCGACGGATCGAACTGCGGAATTCGCATGACGGATCGTCCGGTCTATTCGGTGCAATACCACCCCGAGGCTTCGCCCGGTCCACAGGACAGCTTTTACCTGTTCCAGCGCTTTGCCGAGGCTATGGCAAGCAATAAGGCGCAGGCGTAAACGCTTTCACGCCTAAAGTTAACGGGCTGTTAACCTTAATTGATCAACCCTGACGCCGGTAAAACGTGTCAGGGTTTTTTCATGGTCGAGCTGAACCAGCGGCGCTTCGTTCACGCCCCGCCGATATCTGCGCAGGACAGAAAACCTCTGGGCGCCTGCCTGATTGATCGTGGCCTGATCACGCAAGCGCAGCTCGACTCTGCCCTAGATCTAAGGTCCGGACAGGATGTTGCGCTGGGTGAGATCCTTGTGGCGAAAGGATGGGTTAGCCGCCAGGATGTGATGAACGCGCTTGCCGACCAAAATCATCTTCAATTCGCTGACCTAACGAATTTGCCCCCTTCCGAAGAACTGTGTTCCATCAAGCCAGTCAGCTTTTGGCTTGAGCACAACGTCATCCCCTGGATGCGCGTAGGGCCAATCCTGTTGGTCGCGACCGCACGGCCCGATCGCTTTGCCTCCGTTCGAGAACATCTGAATGGCGCTGATTTTACTGCCATACCCGTTCTTGCCGCGCCCAACGAGATAGATCGCGCGATTGCAGCCACCTTTGCGGCAACCCTTGCAGCCGCTGCCGAGACGCGCGTGAACGAAAGGCACAGTTGCCGAACCTGGACGCCCCGCGCACGTGCCGGACCTACGGCGGTACTGATTGGCGTGGCCGCCCTGTTCATCTGCTTTCCAGATGCGGGTCTTTTGTTGCTTTTGACGGCCGCAATAGGTTCGTTGATCCTTTTCTTTGGGCTTCGCCTGTGCGGACTGATCGCTTTTCTGGTTCATCAAACCAAGCGCGATACAAGTAACCGCCACGTTTTACCCAACCCGCTGCCCTGCGTGTCGATCATGGTTCCTTTGTTCAAGGAAAAGGAAATCGCTAACGCCCTGATACAAAGGCTGCAACGCCTGACGTACCCAAAGGCATTGCTGGACGTCATTTTGGTTCTTGAAGAAACTGACGAGGTGACACGCACTGTTTTGGCCGACGTGGACCTACCCTCGTGGATCAGAACTATAGAGGTGCCCGCGCTGAATGGGCTGACCACCAAACCCAGAGCCATGAATTACGCGTTGGATTTTTGCCGAGGGGACATTTTGGGCGTGTGGGACGCCGAAGATGCGCCTCAGCCCGATCAGATCGAACGGGTGGTGGCGCACTTCGCCAACGCGGACAAAGACGTTGTCTGCCTTCAGGGGGTGCTGGACTACTACAACCAGCGCACCAACTGGAGGTCGCGCTGCTTTACAATCGAATATAACAGTTGGTTCCGCGTTCTGCTGCAAGGCATCGCGCGCATGGGCCTTGTGGTGCCGCTGGGAGGTACGACATTTTTCTTCCGGCGTGACAAGCTGTTAGAGCTGGGTGGATGGGACGCCCACAATGTTACGGAAGATGCCGACCTTGGCGTCCGATTAAGCCGTGCGGGATACCGCGCCGAAATGGTGGATACCACAACATTCGAGGAGGCCAATTTCCGCGCCTGGCCTTGGGTGAAGCAGCGTTCTCGCTGGCTCAAGGGGTTCATGGTCACATATCTCGTTCACATGCGCGCCCCGGTTCGGCTGTGGAAAGAGCTCGGGTTTCTGAAATTCCTGGGCTTTCAGGCGTTCTTTCTAGGCACAGTCGGGCAGTTTCTGCTGGCTCCGGCGCTTTGGGTGTTCTGGCTTACTGCCCTTGGGTTCAACAGTCCTCTGGACGCATTGATGCCGCACGGCATAATGGTTTGGCTGATTTACCTGTTTATGGCGGCAGAACTCACAAGCCTCGTTGTGGGCATTCTAGCGGTCTGCGCCCGCGAGCGGCGGTTCCTTGTACCTTGGGTGCCGACCATGCCGCTGTATTTTCCACTTGGAGTCGCAGCAGCGTACAAAGCCCTGTGGGAATTGATCGGAAACCCGTTTTTCTGGGACAAAACCCAGCACGGTCAGGCCAGCGAAGAGAATGCCCCTTGATGGGGCTCAGTTTTCGCGGCGCACAGCATCCTGCTTAAGGCGGGTCATGAAAGCAACCGAGATATGCTCTTTCAGAGCTTGTGCCGCTGCTACCTCATCACGGGCGGCAATCGCTTCAACGATGCCCTTGTGTTCGCTCTGAGCAATTTCACCGCGACCTTGCACGGCCAAAGAGGTCGTTGCCATCAAAGCCATCGTTCGGTGTACCAGATCCAGTTGTTGAACCAGATAACGGTTGTGCGAGGCCAAGTGGATCTGTTCGTGGAACCGGCGGTTGGCACGAGACAATGCCGTCGGATCGTCTACCAAAGCGTCGTCCGCGGCCACCATGTCCTGCAGAACCTTGATTTCTTCCTCGGTGGCGTGTTTTGCCGCCAGGCTTGCCGCCAACCCCTCCAACTCGCGTCGCACCACGTAAAGTTCGGCCATCTGGTTGTGGTCCAGCGAGGCCACGATCAACGACCGCCCGTCCCGTTCCAGAAGCGACTGCGTTTCCAGACGTTGCAGAGCTTCGCGGATTGGTGTCCGGGATACCCCGAACCGTTCCGCCAGTTCGCTTTCAACTAACCGGTCGCCGGGTTTGTAAACCCCGACGTCGATCGCTTCCAAGATTAGGCTGTAGGCGTCCCTGTTGGACTGTTTGGACTGGGGCATGGGATGGTTCGTCTCCTCGTTCGGACCTGTCTATCCGTCTCAGCCCCCACCAATCAAGTGCAGCATTGAAAACGAGTTCACAGCGGCCTAAACCCTAGGCATGGTCAAACCTGCTTTTGTTCACGTCACCCAATGGGTGTTCGACCTCGACAATACTCTGTACCCGCCCCACATGCGCCTGTTCGATCAGATCGAGGTGCTGATGACCGACTACGTGGTGCAGGCCATTGGCGTGGACCGGGCCGAGGCGGATCGTTTGCGTTCGCAGTACTGGCGTCAATATGGCACGACGCTGGCGGGTTTGATGGCAGAACATGATCTGGACCCCGACCCATACCTGCATGCCGTTCATCAAGTGGACACGAGCCACATGGACCCCGATGCAGAACTGGCGGATCACATACGTTCGCTACCCGGCCGACGGATTGTTTATACAAACGGCAGCGCACCATATGCGGAACGTGTGCTTGAGGCCCGCGGCTTGAACGGACTTTTCGACGCGATTTATGGCGTTGAACATGCAGGCTACCGCCCAAAACCGGAAAAAGCTGCGTTTGAAGCGATTTTTCAGCAGGATGGCATCGACACGACCAAGGCGGCCATGTTCGAGGATGATCCCCGTAATCTGGCGGCTCCGCACGAAATGGGAATGCGCACTGTCCACGTCGCGCCCGAGCCGCACAAAGCCGACCATATCCACCATCATACGGACGATCTGACCGCGTTTCTCGCTCGGCTGCGATAGGCTGTCGCACTGCGACGTTCTGCACATTTTGCAGGTGCAGCATCGCCCCTATATGCGCCTCAGCGACGAACAGAATCGGAGATATCCATGAGCGTGATCGAGGCCCCTCGGCGCCTGCCAATCTGGCAGCGCCTATTGTTTGCAATTCCCCTGTTTGGCTGGATGGCCAAAGACGCCGCCCATGGCGAGGCCGAAGATTGGGGTTATACCGCCCTGGCGATCTTCAGCATGTGGGGCTGTTCGGCCCTTTTGTTCGGTCTGCCGGGCCTCTACATCCCTGCCGTTATGATGGTGCCGGTGATGTTCCTGATCCTCATCCTCATTTCACGAGGCTGAGACACGGGACAGGATGTCACTTGGCGCGTGCCTTGGAACCGCACTAGGTTCTGCCCAAGATACGGAGACCGAGTCCATGACCGACAGCTGTGACATCCTGATTTCCGGCGGCGGGATCGCCGGTTTGACTGCTGCGGCAGCCTTTGGGACAGCCGGATTCGACGTAGTATGCGTCGACCCCGCCCCACCTATTACCGAACGCGATGTCGACGGCTCTGACATGCGGACCACGGCGTTTCTGCAGCCCGCGCGCGGGCTGCTTGAACAGTGCGGGCTGTGGGAGAAACTGGCCCCACATGCGGCCCCTCTTCAAATCATGCGTATCGTGGATGCAGGCGGCGACGTTCCTGAACCGCGCGTTGTACGGGACTTTGACGCCGCCGACATTTCTGATCAGCCGTTCGGGTGGAACCTGCCGAACTGGTTGCTGCGCCGCGAGATGGTGAACCGTCTGGCCGAACTTCCAAATGTCGATTTCCGTCCCGGCACCGGAACCGTCAGCCTTTTCACACGCACGGCTCATGCCCGTGTTGGTCTGAGTGATGGCAGCCGCGTTTCCTGCAAACTTGTTGTGGCCGCCGATGGGCGCGGCTCTCCGATGCGCGAAGCAGCCGGAATTTCTGTACAAACAACGCGTTACGGGCAGAAGGCGTTGGCTTTTGCGGTTACGCACCCCATTCCGCACGACAACGTCTCGACCGAGATTCACCGATCCGGTGGCCCTTTCACTCTGGTCCCGCTTCCGGACTGGCAGGGTCAACCTTCGTCCGCAGTCGTGTGGATGGAGCGTGGACCGCGCGCCGTTGAATTGCTGAACACCGAACCACAGGCGTTTGAGGCCGCCATGACCGAACGCTCTTGCGGGTTGTTCGGGCCGCTCAAACTCGCGTCACGGCGAACCATATGGCCGATCATCAGCCAGTCGGCGGAACGTCTGTCCGGGGAAAGGATCGCTTTGATGGCCGAGGCCGCGCATGTCGTGCCGCCTATCGGCGCGCAAGGTTTGAACATGTCGCTGGGCGATCTGCGCAGCCTGCTTGACCATGCACAGGCGCGGCCGGACGGTCTGGGTGACACGCAAATGCTGGATGCCTACCACAAAGCCCGCCACACCGAGATCGCGATGAGGGTCAAGGGCATCGACCTTCTCAACCGCGCCTCCATGATAGAAACGCGCCCGCTGAGAGATGCGCGGGCGATGGGCCTGAATGCTCTCTATTCCTTGCCGCCAGTGCGCAAGACACTGATGCAGATGGGTCTTGGCGTGCGCTGAATCCCGACGCTTAAAGAACCTGATCCAGAACACGCCTCAAACGGGCAATCGTTCCATCAACGTCATAGAGCTTGTCCAACCCGAACAGACCTAGCCGGAAAGTGCTGAAACCTTCGGGTTCATCACATTGCAGTGGAACACCGGCTGCAATCTGCATGCCCAAGGCAGCAAATTTCTTACCGTTTTGAACTTCGGGATCGGCAGTATAGCTGACCACAACGCCCGGCGCGCCAAAGCCGTCTGCGGCGACAGAAATCACACCTTTTTCCTGTAGCATCGCGCGAACACCGTCCCCCAACGCCCATTGCGCATCGCGCAGCTTTTCAAACCCATAGTCTTTGGTTTCGACCATCGTATCGTGGAAATCGCGCAATGCGTCCGTCGGCATTGTGGCGTGATAGGCATGTCCACCTGTTTCATAGGCCACCATGATCTGACGCCATTTCTTCAGGTCAATCGCAAAGCTGTCGGACGATGTTTCGTTCAGCCGCCCTTCCGCGCGTTCTGACATCATGACCAAACCGGCGCAGGGCGACGCGCTCCAGCCTTTTTGCGGAGCCGAGATCAAAACATCTACACCGGTAGCCTTCATATCGACCCAGGCGCACCCGGACGCGATGCAGTCCAGAACCATCAACGCACCAACTTCATGAGCGGCACTGGCCATCGCCGTCACATACCCTTCTGGCAGAATGACACCTGCCGACGTTTCCACATGGGGCGCAAAAACCACTTCGGGACGCTGTTCACGAATGGCCGCGACAACCTCTTCAATCGGGGCTGGGGCAAAAGGCGAAGGGCTGGAGTTCCCCACCTGTCGAGCCTTGAGCACCGTCGCCGACGCCGTCAGACCACCAGTCTCAATGATCTGGCTCCACCGATAGGAAAACCACCCATTCCGAACAACCAGTACATTCTTGTCGCGTGCGAATTGGCGGGCAACGGCTTCCATCCCGAAAGTACCCCCGCCGGGAATAATCGCGACGGCATCCGCGTTGTAGACGTCTTTCAACATCCCCGAAATACCACGCATAATCTGTTGAAATTGGACAGACATGTGATTCAAGGACCGATCCGTAAAAACGACCGAGAACTCCTCGAGCCCGTTGGGATCAACGGTATCCAATAGCGCTGGCATGACTTGTCCTTTCAAATTGTGTCGGCGACCAGGGGAATGAAACCATCCTCGACAGGCCACCCCCTTACTTTCGCCACTTGACCCCGGGGAAGGTGGTAACATCAACAGAAAATTCACCCTTACCGCACGGAAATTGCCCGATAAACAACGCCAAGCAGGGCCAGCGACCTTTACACTGTTACGTGTTTCTGACCAGATAAGCTCACTTTATAGAAGAAAGGTATTTTTGGACGTGACGGCACAAAAACGAATAAGTTTTCAGGTTGTACGTGACGAGGTTAAAAGGCGGATCGAAACGCGTGTGTGGCCACAAGGCTCATTGCTGCCTACCGAAACGCAACTCGCAGAAGAATTTAATTGTGCGCGCGCCACTGTGAACCGAGCTTTGCGCGAACTGGCTGAACAAGGGTTCGTCGAGAGAAAGCGCAAAAGTGGAACGCGCGTCAAGAAAGAGCCAAGCAAGCACGCGAAACTTGAGTTTTCCTTGGCGCGACAGACAGTTGAAAACCAAAACTCCACCTACCGCTACTCACTGGTGGAAAGAAACGTCGAGACAAGCCCCGGCTGGCTGGCGTCGCAACTTGGCGTTTCACCCGACGTACCGGTCCTGCATGTTATTTGTATGCACTACGCAGATAACCGCCCGTTTCAGTTGGAAGAACGCTGGATCAACATCAACGCCGTTCCAGAGGTTGAGCACGCAGATTTGGGCACGCACGGCCCGCATGAGTGGTTGTTGAGCGCCGCGCCGTTCACCGAAGCCGAAGTCGCATTCAGTGCTGTTTCCGCAGACAGTCGCCTTGCCGAATTCATGGGAACAACAGCCGGGGCGTCGATGATCCAACTCGAACGCACCACTTGGAAAGATGGGCAACCGATGACCTTTGCGCGGATGACCCATCATCCGGGGTATTGCATCCGCACAAAATATTGACCTATCCGATTGGTCCAGGCAGGCGTTCTTCACTCAGAAGAACGTTTGCTTCCACGTCTCCGGCACCTGGCAAGGTCATGATCCGCCGCCGCAGAACACGTTCAAAGTCCGCCAGATCGCGAGCGACGACCCGTAGGCGGTAATCATACAGCCCCAGAACATGCTCGACTGTTTGGACTTCGGGGATCGCGCTTACCGCGCGTTCAAAGTCCTCAAGGCTGACCTGCCCTTTGCGTGCCAGTTTTACCCCAAGGAACACGGTCACGCCAAAACCCAGCGCTTCTGCGTTCAAACGCAGACGACGTCCCTTTATCACTCCGGCGTCTTCTAACCTGCGAATCCGGCGCCACGTGGCAGGTTGCGATAATCCCAGCTTGCGCCCCAACGCCCCTGCGCTCTGCGATGCCTCTTGCACCAAAGCGCGGAGGATTTTGCGGTCGATCTCATCCAACTCGGTCATACCGGAAGAACCACTTCGCTTTTGACGCGCGCGATGTGCATCAGAGCCTCGATATCCGCGATATGCGGCAGGGTCAGAATCTGATCCCGATAGAGCTGCTGATAATGGGACATATCTCGCGCCAGTACCGACAGCCGCACATCCACCCGGCCAAGAAAGGTCTGAATCTCAATGACCTCGGCGACCTGACGTGCGGCTGCTGTGAACTCGTCAAATGCGCGGGGTTGCGTTTTATCCAGCGTGACCCGGAGAGACACTTCCACAGCATATCCCAGCGCGGCCCAATCGATGACGGCCTCCTGCCCTTCGATCACGCCGGCTTCCTGCATCTTCTCTATGCGACGCCAACACAGGCTTGCGCTAATGCGGCCGCGTTCGGCCAATTCCGCAGTGGACAAGCTGGGATCAGATTGAAAGTGGCGCAGGATTCGCCGATCTATGTCATCAAGCATGATTTTTTGCATTTTTCGTAGTTCAGCGAATAAATTCTCACAAACTAAGCGGAATAACAAGGGAAACGCTATCGCCATCCCTAAGGATGACAAGTAGAACCGTCGCCAAGTTAAACAGAAAGGACCAGCGACATGCGCGTCTATTACGATCGCGATTGCGACATCAACCTGATCAAAGACAAGAAAGTGGCCATCCTGGGCTACGGCAGCCAAGGCCACGCCCACGCACTGAACCTGCGTGACTCGGGCGCCAAAAACCTGGTCGTCGCGCTGCGCGAAGGCTCGGCCTCGGCCAAGAAAGCCGAAGCCGAAGGTCTGACCGTGATGGGCATCGCCGAAGCCGCTGCTTGGTGTGACGTCATCATGTTCACCATGCCCGACGAACTGCAGGCCGAAACCTACAAGAAATACGTGCATGACAACATCAAGCCCGGCTCGGCCATCGCCTTCGCCCACGGCCTGAACGTCCACTTTGGCCTGATCGAGCCGAAAGAAGGCGTCGACGTCATCATGATGGCCCCCAAAGGCCCAGGTCACACCGTGCGCGGCGAATATGTCAAAGGCGGCGGCGTTCCCTGCCTGGTTGCCGTTGACAACGACGCGACCGGCAAGGCGCTGGAAATTGGTCTGTCCTACTGCTCGGCCATCGGTGGCGGTCGCTCGGGCATCATCGAAACCAACTTCCGTGAAGAGTGCGAAACCGACCTGTTCGGCGAACAGGCTGTTCTGTGCGGCGGTCTGGTTGAACTGATCCGCTGCGGCTTTGAAACGCTGGTCGAGGCAGGCTATGCGCCTGAGATGGCTTATTTCGAGTGCCTGCACGAAGTGAAGCTGATCGTAGACCTGATCTATGAAGGCGGCATCGCGAACATGGATTACTCGATCTCGAACACCGCTGAGTACGGCCAATACGTCACCGGCCCGCGTATCCTGAAATACGACGAGACCAAAGCGCGTATGAAAGAGGTTCTGAACGACATCCAGCAGGGTAAATTCGTTCGTGACTTCATGCTGGAAAACGCCGTTGGCCAGCCGACCATCAAAGCGTCGCGCCGCGCCAATGACGAGCACATGATCGAGGAAACCGGCGCCAAACTGCGCGCCATGATGCCCTGGATCTCGGCCGGTAAAATGGTCGACAAGGAAAAGAACTAATCCTTTTGGGATAGTGCGAAAGGGCGGCCCACGGGTCGCCTTTTTTGTCGGGGCCGGAGGGCGCAAATGGTCGATCAACCCACATCCCGCGACTGGAGCGGCGTTTTCTCTCTGGGCCTGATCTGGGGCGGCACATTCATGGTCGTCGCCATAGCGCTTGAGGGGTACGGCCCGATCACTGTCGCAACCGCCCGCACCACTTTGGGCGCGGTGACATTGCTGGGGCTGATGGCCGTCACAAAACGTCGATTGCCGGGATTATCCTTGGGGCTGTGGTGGTCGATAGTGATCATCGGCATCCTGTCCTCGGCCCTGCCCTTCCTGCTGCTGAGTTGGGGCCAGCAATATGTACCCTCGGCCTTTGCCGGCCTGTCGATGGCCGCGATTCCCCTGATGGTTCTGCCGCTGGCGCATTTCTTCTCGGATGAGCCAATGAATGCACGACGGTTCCTGGGGGTCTGCCTGGGGTTTTCTGGCGCGCTGGTGCTAATCGGACCGGGATTGGCGCAAATCGGACAAGGCGCGGAACCTTTGGCGCAATTGGCCTGCGTCAGCGCCGCACTGTGCTACGCCTGCGCGTCCATTTTCACACGACGGTGCCCACCGATTGACCCTGTGGTTCTGGCCGCCCTGACCCTATTGGTTGGCGCGATCATATTGCTTCCCATCATGCTGATGACCGAAGGGCTACCGGCTTGGGAAGGCGCTCGGCCAAGCCTCGCCATCATCGCACTGGGCCTGGTGCCAACGGCGCTCGCCACATTGCTGCGCGTTTCAATCATTCGCAGTGCGGGATCGGTCTTTCTGACGCTGGTGAATTACCAAGTGCCGATCTGGTCGATGGTTTTTGGCGCATGGATTCTGTCCGAAGCGCTGCCGCTTCGGTTCTTTGTCGCCCTTGCCATGATCCTGACCGGATTGGCGATCAGCCAGTGGTTCAGCCTGCGCAAGATGTTGTTCGGCCGTTAACCTGCGACGGCCTCAACTTCCGCGACAATACCATCCACAACTTGCGTCAACAGGGCGTCATCCTCACACTCTGCCATAACGCGGATCAGAGGCTCAGTACCGGACTTGCGGATCAGCAGGCGACCTTGCCCGTTCAAACGCGCTTCGGCGTCTGCGATCGCGGCTTGAACGCTTGCGACTTCAAGCGGAGTTTGCCCGTCTGCGTAACGCACGTTTTTCAGCAATTGCGGAACGGTCTCAAACTGGACCGAAAGCTCTGACGCCTTGCGACCGGATTGAACCATTTCAGCAAGGAAATGCAGCCCAGCCATCAGACCGTCGCCGGTCGTAGCATAGTCGCTCATGACGATGTGGCCGGATTGCTCGCCACCCAGATTGAACCCGCCTTCGCGCATCCGCTCAACCACATAGCGGTCACCGACCGCCGTTCGCTCCAACCGCAAACCCTGAGCGTTGAGATGCCTCTCCAACCCGAGGTTGGACATAACGGTTGCAACCAAAGCGCCGCCCCGCAGCAGATCCGACTTGGCCCAGCACGTAGCCAGCAGAGCCATCAATTGGTCACCGTCAGCCACCTGCCCGTGCTCATCAATCATGACAACGCGATCAGCATCACCATCGAGACATATCCCAACGTCCGCGCCATGAGCGACCACCGTTTCGGCGGCCAGTCGGGGCTTTGTTGAACCGCAATTCAAGTTGATGTTCTTACCGTCGGGCGTGACGCCGACCGGAATGACTTCGGCTCCCAGCTCCCATAGAACTTCGGGTGCGGTTCGGTGCGCTGCGCCGTTTGCGCAGTCGACCACCACTTTTAGCCCATCCAGACGCAAATCGCGGGGCAGCGACGACTTAACACGCTCACCATAGCGAAAACGCGCGTCATCAACCCGCCTGGCACGCCCGATGTTCTGCGCTTGCGCGGGCCTTACACCTTCTTCGATCAACTTCTCGATCTCAACCTCTGCCTGATCGGACAACTTGAACCCGTCAGGTCCAAAGAACTTGATCCCGTTATCCTCAGCCGGATTGTGACTGGCTGAAATCATAACGCCCAGATCGGCGCGCATCGACCGAGTCATCAGGCCCACGGCTGGCGTGGGAACTGGCCCCAACAGCAACACGTTCATCCCCGTCGAGGTCAGACCCGCAGTCAGCGCGTTTTCCAGCATGTACCCTGACAGCCGAGTATCTTTTCCAATTACAACGCGGTGCGCGCGGGACTGGTCCCTGCGAAAATACCGCCCGGCCGCTGCTCCGATACGTAGAGCCATCTCCGCGGTTATCGGATGCGTGTTCGCGGTGCCCCGCACCCCGTCGGTTCCGAACAACTTACGCATAGATGTCACTCCGTAATTTCTTGCCTGTAGATGGCTTACCGGACGGCGGCCCAAAGACGCAAGGCTTGAGCCGTCTCGGTGACGTCATGAACCCGCAGTATCTGTACCCCTTGTGCCAGACCTGCCAACCCAACCGCAATCGACCCCGGCGCACGAGCGTCCTTGCGCGTCTCTTTGCCGATCTGACCGATAAAGCCCTTGCGCGATACACCCAACAGGATCGGGCAACCCAGCCCGTGAAACAGGCTGAGGTTTTGAAGCAGCGTCAAGTTATGGGCCTCGGACTTGCCAAACCCGATCCCCGGATCAACCAGAACCTTGCTTCGGTTCAACCCTAAACCTTCCAGATAAGCCACTTGGTTCTCTAGAAAATCATACACGTCCAGCAGCACGTCGTCATAGGTGGGATTATCCTGCATCGTGGCCGGATCGCCCTGCATATGCATCACGCAAACCGGCGCACCGACCTCGGCACAAAACGGGGCCAGTTGCGGATCAAAAGTGAAGCCCGAGACATCGTTGATCAGCCCCGCGCCTGCCTCCCACGCGGCCTTTGCAACAGCAGATTTGCGCGTGTCGATGGAAATCAGCGCGCTCGTTTCAGCCCGGATTGCCCTGATCAGAGGTTCAGTCCGCGCGATTTCCTCGGCTTCTGGAACAAATGAGGCGCCGGGTCGCGTCGATTCACCGCCGATATCCAGAATACTTGCGTCATGGGCGACCATCGCACGGGCAGCCGCCTGCGCCGCGTGGACCGAGTTGTGCACCCCACCGTCCGAAAAACTGTCTGGTGTGGCGTTCAGGATGCCCATGATCTGCGGACAGTCCATCGCCAGACCTGCAACCGGCTGACGTGGCCTCGTCAAGCGATCCAAAACCTGATCGGGTACTTCGGCTGCGGGCAGGACTATAGACGCATCCGTGCGGCTCAGTCGTTCCACATGAGAAAACCAAAGCTTCTGCCCGGCCAAGGCCACTGCCCCATCGGGACGAGCCGGTCCGTGCTGAACCAGAGGTCGGTAGTACGCTGTCACAGTCGGGCCTGATCCACGGGCACAGCGCGCAGCGGGGTTTTTGGCGCTTCGGGCAAATCTCCACCAATCACCATCATCTCGCTTGCCTCGAAGGTCGCGGCGAACCACGCAGCCAATGCAACCGCATCAGACGGAGCCGCAGACGGTCCATCCACCGCATCCAGAACAATCTTGGACGGTGCCCAAACGCAGATTTGGCCGTTCTTCATCGCCCAATCTAACTCGGTTCGGGTCGAAACGACGACGCAACGGTGATCCCGCGCAGCCAGCACCCAAGCATTCTGTTCGATGGCAAGAAGGTCGATCCGGCGTTGTGTCATCGCGTGCCCTGTTTGCGAAACCGCTATATCCGCAGCGCCAACACACAGGATCAACGGACGTTTGCGGTTTTCCAGCTGATCAATCCAACCAGTCAGATTTTCAGATGCTATGGCCTCGTTCGACAGGAATACTAGCCGGGGATGCGGGCGTTCTTCCTCGACCAGATCATGGTGAACCATGTCCCGACCACGCACGATCTCGACACCCAAAGCTCCCGGACCGCGATCCAGTTTTTCTATTCTTACGAAAGCTCTTACAGCCTGAGGTTCAAGCAAAATCCGTTCCGCAATTCGATCGGCCAGAGTCTCTAACAGGTTCAGACGCTCGGCGGCCAGTTCGTAGGCGATCGCCTCGGTCACACGGTCATAGGACAGAATCCGGTCAACATCATCGTCGATAGGATCCGTCAGAGGGCGCACTTCGACCACGATGTTAAAACAGATGCGCTGCGTCGTGCCGCGTTCTGCCTGAAACGCGCCGATCTCAACCTCGACAATATGGTCGCGCAGGGAAATGCGGTCCAATGGCCCCCGAGTGGCAGTTGCCTCGGACCGCTCAGAGGGGTGCGCAAAAGCAAGACGGATTTCGGAACTCATGCAACGGACCTTTTCGGGCTTTTGGGACAGGTTTACCCAAATTAGACGATGCAGGCGCGTATAACACCGCAACAAACGCCTTTCTAGTCGTCGAATGCGGCGTCAGGTGACACGAAACCAACTCATCATGCCCGAAGCCGCATGCCCAAGCATATGACAATGCAGCAGCCAGTCCCCCGGATTATCGGCCACCAGTGCAATTTGGCGGGTTTGCCCACGCTCAACCAAAACAGTATCGCGCCACGGGCCCAAAGTTCCGTCCTGAAGGATCAGGCGAAAATGGTGACCGTGCAAGTGCATAGCATGCGGAAACGCAGTCTCGTTGACGAACTCAATCCTATGAGTAGTTCCCTTTTGAGCATCCAGAAACGGCTCTGCCGGTCGCTCGGCATCGCCGTTTAACGCCCAGAACCGCCCGAGTTGAGCCAACTCCTGCCCCGAAAGCTCTGACTCACCGATCCTTGCCGATTCCAGCCAACGCATCGCGCCGCCCTGCATCTCCATTCGATGCAACGGCACATTTTCAGCCGAGACGTCGGGCATCTGGTTCGGGACCAATGGGGTAATTCCGGTTCGCGCAGTTTTCGACGGGCCGGTCACGTCGAACCGAACCAGCCCATAGCTACCGTCCCTTTCAAAACTCACGAGGTTCGCAACTGCGGATGACTCTGCCCGGACATCCACGATCAGGTCCGCCCTTTGCGCCGGCGCCAAGGGAAACCTGTCGTTGACCTCCAACGGAACTTCTAACGGCATACCGTCAAGCGCAACAATCCAACCGCTCAGTCCATCCAGTCCAAGATCAAATATTCGAGCATTGGAGGCGTTGATCAGGCGCAAACGCAGCCTTTCACCACCGCCTACCGAATAGACAAGATCAAACCGGCCATTGACAGAAACCAGGTTGCCCAGTCGTCCCGCGTGGCTCAGGTCATGGCCATTCCCAAAATCGTCCATGATTTGTGCGGTTTCAGGGTCCAACCGCCAATCATCCAACATCAAGGTCAGATCACGGTCGAAGTCCGGCGCGACTGCTTCTTCAACGATCAACGGCCCGTACAGCCCCCGCGCGACCTGCTCCATCGAGCGATTATGCGCGTGATACCAATATGTTCCGGCATCCGGCACCTTGAAATCATAGTCAAAATGAGAGCCAGTCGGAACAACATCCTGAGTCAGGCCCGGGACACCGTCCATTGCGTTGTCGATGCGAATCCCGTGCCAATGCACGGTCGTCGGTTGCGGCAGGTTGTTCGACAATCTTCGCTGAACCCGCGCGCCTTGCGACACCCGGATTTCCGGGCCAGGCACCTGACCGCCATATGTCCAGACGCGGGTCTCGGAAAACCCGTCCGGGGCGATCTGTTGCGCCGCTTCCTTGGCGACAAGCGCAGGGTAAGAAGCCCACCCAAGATTGGGCAGAGCGACCGCCGCCGCTGTCGTTTGCATGAATTGTCTGCGGTTCAAAGTCATTGCGGGCCTCCCGGCCCGCAACATAAGACAAAAATCACCCCGCGCCAGTAAGCTTCCAGCGCGGGTGCGTCAGTTAGTTGCTCGCTGTCCGATAGTTGTGACGATAGAAAATGTGCACACCAATGCGCGCCGTTTCCTTGTACACACGCGACCAGGAAGGACGAACCGCGGTGGTGTGATAGTGCGTAGCACCTTCGGTCATGTCGTTCACAACACCGTCAATGGCCGCCCGCGCAACTTTCGATACGCGTTCATACGCCTTTTTCTCGTTGATCACCTCCTTGAGGCCATCGCAGGTGTAGGTGAACTGGCATTGGTACTTCTTGCCTGTTCCCTGCTTGATCACGCCACACAGAGAATCTGGAAAGCGGCTGCTTTTGACCCTGTTCAGGATCACTTCAGCCACGGCGAACTGGCCGCGAACACTTTCGCCACGCGCCTCAAAGTACAGCGCCTCGGCCAGGCATTTAAAGTGCTCATCCCCGGTTGCGGCCGGAAGTTTATCCAGCCAATCCTTGGAATAGGACATTTTCATCGGTTCATCCGATTTTCGCGGCTTGAACAGATTTAGGTATTCACGGAAATTCTGACCGGGCGGTTCGCTCCGCGTCACAAGTTCACGCTTGGCAGTATCAGTGGATTCCCTCTCAGCGACGGAAACACTCGGCAGCACGGTTGCTGCCAATGTGGCAACAGCCATTATGTATCGTAGCATCAGATAACCTCGCACAGGCACGTTCCGCGCCATACCCTCCCCCGGCGGGCGCGACGAGCCTGATACCGAATTGAATCGGAAACGTCCAGTTTTCGTGCAATGGCAAGTGGAAAATCGCCGTTACGTCAAAAATGATCGACGACGGCGCTCTTTGTTTCCTACTAATCCTAGCGGAAAGGGTGAGTGTCAACCCCCAAGTCTGGACGAAATCGCTAATTGTGCGGCAGCCAGCCGAGCGACCGGAACGCGGAACGGAGAACAGGACACATAGTCGAATCCCAGCTCTCGGCAGATGGCGATTGATTCGGGGTTGCCCCCGTGTTCTCCGCAAACCGACAAAGTCACGTCCGGTTGGGCCTGCCTGCCACGCTCGGAGCCCAGTTTCAGCAGTTCGCCTACGCCATCCGGGTCAAGCACATGAAACGGGTCTTCGGCAAAGACGCCCTGCCGGACGTAAGCGGACATAAAGCGCCCCGCGTCATCTCGGGAAAGACCATAGGTCATCTGGGTCAGGTCGTTTGTCCCGAAGCTCAGGAACGAGGTCTGCGGCGCGATCTCGTCCGCTCGCAGACACGCGCGCGGTGTTTCAACCATGACACCCAGACGGTATTCAAACTCCTGCCCTTGCTCGGATGCGACCGAGGCCGCGACGGAATCGATACGGGATTTCACAAGTTCGACCTCACGCTTTGCCGAAACCAGCGGGATCATCACCTCAGGCACGACGGGTGCTCCGTTTTTGCTGGCCTCAAGCGTCGCCTCAAAGATCGCACGCGCCTGCATGTCGTAGATTTCAGGGACTGTGACACCCAGACGAACCCCGCGCAGACCCAGCATCGGGTTGTATTCGGTCATGGCCGCAACGCGACGCTCGACATCAGAAACCGGCAAGTCCAAAGCCTCGGCCAATTCGCGTTGCCCACCGCGCGTTGTTGGCAAAAACTCGTGCAAGGGCGGGTCAAACAGGCGGATGCAGACAGGCTGCCCCTCCATGATACGGAAAAGCTGAACAAAGTCCTCTCGCTGCATTGGCAACAGCCGTTCCAGCACCGCAGCGCGCCCGGATGACGTTTGTGCAAAGATCATTTCGCGCATCACGATCAGGCGGCCCGGGTCAAAGAACATATGCTCGGTCCGGCACAGGCCGATCCCCTGCGCCAAGAAATTGCGTGCCGTTTGCGCGTCGGCGGGCGTATCAGCGTTTGCGCGGATTGCGATGTCACGTTCGGCATCGGCCCAGCTCATGAGGGTTTGGAAGCAATCGTCCAAAGCAGCCTCTAGCATGGCCGGTTGCCCCGCCAGAACTTGCCCGGAAGAACCGTCGATTGTCAGGATGTCGCCGGTTTTGAACGCACGCCCATCCGGGGCCGTCAGCAGCTTTTTCTTGGTCTGGAACCGCATCTCTGACGCGCCGACAATACAAGGCAACCCCAATCCGCGCCCGATAACCGCGGCGTGGCTGGTCATCCCACCCTTTTCTGTCAGAACCGCCACCGCGGCATGCATCCCGCGCACGTCCTCGGGCGAGGTTTCGCGGCGGACCAAAATACAAGGCTCTCCTCGAGCCGCGCTCGCCTGCGCTTCGGCAGCGGTAAACACGATCTTGCCCGTCGCAGCGCCGGGGCTGGCGGCGATGCCGGTTGTAAGAACATCCCGTCGCGCTTCTGGGTGAACCTGACGGTGCAGCAATTCGTTCAAAGAGTGCGGATCGACCCGCATTACCGCCTCTTGCGGTGGGATAATGCCATCTTCAGCCAGACGCACGGCAATGCGCATCGCAGCCCTCGCGCTGCGCTGGACGCGGACGCCATCCAGAATATGAATATGGCCGTTCTCGATGACGAACTCGACCTGCATTTCCTCGCGCAACTTGATACGCATCAGTGCAGCATGTGTTTTGAGCTCTGCAAAAGCCTCAGGCGCAACGTCCTCTAGCGACTTCCCACGCGGGTCTTTTTCGAGGTAAAGCGCGGCAACACCCTCGCCCAAAGCGTCCCTGCCCTGACTCTGGCTTAGGTAGCGGCCGGTTAACTGCGGCAAACCGGTCGTCGGATCAACAAGTTGCAGCACACCTGACCCGCACTCACCCTGCCCAACCCCCGGGATCATTTCCTGAATGACCAGCCCCAGTCCAGCATCCGCTGGCGCACCTTTGGCCTGGCGCAGAAGACGCGCCGACGTTCCATCCCATGCACGGGCCATCGACCGCAAAACCGCAACCAACTGCTCACCCCGGTCTTGCGGGAAGGCTTCGTCTGTTTCGTCCTCGTATGCGCGCAGCGACTGCCTTAGACCTTCGCGACCGTCAGCGTCGATATCGTCGAACACATCAGCGTCCAGACGCGCAACATGCACGGCATAACTTTGCACAAACCGCAAATACAACGCCGCCGCTGCTTCGACGCCCATCGAATCCGAAAGATCGACATAGCGGGCGTCATTCATCCCGATATTCAGGATCGCCCCTGGCCCACCCCAATCAGGGTCTTCAGAGCTGGGTCGCACACACAAAAGCGCCGATTGATCGAATTGTTCGAGTATCGACTCGATATCAGGAACCTGTCCATTGGCGATCTGTTGAACGGCATCAAACGATAGGGCCACTGTGCGCGGCACCGGCAGGTCCAAACGGACAAGGCGTTGCAGACATTTCGCCCGGCCACCATGCGTTGTAGTGACGACAGGCGCGGTCGAAGTAATAAGCGTGGTATGCGGGTTATTCTGCACTGCGGCACCTTTCAAACTGACCGCAGCATAAGCCCCTGCAATGTTGACGCAAGCGCGTTCTGGGTCAGCCCTCGATCTTGGTCAAATCCGCGACACTAGAACACACCTGCCTGATCTGGCTTAGCAGGTTCAGACGGTTACGCCGCAGAATATCGTTGTCGGTATTGACCTGCACATCCTCAAAGAACGCATCCACAGGACCGCGCAGGGCCGCCATCGTCGTCATGGCCAGCGGGTAATCTTCTGCCTTCAGCGCGGCGTTGATCTTGGACTGCGCCGCTTCCAAAGCTGCAAACAAGGCCGTTTCGCTGTCAGTCTCTGCGAATTTCACATCAGCGCCATAAGAGTATTCGACGCCATCCTTTTCCTCGGCCTGAGTGAGGATGTTGTTGGCGCGCTTGAAGCCCTGAACAAGGTTTTCGCCATCCTCGGTCGCGATCACCTCATTCAACGCGCGTGCGCGTTTGACCAACAGGTTCAGGTCATCGTTGCCTTCCATCGCAATACAGGCGTCGATGATGTCGTGACGAATACCCTCATCGCGCAGGAATACCTTGAGGCGGTCGTGGAAGAAAGAGAGGAGATCAACCGAAGTGTCGGGAATCTTCTGTTCCAGTTTTAGGAACTCGGGGGTCGAGATTTCACCCAACTTGTCTTTCACAGTTCGGAACGCCGCGCCAAATACGCCGTGATCTGCGATCTCATCCAACAGCTCCTTGACGTTTTCCGCAGGCAAAGTGTCATTCATCGCAGCCTCGGCCCGAACAAGCTGCGCGTCAAAGTAGCGATCCAATTTCAGACGCAAGTCATTCGTCAATACCAACCGAATTACGCCCAACGCAGCACGGCGCAGCGCAAACGGGTCCTTGGAACCAGTCGGCTTTTCATCAATCGCCCAGAACCCGGTCAGCGTGTCCAGCTTGTCCGCAAGCGCCACGGTAACAGATACAGGTGCCGTCGGCACATCGTCTGTCGGACCCAAGGGAGAATAGTGTTCCTCGCTGGCCTGCCCCACTTCGGACGGAAGCTCAGCGGCCTCGGCGTAGTAGCGCCCCATCAAGCCTTGAAGCTCGGGGAATTCAAACACCATTTCCGAAGACAGGTCGGCCTTGCACCCTTGCGCCGCCATCATCGCCAAAGCAGGGTCTGCGTTGACTGCCGGTGCCAATTCATGCGCCAGTTCAGCAATACGCGCCACACGTTCGCCTTGCGATCCCAGCTTTGCGTGGAATTTCACAGAATTCAGTTTGTCCACCCACGGCTTGAAGCCGTCTGCCTTGACGATGCGCAGGTCGTTCTCCCAAAAGAACTTTGCGTCCGCCAAACGAGCTGACAGCACCTTTTGGTTCCCCGCCAGAATGGTTGCGCCGTTGTCAGCGGTTTCACGGTTGGCGACCGTGATGAAACGTTCGATCCGACCTGCCTTTGGGTTGCGCACCGAGAAGAACTTTTGATGCTCTTTCATCGAGGTCTGCAGCACCTCGGGCGGCAGGTCCAGAAACTCGTCGTCGATCTTGCCCATCAAAACCACGGGCCATTCGACCAGCCCCGCGACCTCGGCCAGCAGACCCTTGTCTTCAACGACTTCCAGCCCTGCTGCAAAAGCCATATTGTGGGCATCGTTCCAAATATGCTCGGCCCGGTCAGCCGGGTTCAGCACCACGAAAGCGCGTTTCAACATGGCAGCGTAGTCGTCAAACGAAGTGACCGAGAACCGATCGGGCGCCATGAACCGGTGACCGCCAGTTTTATCACCGGATTTGATCCCCTCAATTTCCAGCGGAACGACCTGCGCTCCGGTCTCGTCGCTGAGGATACACAGGATCGAGTGCAAAGGCCGCACCCAGCGCAATGGGCCACTGCCCCAGCGCATTGATTTAGGCCATGGGAAATTGCGGATCGTGGCTTCAAGAACCTCGGCCACAATCTCGGCTGCTGGACGACCCGTTTTTTCGATAGTGGCGAAGTAGACCGCACCTTTAGGGGTTTCACGCTCCTCCAACTGGTCGCGGGAAAGCCCCGCGCCGCGCAGAAAGCCTTCGATTGCCTTGTCCGGCGCGCCAACTTTCGGGCCTTTACGCTCTTCCCGGATTGTCGGGCTTTCCGCCAGCAGCCCGTCCACCGCAAGGGTCAGGCGGCGCGGCGTGGTCAGGGCTGCGGCCCCGGAATAGGTCAGACCGGCCTCGACCAGACAGTCGGTGATCCGCTTTTTCAGATCTTCACCGGCGCGGGTTTGCATACGCGCGGGGATCTCTTCAGAAAACAGTTCGATCAGCAGGTCGGGCATTGTCGGTCCTTAGAAATTGACGATCGTCTGGATGACGATGGCATTGGCGATATCCACAAAGAAGGCGGATACAAGGGGCAGCACGATAAAGGCAATAGGTGAAGGGCCATATCTCTTGGTCACGGCGGTCATATTTGCAATAGCCGTGGGTGTCGCGCCCAAAGCAAAACCGCCGAACCCGGCTGCCAGAACTGCGGCGCGGTAGTTGCTGCCCATCACCGGGAATAGCACCCAGATCACGAATACCACGGCAAATATGGTCTGCGCGGCCATGATCACAACGATAGCAAGACCCAGTTCGGCGATGGTCCACAACTGCAAGCTCATGAGCGACATGGCCAGAAACGCGCCCAACGAGAATTCGGAAATCAGCGCGAGCGACGGTGTGCGCGCCACTGGCGGAGCGGATGGGGTCAGTACGGACCGCAGGTTGGCGATGACGATGCCCATGATCAGGCAAGGCACGAATAGCGGAAGCCGCAACCCAGCGGCCGTTATCGCCTCGTTCAGCATGTACCCAAGGACAATCGCGATATTCAGGTAGAGCATCACCCGCATGATCGTCAGATGGTCAATCTTAGAAGCGGCTTCACTCGGGCTTTCCGGCAGCCCAACTGTGTGCTCTTCGTCCGGACGATCCGGTGTCAGCCCCCTCCCCTCGATCAACAAACGCGCGATTGGGCCGCCGACCAATGCTGCAAGAACCAAACCCAAGGTGGCCACTGCTACGCCAAGTTCGGTCGCTCCGGCCAATCCGGTTACAGCGCCCACTTCTGGCGCCCAGGCTATGGCTGTTCCGTGCCCTCCGATCAGAGCGGCCGAGCCGAACAGCACGCCAGCCTGCGCTGGATACCCGAATGTCACCGCTCCGACCGCGCCGACGATGTTTTGGGCAACGATCGTCACCAGAGTCAAAACCAACAGCAAAATCAGCGGTTTGCCACCTGATATTAAGTCAGAAAACCGAGCATTCAGGCCGATACCCGCGAAAAACACCACCAACAGGAAATCTCGCGCCGCCAGGTCGAACGTCATCTCGAAACCGAAAACCAGATACAGCAACAAAAAGAAAACCGCCGCCAACAGGCCGCCCGTTACAGGCTCGGGGATATTGAACTGACGCAGGACAGCCGTTCGCGCATTAATCTCAGCACCGACGAGATAGACGGCGAACCCCAGAGTTGCCGTCAGAAAGCTTGGAATTTCCAGCATTTCCTCAGTCATTGCGATCATTCCTGCGGCCTTGGTGGGCACTCCTCGCCCACTACGGTTCCGTCATAGGCCTTTTCCCCGCAGTTGTTCAGCGCGTGCCAGACATATCCTTTGCCGTCTTTGGTAATGGCGACGATGCGATCAACACCGTAGTGAATGTTCTTAACCCCGACAAACGCTTGCGCCTGCCCGGAGTCCAAAGCGTCCGCCACCGCCGCAGCATCGTAGCAATCAAACCAGCGCGGAGCCGTCAGCGGTTCGGGGTTCTCTATCGGCATAAACTCCGCAAGGTCAGTCACCGCCAGATCCGTTTCAAAACACGCACGATAGCGAATTGGCGAGCTGTCAGCGTCTATCGCTTGAAACGCGGAATATGGGATCGCGACGGGTGCCTGGTCTTCTGCGGCCAACAAAGTCACGTCCTCGCCCGCTTTGGGCTCTACGGAATAGTAGAACCCATACACCTGAAGATAGTACATGGCCGCTCCCGCAAGGGCAGCGGACACGAGCAGAAGGATGGCAAGCAGTTTTCCAGTCATAGTTCCCACATCCTGATCACGCGGCCTCTTTCAAACTTGCGAAAAATGCGACAGGTTTCAATCCAGTACAGGTTGAGTTGAGGCATACGGAATGGATCCCACCCTTGCAGCCGGATTTTTCGGCGCGTTGTTCGCGATCATGAACCCGATCACCAACCTGCCCGTCTTTCTGAGCGTGACAGATGGCCTGTCGCCCACCGATCAGAGAAAGGTCGCGACCAAGACCGCGCTTTACTGCCTGATACTGGGTGGAGCGTTCGCCGCGATAGGCAACAAAACCCTTGGTCTTTTCGGCATCAGCGTGGACGACCTGCGCGTCGCGGGCGGACTGGTCGTTCTCATGATCGGGCTGAACATGCTGAGCGGCACCGAAAGCACCACCCATCACGGCACGGAAGGGGAAAAGCAATCCTACCCCGAACCCGACACCGTGGCTTTTTATCCGCTGGCCTTCCCCATTCTCGTTGGCCCCGGCACGATCACGACGCTGATCCTGTACGCTCACCACGTTTCCAAACCAGTTGACGTCATGATCTACTCGGGCGTTTTCCTGGCGGTGCTGTTCTTGCTGTTCATCACCTTCTGGAACGCCTCGGCGCTGGCCAAACGGCTGTCTGCGAATGCGCGGGTGATCATGAGCCGTTTCATGGGCATGATCCTGTCTGCCATTGCCATCGGGATGATCGCAGACGGCCTGAAGGTTCTGTTGCCCGGATTGGCCTGAACGCCCCATCAGCCCCCGAACCCGGCGGCCTCGGTCAACACAAACGCATCGGCGCATTGCTTGGCCAGAGCTCGAACACGACCGATATAGGCTTGACGTTCTGTCACCGAAATCACGCCACGGGCATCCAACAGATTGAACATGTGGCTGGCCTTTATGCACTGGTCATAGGCCGGGTGCGCCATCACGATACGCTTGCCGGTTTTCGGGTCGTCATGTTCCTGAGCAAGAATGTTGGCACATTCGGCCTCGGCCTCCTCAAACTGACGCAGCAACACTTCGGTATTGGCTACGTCAAAGTTCCAGCGGGCGTATTCTTCCTCGGTCTGCTTGAAAATATCGCCGTATTTCAACGGACTGGGAGACTGCGGATCATTAAACGGCATGTCCATGACATGGTCGATGCCCAGCACATACATGGCCAGACGCTCCAACCCATAGGTCAGCTCGCCTGAGACCGGCGCGCAGTCATGTCCACCGACCTGTTGGAAATAGGTGAACTGACTGACTTCCATACCGTCACACCAGACTTCCCAGCCCAGACCCCACGCGCCCAAAGTCGGGCTTTCCCAGTCATCCTCGACAAAGCGGATGTCATGCAGATCCATGTCGATCCCGATCGCCTCGAGCGACCCCAGATAAAGATCCTGCAGGTCCGGCGGGCTGGGTTTGATCAGCACCTGATACTGATAGTAGTGCTGCAAACGGTTCGGGTTCTCACCGTAACGCCCGTCCGTCGGACGGCGCGAGGGCTGCACATAGGCGGCTGCCCAAGCCTTTGACCCCAACGCGCGCAGAGTGGTCGCCGGGTGGAATGTACCTGCGCCAACCTCCATGTCGTAGGGCTGTAGAATGGCACATCCTTTCGAGGCCCAATAGGTCTGAAGCCGCAGGATTATCTCCTGAAAAGAACGAGGTGCACTGGACTGTTCGGTCATGACATTCCCTTTGGGCGACGACGCGCCCGGTTCCGATGGGTTTTGCCCTTCCTATGCAAGGGGCAAAGGGGCGTCAACGTCCCAGTGCGCTTTGGCTGTCACTGGACCGCCACACTGGAAATTCCCCGTAATCGGGGCATGGCGCTTGGCCCCTCATATCGCGTATTCTAACCAAAAGATAAAACACCGCGGACACGGGCAGACAATGACACGCATATTCACTGCAATTCTGTTTCTATTCTTCTTTGGCGTGCGCGCCGTATTTGCCCAACAAGACGCTGGCGTCTGGGTTCAGGTTGAGGCGCAGCCCTCGCTGCGTGAGGCCCAGGAACGGGCGCAGGCTTACGCCAACGTCCTGCCGGATGTAAACGGGTTTCGCCTTAACTCTGGCTGGTATGCCATTGTTATTGGACCGTATTTACAAAGCGACGCCGAACAAGTCCTCCGGGTTTACCGCGCCGAAGGGCAAATCCCCGCAGACAGCTATATCGCATTCTCGAATTCCCTTGAGCAGCAGTTCTGGCCCGTCGGAGTCAATATTCTGGATCGCGGGGTCGTGCCCCCTCCGGTCGAGCCTGCGCCCGAGCAGCCTGTTACAGGGCTGACGCCGCAAGTATCTGATGAAACCCGCGCGCAAGCCCTTCAAAGTGAACGCCTGTTGACTTCTCAGGACCGAAAAGACCTGCAAACTGCGCTGCAGGCCGCGGGGTTCTACAACTCGACAATCGATGGCGCATTTGGTCCCGGCACCCGCCGGTCCATGAGCGATTGGCAGCGTTTCAACGGCTATGACGCCACGGGCGTGCTGACCACTGCTCAGAGGCAAGCATTGATGGACGACTTCAATGCCCCCCTGATCAGCGTTGGAATGAAGCGCTATTCTGACCCGCAAGCCGGGATTGATTTGGACCTGCCGCTGGGCGCGGTTGCATTTGACCGGCATGAAGCTCCATTCGTTCATTTCAACGGCACTTCAAGTCTGGATGCCAAGGTATTGCTGATCAGTCAAAACGGAAGCAAAGCCACGCTGCGCGCACTTTACGAAGTCATGCAATCACTTGAGATTGTTCCCTTGGATGGCCCAAGGCAGTTGCGCGGGGATAGCTTTACGCTTGAAGGGCGCGGCAACGGCATTGTGTCCTATACCGAAGCGCAGTTGAAAGACGGGGCTATCAAGGGCTTTACGCTCGTCTGGCCCGACGGGGACGAGGCGCGCCGCGCGCGCGTACTTGCGGCTATGAAGGCCAGCTTCGCCACAAACAGCGCGGTTCTGGACCCCGCAGTTGGTGAAAACGCAGGGCAACGCATCGACCTTGTATCTGGGTTGCAGGTCCGTAAGCCACGCCTCTCTCGATCTGGGTTCTTTGCCGATGCCAAGGGTACAGTTCTTACGGTCGCCGAAGCGGTGGACAGTTGCGCACGCGTGACGCTTGACGGCGATCAAGAACTGCAAGTCGCCTGGACCGACATCGATCTCGGCGTTACGGTCCTACGCCCCAAAGTCGATCTGGCCCCTCTCAGTGTTGCGGAATTCCGGGCGGGCACCCCTAGAATACAATCCGAAGTCGCAGTTTCCGGGTTCTCATACGAAGGCGCGTTGGGTGCACCCACGTTGACATATGGCCAGATTGCCGATGTGCGCGGCCTGAACGGTGAAGAAGGCATAAAGCGCCTTGCATTGGCCGCTCAACCCGGCGACGCAGGCGGTCCGGTATTTGATGACAGCGGCCAAGTCGTTGGCATGCTGTTGCCAACTCCGTCCGAGGGACGCACCCTGCCCGCGTCGGTCAGCCTGGCCGCATCCGCGGATCGGCTGAATGAGGTTTTGGGCAAAGCCGGACTATCAGGCCAATCTGGTCAGGCAACAACACAAGTCACGCCCAACGAACTGAACCGCCGCGCAAATGGAATGACCGTGTTGGTTCATTGCTGGGACTAACCACACCTGCAAAAAACTCAGCGCCGCTTTTGCAAGCGGCGTTGTCGCTCTAAAGTATGTCCGGCGTGACCCGGATCAAAGTTGGGACGGGTGCGTCAAAAGCCGCACGAACAGCATCCTGCAAATCTTCAAGATTTGACGGGGCCGCCGACAAAGCGCCGTATGCTCGTGCCAGTTGGCAGAAATCAGGGTTGTGCGCGACGACGGCATTGGGTGCGATCTGACTGCGTATCATGCTGTCTTCGATCTCTTTTAATTTGCCATTGTCCCAAAGAATTATGGGCAGTGACAGTCCAAGTTCAACCGCCGCCCCCAGTTCCATCATTGTGTACTGAAACCCATAGTCCCCCGCGATCACAGCCGTTGGCTTTCCACGGCGGGCAACCGCGCCGCCGATCCCCGCCGGCAACGCATAACCCAGCGTGCCGAAACTCGTCGGGTGATGCCAATGGTAAGGATACGCCATGTCCCAAACTTCTTTGGCGACGTAGGCAAACTGGGTCATGTCCGAATAGATCATCGTGTCCGAGGGCATCGCCGCGCGCAGCGCTTCTATCACTGGAACAATACCCGGACGTTCCGCATCCACTTCGGCGCGCCAGCGGGCCCGCGCCTCGATCACTTCCTCAGCAGTCCAGCCCGTGGCAGGTTTTACGTGATCAACTGAGGCCCAAAGTGAATGCGCAAAACTCTCACCATCCGCTTGCAGCTTTACGGCTGCGCGATGGTGATCAGACAGCACCTTAGGATCGATATCCACCCGCACAAGGTTCGCTGTATTTCCTAGCCGATCACGCCACAAATCGACCTCGCCAAGCTCGGCCCCGACCGCGATCACGAGATCGGCCGAGGCAATGATATCTGCGCTTCCCGGACGCGTAAGCGCAGCGCCGAAATCCAGCGCATAGTCCAGCCCTGCCATACCGCGACCAGCAAATGTCGTGAAACAAGCGGCACCCAACTGCGTCAAAATCTGCCGCCAGAGGTTTGATCGTGTCCCGCCACCCAAGATGAAAAGTGGCCGACGCGCGATATTGAGCATCGACAACACCGACGCAACATCCGGCGGGAGAGCCTTTGTCCGAAGCCCCGACTGATTGGGAAAAGGCGCTGGGTCGGCCTCGGCTTCAAGCTGGGCTATCGGAACCTGAATGTGCTTGGGGCGAGGACGAGCTAGCTCGAACTCCTCGAATGCACGCTCGATAAGCCCGTAGGCCGCCTGAGCGGTATTGGCTTGATGAGACCAGTCCGCCACCGTTTCAGCCGCAGCACGTTGGTCTTTCATCTGATGCAACTGACCATGCAAAGCCTGCGTTTCGTCCAGACAGGACGAAATCACCAACATCGGAACCGAGTCCGTGAACCCCTGCCCCATCGGTGTCATGACATTGCACAAACCCGGCCCCGTGATCACATATGCCACTCCGGGCTTGCCCGTCGCGCGCGCATACCCGTCGGCCATAAAGCCAGCACCCTGCTCGTGCCGCGCCAAGACATGCGTTATGCCTGCCTCCTCGATGCCGCGGTACATCTCTTGGTTATGAACGCCGGGAATACCAAAGATAACATCGACACCACGGTCCTTGAGCATGTGGGAAATCTGAGCGCCAAGGGGTCTTTTCATCAACTTCTCCAGAATTGCGTCGTGAACAAGGCGTAGACAGCCAGCAGTTCCAGACGCCCGACCAACATTCCGATCGACAGCAGCCATTTCGCCGTATCGCTTAGCCCCGAAAAATTCCCGGCGGGTCCGATCTGATCTCCGAGACCGGGGCCGACATTGGCCAGAGCGGTCGCAGCGCCTGAGACTGACGTGATAAAGTCCAGCCCCGTCAACGCCAATGCCCAGGCCAAAACGCCCATCGACAGAACGAAGAACATGAAAAAGCTCATGACCGAGGTCAGGACATCCGTACCGATGGGCCGCCCGCCGTAGAGAGGCATAAACACGCCATGCGGTGATCGTATTCGGCGTATCTGCGTCTTTATTGATGCGAACAAAAGCTGATAGCGGAACACTTTGATTGAACATGCCGTCGATCCCGCGCAGCCACCGATCAGACCGATCAGAAAGAACACCATGACCGGAAAGCTACCCCATGTCATGTAATCGACGCTGGCATAGCCTGTGCCTGAAATGATCGACGTAATGTTGAACAGGGATTCCCGGAATGCCTGCTCCCAGTGGCGCGGGAAAACTGACAGCAGAAACACCGTCATGACAACGACGAGCACCAAAATGGTCGCAAGGAAAGCTCGGATCTGGCTGTCCTGCCACAAGGAACTGGTATTTCCGTTTGCAAGCTGCACATACCGCACGAAAGGCAGCGCGGCCAGGATCATAAACACCGATGCGGCGTATTCCGTCGGCCCGGAAAACGTGGCGAACGAGCCGTCGTAGTTTGAAAAACCACCTGTTGCGATCGTCGTCATCGCGTGGACAACGGCGTCAAAAAAGCTCATGCCGAAGCCGGCGTACACAAGAACACAGACAAATGTCAGGAAGACATAGATCAGGGAAATCTGACCCGCGATCTCTTGCGCGCGCGGTAGAATTTTGCCCATCGTCTCAAAACCTTCCGAGCGGAAGATCTGCATGCCCCCGACCCGGAGTTCGGGCAGGAACACCATGGCGACAACGATGATCCCAATGCCGCCCAGCCACTGAAGGACACCGCGCCACAACAGTAAGCCCTGCGGCAGGTCATCCAATCCCGAAATCACGGTGGAACCTGTCGTGGTCAGGCCGGACATTGCTTCAAAATAGGCGTCTACAAAACGCAGTTCGGTTTCGCCGAACAAAAACGGTATTGCTCCAAAGAACGGGAGGGCGACCCAAACTCCGGTGGTGAGCAAAAAGGTCTGCCGAATGGTCAGCCCCTCGCCTACTCCGTTCGAGCAGCTCATGGCCAGAACCACGCCGGTCAGGATGGTTATGACACCGCTTTCAAGAAATACCGGCCATTCTCCGCGACCTTCGATCAGGTCCGCAAGCAGCGGCAGCACCATGGTCGCCCCAAGAATGGCGACCAACAGGCCAATCACATATCCAACCGGGCGCATATCCGTCATGAGGCGCAGCGTTGGCGCGCCTGCACGACGGTGTCAAGCTATAGTCCGGTTTTACTTATCCGTTTTGCTAACCGGGGCAGGCATTGCCGGCGGCTTGGACGGAGACCTTGTACGCCGAACGGGTGCCGCAGGTTTCGGTGTTTCATCCTTTTTTGCGACTGTTTTGGTCGCCGTTTTGGGATTTGCGGCACTTGCAGCAGCCTTGGGCGCAACAGGCTTGGCCACAGTGGGCGCTGCCTTGGCTTTGGTCGCGGCGGGCTTTGGTGCTGCCTTGGCAACCGCAGGCGTCGCCTCGGCAGTCGCTGCAGGTTTGGTTTTTGCAGGTGTTGCTTTGGGCGCGGCAGGCTTTGGCGTTGTGGTCCGGCCCGCTCGTGTTGCTGGTTTGGGTGCTGGCGCCTTGGCGGTTGCTGGTTTGGGTGCTGGCGCTTTGGCGGTTGCAGGTTTGGCCGCTGGGCGTCTAGCGGCAGGTTTTGCGGCTGCGCTTGCTGGCTTCGCCTTGGCTGGCGTTGTTGGTGCAGCCGATTCGGGTTTCGGCTTGGCTGATGCGTTTGCCGTCACGACGGGCTTCGGTTTTGCGACCTGAACAGTCTTGGTTTTTGTGGCACGGGCCGCAGGTTTGGCTTTTGGCTTGGGCTTCGCCTTAGGCTTTGCCGGTGCCGGAACCGACGACGACGCGTGCAGGGCATGTACCGACGCAAAGGGCAAATCCATCGCTGAACGCGCCAAAATTTGCATTATTTTCATCTGGTTACTAACCGCATAGCCAGCCATACGAATGGCAGCAGCCTGAAATTCCAGCGGTTGGGAAATCGGGTTCATAGGTAGTCTCTCCTCTGAAAACTATGCAGCTTACGAAAGAGAAAACCGCCCTGTCCGACCCGATTTCTCAGGCGGAATGAATTATTTTGCAGGCTAGGGCGTCGCACGTCTCAGCTTCCTTTGGAGTGGCAACGGCCTCTAAAAAGCGGAACATGCCACGGCTGCATTACGCACGAGTGTAGCTTGAAACACCGTGCATTCGCAGCATTTTTTGCTGCACTGCGGCAGAATCCCGCCTCCAAACAGATTCTGAGACTTTTTTAACTCACCGCGAAGGTCACCCGACGTGGAAAAGGGTCGTGAACAACCGCGGGTCCAAGCTGGCTGCCACGAACGTCGGACCTTCGGTCAGGACTGACACAGCGTCGTGGCTGTGCAGACTTTCCTGATGGCTGGCAACAACGCGGAAGTCACCGACGTGATGATCCGCCAACAACTCGGCGCAGAATAACCGGGCCGCATCTTCGACGAAAATCGGATTGGCCGCGTTAAGTTCTGCGAATGCCTGCTCGTCTTCGCGCTTGACCATCACCTGAGTTTCAGTCGGAACCGCACGGCGGCACAGTTCGATCAGGTCTTCAAACCACAGGCAGTCTGCGTCGCAATCCACGACAACAGAAATCCGCGCGACCGAGCGCTGCGAGTGCGGCGTCGCCAGTTGTCCGCGCGTGGACCGAGCGTGCTCGCTCAGTTCCAGAGAACAGGGACAGGTCGAGGAATAGACGTAATCCAAGTGCATGATCTTCTGGCGCACGCCATTCTGTTCAACCAGTTCCAGCGCGATGTCGTAATACTGATAACCTTCCAGGCCGGACCGCAGGCTTTTCACCTTGTCGGGATACGAGAACCGCATCTGAATCCGTGCATCAAAGCTGTCCAGATCAGTCATATAGTCGTCCAGCGCGGCCTCCATGACCTCAAAGCTGAACGTGCGCTCGGCATGTTTGTAGAAAGAGCGCATGATCCGGGACATGTTGATGCCCTTCTTCTCAGCATCAAGGCTGACCGTGCCGGTGACCGACGTCTCAAGTGTCAGGTCTTCACCCTGTTTGCGGTGAAATCGGATCGGCAGGCGGAAGTTCGAGATACCGACATGCTGAATTTGCTGCTTCGCGCCACGGATCAGGCTGGACGGGCCGTTTTGAAGATCGGGCAGCGTGGCGCGATACTCGGGGTCAACTTTGAAATCCTCGGGGTATTCCCGAGACAGTGAGGGATAGTTCACCGGAACCAACCCCGGCACAAGACGCGCGATAGCGGGATCGAGCTGGCTGATCTCTGTCTCTGTCGCGGATTCCGCCCATTTGCGCAACACTTTCAGCGCGGCCGCAGCCTCGTCATGGTCGGGTGCATCGTTAATGTCGCGGGGGTGCACGTTCATCAGAGAGGGCTCCTCGGGTTGGTCGCCGGACTATATACAGCTTTGGCGTGTTTTCCAGTGTAACCGTATACGCACCAAAACGCAGCCCGGATCGATTTTCTGTGCAGGAAACAGGGTTTGCCCCCTGCACACTTATACGACATAGCGCAGGATATCAGCCCAGCAGCCCCCCTTATCGCTGAGAAACGTCCAATGCTTGCTTGATATCGGCAAGCAGGTCGCCCGCATCCTCAAGCCCGACTGAAAAGCGGATCAGGCCCGGTGTGATCCCCAACTCATCCTTTTGCGCATCGCTCAGGCGCTGATGGGTTGTCGTTGCAGGATGGGTTGCAATCGACTTTGCATCACCAAGGTTGTTGGAAATCACCGGGATCGCCATCGCGTTAAGGAAGGCAAACGCTGCCTCTTTCCCGCCCTTGATGTCCAGCGACAGAACAGTGCCGCCCTTGCCGCCCAGTTGGGACTGAACCAAAGCGTTCTGCGCGTGCGTTTTAAGGCCGGGGTACAATGTGCGCTCCAGCGCGGGATGCCCTTCCAGCGCCTCGGCAATGATCTGCGCGGACTCAGCCTGCGCGTTGACCCGCAGAGCCATCGTTTCCAGACCTTTCAGCATTACCCACGCGTTGAACGGGCTGAGCGCGCCTCCGGTGTGTTTCAGATACGGCTCCACGGTTCCGCGAATAAAGTCCTTGGTCCCGATGATGACGCCGCCAAGCGCCCGCCCCTGCCCGTCGATATGCTTTGTCGCAGAATAGACCACCACATCCGCGCCCTGCTGGATCGCACGCGAGAAGACCGGGGTCGAAAAGACGTTATCAACGACGACGGTCGCACCCACAGCATGGGCGAGCTTGGCCACCGCCGCGATGTCGATCACTTCGAGCGTCGGGTTCGACATGGACTCGAAAAACACGGCCTTTGTGTCAGGACGGATCGCGGCCTTCCAAGCATCCAGGTCAGTGCCGTCGACAAAGGTTACCTCAACGCCAAAGCGGGTCAGGATGTTCTCAAGGATATAGAGACAGGAGCCAAACAGCGCCTTGGCCGAAACCACGTGATCCCCGGCCTTCAACATCGAGGTCAGCGCCGCGTTGACCGCTGCCATGCCAGAGGCGGTGGCAAATGCGTCTTCACCACCCTCAAGCGCGGCGATGCGCTGTTCAAACATGGATACGGTCGGATTGCCGTAGCGGGCATAAATGAACTCATCCGGGCCGGTTTCGATGAACCGCGCCTCGGCCTGTTCAGCGCTTTCATACACGAAGCCCTGCGTCAGAAATATCGCCTCGGACACTTCATTATATTGGCTGCGACGAATGCCGCCGTGGACGGCTTGGGTGCGTTTGTTCCAGCTCTCGCTCATGTCATTCCTCTCGGCCCTTGTCTGGCAAGGGCATCAAAAAAACCCCAGACGCGGTCAAGCGAAAGGGGCCTTTCATCCTGACCTTTTAGCGGTGTTGTTTAGCGTGGCCCGCAATCCGGTAACAAATCGCCACGTATTGCGTTGCGCATACGCCTCACTTGCCAGCACGTCAACCCTGACGGGCGCGACGTCACGGCTCTGAAACCTTCCCTGCGCCGATGTGTCATAGCGCTGCGACACAACCGCACCACAACATCTTGCGCGATAACAAGCAGACGCGAATAGTCGGGTTCAACGCGGTGACGCCGTAACTTGCACTGCCCGACCACAAGAACTGTTGCCCTTCGTTCAGAAAGCCTCATGATCCTATCAACCTGAGGAGACATCATGATCGATCTGTATTTCTGGCCCACGCCAAATGGCTGGAAGGTATCCATCGCGCTGGAAGAGATGGACCTGCCATACACAACTCATCTGATCAATATCGGCAAGGGCGACCAATTCGACCCCGAGTTTCTGAAGATCGCTCCGAACAACCGGATGCCCGCAATTGTCGACCCGGACGGACCGGATGGCCAGCCAATCTCGGTTTTTGAGAGCGGTGCGATCCTGATGTATCTGGCCCGAAAGACCGGTCGGTTCTACGGAACCACCGAACGCGACCGTGTCGCGGTTGAGGAATGGCTGATGTGGCAGATGGGTGGCGTCGGACCAATGGCGGGTCAAGCGCATCATTTCCTGAAATACGCCCCTCAAATGGATCCACCGCAGGATCTGCCCTACGCGAAAGATCGTTACCGCACCGAGGTTGGGCGTCTGTACGCAGTGCTCGATCGTCGGCTGGCCGAGAACGAGTATGTTGCGGGTGATTTCTACTCCATCGCCGACATGTCGATTTGGGGATGGGCCAGCCTCTGGGAAGGACAGCAGCAGGTGTTGGAAGATAAGCCGCACTTCACGCGCTGGCTTGAGACTGTCAGCGCACGTCCGGGCGTTCAGGCCGGGCGCGCTCTGCATGCCGAATTGCGCGGTGACCACAGAAGCAAGCAGTCACAAGAGGTTTTGTTCAAGCGGTAAGCCAACCGAAGTTTTCATTTGTTCATGGCTGTGGCGCGTCAGAACGCCCCTCTGCTGGTGAAACCGCACGCCGATAGAGATGCCACGTTGTGTGCCCAAGAATCGGAAGGGTGAACACCAGACCCAGAAACGCCGGAGCCATCGACAATAGCATAGTGACCGAGATGATTGCCGCCCAGCCCAGCATGACGACCGGGTTCTCTGTCACAACGCGAATGGAGGTCAGCATGGCGGACACAAAATTTGTCTCCCGATCAAGCAGCATCGGCATGGCAACAACCGTTACCGAGAACAGAACCCCAGACAAAAAGGCACCGACGCAAGTGCCAATGGCAAGAAAGGTCCATCCCTGCGGTGTGTAGAACACGACGTTTAAAAACCCTTCAAAATCCGAAAAGGAAGCATTCTGAAGGGTAATCGCCAGCCAAAGCCGTACCTGATAAATCCACACCCAGAAAATGAACAGAGTCACAAAGGCCATCCAGCCCATTTCACGCTTGCGCTGATTGGCCATCACGCCGAGGATTTCAGACCAGCCGAAACTCTTGCCCTCCTGCAACCGGCGGGACATTTCATAGAGCCCGGCAGCCGCGAAAGGTGCAATCAGCGGAAAGCCTACGGCGGCAGGAATGATCATCCAGATTTTGCCAAGCCAAACCAGGCACCAAACAAATAAAAGCCCGAAAACCGCATAAAACAGGCCGAAGAATCCGCTCATAATTGGGCGCGCCAGAAAATCGGAAAACCCCGCCTTCAGCGACTCGGTGATATCCTCCGCTGTGATCTTGTTGACCTTGGGCATGTCCTGCTGCTGCGGCGTCAGGTTGTCGGGTGGCGTGGAACCCTCGGTTTTGGTTGGCATGGCACGTTCCTCCCAAAGCGTGACGCCGCGCTGGTCCGCTTGCCAATCGACTTGGCCGCGAAACAGGCGTCCTCCGCACAAAAGTTTGCATCAGGCAAGGCGTGTGGGCAAGGCGGGAATATGGCCTCTAAGAGCGATGAGCACATGCCTCCTCCCCCCGCACCAGCACATCCAGCATGCCCGAGATATCCTCGATCTCTTCCGCGATCACATGGGTCACCGAATGCGCCCGCTGCATCCGCCCCGTGACACGTAACAACCGCCCCGATATCACGGCGCGGCGAAAGCGTTCGTAGATCGCACGCCAGACCACCACGTTCACGATACCGGTCTCATCCTCAAGCGTCAGAAAAATCACCCCCTTGGCCGTCCCCGGCCTCTGCCGCAGGATCACCAGCCCGGCGACGGCAACCCGCGCGCCTTCGGGCGGGTCGTCCAGCCGTTTAGCTGGAAGACAGGCAGGCGGGCGCGGCCAGTCTCGGTTTGAAACCGCAGGGCGAACAGGGGCAACAAGCATAAGAACAAAAATAGAACATACGGCTGGAAAGTCCAGACACGGCACGTCGAGTCGCAAATGAGGCTGGTCAGACCTAAATGCCTTCACTAAGGAAGAATTCGACAATCGAAAAAGGAAGACGCACGCAATGGCAAAGATCACCTATGTCGAGCATGGCGGTACCGAGCATACAGTCGAGGTCGCCAACGGACTGACCGTCATGGAAGGGGCCCGTGACAACAACATTCCCGGCATCGAGGCCGATTGCGGCGGCGCCTGCGCCTGTTCGACCTGCCACGTCTATATCCACCCCGACTGGGTCGAGAAGGTTCCAGCCAAGGACGACATGGAAGAGGACATGTTGGACTTTGCCTTTGAACCCGACCCTGCCCGCTCGCGCCTGACCTGCCAAATCAAGGTCACGGATGAGCTGGACGGTCTGGTCGTGCAGATGCCCGAAAAGCAGATCTGATGCAGCCCAAAGCGCCGCGCCTGCCCGCTCGCCTGTGGCAAAGCGGGACTCGCGGCGCGCTGCTGGCGTCGAGCCTGTGGCTAACGGGGACAGCGACCGACGCGATCGCAAACACGATAACGGCTGCCCAATTTACCGAACCGACAACGCGGTATCCACACGGTGTTCTGGGGGACAACGTAGAATACGGTGCGCTAGAACTCATGGTTGACGGTGAAATATTAACCGTCTCCCTGCCGCTGGACCGCGTGTTTGAAGACCTTGCTCCCAGATTGGTGGACATTGATCTGGACGGCGCTCTCGAAGTGATGGTCGTCGAGTCGCAGAATCAAACCGGCGCTCAGCTTGCGGTCTACAACGCGCTCGGCGAAAAAATCGCCGCCACACCCCATATCGGCACCCGTTTCCGCTGGCTCGCCCCAATCGGCGCAGCCGATCTGGACGGCGACGGCTATATCGAAATCGCCTATATCGACCGCCCCCATCTGGCCAAAACACTACGCATCTGGCGCTTCAAAGATGGCGCACTCACCGAAATCGCATCACTCCCCGGCCTGACAAACCACAAGATCGGAGAGGATTTCATTTCTGGCGGTATCCGCGATTGCGGCAACGGCCCGGAAATAATCGTCACCAGCGCCGACTGGAGCAGTATTATCAGCGTTACTTACAAAAGCGGCTGGCACATGACCAACATCGGCCCCCTTAGAAAACGCAACGACCTGACGAAGGCACTCACCTGCTGATCCGCCCTTCATCTGGCTAAAAATATCCCGGGGAGCCGCCATTGGCGGCGGGGCAGCGCCCCTCGACCTAACAATCAAGTCGGGCGCAGCCCGGCAATTTGACTACAACGCCCGCCAGCCGATATCACGGCGGAAAAATCCGCCGGGCCAGTCAATCCCGTCCACCATCTCATAGGCCCGGTCGCGGGCGTCCTGCAGAGTCTCACCCCGTGCAGTCACATTCAGCACCCGACCACCCGTCGCCAGAATTTGACCATCGTCAGCTTTGGTCCCCGCATGAAAAACCATGTTCTTACTGTCTTCAGGAAGCGCACCCAAACCTTTGATCACACTTCCCTTTTCATAAGACCCCGGATACCCGTTTGCCGCCATCACGACGGTGATCGCATGATCATCCGCCCAATTCACGCGCGCCTCTGCCAACCGCCCCTCGGCCGCAGCGTGCATGAGGTCCATCACCTGCGCGCCCAAACGCATCATCAGCACTTGGCACTCCGGGTCCCCAAAGCGCACGTTGTATTCCACCAGCCTCGGTTGCCCGTCCTTGATCATCAGGCCGGCATAAAGCACGCCCTGAAACGGAGTTCCGCGACGCTTCATCTCATCCATCGTCGGGCGCACGATTTCATCCATCGCGCGCGCCTCGATCTCGGCGCTTAGAACGGGTGCCGGAGAATACGCCCCCATTCCGCCTGTATTCGGGCCAGTATCACCTTCGCCAACGCGTTTGTGATCCTGCGCCGTGCCAACCGACAGGATGTTCTCACCGTCACACAGCACAAACAGAGAAGCCTCCTCGCCCTCCATGAACTCTTCGATGACAACCTCAGCGCCTGCCCCGCCAAAAGCCCCACCGAACATATCGTCGATCGCTTCCAGCGCGGTTTGCTCATCCATCGCGACGATCACGCCCTTTCCGGCGGCCAGACCATCGGCCTTAACCACAATCGGAGCGCCCTGCTCGCGGATATAGGCCTTGGCAGGATCGGCCTCGGTAAACCGCGCATAAGCCGCAGTCGGAGCTCCGGCGGCATCGCAAATCTCTTTGGTAAAGCTCTTGGACGCTTCCAGCCGTGCCGCCTCTGCCGACGGACCAAAGACCAGAACGCCTGCCTCTCGCAACCGATCCGCGACACCGGCAGCCAGAGGCGCCTCGGGACCGACGATGACGAAATCAATCGCGTTTTCCTCGGCAAAGCTAACAACCGCGCCGCCGTTTTCGATATCCAACGCCGCACAGTCCGCAATCTGTGCGATTCCTGCATTTCCCGGAGCCACGATCAGTCGATCACATTTTGGGTTCTGCATCACCGCCCAGGCCAGGCTATGCTCGCGCCCCCCGCTTCCGAGAATAAGGATGTTCATAACTGCTCTCCGATCTGCTTGGCCTCGCCTGCCGCGCGTTCTAAGCTGGGCAGGCATTTGACACAAGGCGCTGAAATGTCCGACCTGCTTGACGACCCCATTCCCGGCCAAAACACCCCCGAATACACCGTTTCGGACATCTCAGGAGAGGTAAAGCGCACGCTGGAAGGCGCATTTGGCCGAATCCGTGTGCGCGGCGAGGTCGGGCGCGTATTCAAGGCGCGCTCGGGCCATCTGTATTACGACATCAAGGATGACCGGAACGTGCTGGCCTGCACCACGTGGAAAGGCCAGATCTCGGGCTTGTCCGTGGAGCCGGAAGAAGGGCTTGAGGTCGTTGTCACCGGCCGCCTGACCGCTTTTGGCGCGCAGTCGAAATACAACCTGAATGTCGATGAGGTCGCCGTCGCCGGGCAAGGCGCGCTGATGGCGCTGTTGGAAAAACGCAAGAAACAGCTTGAGGCCGAAGGGCTGTTCGCGCCCGAACGCAAGAAACCTCTGCCCTACCTGCCGCAGATCATCGGCGTCGTGACATCCCCGTCTGGCGCAGTGATCCGCGATATCCTGCACCGTTTGCGCGACCGGTTTCCGCGCAAAGTGCTGATCTGGCCGGTCGCCGTGCAAGGATCAAACTGCGCGCCCGAGGTCGCCAATGCGATCAACGGTTTCAACCAACTGACGCCCGGAGGGGCCCTGCCGCGCCCCGACCTGATCATCGTCGCTCGCGGCGGTGGCTCGATCGAAGACCTTTGGGGCTTCAACGAAGAAGCCGTCGCACGAGCGGCAGCGGCGTCAGACATCCCGCTGATCTCGGCCGTGGGGCACGAAACCGATACAACACTGATCGACTTCGTCTCGGACAGACGCGCGCCCACTCCGACTGCTGCTGCCGAACTAGCGGTTCCCGTGCGTATGGAGCTGTTGGCCTGGACCGGCGAGCAAGGTGCGCGCTTGTCCCGTTCCGCCAGTGACGCGGTTCAACGCCGCGCCCAGCGTTTGCGCGACCTGTCACGCGCCTTGCCACGCCCGGACACTTTGTTGAACACCCCGCGCCAACGCCTTGATCTTGTTGCGGATAGGCTGGCCCCAGCGCTTGGCCGCAGTGTTCAGAACCGCCGTTTGCGTGTCGTGGAAATCTCGGCCCATCTGCGCCCCTCGACCCTGCGCAATCTGGTGGCAACGCGGCAAGAGGCTGTTCGTAACCTGTCCTCCCGGCTGTCCCTGCGGCCGATCCAACGCGAAATCGAAACACAGCGAAACAACGTCGCGCGACTGGCTGAACGCCTGACCAGCGCGCAGACCGCAAGGCTTGACCGGATGCGCCAGAACCTTGAGGCGACAGACCGGCTGCGCGAAACACTCAGCTACAAAGCGACGCTGGAAAGAGGCTATGCGGTAGTGCGCGCAGAAGGACATGTCCTGACGACAAAAGAACAGGCTGGACAGCACTCGGAATTCGAGATCGAGTTCGCGGATGGCACACTAAACACAAGTCAGGCAAACCCGTCGCGCCCCCCGCAAAAGAAGACTCCGACCAAGGACACGCCGGACCAAGGGTCACTGTTTTGACAGGGTGCTAAACGCCGACATCCGGACCGTAACAGACCATTTCTTCGTCGATCTCATCGGCCTCGTACAGCTCGGTTCGGTCCGGATTTCCCTCGAACTGAGCAATCAATCCGCTCCCTGAATCCGTGAACAGCCAGCATTGAGGGTCCAAACGATCCTCATAGAGAAAACAAATCTGGCCACTTTGTTCGTACCAGACGCCTTCCTTGCAGTCTCCGTCCAAAAAAGACCAAATAACTCTGCGGTTTGGCAGGTAACGCTCAACCCCATAAATCTGCCCTTGAAACCCGTAGAACAGTGTTTTCCCACGGGTGTATGCATCAAATTCCGAACCCGAAAGACCAGGCTCTGCGCCCACAACCGGACCGGACATTGCCAAAAGAATCGCGATAGACCTCAGCATAAGATCATTTTGGCAGATGTGGTGCAGCAACGCCAACTCTGCGCGCACCGAACGGCTTACCCGACGTAACCGGTTGAGGTGTTGCTGGTTTCACGGCGACGCTGCTCAAAAACCAAAACACGGGGGAGCCACCAAATGACCGCCTTGTTCCTGATCGCCGCAGCCTGTGCGCTGGCCTATTTGCCGATGACGCCAAAACCCGCAAGTGGGCCAAGGTCTGTCCTGAAAACACTGTCGGTCGCATTCCTTGCGGTTATTGCAGCACTACAGGGTGCGCCCCTTTTGCTGATCGCAGCCCTGTCATTCTGTGCCGTCGGCGATGCGTTGCTGTCACGGGACTCCGACGCCACCTTCATGGCCGGTATCGGCGCCTTTGCTGCCGGACATCTGGCCTATATCGCATTGTTTTTGTCCCATCCATCCAGCGAAACGGCTCTTATCTTCGACAGGTCCGGCTTCTTCTGGTCTCTGATCATATTGGGCATCGTGGCCGCAACCTTGCTCGCCCCACGCGCCGGAGAGTTGAAGGTGCCGGTCCTGGGGTATATTCCGATCATCCTCGGCATGGGTCTGGCAGTACTGGCGGTGCCCGAGATCGGCCCTTTGCGTTGGGCATTGCCCGCAGCGATGGCCTTTATCGCGTCGGACCTGATCCTGGCGACGGAAAAGTTCCTACTGCCCCAAAATCATCCAAGCCTCCGCTTCACCCCTTACATGGTGTGGATATTGTATTGGGGTGCTCAGGCCGTGCTGCTGACTGCCTTTCTGTGACCCTTTGCAACTGGTTCAAATCCGCATTAGGTGAGAGGAACATCTGCGGAGACCAAAAATGGCGTTTTTCTCAAAGCTCAAGGACAAGCTGTTCAAATCCTCGTCCCGTCTCGAACAGGGGCTGGAAGCCATCGTCGAAGATGGCGGCGAAGAAACGACGGCCCCTGATCCAGTCATCCCCGAGCCCGAGCCTCAGCCAGAACCCGTACCGGAGGTTCCGCAGCCGCAGCCTGAACCCCAGCCCGTCGAAGCCCCTGAGCCGGCCCCGGTCGATCCAATGCCAGCCCCCCCGCCGCCAGAGGCAGCTCCGTCCAAAGGTGTTCTTGCGCGGATGTTCAACCGGAACGAGGCCAAAACCGCAGTTCGCCGCACGCTTGACGACGACATGCTGGAGCAACTCGAAGAACTGCTGATCGCTTCGGACATGGGCGTGGACACCGCCCTGCGCGTCACCTCGAACATGGCCGAAGGCCGTTTTGGCCGCAAACTCTCAATCCAAGAGATCAAGCAGCTTCTGGCACAGGAAGTCTCGCGCGTGATGGAGCCTGTCGCCAAACCTCTGCCGATCTATCCCAAGCGCCCCCAGGTTGTGCTTGTGGTCGGCGTGAACGGATCCGGCAAGACCACAACAATCGGCAAACTCGCAAGCCAGTTCAAAGCAGCAGGCAAAAAGGTCGTGATTGCTGCGGGCGATACATTCCGGGCGGCCGCCGTCGAACAGCTTCAGGTCTGGGGCGAACGCGCCGGGGTGCCGGTCCTTACCGCTCCTGAAGGGTCTGACCCCGCCTCTCTCGCTTTTGACGCCCTCACACGTGCGCAAGAGGACGGAGCAGACCTGTTGATGATAGACACAGCTGGCCGCCTGCAGAACCGCGCCGACCTGATGGAGGAACTCGCCAAAATCGTGCGCGTCATCCGCAAAGTCGACGAGACCGCTCCGCACAACACCCTTTTGGTGCTGGATGCGACCACCGGGCAAAATGCGCTCAGCCAGGTCGAGACATTCCGCAAGCTGGCCGATGTCTCGGGCCTTGTAATGACCAAACTGGATGGCACGGCCAAGGGCGGCGTCTTGGTGGCGCTCGCGGACAAGTTTGGCCTGCCGATCCATGCAATCGGTGTCGGGGAACAAATAGACGACCTCGCCCCCTTCGATCCTGAAGAATTCGCCGCCGCGCTCACGGGTCTTGACCAAAGCTGATCCGCCCCTTCATCTGGCCTAAAATATCCTCGGGGGGTGTGGGGGGCAGACAGCCCCCCACCCTCTCCTCCCAACACAAAGATCCAAAACTTGAGCGACTGGCTGATCTCACTCGAAGGCACCGAAGCAGGCCACCAGCTCGCGCTGGGACTGGCTTTGATGGCGGCGTTCCTGCACGCGGTTTTCGGAGCGTTGCAAAAGGGCCGGCACGATCCTTGGCTGTCCCGCGGAGCTATCGACGCGTGCTACTGCCTGATGGCCGCGCCATTTGCCTTTTTCGTCGTGCCGTGGCCAGAACCCTATATGTGGCCCATTTTCGCCATCGTTTGGCTGATCCACATCATCTACAAAACGCTACAGGCGATGGCCTATACCAAGGGCTCCTACACCGTCGTCTATCCGGTCGTCCGCGGAACTGGCCCACTATTCACCGTTATCGGCGCCTACCTTCTGTTCGGTGAGACCTTTACCGGCATCCAATGGCTGGGCGTCGCAGTGCTACTGGCAGGAATATTCGGACTGGCGGCCTATAACTTCCGCTTTCTCGAAACCAACCGCGAAACGCTTGGGATCGCCCTGACGCTGGCAATCGCTACCGGATTGTTCGTGGCGCTTTACACGACATACGACGCTTACGGCATACGCGCGACCGCCGACCCTTTCACCTTTTTGGCCTGGTTCTTCATGATCGACGGTGCCACCATGCCCTTTTATGCCTTCCTGAGGTGGCGTGCGATGCCCCACCGGCCAGCGCTCGGTCCGTTGATGCTGCGTGGTTTGGCTGGCGGCATCATTGCCCCGCTGTCTTTTGGTGCCATCATGTTGGCCACAAGGCTGGACAAGGTGGGAGAGGCCGCCGTTCTTCGCGAAACCTCAACTGTATTCGCCGCCCTGGTCGGCTGGCTTGTTCTCACAGAAACCGTCGGGCCAAGGCGGATCGCTTTAATGGCATTGATTGCATTGGGCGCCGTAATAGTTGAAATGGGCGGGTAAGCAGCAGGAAACCGACATGACAGGTAAAAAAGAAATCAATCCGTTTCTGAAACAGGTTTTGGAACTTGGCCCACCATTGGCTTTTTTCTTCATCTACCTGCGCCTGCGTGACGATAGTTTCCAGTTCGCGGGCACCGAGTATTCGGGCTTTATTGTCGCCACCATCATTTTTGTCCCCCTGATGCTGACGGCAATGGCAGTCCTGTGGTACCTGACCGGGAAACTCAGCCGGATGCAGATTTTCACCGCCGTCATGGTCATTTTCTTCGGTGGCCTGACAGCCTGGTTCAACGACGAGCGGTTCTTCAAAATGAAAACCACGCTGGTCTACGGCTTTTTCTCGATCATCTTGGGCATTGGCCTGCTGCAGGGAAAATCATATCTGGCCTATGTCCTCGACGAGATGCTTCCCATGCGACACGAGGGCTGGATGATCCTGACCCGTCGCCTATGCGGATGTTTCGCCGTACTCGCTGTGGCCAACGAACTGGTCTGGCGGACCATGTCCACCGACCTCTGGGTCAAAATCGAAACCTTTGGGTTTCCGATCGCGCTGATGGTCTTCCTTATGCTCCAATTCAGCATGTTGCAAAGCTATATGGACGACCCAGATCACCAGTAAAACCCCTGCACCCTGCCCGATATTCCGATGCCAGATAGTCGCCTGACCCTAGGAAACTGATAAAATCCTTGGCTAAACGTCATAGCTGTGGAAAGTTGTGGGACCACTCACCATTGGCAGCCGGAGCACCACATCCACATGACCGCCATCCCAAACAGCGGCTTTCTGGCCGAGGCATCTGACAGGCTCAGGGCCATGCTGTCTGCTCAGGCGACGGAAATTTCGCTTGAACAGGGTGAGACGCTGTTTGAACAAGGCGACGAAGGAGACTCCCTTTACGCCCTCACTGAAGGCACGCTGGAAGTGTCTTTTCTAGCCATGAGTGGACGAAAACTGTCATTGAGCCTGATGAAGCCGGGCGAAATCTTCGGTGAAATCGCTCTGTTCGACAACGGGCCGCGCACCGCCACGATTGCGGCGGCCGAACCGTCCCGCGTTCTGCGCGTCCGGCGCAGCGATGTTATGAACCAGATCCGTCAGCATCCCGATCTTGCAGTCGATATGATCCGCCTTGCGGGATTGCGTATGCGCTGGATGGGGTCGCAAATGAATGAGCAGGTCTTTCTGCCAATGCCCATTCGTTTGGCGCGTAAGCTGCTGCACCTGTCCGACCTTCAGGACGACCCTGCCAAACGGATCACCCTGTCGCAGAGCGAGCTGGCCGAGTTCGTCGGCGCGACGCGGGAAGCGGTTTCCAAAACGATCTCAACCTGGAAGCGCGACAATGTGGTCGAGGCATCACGCGGCGGCCTGATGATCCATGACTTTGAGGCTCTGCGTGAATTGGCGGAATCCGATTTGATCTGATCCGTTGTGACCTGCTTCACATACGGCGGCGGCCCTTAAGACTATGGTCATAACTGTTACCGTAGGAGGTCAGAGAATCATCCCCGATATCTGTCCACTGACCTCTCCCTGTATCAGAGCCACGCGCCTTCCCCGGCGTGTGGCTCACTTCTTTGCGGAACAGAAAAAGGCCGGAGCAAACGCCCCGGCCCTTCAATCAGGATAAGCTGTTCGTCACTCCTCGAGGCTAAGGGCCACAAAGCGCGGGTCACCGCCGCGACGTACCAAAAGCAGCAGGGATTTCCGCCCGGCCTCGCGCGCTTCTTCCATTCGCGCCTCAAGGTCTTCGACCGAACTTACCTTCTGCTGGCCCGCTTCTGTGATCAGGTCACCGGCGCGCAGTCCCTTGGCATAGGCTTCCGAGGCTTCGTCAACCTCGGTCACCACCAAACCTTCTGCGCCAGCGTCCAAGCCCAGATCGGTGCGTAGTTCATCCGTCAGCGGAGAAATCGTAAGGCCAAGAATATCAGCGTTTTCTTCAACCGGAGCTTCTGACGTTTCTTCTTCGCTTTCCTCGGACCGCTCAGCGTCTTCGCGCCGTCCCAGGGTCACCAGAACCGTCTGCGTTCCGCCATCTCGGTGTACGACCACGCGAACCGATTTGCCTACCGTGGTTTCGCCAACCTGACGAACAAGGCCGCGCGTATCTTCAACCTCAACCCCATCGAAGCTGAGGATCACGTCACCGGCCAGCAATCCAGCGTCCTTTGCCGGTCCATCCGGCACGTCGCTGATCAAAGCGCCGCCCGGTTTGTCCAGACCCATGGCTTCGGCCATATCCTCTGTGACATCCTGAATGCGAACACCCAGCCAGCCGCGGCGAGTCTCACCAAACTCACGCAGTTGATCCACGACCTTCACGACAACATTCGAGGCCATCGAAAACCCAATCCCGATCGAGCCACCATTGGGCGACAGGATGGCCGTATTCACACCGATCACTTCGCCGTCCATGTTGAACAACGGCCCGCCCGAGTTGCCCCGGTTGATCGCCGCGTCGGTCTGGATGTAGTCGTCATAGGAACCGCTCAGCGCGCGGTTGCGGGCCGACACGATCCCGGCCGAAACCGAAAACCCCTGCCCCAAGGGATTGCCCATCGCAATCACCCAGTCGCCCACACGAGCGATATCGCTGTCACCAAACTTGACGTATTGCAGCGGCCCTGTTGCCTCGACCTTGAGCAGCGCAATATCGGTTTTATCATCCGTACCAATTACCTTGGCGGGCAATTCCTTCTTGGGTTGACCATCACCGGGAAAGAACTCGATCAAGATCTCATCCGCTTCGGCGATCACGTGATTGTTCGTCACAATGTAGCCGTCCTCAGAGATCACGAACCCCGAGCCCAGAGCATTGCTGCGTCGCGGAGCGTTCTCACCATTATTGTCCCGGTCCTGGAACTCACGGAAAAAATCCTCGAACGGCGAGCCCTCAGGCACAATACCTTGTGGGCCGGTCTGGTTCTCGATCAGGGTCGAGGTGGTGATGTTCACCACCGCCGGGCTGATCTTTTCCGCCAACGGCGCAAGGCTTTCCCCCCGCGCGAAAGCCACCGATGTCTGCACCAGGATTATCAACATCCCTGCAAAAGCCAGCCACATCAGCCGCATGAAACTAACACTGTCGTCCGCCCGGACGGAAATACTGCGCGCTTGTGCCTGCACTTGGGTACTCCTTGTCGTCAATTCTTCGGGGATCGCGCATGAACGCCCCCTCTTACCAACCAATGTAGTCGGTTTGCGCAGCCCCGCAACTGAGGATCGCGGGGAAATCACTTGCATTTGAAACTGCTGTACTAAAAGCCGACCTGATACGCGCCCCACAGCAGGATAAAGCCACTGACTACGCAGAGCAGCCCTGCCAGCCGCCGCGCTTGTTCAGGCAGCGATCGCAACGCCTCCAGCATCCGCTCAATAAGCGAAGGGGCCAGCGCATAGGCCAGCCCCTCGACAATTAACACCAGCCCGAAGGCCAGAAGGATCATACCCATTACTGGGATGCCTGTCCTGTTGGTGACTTCAGATAGTTAAAGAACTCTGAATCCGGGCTCAGAACCATCGAGCTGTTGCTTCCGCCCAGCGCGCGCTCATAAGCAGAGAGAGACCGGTAGAACTCAAAGAACTCAGGGTCCTTGCCAAACGCTTCGGCGAAGATCGCGTTACGTTCGGCGTCGGCCTCACCGCGAATGATCTCTGCCTCACGGTTGGCGTCCGAGACCAGCTCGACCACAGTACGATCAGCTTGCGCGCGCACGCGTTGGGCCGCCTCGTTACCACGGGCGCGTTCGTCGGTGGCTTCACGTTCCCGTTCAGCTTTCATCCGGTCAAAGGTCGCCTCAAGGTTGGCTTGCGGCAGATCGGTCGCTTTCAGGCGCACGTCGATCACGTTGACGCCCAGCGCGCGGGCTTCGGCGATTGCGCTGTTGCGGATACGCAGCATCAGCGCCGCACGGTCCGAGCTCAGGATGTCGCGGGACGAGACCGAACCCAGAACCTCACGCGTTTCAGCACGCAGGATACGGTCCAGACGATCCTCGGCGACAGGAATGCCACCGACACCAACGGCCTGACGGAATTGCTCCAGATCAGAAATCCGATAGCGGGCAAAAGCGTCCACCACCAGACGACGGTCATCCAGAGGCGTGACCTCCAGCGGCTGTACGTCGATCGAAAGGATGCGGTCATCATAGCGGACAACGTCCTGAATCAACGGGATTTTGAACGCCAGTCCGGGTTCTTCTTTGACAGCGACCACGCGGCCGAACTGAAGGACCAGTGCGCGTTCACGTTCGTCCACGATAAAAATCGAAGACAGGCCGACGACACCAATGATCACCAAGGCAATGAGGATAAGGGGTGATTTACGCATCAGTTGCTCTCCTCAGCCTGATTGCGGCGCAACTCATTGAGCGGCAGGTAAGGCACGACGCCCTGCCCCTGCCCGGTCGAGTTTTCGTCCAAAATGATCTTGTCCACGTCGCCGAGAACTTGTTCCATCCGTTCCAGATACAGACGCTTGCGCGTCACGTCCGGCGCTTTGGAATATTCCTCAAGAACCGCGATAAAGCGGCTGGCTTCACCCTGCGCGCTGTTGATCTGCTGCGCGCGGTAGGCTTCGGCCTCTTCCAGAACCTGAGCGGCTTCACCACGTGCCTCCGCGAGAGCGCGGTTGGCATAGGCGTCGGCCACGTTCTGCAGACGATCCCGTTCCTGCGCGGCGGCCTGAACGTCGCGGAAGGCGGCAATCACGTCTTGCGGCGGGTCCGCCTTGTCAAAGTTGACGCGGATAATGTTCACGCCCGAGTCGTAGCTGTCCATCGTTGTCTGAATCAGTTCCTGCAGGCGTTCAGCAATGACACCACGGTCACGGTTCAGGATCGGCGCCAGCTCGCTTTGCGCAATAATCTCACGCATGGCCGATTCCGACACGGCGCGGATCGTCTGGCGTGGGTCGCGCAGATTAAAGAGGAACTTGGCCGGATCGTTGATGTTCCATACGACCTGATAGTCGATGTCGACCACGTTTTCGTCGCCGGTCAGCATCAGACCATCGTCGCTGCCGCGCGTGCCGCCCATGTCTTCGGTTTGTTCGCGCGTTACCGGAATAACCTCAGCCGTTACGAAGGGCCAAGGCGCAAAGTTCAGGCCCGGATTACCAACGGCCGAGAACTCACCCAAAAGCAGTTCAACCGACTGTTCTTCGGGTTTGACAGTATAGAAACTTGCTGCGCCCCACAGGACAGCACCGACCACAAGACCGATCAGGACCGTCCCCTTGGTAAAGATGGGACCACCCCCGCCCGAGCCTTGACCGTTTCCGCCACGGCCAGAGCCGCCACGTCCGCCCATAAGGACACGCAGTTGTTCCTGACCTTTTTTCATCAACTCGTCGATCTCAGGGATTTGCGGGCCGTCGCCTTCGGGCGGGCGTTGCCCGTTCCCGTTGTTACCCCGATTTCCTCCGCCACCCGAGGAGCCTCCGCCCCCCCAGGGGCCACCGCTGTTGCCCGCCATATGTATATATTCCCTTGTATTGGACCGTGTGATCACGGCGTCCTTTGTAACTTGTGTGCGCGCGGTTGCAAATCAAGCAGTGCGCACGGGTTCCCGCATTGTCACCAGTTCCTCGGCCATAACCGGGTGAACTGCGACTGTCCTGTCAAAATCTTCCTTGGTTGCGCCCATTTTTACGGCAATTCCCGCAAGCTGGATCATCTCGCCCGCGCCCGGAGCGACAATGTGACAGCCCAAAACCTTGCGAGTCGCCTGACTGACGATCAGCTTCATCAATACCCGCTGCGTTCCACCTGCAAAGGCTTTCTGCATTGGCTTGAAGGACGTGGCATAGACTTCGATCGGTTCCTGCGCGGCCGCTTCTTCCTCGCTGAGGCCCACAGTCCCGAATTCCGGCTGCGTGAAAATCGCCGTTGGGATCAGCTCGTGATCTACCGGCGTCGGGTTACCTTTGAAGACCGTCTCGACGAATGCCATGCCTTCGCGGATCGCAACCGGAGTCAGGTTCACCCGATCGGTCACATCGCCGATGGCATAGATCGAGGGAACACCTGTCTGGCTATAGTCATCAACGATGATCTCACCCTTGCGACCGCGTTCAACGCCCAGCGCCTCAAGGCCAAGCCCATCCGCATTGGGTGTACGACCAGTTGCATACATGACAACGTCAAACTGATCTTCTGTGCCATCTGTGGCTTTCACGCGGATCTTGTCGCCGTCTTTCGTCATCTCCAGCACATTGGTGCCCAAGCGCACATCAATACCGTTCTGCCGCATTTCTTCACAAATCAGACCACGGGCTTCTTCGTCAAAGCCCCGCAGGATTTGCGCGCCCCGGTAGAACTGAGTGGTTTTTACCCCCAGCCCGTTCATGATCCCGGCAAATTCGCTGGCGATATAACCACCTCCGACAATCAGGATGCTTTCGGGCAGCTTCTCAAGATGGAAAATCTCGTTCGACGTGATCGCAAGGTCTGACCCCGGAAAATCCGGCACAACCGGGCGACCGCCAGTGGCGATCAGGATATGCTTGGCTGTCTTGCGAGTTCCGTCGGCCAACTCGACAGTATGCGGGTCCACGACCTGAGCACGCTGATCATAACTTTCGACGCCGTTGTTCTTCAGGATATTGCGGTAGATACCTTCCAGCCGGTCCAGTTCGGCTACCAGTTTATCGTGAAAGGTGTTCCAACCGAACGCACCGGGCTGAATGTCCCAACCATAAGCCTGTGCATCCCCGACCATGCCAGAGAATTCACTTGCGAACACCATCAGCTTTTTCGGCACACACCCCCGAATGACACAAGTGCCGCCGTAGCGGTCCTCTTCCGCAAGCGCCACTTTTGCTCCGGTTTCTCCGGCCGCAACACGTGCTGCGCGGACCCCGCCCGAGCCTCCGCCGATAACGAATAGATCGTAGTCAAAGCTCATCGTGAGTTCCTTTGTCAGTCACGCCAAAATTCGTTGAGTATCTGGGATCGAATAACAAGCTTCCAACCCTTGGTGTTCAGAAAGTTTGCCGAAGTCTATGCGTTGCTGCACGACTTGGCCTCAGGTCTATTGTCATTCCGCGAGATCCGCGAACAGGTTCTTGACGCTATCGGAAGGCTGATCCGTCTCAATCGTGCCTTCATTGATGCCCCGCAGTTCGACCCGTCCATCCCCAAAGCCGATCACGACCTTGTCACAGATATCGACAAACAGGCCGTTTTCCACGACCCCGGGAACCTGGTTTAACACCATCGCCAGTTGGCGGGCGTTTCCAATCCGTTGTAGGTGCAGGTCCAGAACGTGGTTCCCTTCATCTGTCACAAACGGCGCTTTATCGTTCATACGAAGTACAGCCGACGTTCCCAGAACATCCATCGTGTCTAAAACCTCTTGGACAAGGGTCCGGGTTGTCTGCCATCCAAAGGGAATAACTTCGATCGGCAAGGGAAACGCACCCAGCGTTTCAACCTCTTTTCCGGCATCTGCAATCACCACCATCTGATCGCTAGCGGTTGCTACGATCTTTTCCTGCAAATGTGCGCCACCGCCGCCTTTGATCAGATTGAGCTCTCCGTCAAACTCGTCTGCGCCATCGATCGTCATGTCCAGCCACCCGGCCTGATCCAACGAAACGACCTCGATCCCTACCTCACGGGCCAGTTGTGCCGTACGGGTCGAGGTAGGGACGCCTTTGATCTTGAGCCCCTGCTGCACCCTCTCTCCCAATCGACGCACCATCCAAGCGGCGGTCGAACCGGTTCCAAGCCCCACACGCATACCGTCCTGCACCATGTCGGCAGCGCGTCGCGCAGCAACGTATTTGGCCTTGTCGATAGGCGGCAACTCTCCGATCATTGCGGCTTTTCCCTATTTTGCTGACGGACTTATACGGAATGACCACGGCAACTGCGAGAGCCAATTCACCCATTTGCCGGGCCAACATGTCGCGAAACTACGCGTTTCCGATGGGAAACGTCGCAATCGAGGCTTTGGCGAACGCTGCCGCGGTATACATAGGGTCCATGAAGAACCCCTATCTGCTGCACTATGCCCCTGACAACGCGTCGCTGGTCATTCGGCTGGCGCTGGAAGAAATGGGTCTTCCCTTTGAAACCGTACTTGTGGATCGCCGCCAGTGCGAACAGGACAGCCCAGCGTATCGGGCGCTGAACCCCAATGGCCTCATCCCGGTTCTAGAAACTCCGCAGGGACCGATTTTTGAAACGGCCGCAATCCTGCTTTGGCTGGCAGATACTCACTCTCAGCTTGCACCAGCACTGCAGAGCCCTGATAGGGCCGCTTTTCTCAAGTGGCTGTTTTTCGCATCAAATACGCTGCACGCTGACTTGCGAATTCTTTTCTACGCCGAGAAATACATAGAGGTCTCGCAGACCAAACCCTTGCGCGTCGGAATGCGCCAACGACTGCGCCACCATCTTCAACTTCTGGAAGCTACCGCGAAACAGGCGCCCGACTGGTTGCGGCCAGACAAACCGTCAGTTCTGAGTTACTATCTGGCCTGCCAGATGCGCTGGATGGCCCTTTACCCAATCGATGCCGACCGAAGTTGGTATCACATTGATCATACGCCACATTTGCGCGAGATTCTGTTGCAGCTCGAAACCCGGGACGCAACACGCGCGGCCACCGCAGCCGAGGGGTTGGGGGTGACACCCTTCACCTCTCCGTCCTATGCTAATCCTCCAGAAGGCTCTGCTATCTGATATGTTTCTGTCTGTCTTCGATATGTTCAAAGTGGGCATCGGCCCGTCCTCGTCTCATACCATGGGGCCGATGGTTGCCGCAGCGCGGTTTCTGGACCTGATGCGGGCGTCTCCGTTTGAGTTCTCCGGCCTGCGTGGGTCGCTGCACGGTTCGCTGGCCTTCACAGGTGTGGGGCATGCAACGGACCGCGCGACGATATTAGGGCTGGCTGGGTTCGTTCCCGATACCTACGACCACGAAAAGGCCGAAGCCGCTCTGGTTGCGATCAAAGAGAGTCACAGCGTTACCCCCGAAGGATTGCCGACGCTGCAATTCGATCCCAAAACAGACCTGATCTTTGACTATGAAAACAACCTGCCCGGCCACGCAAACGGTATGGTTCTCATGGCCACGGACGCGCAGGGTGACGTGATTCTGCGACAGGTCTATTACTCGATCGGGGGCGGCTTTGTCCTGACCGAAGAAGAACTGGCCGAGGGTAAAGCCACGGACGAGGGCGCGCCGGTTCCCTTCCCCTTCAAATCAGCGGTCGAGATGCTGGACATGGCAAAAGCCAGCGGCAAAAGCATAGCCGAGATGAAACGCGCCAACGAAATCGCGCGCGGATGTGCGGACAGTTTTGCCAAAGGCTCGGCCCGATTGTGGCAAGTCATGAACGACTGCATCGAGCGCGGCCTGACAACCGACGGCATCCTGCCCGGCGGCTTGAACGTGCGCCGCCGCGCCAAGGGTATCCACGACGCGCTTCAGGCCGAACGGGGCATGAACCTGAATGCTCCGCACACGATCAATGACTGGATGAGCGTCTACGCCATGGCCGTGAACGAGGAAAACGCCGCCGGAGGCCAAGTGGTCACCGCGCCTACAAACGGGGCAGCCGGGGTGCTTCCTGCCGTGTTGCGATACTACCTTGACCACGTACCCGGCGCGTCTGAAACCCACATTGAGGATTTCCTTTTGACCGCCGCCGCCATTGGCGGGCTGGTGAAGTTCAACGCTTCGATCTCAGGGGCCGAGGCCGGATGTCAAGCTGAAGTCGGCAGCGCCTCGGCAATGGCTGCGGCAGGGCTGTGCGCCGTAATGGGCGGCACGCCTGAGCAAGTTGAAAACGCCGCCGAGATTGCGTTGGAGCACCACTTGGGCATGACTTGCGACCCGGTCGCCGGTCTGGTGCAGGTCCCCTGTATCGAACGAAACGGGCTGGGCGCGATCAAGGCCGTGTCTGCGGCGTCGCTGGCGTTGCGTGGGGACGGCCGGCATTTTGTGCCTCTGGATGCGGTGATCGAGACGATGCGTCAGACTGGGCACGACATGCACGAAAAATACAAAGAGACTTCTCTGGGCGGTCTGGCCGTGAACGTTCCAAATTGCTGACCAAGTGCAGGGCCAAGCCGGGGCTCAACCCGCTTTCCCCCTTCGCCCAAAACCCGTAGCGTCGCGGTCATGACACAGGATCGTCCCCTCTTCGGCATCGTCTTGATGCTTGGTTTCTGCGTGCTCGCCCCGCTGGGGGACGCAATGGCCAAGCTGTTGGGTGAGACGACACCGGTCGCGATGCTGGTATTCGTGCGCTTTGCGGTTCAGGCAATGGTGCTTGTCCCTTTGACCGTTGCGACCAATCGCAACTGGCGGCTACGAGGGCGCGTGTTGCGGCTAACGGTCATTCGGACCGTTCTGCACATCATCGGCATCACCGCAATGTTCAGCGCGCTGCAATTCCTGCCATTGGCGGATGCAGTTGCCATTGCATTCGTGATGCCCTTCATCATGCTGCTATTGGGCAAATATGTACTAGGTGAGGACGTCGGCCTGAGACGCCTTGCGGCCTGCATAGTGGGGTTCGCAGGCACTTTGCTTGTTATTCAGCCCAGCTTCGCCCAGGTCGGGGCGGCAGCACTGTTGCCTCTTGTCGTTGCCGTGGTCTTTGCGCTGTTCATGCTGGTCACGCGCCAGATCGCCAAAGAAACCGATCCAATCGCCCTTCAAGCGGTCTCGGGCGTCATGGCAACAGCCATAATGCTGCCCATTCTGCTGTTCGGAACCGCTGCGGACATGCGGGAGCTTTCGTTAATTGTCCCTACCAGCGACAGCCATGTCTTGCTTGTTGCCATTGGGCTGTTGGGCACCGTGGCTCACTTGTTCATGACCTGGTCCTTGCGCTATGCGCCCTCGGCAACGCTGGCGCCAATGCAGTATTTGGAAATTCCGGTGGCAACCCTGTTCGGCTGGATGATTTTTCACGACTTGCCAGACGGTATTGCCGCGATCGGTATTGCGATCACCGTAGCTGCCGGGCTGTATGTCATTCTGCGCGAACGGGCCAGCGCCCGGTCTGCCCCGACAGAAACGCCTGCATGACCTGATCCAAAGCGGCCCGAGGCACCATCACCAGCAACCCCGGACAGTCCAAATGCAGATCAACGCGGGACAAAGCTCGGTTGGATGTGCCGACCAGCCCGTTGGGTTCAAGCACCAGATCGTCGATTGGCCACTCCAGCCCTCGGCTTCTTCCCGTTACACGCTGAAATGGAAACAATGAGACCACGTCTCCGGGTGGTATCTCCAGCGCAATTCGGGGCGGAGCGTGAAACACGACTTCGCGCGCGCCAAGCAGAACACATAGTCGATCCTGCCGCCGAACCAACCCATTAAGCACAGCCAGCTGGTGATCCAGACGCTGACCCAGAAAACCAACCCCGAAGACCAGCGGCGCTTCGATATTGCGCAACGACTTGTCGAAATCCGTGCTGTCTTGTTCACGAATTGGAAACAGACGATCGACAGGAATTTGGTCCTTGTGGCGCGGTTCCAGCGAATCAAAATCACCAATAACCGCGTCCGGAATACGCCCGGCGTCCATCAGCGGGGCGGCCCCTCCGTCGGCGGCCACAACCGTCCTGGCACGAATCAGCGCCAGCTCCAAATCTTCGGGGCCAATTTCGCCCCCTCCGACCAGCGCAATTGGCTCATCAGAGCGCACAATTGGTCTATTTTTACGAAGATTGATCATTTTTCCCGGATTTGGACACATTCAGACCACAAAATGATAGGTTTATAAGCGAAGTTTCGAACCAATAGACATGCCCGGACTTGGGCAGGCTGGTTCAGGTAGTTTGTAGAGGACGTGCGTCTGATGGTACAGAATAACAAGGTTTTGACCGTTTCCTACGGAACCTTCTCATGCACTTTGGAAGGTTTTGACGATTCGTTCGAGACGATGAAGGCGATCGCAGAGTACTTCCGCGACCTTGCGGCAGAGGATCGTTATTTCGGATCAGAACCACCTCAGCCAGACGCCGAGATGCTGGCCCGCATCGCGCAGCGTGACGCTTCCAGACATGTCGAGGCACGCCAGAATGAAACGGGCTTGTTGCTTCGCGCAACCGAAACCGCCGCCGCTCCGGCGACCATGGCACCGGTGAGCCAAACTCCTACCCCGGTCGAAGAACCAGCAATCAGCTCTCAACCTGCACAAAGTCCTGCGACGTTCTTTGAAGATGCAGAACCGGTCGAGGACACATCTGCTCCTGCCGCTGACAGCATCGCGGCCAAGCTGCAACGGATTCGGGACGTTGTCTCACACACCGACGAAAACTCGGTCATCTATGCAGAGGATGAAGAAACAACCCTGATGAAAGAGGCCGCAGGCCCGTCGGACGCTGTTGCCGCGGCGTTTGAAGCAGGTAGCCTGAGCGCAACAGACCTTCAGGAAGAAAAAGAAGCTGACGCACCCGCGCAGCCCGAAAACGAGCCTTTCCAATTCACGGCGCGTGAACCCGTTCTCGAAGACTATGAGACCGACGAAGCGGACGAACTCACGCCTGAAGCCGAGCCTGTGTCGCCGACTGAAGAATACGCCGAAACGGACGAGACGATCGAGCCAGATGCACCCGCCGCATTTGACGATGAAACCGAAGAAGAAACACCTGAACCCGAAGTTCTGTTTTCGGAAGATGACGAAAAAGCGGATGAGGAGATTCTCAACATCCTCAGTGACGATACTGAGAGCGATGAGTCTGCTGAGCTTGAAGAAACCGTCGCCGACACCGAGGAAGGCATCCTAAGCGCTGAGGATGAAGAAAACCTGCTGCACGAGATTTCGGAAGTTGAAGCGTTTCTTGCAAATCGCGCGGCGGAACCTGCGCCCGATTCCGCAACGCCGGACCAAGATGTGACGCGTTTGATGGACAAGGCCGACGTCCAAATGGACGATCCGGCGTCGAATTCGCAGCGGGAAACCTATTCTCACCTTCGCGCAGCAGTCGCCGCGACCCAGGCGGAACGCAAGGACAAGCCCAAAGCAGACGACGCCGAAAACGAATATCGCAATCTGACCTCGGCGGTCAGCCCTCGACGCCCTGAGATTCAGGTGACCAGCATGCGTCCTCAGTCTGACGCCCTGGCCCCTCTCAAGCTGGTTGCCGAGCAGCGGATCGACAATCAGGACGAGGACGCAGGACCGGTGACACCGCGCCGTGTTCAGACCGAAGCCGAGAACCAGTTGGGCGAAGAAGGTGGCTTTGCAATGTTCGCGCAAGAGCAAGGCGCACAATCCCTGCCCGAACTTCTGGAAGCCGCAGCTGCGTATCTGTCGTTCATCGAAGGTCAGGAACAGTTTTCGCGCCCACAATTGATGAACAAGATTCGGTCGCTCAAGCAGGACGACTTCAACCGCGAGGAAAGCCTTCGTTCGTTCGGCCAGTTGCTGCGCGACGGTAAAATCGAAAAAGCCGGTGGCGGTCGGTTCGCGGCGTCCACTCAGATCGGCTACCGCCCCGATGACGAACGCGCCGCTGGCTAATTGCTACTGACCTCTGACACAAAGGGTCGGCGCAATGCGTCGGCCCTATTTTTGTGCGCTTTGCGATTTGGTACGACTGCGGCACATCGGAGCGACACACTAACTATGCTGCGCCGCAGAAAAGTGATACGATTGCCCTGTTTACGAATTGGATTGCAATAGTTCATTCAAACAGGAGTCGTGCCATGTATGAACTCCCGATACGACGACTTAGAATCTACGACAAACCGAAAATATTAAGTCACTACAGGAACTTGGATACAGAAGCCCTGGCCTCGCGTTTTGGCATGCCGGTCAATGCGGATTTCGTCCAAACATATCTTGCCGGAATGTTTGACTACCCTTCGCTGATCTACGGAGCATTTCCAGATTCCTGCCTTCGCGGGGTTGGCGAGCTTCGGACTGTGCCGGACAGCCCAAAAAACGTTGCAGAAGTAGCATTTACAGTCGAAACGCCGTGGCAGGATCGCGGGATCGGAGACGCCTTGCTGTCTCGAATCATAGCGGCGGCCCGAAACCGGGGGATTCGCGAGGTCCATATGCTTTGCTTGGCCACGAACCAGAAAATGCGCCGCCTCGCGACCAAGCACCATGCAGAACTCAAACTCATCACTGGACAGGTCGAGGCAACCCTGACGACCCCGTGGCCTTCACCTTTCAGCCTGGCCGAGGAAATTTCAGGCGAGTATCACGCCTTTGCGCGCGCGATCCTCACCTGGCCGCAGCTTGATGCCGGAAACAGACGGTGAAAAACGCCTAGTCCGAGGATTGATTGGGGTCCTCTTTGCCCACGCCTCTGAAAACGAATTTGAAAGGCAAGGCCCACAAAACGCCCAGAACCACATAAACCAGAAGTTCCAACCAGATCGGTGGACGGTCGAGCCAGTTCACGACCGTCACAACCGCCACGATGTAAGCAGGCAGCCCGACCAACAGCAATACCAGCGACCAGCGCCGACGGGCTTTGTAGCTAAGGCCGGGCTTCTTTTCGTCGGCCATCAGTCGGCGAATGGGTCGGTCACCAGAATGGTGTCGTCCCGCTCCGGGCTGGTGGACAAGAGTGCGACGGGACACTCGATCAGTTCTTCTACCCGACGCACGTATTTGATCGCATTCGCCGGCAGGTCTGCCCAGCTCCGCGCGCCTTCCGTGGATTCGCTCCACCCCGGCATCTCTTCATAGATGGGAGTGCAACGCGCCTGCTGATCAGCCGCGGTTGGAAGGTAATCCAAACGCTCGCCGTCCAACTCGTACCCAGTGCAGATTTTGAGTGTTTCAAACCCGTCCAATACGTCGAGCTTGGTCAGCGAGATCCCGTTTACACCACTGGTCGCACAAGTTTGGCGTACAAGGCAGGCGTCAAACCACCCACAACGCCGCTTGCGGCCGGTGGTCGTGCCAAACTCATGGCCGCGCTCTCCAAGGCGCTGACCGTCAGCGTCGTCCAACTCCGTCGGGAACGGACCTTCACCAACCCGAGTCGTATACGCTTTGACAATCCCCAAAACGAAATCGATTGAACCCGGCCCGATGCCGACACCTGTGGCCGCCTGCCCCGCGATAACGTTAGAGGACGTCACAAACGGATAGGTTCCAAAGTCGATATCCAAGAGGGCACCCTGAGCCCCCTCAAACAGGATTCTCTTACCTGCCTTGCGCTTTTCGTTCAGCACCTTCCAGACGGGTGCGGCGAAGGGTAGGATTTCAGACGCGATTTCCTTCAGCTCCGCAATCAATGCGTCGCGATCGACAGGCGCGATGCCCAGCCCTTTGCGCAACGGGTCATGGTGCTGCAACGCGCGATCCACCCGAGCTTCCAACGTGGCTTCATCCGCAAGATCGGCGACACGCACAGACCGGCGCCCCACTTTGTCCTCGTATGCTGGACCAATGCCGCGACCGGTCGTTCCGATCTTCGTTCCCTTACTGGCCGCTTCCTCGCGTGCGCGGTCAAGCTCACCATGGATCGGCAAAATCAACGGCGTGTTTTCGGCAATCATCAGTGTTTCAGGAGTAATCTCGACGCCCTGCGCCCGGACTGTTCCAATTTCTTTGATCAGGTGCCAAGGATCGAGAACAACGCCGTTTCCAATGACACTCAACTTACCGCCCCGTACAACGCCCGAGGGAAGCGCGTGCAGTTTATACACTTCGCCATCAATGACCAACGTATGGCCGGCATTGTGCCCACCTTGAAAACGCGCGATCACATCTGCTCGCTCGCTGAGCCAGTCGACGATCTTGCCTTTTCCTTCGTCACCCCATTGGGCGCCGACAACAACCACATTGGCCATATCCGGTCCTTTAGCGCTGATTTATCAAACTCGGCTCGTATAACGATGTGACAGCCGCAGGGAAACCGGTAATTCGCCGCAGTTCAGAACCGCGCTACGCGCGGTGCCTCCGGCGGGGATATTTACGAGCCAGATGAAGTTCGGATCCCTTGTTCATCTGGCTGAAAATATCCCGGGGGAGTCGCCCGGAACGGGCGGCGGGGGCAGCGCCCCCTACGGCAGACCAGACAATACCACCGGCTGCCCGTGGGGTGTAGTCAAATAGGCTTCTCTCCAAGCAGCACTTATGTTCGCGAGTTCCCCGGACTGAGTGGCACCCTGCTCAGCCAGAAACTGTTCCAACGTATCCAGCCAAGCGCGGAAGTAGTCGTCCCCACCGTTCAGTTCCCGGTCTAATCTGTAGCGCTGTAGAGTTGCAGAAAACCGCGCGGCCCAGTCGGACCAACCCAATCGTCCAGCCTCGTTCAATGCGACTGTCACAGCAAATATCTGAGCATGCCAGGGTTCGTCAAAAACTGGCTGTGGTGCTGATTGGTTATCGCTGTGGCTCATGTGGGCTCCAGGTAGCTTTGCCAAAGGTCAAGAATGACCTCATCCCGCGGGTTTTCCGGGTTAGTCCATAGCTCGGACGCCAGAAAGACCACTGCGAATAGAGGCTCCGGCGCTTCTCCGAGGCCATGCGCGTTGGAGTCTGGAAATACGTGCGTGCCGTGCAAACGCAGAATCCGCCCCTCTGCCCCAGCCGCATAGCTCGGCAGCCTCGTGTGCCCGCCATCAACAAGTCGGTTCGCGCTAGGACGAACAGTTCGGACGCTTTGTCCCACTGCAAATTTCACCGGCACACCCGAGGCACGGTCTGCTGGGCCGCCTCTGGACAATGCGCCAGTGACAGCATTTGCTTGCAACATGCGCGACCTCAGCGGATGCAAGTCTTGTGGTGCGTCCCTACCGGCTAAGTCATCCACAGTCAGGACGCCCCGTTCAACCAGCAGATCGGCCAGCGCAGATATCCACTTTTCGTAGTAGGAAAACCGAGCGTAATCTTTGGGTGAAAGTCTTTCACGCGCGTGCCGGGAGATGTCTATATTCCATTGCCCCAAGAAACCTGCGGCCAGAGTGAGAGCCAAAGCGCGCCCGTGCCATTCTTGGGCAAAGACGGGGGCGTCTTCCCCATCGGGCAACACGGGACCGTCTCCAAACCGCCCGCCCATGTCGTGCGCGCGTGTCATGAGGGAACCCTGGGCAGTCCAGTGCCGATCATACTGTCTCGTGTCACCAGAGCGGCCAGTTCGCCCTCGTCCAGCCCTTCCGATCCGACAGGTCGCATAGGCAATACAAGGTAGCGAATCTCGGCAGTCGAATCCCAAACACGCACAGCCGTTCCACTTGGCAGCGCAACGCCAAACTCTGCCAGTACCTTTCGAGGCTCGCGAACCGCCCGGGCGCGATAGGCGTCGGATTTATACCAGCCGGGCGGAATACCAAGCAGCGGCCACGGATAGCAACTGCACAACGTGCAAACGACCATGTTGTGCTGCTCGGGCGTATTTTCGACCACGACGATGTGCTCGCCCTGACGCCCATAGAAACCAAGCTCGGCGACGACTGGCGTTGCGTCCTCTAGCAACGCTCGCTTAAATTCTGGATCGGTCCAAGCCTTCGCAACGACCCGTGCGCCGTTTTTTGGTCCTATCTTGTTTTGATAGGTGTCGATGATTTCATCCAACGCCGCCGGATCGATCAGTCCCTTGCGGGTCAGAATCGTTTCCAGAGCCTTGACCCGCAGAGCGGGTTCAGGCGGCAGCAAGGCGTGCGGGTGGCCGTGATCATCGTGTGGCATGGCGGAAGGTTGCGCCACCATCTGCCAATCTGTCCAGCCCCTTTGGTGTGATCTGCCACATCAAGGCGTGTGATGAGAACTCGTGACTTGCCCCCGGAACCAAACTTGCATAAGTACCTCGCGATACACGTCACGCTGTACAGGACCACTATGGAAAACGTCGTTCTCATCATCCATCTTCTTCTGGCTCTGGGCCTGATCGCCGTTGTTCTGATGCAGCGATCCGAAGGAGGTGGCCTCGGCATGGGTGGCGGCGGTGGCGGCGCCGTGAGTGGTCGCGCTGCGGCGACTGCGTTGGGTAAGGTCACATGGATTCTGGCCGCTTGCTTTATCGTCACGTCGATCACGCTGACTATTCTGGCGGCGCAGAAATCATCGGGAAGTTCGGTAATCGATCGTCTGGGTGTTCCGGCTCCGGCAGCGACCGAAGAAAGCGAAACAACGGTTCCCGAAGCGGATGATCTGCTGCCTCCGGCACAGGGCGACAACGCGCCGCTGATCCCGCAAGCCGACTGATCTACCAAACCTAGAAACCTGAAAGAGGACTGCAACAGCATCTTGCGGTTCTCTTGCGCTTTTGGCGCGAATCCTTTATACGTGAAGTCCCGTGATGCAGCGGTTTTTCGGAACCGCCGGGCAGCTTATTTTGACGTCTCACGGGAGCAGCCGAAAAACTATGGCGCGATTTATTTTCATCACTGGTGGTGTGGTTTCGTCCTTGGGCAAAGGACTGGCTTCGGCGGCTTTGGGCGCGCTGTTGCAGGCTCGGGGCTACTCGGTCCGGCTGCGCAAGCTGGACCCTTATCTGAACGTCGACCCCGGCACCATGTCGCCTTTTGAACATGGCGAAGTGTTCGTCACCGATGACGGGGCCGAGACCGATCTGGACCTTGGACACTACGAACGGTTTACAGGCGTGGCCGCGCGCAAGACCGACTCGGTCAGCTCGGGGCGGATCTATTCCAACGTGTTGGAAAAAGAGCGCCGTGGCGATTACCTCGGCAAAACCATTCAGGTGATCCCGCACGTCACCAACGAGATCAAGGACTTCATCGCCATTGGCGAGGATGAGGTCGATTTCATGCTGTGTGAGATCGGCGGCACCGTAGGTGACATCGAAGGTCTGCCCTTCTTTGAAGCCATCCGTCAGTTCAGCCAGGATAAACCGCGTGGCCAGTGTATCTTTATGCACCTGACGCTGCTGCCCTACATCAAGGCGTCCGGTGAGTTGAAAACCAAGCCGACCCAGCACTCGGTCAAGGAACTGCGCTCGATTGGTCTGGCCCCCGATATTCTGGTCTGCCGGTCAGAAGGTCCGATCCCAAAGAAAGAACGCGAGAAGCTGGCCCTGTTCTGCAACGTGCGCCCTGACAGCGTTATCGCGGCGCAGGACCTCAGCACGATCTACGATGCGCCGCTGGCGTATCACAAAGAAGGTCTGGATCAGGCCGTTCTGGACGCCTTCCAGATCAGCCCTGCCCCGAAACCTGATCTGACGAAATGGGAAGACGTCAGCGACCGCATCCATAACGCCGAGGGCGAGGTGAAGGTCGCTATCGTCGGTAAATACACTCAGTTGGAAGATGCCTATAAGTCGATTGCCGAGGCTCTGACCCATGGCGGCATGGCCAACCGCGTCAAGGTCAAGGTCGAGTGGGTTGACGCCGAGGTGTTCGACACCGAAGACGCCGCGCCGCATCTGGAAGGCTTCCATGCCATCCTCGTCCCCGGCGGGTTCGGCGAGCGCGGCACGGAAGGCAAGATCAAAGCCGCGCAATACGCGCGAGAGCATAAGGTTCCCTATCTGGGTATCTGCCTTGGCATGCAGATGGCCGTTATCGAAGCGGCCCGGAACGCGGCTGGCATCAAAGAGGCGGGCTCCGAAGAATTCGACCACGAAGCAGGCAAAAAGCGTTTTGAACCCGTGGTTTATCACCTGAAGGAATGGGTTCAGGGCAACCACAAGGTGGAACGCAAGGTCGGTGATGACAAAGGCGGCACCATGCGACTGGGCGCTTATGATGCGGTTCTGGCCGATGGCTCGAAAGTGGCCGAGGTTTACGGCGGCACCAACATCGAAGAGCGTCACCGCCACCGCTATGAGGTCGACATCAAATACCGCGAACAGTTGGAAAAGGCCGGGCTGAAATTCTCGGGCATGTCCCCTGACGGACGTCTGCCGGAAATCGTGGAATGGTCGGATCACCCGTGGTTCATCGGAGTGCAGTACCATCCGGAACTGAAATCGAAACCTTTCGATCCTCACCCCCTATTCCGTGATTTTGTGCGGGCCGCCAAAGACACCTCTCGTCTGGTCTGACATTCCTAACACTTCTGCGATTTAGCGGTCGGTGCGAAAAAACCTGTACGCACCGACCGTTTGCGCATTTAACTGTCCTCACCACGGCGACAGGAGGATGGTCATGGCAGATCAGGTCACGCGCGCAGAGACATTTGCAGCCCTGCACAAAAAGGGCGATCCGGTTGTACTCTATAACATCTGGGACGCTGGCAGTGCCGCTGCCGTAAGCGATGCTGGCGCCAAGGCTATTGCCACCGGAAGCGCGCCGGTTGCCATGGCGCAAGGTTACGCGGACGGGCAGAATATCCCCTTTGAATTGGCGCTGGAAAATGCGCGCAGGATCGTCGGCGCGGTGGACGTACCGGTAACAATGGACATCGAAGGAGCTTATGCCGAGGATACCGTGGGGATCGTCGTCAATACTCAGCGCGCGTTGGAAACCGGCGTTGTCGGCTTTAACTTCGAGGATCAAATCGTTGGTACGAATAAACTTTATGACATTGAAACGCAAGCCGCGCGGGTCGGGGCCATGCGCGAGGGCTGCGACGCGTCAGGTATCCCTGCTTTCATCAATGCCCGCACAGACATATTCCTAAAGGCCCATCCGAACACACATGACAGGGCCATGTTGGACGAGGCGATGGCCCGCGCCGCGGCTTATGCAGACGCCGGTGCAAGCGGCTTTTTCGCCCCCGGCCTAAAGGATGAAGCTATGATTTCAGAATTGGTGGACTCAACCGATCTGCCGCTCAATATCATTGCGTTACCCGGAACTCCGGACAAGTCTACCCTCGCTTCTCTGGGTGTGGCGCGTATCAGCTATGGTCCGGTTCCTTACAGAAATATGCTGGCGTGGCTGCAGGAAAAAGCTAAAGAGGCTCTGAGCTAAGATAACCGAATGAGGCAATTGGCCGATCCGCCGCAGGCGGACTTTTGACGATTTACGCCTATGACGTGTTGTCCACGCTTGGCGGTCTACAAAATATGGAATAACCTCGCACCATGTTGAAAAAGTTCTTTCAGGCTTTTCGCCCGCCGCAGCATGACAACCTTCCCGACCCGGACGCTGAACTGGCTTTGGGCGCGCTTATGGTCCGCGTTGCGCAGGCAGATCGCGATTACAAACTGGAAGAAATCAGCCTGATCGACCGTATTCTAGCCCGCCTCTACCAGCACAACGCTATTGAGGCAGCCAAAGTTCGCGCCACTTGCGAAAAGCTGCACGCAGCGGCGCCCGAAACGGATACGTTCGGAAAACTGATCCGGGAAACCACTGACCTTCACGAACGCCTTGCTGCTCTTGACGCTCTTTGGGAGGTTGTGCTGGCCGACGGAAATTCGGATGAAGGTGAGATGAAAATCGTCGAAGAAGCTCGCATCGCAATGGGCCTGAGCTTCAAGGACAGTCAGACAGCGCGCGATCGGGTCCAAAGGCGCTTGGAAGAAACTTAGGCGGCCTCTATATCTTGCGCATGTTTAGTGATTTCCTGTCCCGGCTGACACAGCCACAGCCCGACCCGCTTGCCGATGATGATGCTCGTCTGGCCTTGACCGCCCTGCTGGTGCGCATTGCCAGGTCCGATAATGATTATGCCGACAGCGAGATGTCGCGAATCGACCGTATCTCTGCCGAGCGTTATGGGCTGTCGCCGTTTGAAGCTGCCGCGCTACGCGCCCGCGCCGAAGACCTTGAGGCCGAAGCCCCGGACACGGTTCGATTTACACGCGCGATCAAGGAAGCCGTTGCATATGACGACCGTCTGGCGGTGGTTCAGGCGCTGTGGTCGGTTGCACTGGCCGACGGGCACCGCACGGGCGAGGAAGATTCCCTGCTTCGTTTGGTGGTGAGCTTGCTAGGGGTCAGCGATGTCGACTCGGCCCGGGCGCGGCAAAAGGCGGCCAAATCGTGATAGCCATGCTGGGCATGTACGACATGCCCGCGCTGCGATCCGCAAATGATCGCTTTTGGTCATTGATTCGCGAAAACCTGGGTTTTGGCCCCTCTCACCTTACCCGAGACGAAGATGTCTGGGACGTGTGGCAAAGTCCCGACCTGCTATTCGCGCAAACCTGTGGAATGCCCTACCGCACGCGACTGCACGGCGAGGTCAAGCTGGTTGGAACGCCGGATTACGGTTTGGACGGGTGCCCCCCGGGATATTATCGTTCGATCTTTGTTGCCCGGCGGGACGATCCACGCGGTCTGGACCAGCTTGTAAGCGGCACATTTGCCTTCAATGAGCCTTTGTCCCAATCGGGCTGGGCTGCTCCGATGGTTCACCTGACCTGCAACAGTCGATTGCCCGCGCAAGTTTTACAGACCGGAGGCCACGCGGTATCGGCCCAGTATGTTGCCGAAGGGCGCGCAGATTTCGCCTGTCTGGACGCTGTTACGTGGGAACTGCTCAAAGAGCACACCGACATTGGGTCAACCCTGCGCGATGTTGCAGCGACGTCTGCGACACCGGCCTTGCCATACATAACGGCTGCGACACAGGATCCGCTGGCCATCGCGAAGGCCGTTCGCGCCGCGATACGTGCACTTACCGACCAGGACCGAGATTTGCTGCATTTGCGGGGGCTGATTTCGATCCCTGCCACCGATTATCTGGCAGTTCCCAATCCTGTGCTCGCGGCCTCTGAACTGCTCAATAGCTGACCGATTTGGCAACAACCTCTGGTCAATTTGGCGGTTTCTGACCCGGAACGCGTCATTTGCGCATTGCATTGCTCTGAAAATTAAGCCCTAGTACCGCACCGACACCAATAACACTCAGGGCTCCCGTGACAGATTCCACTCCGGTCATCGAGATCAAAAACCTACACAAGAGTTTCGGCAATCTTGAGGTGCTGAAAGGGGTGGATATTACGGCCAGACGCGGCGATGTCGTGTCCTTGATCGGCTCGTCCGGATCAGGCAAGTCCACCCTTCTGCGCTGCTGCAACCTGTTGGAGGACAGCCAACAGGGGGAAATCCTGTTCAAAGGTGAACCGGTGCGATGGGCGGGTAATCTGCATCACCGCCGCCCCGCCGATGCCAAGCAGGTCCTGCGTATCCGCACCAACCTGTCGATGGTGTTCCAGCAGTTCAACCTTTGGGCCCACATGACGATTCTGCAAAACGTGATGGAGGCCCCCATCACCGTTTTGGGGCGCGACAAGGCCGAAGTCGAAGACAGTGCTCGAAAGTACCTGGAAAAAGTAGGCATTGGCGACAAGTGTGATTCCTACCCTGCCCAGCTATCGGGCGGCCAGCAGCAGCGCGCAGCCATAGCCCGCGCGCTTTGCATGGAACCCGAAGCCCTGCTGTTCGACGAACCGACTTCGGCGCTGGACCCCGAACTTGAACAAGAGGTGATCAAGGTCATCAAGGACCTTGCCGCCGAGGGCCGGACCATGATCATTGTCACCCATGACATGAAAATGGCAGCCGATATTTCAAGCCACGTTGTTTTCCTTCACCAGGGCCTCATAGAAGAAGAAGGCTTGCCGGAAGACATCTTCACGACCCCTGAATCCGCACGGCTTCAGGGCTTTCTCTCCGCCACCAAGGCGGCATAATTTCAGGACAGAACCAACTGGGGAGATACCAATGAAAAACCTGATTCTGACCACAGCAGCACTGGCGCTGACCGCGGGCATCGCGATGGCTGACACCGTCCGCATGGGAACCGAGGGCGCCTACCCTCCGTATAACTTCATCAACGATGCCGGCGAAATCGACGGGTTCGAGCGTGAAGTAGGTGATGAGCTGTGCAAACGCGCCAATCTTGAGTGCGAGTGGGTCAAGAACGATTGGGATTCGATCATCCCGAACCTGGTCTCGGGCAACTACGACACCATCATCGCGGGCATGTCGATCACGGATGAGCGCGACGAGGTTATCGACTTTACCCAGAACTACTTTCCGCCCACCGCATCGGCTTACGTAGCGGCCTCGGACGGTGTTGATCTGGACAGCGGTATCGTGGCGGCGCAAACCGCGACCATTCAGGCTGGTCACATTGCCGAAAGCGGTGCAACCCTAGTCGAGTTCGCGACTCCCGAAGAAACCATCGCTGCCGTCCGCAATGGCGAGGCCGATGCCGTGTTCGCCGACAAAGACTATCTGGCACCGCTGGTTGAGGAATCGGCTGGCGAACTGATCTTCGTCGGACCTGACGTTCCGCTGGGCGGTGGCGTTGGCATGGGTCTGCGCGAAAGCGACGCCGAGCTGCGCGGCAAGTTCGATGCGGCCATCACCTCGATGAAAGAGGATGGCAGCCTGAACGAACTGCTGGTCAAATGGTTCGGCGAAGGCGTTCCGACCTATGGTGCTGACGGTTCGATCGTAACCAACTAAGCCTTTTTGACACCGGTTCGGCGCTTTGCGCGCCGGACCACCCCGGTTTTGGACCGGGCCAGACGTTTGAAAGACGCCTAATGTTCTCCTACTGCGCTGATCCCGATACGCTCGGCACATTCCGATGGTTTTCCTGCTATCTGACCAACGGCGTGCATTGGTCTTTCTACCTGTCATTTGTCAAAGTGCTGGCTCTGCTGGCGGTGACAGCCCCCGTAGCGCTGGGCTTCGGCTTCGCTGGCGCAATGGCCGCGCGATCGCATTTCCTGCCGCTCAGTTGGCTGGGAAAGGGGTATATCGCTATCGTGCGCGGCGTGCCGGACATCGCATTCTTTCTTTTCTTCGTGATCGCGCTTGATCAGGCGTTCGAGTGGACCAGACATCAGGTTTTGTGCCCGGATTGGTCAGAACCGGTAAGACAGGGCAACGATTTCCTCGTCTGTCAGGCTGCCAAACTGCCGCTGGGCAGCGCGCCCGAATGGGTGCATGAGACCTACGGGTTTTTCCTCGCCGTCATCACGTTCTCGATCGTGTTCGGGGCTTTTGCGGCCAACGTCTTGTTCGGTGGGATGCGGGCCGTGCCGCACGCCCAGTTGGAAACAGCCGCAGCTTACGGCCTGACCCCTCGCCAGACCTTTTGGCGCATCCTGGTGCCCCAGATGTGGGTCTACGCCCTGCCCGGCCTCTCAAACCTCTGGATGGTTCTGATCAAGGCGACGCCACTGCTGTTCTTGCTTGGCATCGAAGACATCGTCTATTGGGCGCGCGAACTTGGAGGCACCAAGACGTCGCGGTTCACCGATTACCCGCATGGCGACTGGCGCATGTGGTACTTCCTGTTCTTGCTGATCTTCTACCTTGGCATGACCCGGATTTCAGAGATCGGGCTTGAGAAACTGATGCGTCGCCTGTCTCACGGCCAAGCCACCTCTGGCGGAGAGCTGCTGCGCAAGGAGACGACCGCATGAGCTGCTTGCAAACCATTCAGGACTACGGCCTGCGCTCGATCGGAATTGGTGAACGCTTGCTTCCCAAGACCGACTTTACGCTGTGCGAGCATTTCACCCTGATCGGCTCGGGGATGATCTGGAATATCTATTTCGGGATTGTGGCTCTGACCACCGGCTTCTTTCTGGCAACAGCCGTGGCACTGGGTAAAGCGTCACCGAACAAATGGTTTCGCAAACCCTCGGAATGGTTCATCTTTATCTTCCGCGGCTCGCCCTTGTTCATCCAATTCTTCTTTGCGTACTTCCTATTCCTGTCGCTGAAGAAATCCTACCCGATGTTCGATGCGTTCACCTCGGCTTGGCTCGGGGCGCTGATCGTGCTGTTCCTGAACACTGCAGCCTATTCAGGCGAGATTTTCTACGGTGCCCTGCGATCCATTCCCAAAGGCGACATAGAAGCCGCCGATGCCTATGGCATGTCTGGCTGGTCCCGATTCCGCCGTATCATTTGGCCCACCATGCTGCGGCTCGCGTGGCCTGCCTACACGAACGAGGCGATCTTCCTGTTTCAGTCTACAACGCTGGTCTTTTTCTCAGCGTTCCCGGCCTGGCAACAACGGGGCGACGCCCTGTATTACGCCAGCTATTTTGCAGACAAGACCTTTAACCCGTTCGTCCCCTACCCGATTCTGGCCTTTTACTTCATTCTGCTGACGCTGGTGATCGTCTGGGGGTTCAGCCTGGTCAACAAACGACTGAACCGCCACCTGCCAACAGCACAAAAAGCCAAGCTGAGGTTCCGTTTGAACCTCGCCCGCTGACCCACCTGCGTTAGAAAACAACCAATGACGGGTTTGCAAAAGCAGGCCCGTTTTTCGTTCCGACACGGAATTTCAATACATTGCGCGGGGATATATTAGGAAGAAGTGGTACCGCCTCCCTGGCTTGAACAGGGGACCTCTGGATCCACAATCCAGCGCTCTAACCAACTGAGCTAAGGCGGCACTCGTGAGGGGCGATGTACCGAACGCGCCCGGGGATTGCAAGAGGATTAAAGCCGAATTTTCCAGCTTTGTTCGACAAGATCGACACCGAAGGAATAGACCGGTTTGCTGTCCATCAATTGCCAGCCTGTCGCCTTGTAAAGCGCACAGGCGGCGCGATGGCTTTCGTGCGTCCACAGTGACACATGGCTGAATCCAACGGTGCGCGCGTGGTCCATACATGTGTGCAACAGGCGTTTGCCCAGCCCCATTCCCCGCGCCTCGGGCACGAGGAAGAACAGGCGTAGTTTTGCGGTGTTCTCGTCCAGTTTGACGCAGAAAATGCTGCCTAAAGGCTGACCTTCTTGTTCGGCGATCCAACCACGCTCGACCTCGGGATCATGGGTCGCCACGAAATCCTCAAGGATCAGTTGAACCAGCCGCGCAAAGGACTTGTCGAACCCTTCATCGCGCTCGTAAAGGATTCCGTGCTGTTCAACCAACCACGGCACATCCGACGCGCGAAAGGGTCTGATCTGTGCATTGCTCATGCCGTATCTGACCGCATCAGCGTCTTGATTCTCAACCCTTTGCGCGATAGCACGAATGCTCATCCCCGGAGGCGCAAATGGGCATCAATACCGAACGAGACATTCAGGCCAACCTGCAGATCGGCCCGACCGACCAAGGCATGGTGCGCCTGTTCATCGAAGCCGACGGTCTGGAAATCCCGATGGATTTTGACCCGGAAGAAGCCGAAGAGATTGCGGATGAAATCCGTGCGGCTGCTCAGGCCGCGCGCGCGGTAAAAGACTGATCCCTCACAGCCTCGGGTCGCGCAGAGTGCGCAACCTGCGGGCAGCATCGGTTGCGAATTTCTGAATCATTTTCTTACGGCGCGCCGGGGCAATCTTGTCCTCGGGTGCCATGCGCACAATCTCGGCGTCATAGGCATCCGCGATAATCAAACCGGTTTCCGCTGGAAGCAGCTCGGTCGGAAAATCGGTGTCCACGGCCCAGAAAAACCGGTCGCACCATTCCAGATAACCCTGCCATTTGGAATCCGACTGATAATCCGCCCTGCTGGACTTGCACTCAATCACCCACAGTTCGCCCTTGGGCCCCAATCCCATGACATCGACCCGCAGTCCGCGCGACGGCACGAATTCCTCGACAGACACAAACCCATGCGCGCTGAGATGACGCGCAACGCCGCGCGCAAGTCTTTGTCCGGGCTGTAGGTCCAATGTCATTTGCCAAATGTGAACAATTAGCGAACAAAAATCAACCCGCGCACCCTTGCGCATCCGGTCGCCAAACCATAGTTAGACGCTTGGCGGGTTCTGCCCTTCTTGTGACAGGTAGCATTCTGGTGGCCTTAAGCAATTCCGAGGGGGCTGGCTCTGTTCAGGTCCTGGCCTGATTACCTGGCGCCCACCTGTACAAACAGGTCCTCGGGAATCACACCGCACGGTTGTCTGGCGGTCCCGCCACATTTTCCAAGATTTGATTATTTCCCCGTGGGGGCATCCTGACGCACAACAGCAGGCTCAAAGTTGTGCGCAACCGGAGCGCCACGGCGCGGCCCACCGGGTTTTTCAGCCATGCTCATGATCTTGTAAGCAAATTGCACACCGGCAAAGACGATGCCGTTCATGAACCAGATCATCAGCAACGCGATCAGGCCAACATCTGACCCAGTGATGAGACTACGCAGGTTGGCCACATTAAACGCCAGTAACACCCCGACAAACACCGCCGAGATCACGAACCCCCAAGCAACCTGAGTAATGTACAGACGGATCAGTTTGGGCATAACGGGCCTCCTTACGCTCTGACATTCAGGCTAGCGCATGTGAGGCCCGGGTAAAGGCGTCAGAATGCCTCGGGCTGGGCTTCGCGGGCCATGTGATCCAACACCGCGTTGACGAATTTCGGCTCTTTGCCTTCAGGGAAGAAGGCACGGGCCACGTCCACAAATTCAGTGATCACAACTTTGGGCGGCGTATCGCTTTGGGTCAGCTCCGCGCCTGCCGCGCGGAAGACCGCACGCAGGGTCGGGTCAATCCGTGCGATCGGCCATTTGGCCACCAGCGCACGGTCGGTCATCTGGTCGATCGGAGCCTGATAGTTCACAGCATCCTCGACCAGTTTGCGAAACACCGAGGTGTTACCTTCCAGCATTTCGTCACCCTCATAGACAGCGCCGAACCGATGATCCAGAAACTCGTTCACAACCTGTTCGGTTGTCTGGCCCGACTGCTCCATCTGGAACAGCGCCTGCACAGCATAGAGGCGTGCGGCGGATTTCATCAGGCGTTTCTGGTTGGCCGGTTTCGGCGCGTCTGTCTGGGTCATGCTGTCGTGGATCCGTTGCTATCGCCCGCCACTAGGATGGACTCGGACGGGGGCTTGAAGCCCACACCCTTATTGGAAGAGCCCCACTTACGGCTGAGCGCGATCAGATGCAAGGCCGCAGCAGCAGCTCCGCCGCCTTTATTCATCTTTTCAGGGTTGGCGCGAACCTCGGCCTGTTCGTCATTCTCGACGGTCAGGATGCCGTTGCCAATCAACAGACCTTGCAGGCCCATGAGTTGAATGGCGCGGCTGGAATCGTTGCAGACGGTTTCGTAATGCGTGGTCTCGCCGCGAATGACACAGCCCAACGCAACATAGCCGTCGTAGTTGCACTGACGGTCGGCCATGGCGATGGTCGTCGGGATTTCCAACGCACCCGGAACCTCGACCACGTCGCAAGTTCCGCCCGCGGCCTCAATCTCGGCCTTGGCACCCGCGACCATATTATCCGCAATGGCGCGATAGAACGGGGCCACCACCAGCAGCAGTTTCACTGGCTTGTCAAAGGTCGGGGTCGGCAGGACGCCGTGTTTGTCTTGTTCAGCCACGATCAGTCTTCCTTGAGGATAGAGCGGGTGCCGACGATGGACAGGCCAAAGGCGTCGAGCCCCAGATATACGGTTTCCGGCGAGTCGGTCAGAAGCACCAGTTCCTGAATACCCATCTTGGACAGGATCTGTGCGCCAAGACCGGTTTGTTTGATGGTGCGCGGGCCTTCGTCCTCGGCCGCATAAAGCGAATTACGCGGCTGCCGGAACAGGCAGACCACTCCCCGGCCCTCTTGGGCGATCTTTTCCATCGCGCGGGGCAGCTCGCGTGACGACTTGGGACCAAGACCCAGAATGTCGGGCGCTTCGTGCAGCGCGTGGGTGCGGGTCAGGACAGGTTCAGAGGTTGTGATGTCACCCTTGATCATAACAACATGCTCTATGCCATGGGTCTGGTCGGTGAAGATCCGCATCTCCCATTCACCGCCATATTCTGAATTGACGATTTCACGCGACGTCTCGACAACCAGATTGTCATTGCGGGACCGATACGCGATCAGATCGCTGATCGTGCCAATCTTCATATCGTGTTCTTTGGCGAACTCGACCAGATCAGGCAGGCGCGCCATAGTGCCGTCGGCCTTCATAATCTCGCAAATCACGCCCGACGGGTTCAGCCCGGCTAAACGCGAAATATCAACCGCCGCCTCGGTATGACCAGCGCGCACCAGCACCCCACCACGTTTGGCGCGCAGAGGGAAGATGTGGCCGGGGGTGGCGATCTGCGCCATCGTGTTCTGTTCGTTGATCGCGGTCGCCACGGTCAACGCGCGGTCGGCGGCAGAGATGCCGGTCGATACGCCCTCTCGCGCTTCGATGGACACGGTAAACGCGGTTTCATGGCGCGACGAGTTGTTCACGGCCATCATCGGCAAACCCAGCGCATCCACGCGTTCGGCTGTCATCGGCAGGCAGATCAGCCCGCGCCCATGTGTGGCCATAAAGTTGATCGCCTCGGCATCTGCGAATTCGGCGGGGATGACCAGATCGCCCTCGTTCTCGCGATCTTCGTGATCGACCAGAATGTACATCCGGCCTTTGCGTGCCTCGATGATGATCTCTTCGATCGGGCTGATCGCATCACGCAGTTGCGCCTCGACGGGTCCGGGGGTTTCAAAGCTCATAAGGCAGCCTTTCGCAGAGCAAGTTTGCACGGTTGGATAGACCACCCCGCGCCCAAAGGCCAGCCCGCAGGCAGCAAGGTTCGATCAGAACGCGACGTAGATGTGCGGCTTAGGACATCTCGGCCAAGCGCGCCACATAGCGGGCCAGCGTGTCGATCTCCAGATTGACCCGATCACCAACGGACACGTCGCCCCAAGTCGTCACTTCCTTGGTATGAGGAATGAAATTGATGCCAAAGTCGCACCCGTCCACGTCGTTGACGGTCAAAGAGGTTCCATTCAGGGCCACTGATCCCTTGGGGGCGATGAACCGTGCAAGATCCTTGGGCGCGCGAAGGGTCACGCGGGTGCTGTCGCCTTCATCCTCCAAGCCCACAACCTCCGCCACGCCGTCGACATGCCCCGAGACGATATGGCCGCCCAGCTCATCGCCGACTTTGAGGGCGCGTTCCAAGTTTACCCGCTTGCCCAACTGCCAACTATCAAGGTTGGTCTTTGATACGGTCTCGGCGCTGATCTGCACGTCGTACCAGTCATCGCCCAGCGCGATCACGGTCAGGCAAACACCATCGCTGGCGATCGAGGCGCCGATATCAATGCCCGACGTATCATAGGCCGTTTTGATCCGTGCCCGCAGATCGCCCTGCTGGTCCAGCTCGGTGACAGTGCCGACATCCGTAACGATCCCAGTGAACATTGATTAACCCTCAGCTTCTAATCTTTGACCAGATTTCTAAGCCGAGGTAAGCGTATCCGCCTTGTTGGGCAAGCCCCGCCTTGCCGCGAATGATACAAACAGGCATAAATTCCGCACCGAAAAACACGAGCAGCATCAATGCCACTTCACACCTCGCGCTCGCACCCCCGTGTGTTCCTGTTTCTTCAGGGACCTCACGGACCGTTCTTCAACGCCTTGGGGCGCACGTTGCGGGCGTCAGGCGCTGAAGTCTGGCGCGTCGGTTTCAATGCAGGCGACGCCGCGTTCTGGTCTCACCGGGGCAGCTATATCCCCTATCTCTACCCGCTTGAGGATTGGCCCAAACGGTTTGCCGACCTTGTCCACGATCTTAGAGTGACCGACATCGTTTTGTATGGGGACACGCGCCCGGTTCACGCCCGCGCCGTCGAGATTTCCAGCGAACTAAACATCACTGTCCACGTTTTCGAGGAAGGGTATCTGCGCCCGTGGTGGGTGACCTACGAGCGTTCGGGCTCGAACGGCAACTCGCGTCTGATGAAACTGGAAGTCGCGCAGATGGAGCAGGCCTTGGATCGGTCTGAAATACCCAAGCCACCGCCGCCATCACATTGGGGCGACATGCGGCAGCATATCTTCTACGGCGCACTTTATCACTGGTTCGTTCTGTTTCTCAATCGGCGCTATCGAAACTTCAAACGTCATCGAGAGTTGCCAGTGGCAAAGGAATTCAGGTTATATTTCAAACGCCTGATGCTTATGCCGTTTCACAGGTTGCAGCGCCGGTGGGCTACCATGCAGGCCCGGAAAAGCGGATTGCCGTATCATCTGGTGCTCTTGCAGTTGGGTCATGATAGTTCGGTACAGTTTCACTCGAACTACTCATGCATGTCCGAATTTCTGGAGCAGGCGATCAAGGGTTTTGCCGAGGGTGCCCCTTCGCATCATCGGCTTGTCATAAAAGAACATCCGCTGGAAAACCACCGTGAGCCCTTGAAACGAAAATCCCGCCAGATTGCCAAGGAATACGGGGTCGCGGACCGGGTGCATTTTGTCCCCGGCGGAAAACTGGCCAAGCTGTTGGATGACGCCAACTCAGCGGTCACGATAAATTCCACCGCTGGTCAGCAGGTCTTGTGGCGCGGCATCCCTTTGCGCACTTTTGGAAGATCGGTCTACGACAAACCGGAATTTGTTTCCCGGCAACCCATCGCCGAATTCTTTGCCAATCCGACGCCGCCTGCTCATGAAGCCTATCAGGTGTATCGGGATTTTCTGTTGAAGACCTGCCAAATTCCGGGCGGGTTTTACTCCAGACATGGCCGCAGGCAACTGCTGCGCCGCGTAGCTGACATGATGCTAAGCCATCAAGACCCGTTTTGCTCGGTTCTGCACACGAAAGAGACTCAGACGCCACAGTTGAGAATAGTGGAGGGAATCGAACAGGTTGATACTGGAAGTCGTCGCGGGAAAGAGATAGCCTAGCGCAAACAAAAGAAGACTGAGGATATTCGGCAGTGCAGAGCTTTCCAATCCAATGGATACGGGGGGTTTCCCTCGTGGCCGCGCTTGGCCTTCTGGCCGCGTGTCAACTTCCAAAGTCTGGCCCCAACAAGAACGAAATTCTGGCTGGCTCCGTCGAAAATGGCGGAAATGCATTTGTCGTCGAAGTCGACGACCGCGTTGCACAGGCGACCTCTGCAATTCCGCAGTTTGGCTTCCCCCCCTCCCTTCAAAGCGCGCAAAGTTTGGCCGCAGACACGGTTCGTCCAGGCGATGTGCTGGGACTTACCGTTTGGGAAAACGTCGATGATGGCCTGTTGGCCGGGGAAACGGGGTCCGCGACTGCACTGAATGAAGTTCAAGTCGACAGCGATGGGTTCATCTTTGTCCCCTACGCTGGTCGCGTTCGTGCCGCAGGGAACACGCCGGAACAACTGCGCATGCTGATCACGGAGCAGCTTCGCGACCAGACGCCCGATCCACAGGTTGAGGTGCGGCGCATTGCTGGCGATGGATCAACCGTTTCGCTGACTGGCACCATCGGTGCACCCGGAATTTATCCGATTGAACGGCCTACCCGCACGCTGGCTGGAATGCTGTCTCAGGCGGGCGGTGTTTCCGTTGGCTCTGACATTGCGCTGGTAACACTCATTCGTGGCAACGAACGTGGAACGGTGTGGTACGAAGACCTGTTCAGCAATCCCCGTCTGGACGTTGCCCTACGTGGCGGTGACCGAATTCTGGTTGAGGCCGACGCGAGATCCTACATTGCTCTGGGCGCGACCGGAGGGCAATCGCGTGTCGCCTTCGACAGTCAGGATCTGTCCGCACTCGAGGCGCTTGCTCAGGTTGGCGGCTTGCTGTCCCTGTCGTCTGATCCAACCGGGATTTTCGTCCTGAGAAAAGAGCGGCAGGACATCGCACGCTCGGTCATGGCACGCGCGGACCTGCAAGGCGATCAGCGCATGATCTACCTGTTGAACCTGACGGCCCCGAATGGCTTGTTCATAGCCCGGGACTTTGTGATCCGCGATGATGACACAATCTATGTGACCGAGGCTCCGTACGCACAATGGAGCAAGTCTATCTCTCTGATCGCGGGCGGACTGACACCTTTCGCTAACGTTGCCACGCTTACGGGCGGGTGATGTATTCCGACACAGCTGCCGGGTCCGAACGCCGCCGATTGTTCGTCTACAATGGTGGTTTTCTGACCCAGCGACGTGTCCGACGCATTTTGGGACTCGCCGGGTATGATATTCGCGTGGGCCTACCTAAAGACGGCGATATGGTCGGGGTTTGGGGCAACAGCCCGACGGCACATCGTGGGTTGAGTATCGCGGAAAAGTACGATGCTCCGATGCTACGAGTTGAGGATGCCTTCCTGCGCTCACTGCACCCCGGACGCGGCGGAGAGGCACCTCTTGGCCTTCTGCTCGATCGAAACGGGGTACATTTCGACGCAACGAATACATCGGCTCTCGAAACACTTCTGAACACGCACCCTCTGGACGACACGGCCCTGTTGAATCGGGCCCGTGGCGGGATAGAGCGATTGAAAGAGCTGCACCTCAGCAAGTATTCAGCATTTGACACGACCCTTCAGCCTCCAAACCCCGGATATGTTCTGGTTGTGGATCAGGCCTCTGACGACGCATCCGTTTTGGCCAGCAACGGCGACCACGCCCGGTTTCGTGAGATGCTGGTCATGGCGCAAGAAGAAAACCCCGGCGCGCGCGTTTTGATCAAGACCCACCCTGAAACCATCGAAGGGCATCGCGCAGGATACTATTCGGATTACGATCAATCCGACCGCGTCTCGATACTGAGTGAGCCAATCAGCCCCTGGACCTTGCTGGAGGGAGCGGTCGGCGTTTACACCCTATCGTCCCAATTCGGTTTCGAGGCGATCCTTGCGGGGCACAAACCGCGCGTTTTCGGACAGCCTTTCTATGCTGGCTGGGGATTGACGCAAGACGAGGCTTACCTTCCCCACCGACAGCGCACCCTGACCCGGGCGCAGTTGTTTGCGGCGGCGATGATCCTCTATCCAACATGGTACGACCCCTTTCGGGATCAGTTATGCGAATTGGAAACCGTTCTCGACACCCTTGAGGCGCAAACTCGCGCGTGGCGGCAGGATCACAAGGGTTGGACGGCTTCTGGCATGCGCTTGTGGAAACGCAGGCACTTGCAGAAAATGTTTGGACGCGAAAAGAAAATTCTGTTCACGTCGGATATCCCTGCGCCGTCTGATCGACCGCATATGGTCTGGGCCAATCACTCCAGAGACGCCGGGGACGTGGTGCGGGTCGAAGATGGTTTTCTTCGCTCGCGAGGGCTGGGTGCGCGTCTCGTGCCACCTCTGTCATTGGCGACCGACACGCTGGGTATTTACTACGACCCCACCCGCCCAAGCCAGCTTGAGGAAATGATTGCACGCCGCGAAACATTGCGACCGGATCAAGAGCTTCGCGTCGAAAGGCTGATTTCGCGCATCGTTTCGACCCAAGTCAGCAAATACAATACCGGGGGATCTGGCCCATCGATCCCGGAAGGACACCGGATTTTGGTTCCCGGACAGGTTGAGGACGACGCCTCGATCCAGTTGGGAACAAGCAATATACGCTCCAACCGTGATCTACTGCGCGCTGTTCGCGAGGCGAACCCAGACGCGGTCATCGTCTACAAGCCACACCCGGATGTCGAAGCGCGACTGCGCACGGGCGAAATAGATACCGACGGCCTAGCAGACATCGTGGCGGTCGACACGAACCCTGCCGTGCTGCTTTCACAGGTGCAAGAGGTCTGGACGATGACCTCGCTGCTGGGGTTCGAGGCGCTGTTGCGCGGCGTCAGCGTAACAACCCTTGGCGGACCTTTCTACGCTGGCTGGGGGCTGACACGTGACCTCGGAACCGTCCCTGCACGGCGTGGCGCGCGCCCTTCTCTATCGGGTCTGACGCACGCCGCTCTTATTGACTATCCGCGCTATATGGACCCCATCACAGGGCAAGCATGCCCCGTCGAAGTTGCCGTGCAACGACTGGCAGAGGGCTACGGATCAGCCGGCAGCCACCCCCTTCGCCTCTTGTCAAAATTACAGGGCGTGTTTGCCACACATGCGCATCTTTGGCGACGTTAACGCAGTGACCGCGCCCAGCGGTGCAGCACATCCGGCCCGATTGCGCGTGTCTCGATCAGCTCGAACCGTGGTGCGGTTTCCAACGTTTCAAGCCCAAGCGAACCGATAGCGGATAGACCTTCCGCGCCTATGGTCAGACCAGCAGTGTACCCCACCAGTTCGTCCACCAAGTCCTCTGCCAGCAACGACGACGCCAATGCCGCACCGCCTTCACAGTACACTCGTGTCAGACCCGCCTGCCCCAACTGCTGCAACAGGTCAAAGGCGTCAATCTGGTGATCTTTCAAAGAACAGGGAATCAAAGTCGCGCCCACCCCCTCCCATGCCCGGGCACGCTCGGCATCCGGCGAAGGACCGTGGCAAAGCCACAGCGGGATTTTCGCAGCAGTTCTCGCAAGTTGACCGATCAACGGGATGTCAAGATGACGCGAGACAACAACCCGGACGGGCTGCGCCTCAATACCAAGGTCCCGGACGGTCAAAGATGGATCGTCCGCGCGCGCAGTCCCGGCACCAACCATCACCGCATCGTGTCGCGCGCGCATGGCGTGAACGTCGCGCCTTGCCTTGGGGCCAGTTATCCATTGGCTGTGACCGGTGGCAGTTGCGATCCGTCCGTCAAAACTGCTGGCCAGTTTAAGCGTGACAAAGGGGCGGCCCTGCTCGGTCTTCAAAAAGAAGCCTGCGTGATCACGGGCAGCTTTATCCGCAAGAACGCCGGTTGTGACCTCAATCCCTGCGTCGCGCAGCAATGCAAAACCCTGTCCTGCCACGCGCGGATCACTGTCTTCGATCGCGGAAACGACGCGTGACACCCCGGCGGCAATCAACGCTTCTGCACAGGGAGGAGTCTTGCCGTGATGCGCACATGGTTCAAGCGACACATAGGCCGTTGCCCCGCGCGCAGCTTCTCCGGCTTGGGCCAGAGCCTCTGTCTCACCATGGGGGCGGCCTCCGGGCTGAGTCCAGCCGCGACCGACAATCCGACCTTCACGCACAATGACACACCCGACTGCCGGGTTGGGCCAACACGTCCCCTGCCCGCGCTGACCCAAAGACAAAGCCAGCGCCATATATCGCTTATCTGTTTCGCTCACTCGTCCGAAGAAGGTTGCGGCGGTCGCAATTCGAGGACAAATTCCTCGAAATCATCGGCCGCCTGGAAATTCTTGTACACGCTTGCAAAGCGAACATAAGCCACGGTGTCGATCCGCGCCAGAGCTTCCATGACGATCTCGCCGATCTTGCTAGAGGGGATGTCGGTCTCACCCATGCTTTCCAGCCGACGCACAATGCCTGAAATCATCTGGTCGATCCGGTCCGGGTCAATGGGGCGCTTTTGCATCGAGATGCGAATGGACCGCTCAAGTTTATCCCGGTCGAAGTCTTCACGCTTTCCGTTGGTTTTGATCACCACCAGATCGCGCAACTGCACACGTTCGTAGGTTGTGAAACGTCCACCACAAGCCGGGCAAAAACGACGCCTGCGGATCGCAACGTGATCTTCTGCCGGACGTGAATCTTTCACCTGAGTGTCGATATTTCCGCAAAACGGGCAGCGCATCCGCCGTCTCCTCGTCCCTATTCCGCCTCTTTTTGTAAGTACTATGGCTTACTTATCCACAACTATAGGGCAGCCGCTAGGGTTTGGGTAGTCGGAAATTTTCACCGCAACATAAAGGGTTCAAGAGAAATGCGCCGCCACTCTGCGGTTGTGTGACATCACGCGGTGTTCAAACAGGTAAATTCCCTGCCAAGTCCCAAGCAAGGGTTTCCCGGCCGACACCGGAATGCTTAGGGAAACAGGCAGCAAGGCTGCCTTGATATGCGCCGGCATATCGTCTGGTCCTTCATAAGTGTGACGCAGGTAAGCCATTGACGGGTGATCAGACGGTGGCACCAACCTTTCAAAGAATGCCTTTAAATCCGTCTGAACCTCTGGGTCCGCATTTTCCTGAATGGCAAGGGAACAGGATGTGTGTTTTACAAACAGTGTCAGCAACCCGTCGCCTGCAACCGAAGCCAGCCAGTTGCGCACGTAGGAAGTGAATTCGTACAACCCTGGACCACGCGTCGAAATAGAAAACTCGGTCAGCATCTGGTGGTTCACTTCACGTCAATTCAGGAAGGGGCGAACGTTGCAACGCCCATTTGCACCCTGCACGGACATGCTGTCACCGGGGTTGAAACCCGATGAAATAAAGCTGCCCTGCTGGGCAACACCACCCTCGGGCGGCAGTGTCGAGAATTGAACCGACGTCCGCCGTCCTGTTGCCTCACTCGGGCCATAGCCACGTACAACGTAAATTCGATCCTGCCAGCCTGCACCCAGCGTCCTGCGCGCAAAATCAGCAGCCGCACACCAATATCCATCCACATCCCGGCGCGACCGAGGGATCACCTCGAAAACTGTGCTGTTCAGGGCAACTGTCTGAAACCCATTCCGGGCAGCAACCGCCGAAATCGGCGAACTCAGCAAGATCGCGGCGGACACCGCCAAAGTCACAACCTTTTTCATATCAATACTCTTTCCTGTTTCGAGGTGAATTTTGAAATAGTATACTTCTTTGACGGGCAAAGCCGGTTCACAATCAATTCAGACGCCCCCCAGTATCGCGTGAACACGCTCTGGAACAGAGTAAACAGAACCCAAGGCTCACAGAACCGGGCACACGGCGATGCAAAGCGATACATGATCAAGGTTTGAATGTGCCGGGGAGCCTCAGGTCGTCTGCGCGACAGTTTAGCTGGGCTCTGACCTCATCCCCAAAAGGTACCAACCCGACAACGCGCTGAAAATAGATTGTTCCTGAATGCAGGTCTTGCCGAATTCTGCCAACCTTTTACGATTACAAGTCAGACGACTTGGAACTAAGCCATGATATCTGGGCGTTTGCTCGGGTGATAATTTACTCTGATTGCGTAAAAATAGTTATGGAAGTTGATATTACTCGCATCCACCTCTTGACCAGAATGCTTGAAGAACAAGCAAACGATCCGGCCATTGTGGATCAGGTTTTGGAAAAAAGCGGCCTCGATCGCAAAGACATCTCGCCGTCGGCCTCAACCTACAGCGCACACAAAGAGGCGCTGTTTGTGCGTTTCGCCTGCGATGCACTGGCGGATACCACTTTCGCGGCCCGGGCCGGGATGCAGTACAAGTCCTCATCCAGCCTGACAGCGTATATCAGCAAGTACTCGCGCGACCTGAAGCAGGTATTGGAAAACACATCGCGTTTTCACGGGATCATAGACCCGGCAGTGATATTCAGCCTTCGAGTCGCCGGAAACTTTGCGGCGATCGAAGCGGAATGGAAAGATGCCAGCTATGCCCGCTATCACAGGCGCACCGAGTTCTTGCTTTTCGCAGGCCTCGCACGGCTACGCGATCTGACCCAAACGGACTTCTTCCCTATTGAAATGCGGTTCCAGCATGAGGTTGGTCAAAATCAAAGCAAATACCAAAGGTTGGCCGGTTTCCCGGTTCTTTTCGGTGCCGAAAGACTGGAAATCGTTCTCGCGCTGTCCTCACTGGGCCTTCCGGTCCCAACCTACGATCCAAAGCTGCGTGAGCACCTGTTGGAGTACGGAGACCGCGTGATCGCCGAAAAGCGGCAGCCGAAACAAAAGCTACGCGCTCAGGTCGAAGGGCTTATAACGCGCTCTTTGCCGGGCGCGATCATTCAATCCGAAGACGCGGCAGCCAACTTGGGGCTTAGTTCGCGCACTTTCGCGCGGCGGCTAAAGGACGAAGGAACCAGTTACCGCGAAATCGTTGAAGACCTGAGATGTGATCTGGCCCAGACGTTTATCACAAACGGCATGACCCTGGCAGAGATCGCCTTTTCACTGGGCTACGCAGACCAACCGGCATTTTCCACAGCGTTCAAACGGTGGACCGGTCAAGCCCCCAGCGCGTTCCGAAGCAGATTGGACGTGTCTGCCAAAGCCTGAGACCGGGGGTCATTGGCGCGAACGCCTCGCCCCGGCCCGTCCCATGAGTGGACAAGCGCGATATAGATCCGCCGCCGCCCTGTGACTTGCGAGTTCTCGCCAAATTGAGTTTTGAACAAGACATCGTGTTGGCGATGGATGCCCAAAGAAAAAGGCGCCATGCTCGGCGCCTTTTTTGATCACTGATCCAGGAAGGACCGCAGCTTGCGCGATCGGCTGGGATGTTTCAGTTTCCGCAGCGCTTTCGCCTCGATCTGACGAATACGTTCGCGAGTCACGCTAAACTGCTGGCCCACTTCTTCCAGCGTGTGATCGGTGTTCATGCCGATGCCGAACCGCATCCGCAGCACCCGTTCCTCACGCGGGGTCAGCGAGGCCAGAACCCGTGTGGTCGTTTCCTTTAGGTTTTCCTGAATGGCGCTGTCCAAAGGCAGCACGGCATTCTTGTCCTCGATGAAATCGCCAAGCTGGCTGTCCTCTTCGTCGCCAATCGGCGTCTCGAGGCTGATCGGTTCCTTGGCGATCTTCATCACCTTGCGGACCTTCTCAAGCGGCATTTGCAGCTTTTCGGCCAGTTCCTCGGGCGTCGGCTCGCGGCCGATCTCGTGCAACATCTGACGGCCGGTCCGAACCAACTTGTTGATCGTCTCGATCATATGGACCGGAATACGGATGGTCCGCGCCTGATCCGCGATGCTCCGCGTGATCGCCTGACGGATCCACCAGGTCGCATAGGTCGAGAACTTGTACCCGCGGCGGTATTCAAACTTGTCCACCGCCTTCATGAGTCCGATGTTACCTTCCTGAATAAGATCAAGGAATTGCAGACCGCGGTTCGTGTACTTTTTAGCGATTGAGATCACCAGGCGCAGGTTGGCTTCGACCATTTCCTTCTTGGCCTGCCGCGCCTCTTTCTCGCCCTTCTGAACCTGCTGCACGATGCGGCGGAATTCGGGGATGTCCAGACCGACATACTGACCGACCTGAGCCATATCGTTGCGCAACTCCTCGACCTTGGCAGTCGAGCGTTCGATGAACATCTGCCAACCACGGCCCGGCTTTTCAGCCATTTCGGCCAGCCAGTTCGGGTCCAGCTCGCGGCCGCGATACGCTTCGATGAACTCGCGGCGGTTGATCCGTGCCTGATCAGCCAGTTTCACCATCGCGCTGTCCAGCGACATGACGCGGCGGTTGATGCCATATAGCTGGTCGATCAGAGCTTCGATACGGTTGTTATGCAGGTGAAGGCCGTTCACCAGCTCCACGATCTCGGCGCGGAGCTTCTGATAGGTTTCTTCGTCCTTTTCGCTGAACGAGCCGTCTTCGTTCAGGGTGGCCGAAATCCGGCTGTCCTGCATTTCCGACAGCATCGAGAAGTCGGTCGAGATACGCTCCAGCGTGGTCAGAACCTGATCCTTCAGCGCGGCTTCCATCGCGGCCAGCGACATGTTGGCCTGATCGTCGTCGTCATCATCGTCGTTGTTCAGCGGGTTGCCGTCAGCATCCAGCTCGGGGCCGGTATCTTTGGCAGGCTTCGCCGCCTGCACGTTCGAGGTATCGACAACCGGTTCCTCGACATCACCATCTTCGTCCATCTGGTTGCCGAAGGTGGCCTCCAGATCAATGACGTCGCGCAGCAGAATGTCTTCGGACAGCAATTCGTCATGCCAGATGGTGATCGCCTGGAAGGTCAGCGGGCTTTCGCAAAGACCGGCGATCATCGTGTTCCGACCGGCTTCGATCCGCTTGGCGATGGCGATCTCACCTTCGCGGCTCAGCAGTTCGACCGAGCCCATCTCGCGCAGGTACATGCGAACCGGGTCGTCGGTGCGGTCCAGCTTTTCGGTTGCCGCCCCCGAAAGAGCAACTTCGCGGTTGCTTTCCGTCGTGGTCAGCTCGGTCGAGCCTTTGTTTTCTTCTTCTTCAGCTTCTTCATCTTCGATGATGTTGATGCCCATCTCGGACAGCATCGACATCACGTCCTCGATCTGTTCCGAGCTGACCTGATCAGGCGGTAGCACCTGATTGAGCTGGTCGTAGGTGATGTAGCCTTTCTCGCGGGCCTCGGCGATCATCTTCTTGACCTGAGCTTGGCTCATGTCCAGCGAGATCTCCTGTTCCTGCTCGTCGGATTTGCGGTCTTCGTTCGTATCCTTGGCGGCCATTCAATGCTCCTGCAGGGATGGGTGATTCGTTTCAGCCGAATCATTAGCGCGTAGAAGTGATTCGGCCACCCGTTTACCTGTTTTTCTTTTCCAGTGCCTTACGAAAACACCACTTTACCGGCGTTTTCGCTCGAAATTGATTCCGGACATGATTGCTTTGAAGGCGTCTTTCTCATCTCGATTGATTCGCGCGCCATTGTCGGCCACGTCGAAAATCGCCCTGTCTTCATTCTGACTGCGGCTTGTGCGATTGCGTTCTTCGGCGGCCTGAGCCAGCCGATATGTCAGCGCCTCATCCGGCAGTTCAGACAATTCCTCCTCGGCTTCGGCAATCTCTGCGTCCAACCCCCTGAGAGCTTTGATTTTTGCGAGTTCCTCGGCCAGCGTCATCTCGGCCTTTTCAACGTCGCCCGGTTTGAACACACAGGGGATCACTGCGACATGGCGAAGGCGCAGCAGGTTTTCAAGGGCGTCCGGCCCCAAAGTTTCGGCAATGTGGTCTTTCAGGTTATCGGGATCATCAATCGCATGGCGCAGGATCGCGTCGCGCAAGGCGGCATGATCGAGGTCACGACACTCCATCTCTTCCAATTGATGTTCAAACTGCACAACGACCTGAGGGTTCAGCGCGGCGATCGCCAAGATCGCACCTTCGCGCAGTTGGATTTCCGCGTTCTCTGACGATGCAAGGAATGAGGCGCGCGCGCCCGGGGTTGCAGCCGGTTTTGGCTGCCACTTACCGCGCGACTGCCATTGGCGGTTCTGCGATTGGCGTTGCGGGCGGAATAGCTGCCAGCGTAGGTCTTTGATTGCTTGTTGATAGTGCGATTGTATGGACTTGTCTTTTATGACTTTGATCTTGTCCCAAAGTACCTTGTCCAACGCAGCCTTACGTTCCGGGCTATCGAACACTTTGCCCTCGGTCTCGCGCTGCCACAGCAGTTTGACCATTGGGATCGCGCCCTCCAACACCGCCTGCACAGCCCCCGGCCCTTCGGCACGCAACAGGTCGTCGGGGTCTTTACCCTCGGGCATCAGGGCAAAGCGCAGGGATTTTCCGGCCTCCAGCAACGGCAAGGCCAAATCAACCGCCCGCATCGCGGCACGCAGACCCGCTGTGTCACCATCCAACGCGATGATCGGTTCATCGGAAATACGCCAGAGCAGTTGCAACTGATGCTCTGTAATCGCCGTCCCCAAGGGCGCGACGGATGCGCCGAACCCGGCCTCGGCCAGTGCGATCACATCCATATACCCTTCGGCCACGATCAGAGGCTGCCCCTTCCCTGCCGCTTGCCGCGCGGGGCCGTGGTTGTAGAGGTTGCGGCCCTTGTCGAATAGCTCAGTCTCGGGCGAGTTCAGATATTTGGCGTTGTCATTGGGGTCCATCGCCCGACCGCCAAAGGCAATACAGCGCCCACGTGGGTCGCGGATCGGGAACATGATCCGGTTACGGAACGTGTCGTAAGGCTTTTTACCTTTATTCGACGGTTTCGCCAGACCCGCCCCAAGGATCAAGTCCTCAGCGACGTTCTTACCCGTCAGGTGATCCCACAGCGCCTGCCATCCATCTGGGGCAAAGCCGATCTCCCACCGATCCAGCGCCTGAGCATCCAATCCCCTGCCGGTCAGGTAATCTCGCGCTGCACCCCCTGCCCCGGTCTTGAGTTGCAGCCGGAAGAACTGCACCGCCTGTTCCATCACTTCAGCCAGTTGCGCGCGGCGATCCTGTTTTTCCTGCGCCTTGGGGTCGCGCTGCGGCATCGGCATCCCGGCTTCGCGCGCCAGAATCTCGACTGCTTCGATGAATGAGACATTCTCGGTCTCTTTCACAAAGCTGATCGCATCGCCCTTGGCGTGACAGCCGAAGCAGTAATAGAACCCTTTCTGGTCATCCACATGGAACGAGGCAGTCTTTTCGTGGTGAAACGGGCACGGCGCCCACATGTCACCCTTGCCCTGATTTGACTTGCGCTGATCCCACATGACCTTGCGGCCAACGACCTGAGACAGGCTGAGGCGCGTGCGCAGTTCATCGAGAAATCCGGGGGGCAAAGACATGGATCAAACCTGACAGAAATGAAAACGCGCGCCAAGGGGATGACACGCGTTTGTCCACAGCGAATTGTTGAACTTGTGGATTATTGCTGCAAACACAGCTCCAGCCATGCGGCAGCAAGATCCTTCTTACGAATATCGCGCATCTTCTGCTCATAGACCCACGGTGTGATAAGCGGGATTGCAGCGTTGTAGTTATCCGGCCATGTCGGGCTTGAGGCAGCAACGGCATCCGGCACGTCCCGCTCTTTCACCCTATCAAGTCGCGCTTGCTGAATGGCTGCGACAACGTCGGCTTGGTATTGGCAATCTTGTTTCTTGGCTTCCTGAGCCGCCAAGGGTGTGGCCGCTAGCAAGGCCACTATTGCTATTCGCAACACGGTAGTCTCCCGGATTCGATTCCTTCTGGCCAGCTTACCCGCCCCCGGGCACCCCTGCCATCGTCCATTTGCACCCGTCCGGGATACACCCTGAAATTACAAGGGCGGCCGAATATGCAGCCGACCGCCCCAATTGCGCATGCGTCAGAGACCCTTGGCCCGGTAACTTTTAGAAACGCGATCAATGGCCACGATATAAGCGGCCGTTCGCAAATCCTCGACATCGTCGCGGCTGTGCCAGACTTCGCGCATGGACTGGTAGGCGATGCGCATCGTGTCATCCAGACCCGAACGTACCAGCTCCAGCTCGTCCGCGCCTTTCAGATACTTGGTCTTGAAGCCAGGCGTCATGGACCACGCATCCCCCAGATAGCGATCCAATCGTTCAAGCTCGCTGACGATAAGCTCATGCCGCGCTTCTTCTTGTCGGCGTTGCATTCGACCGAAACGGATATGACTGAGGTTCTTGACCCACTCAAAATAGGAAACGGTCACACCTCCGGCATTGGCATACATGTCCGGAATAATAACGACACCCTTCTTGCGCAGGATTTCGTCTGCTCCGGCTGTAACAGGCCCATTCGCCGCCTCGATGATCAAAGGAGCATGTATCCGATCAGCGTTGGACAGATTGATGACTCCTTCCAGCGCAGCAGGGATCAGGATGTCGCACTCTGCTTCCAGAACCGCCGCACCGTCTGCCGAATGGGTTGCGTCCGGGTAATCGCTTACGCCGCCGTGTTTGACGATCCACTGCCGAACGGATTCGACGTCTATGCCGTCGGGGTTATAGAGTGCTCCGTCCCACTCGATGATCCCGACAATGCGGCTGCCGTCCTCCTCGCTCAGGAACTTGGCGGCGTGGTAGCCCACATTCCCCAGCCCTTGCACGACAATGCGCTTGCCATCCAACTTTCCGGACAGGTTCGCCTTTTGAACGTCCTCAGGATGACGGAAAAATTCGCGCAGAGCGTACTGGATACCACGGCCCGTCGCTTCGACCCGCCCGGCGATTCCCCCGGCATTGAGCGGTTTGCCAGTCACGCAGGCGCGTGAGTTGATATCCGTGGTGTTCATGCGGGCGTATTGATCCGCCATCCAAGCCATCTCACGCTCACCCGTGCCCATGTCTGGTGCCGGAACGTTCTGCGAGGGGTTGATCAGGTCGCGTTTCGCCAGCTCATAGGCAAACCGGCGGGTGATCTGCTCAAGCTCATGTTCTTCATATTGGCGAGGATCAATACACAACCCACCCTTGGACCCGCCAAAAGGCGTTTCAACCAGCGCGCACTTATACGTCATCAAGGCGGCCAGCGCCTCGACTTCGTCCTGATTCACGGCCAAGGCATAGCGAATGCCACCCTTCACCGGCTCCATATGCTCGGAATGGACCGACCGGTAACCTGTGAACGTGTGGATATCGCCACGAAGCCGCACCCCGAAACGGACGGTATATGTGGCGTTGCAGACCCGGATCTTTTCTTCAAGCCCCGGAGGTAAGTCCATCAGGGACGCTGCCCTGTTGAACATCAGGTCTACACTCTCGCGAAAACTGGGTTCTTTTGTGGCCGTCATTTAAACCTCCGTGCCAAAGAACGACTGGCGTCCTGACGTTTTGTCGCACCCCTTTCGTAAACGATCAATATTTAAGCAAAAATAAAACATCAAAATCTCCGCAATTTTTCGTGCCCCGACCGAGTCGCCGTTTTCAAACACTGTTCGGAATTGTTCCCAGTCTGAACACAGAGGCCGCCAGAAAACTCCGATTATCCCTTCTCCGCCCGGAAAAGGGCCCAATCCAAGGCTTTTTCGCCCAAATCCCGCCACGTTTCGGCGCTAATTTTCTCGCGTTAACATTTCCTTAGCAGAAGTGAGCTTCTGTTCAGCGAGGTCAGAAAATGATTAAGCGCGCTATTCTCAGCGGAATTGGAAGATTTGGACTAAACACTTCAACGACCCGCACGTTCGCTAAACGCGAAGACGGGACGTTCACTATTTTTGTACTATTGGGTTTCATTATTATTTTCGCCACCACCGGAATTGGTGTCGATGTCATGAACTATGAGCGTGACCGCGCCAATTTGCAGTCAACGCTGGACCGTGCAGTGCTTGCCGCCGCTGACCTTGACCAGAAACTTCCCGCCAAGGACGTCGTTGCTTCGTATTTGGAAAAAGCGGGGCTGGAAGGGAAGCTCGTTGGTGAACCCATCGTAATCGAAGGGCTGGGGTCCAAGACGGTTTCCGCCGTCGCCGAAACAAAGGTCAGAACACACTTCATGAGCTTTTCGGGCGTCGACTCTTTGACGGCCCGCGCTGCCAGCACAGCGGAAGAAGCAGTCGGTGCCGTGGAAATCTCATTGGTGCTCGATATGTCCGGGTCGATGAACGAAGATTCGGCCGAGGCCGGGAAAACCAAGATCCAGGTGCTCCGGGATGCCGCCAAGCAATTTGTGACGCTGATGCTGCAGAAGCAGGACGCAGACAGGGTCTCGATGTCGATCATCCCCTACGCGACCCAAGTGAACGCCGGAGAGGAAATTCTGGGCAAATTCACTAACGTAACCTCCGAACACAGCTACTCTCACTGCCTGAACTTTTCGTCGACACAGTTCAACAATGCGGCGCTGGACCCGGATGCATCCTTCCAGCGCACAGCACATTTCGACCCCTTCCGGTACACCAACGGGGCCGAGCAGTTCCCCAAGTACCCGGTCTGCCCGGTTCGTACCGGAAGTGAGATTACGGCCGTAACCGACGATGTTGATGTCCTGCATGACAGAATTGACGCGCTGACTGCGAAAGGAAACACGTCGATTGATGTCGGTATGAAATGGGGATCCGCCATGCTGGATCCTCAGTTTCGCAGTGTTATCGAAAGTCTTTCCGAGGATGGCAGCGTCCCTGCAAAGTTCAACACCCGTCCACTGAGCTATGACGATGACGTTCTGAAGATCGTCATTGTCATGACAGACGGAAAGAACACCACCCAGTACATGTTGAACTCCAGCTATCGTAGCGGAAAGTCGAACGTCTGGTACAATCCCGAATACGACAGAGGTAACGGCAAGAAAGGCGAATACAGTGTTCGCTATAGACGAAACCCTGATCGCTGGGTCTGGATGCAGCACACCGAGCGTAAGGGCAGCTATGTGACCGCTGATCACCCGTTCGGAAATCCCCCGAACGAGAACACCTCAAATCAGGAAATCGGTACATCTGAACGCCTATCCTATCCAGAGTTGTTCAACCTTGCGTCCACCTGGTGGAATGCAAAGAACAACTATTACTGGCAGAATGACCACGAAAACAACTGGCACTACGGAATTCGGTCGTCGGTGGGTTCGTCCACAAAGAATACGCGCACCAAAAACATCTGCGGCGCGGCCAAGAACAAGGGCGTGATCGTGTACGGAATTGCCTTTGAAGCACCAACTGAGGGTCTGACAACCATCAAAAACTGCGCGAGTTCGGACAGTCACGTCTACGAAGTGGACGAGTTTGACGATCCCGAGGGCATCTCATTGGAAGAGGCATTTGCATCCATCGCTTCTTCGATCAAGAAACTGAGGTTGACGCAATGATACTCAAACCGCTGGCAAGATTGCTGAAGTTCCGAAAAGCTGAAACCGGTACAGTAACGGTCGAATTTGTCCTGATTTTTCCGGCCTTTCTGTTCTTCATTCTCAGCGCCGTTGAGTATTCGCTTGTCACGTTGCAGCAGGCGATGCTTGAACGCGCGGTCGATCAGTCCGTTCGGGATATTCGTCTGGGGACAGGAACCAGCATGACCCATGATCAGATCAAGGACTCAATCTGCGAAAAAACCATCATGGTCCGCGAGTGTGACCAGAACCTGCGCCTTGAGATGATTATCCAAAACGCATTCGTAGGAGTTGACCTGCCGCCAGAAGCTGACTGCACGGACAACTCGGAAGAAGTGAAGCCAGTGCGCCAGTTCAAGCAGGGCCAATCGAACGAGCTTATGATCCTACGCGCCTGCGCGAGGATCGATCCTGTGTTTCCGACCTCCTCCATGGGGCGCGCGCTGGCTGACGAAACCGGACAGATCGCGTTGACCGCCACAACCGCATTCGTACAGGAGCCTTGATAGACCGATGTCTCTTACCGCGATGTTGAGAAAATTTTTCACCCGAACCGCACGCGATGAAAGCGGGCTGCTCACGGTCGAAGCTGTTCTGATTTTCCCTATGATGCTGTGGACCGTCACGGGGGCTTTCACATTTTTTGACGGATTTCGCCAAAGCGCGTCCAACTTGAAGGCAGCCTATACGATCGGTGACCTTATTTCGCGTGAAACACAAACGATAACCGACACTTATATCGACTCGCTTCACGAACTGACATTGCGCATGGTCAACAACGGTTCAGAAATGAAGCTGCGTGTGACGCTTATCGTTTTTGATGAAGAAGATGACCGGCACTACGTAAGGTGGTCAACGCAACGCGGCTTCGACGAAGTTTGGGATGACGGCAACATCGAAAATATGCGGACAAGCCTGCCGCCGATGCCGGATCAGGACACGCTGATCATTGTTGAGACATCTAACAAGTATGATCCCGTCTTCGGATCAGGTTGGGTCTCCGACGACTATACTTTCCAGAACTTTGTGTTTACGCGGCCTCGCTTTACCAACGAGATCGCCGCCGACGTCTGATTCAGGCTCTTTCTGCGATCATCGCAGACAGCATTTCCGACATGAACTTGGTTTCCGCTGCGGCGGTCATTCCACCTATGCCGACACGTTGCCCAAGGCGCCACCATAGCCCCGGTGCCCAGGCGTTTTCTTCTTTGGTGCGGGTGCGAACAAGAAACCCGTTGGACGGTTTGAAAGCGAACACACCCCGATCAACGGCTTCGATGTCCTGAACCCGTGCTATCACCCTGCCCGTTCCGGTTCGTAGCTCTGTTTGCGTCAATTCGATCCAGTCATCCGTCGCATGCCACATACGATAGGCAAGCCAAAAAGCGGCAGCTCCGACGACAAACAGGAATACTTGCCACACGGGTTCCGGCGGCGTTGCCATAGCCACGTACAACACCATTGCACCAACCACAGCCAACATGCCGACGCCTAGCCATCGTCTGGGTGTCGACGCCTTTACCTTGGCCAGAACTTCTTGCTGCATGTCCATCCCCTGCTTGGTTTTGACCGGGTGTAGCGGCTTTCCACGGCAAACAACAGAGGGGGCGTCACTGCGAATTTTTGCACACTGTACGTGCCCGACCGCAAATTGACGCTGATTGCGCACAGATTACATGATCAGCGAAGTATCAGGAGGCTGCAATGTCACTAAGACCAACCTTGGAAACCCGAAAATCCGTACCAACGATGGAGGGCGCAGGCGTCAAACTGCATCGCGCGTTCGGGTTTCAGGATCCGTCCGAACTTGACCCGTTTCTTCTGTTTGACGATTTTCGGAACGAGCGCCCGCAGGACTATCAGGCTGGATTCCCATGGCACCCTCATCGGGGCATAGAAACGATCACGTATGTCTTGTCTGGAACGGTTGAGCACTCGGACTCACTGGGAAATTCCGGAACGCTGGGCGCAGGTGACGTGCAGTGGATGACCGCTGGCTCGGGAATCCTTCACCAAGAGATGCCAAAAGGGAACGCGGTGGGTCAGATGCACGGGTTTCAACTGTGGGGCAACTTGCCGTCTGACCAGAAAATGACGGCTCCGCGGTATCAGGATGTTCAAAGCCAAGACATCCCCGAGATCACGGATGACGATGGAACAACAGTTCGTGTGATTGTCGGCGAGTTCTGGGGAAAGACCGGTCCGGTAGACGGTATCGCCGCCGATCCGCAGTATCTTGATATTCAGATTCCAGCCGGTGTGAAAAAGACATTTCGCATCGACACCTACCGCAGGGCATTTGCCTATGTTTTTCAGGGGCAAGCCGCATTTGCGGACGCATCTCAACCCACCGGTGTTCTGCTAGAGAAGGAAGTCGCGGGGCAAGAGGTCAATATCCGCGATATGTCAGGCGACCGGACACTGGTTCGCTTCGGAACCGGAGATGAAATCACCGTTCAGGCCGGCCCTGAAGGTGTGCGATTTCTGCTGATTTCCGGCGCACCGATAGACGAACCGGTTGCGTGGCATGGGCCGATTGTCATGAACACCCAGGCCGAGCTTGAGCAGGCATTCAGAGAGTTGCGTAACGGCACCTTCATTCAGCCCGCTCATTGATCACGCGGTCACTGACCGTCGGACCATGTCCCAATAGACTCGCTCGACCTCATCCAAGGAAAGGCGTCCGCCAGCGCGATACCACGTCATCACGCCGTTCAGCATGGCAATAACCGCCAATGTTGCAATTTTCGTGTCCGTGATCGCGAACAAACCTGCCGCCTGCCCCTGCTGGAGGATAGTTTCGAGCGAGTCTTCGTAGTCGCGCCGCAAGGCCTCGATCTCCGTGAAATTGTCGGGGGTCAGGTTGCGCAATTCCATATAGGCGATGAAAACTTCGTCGGGCCGTTCAAGGTGAAAGCGTATGTGGAAACCGACAAACCGGCGCAGGGCTTCCTCTGCGTTTTCAGGTTTGTCCAAGTTGGCGTAGGTCGAAAGCAGATCTTTCATGTGGTCGTACATCAACCGGTATAAAAGACTCTGCTTATCCGGGGTGTAGTTGTACAACGCCCCTGCCTGCACGCCGACATCCGCCGCAATCTGACGCATGGAAACCGCTGCATAGCCATGTCGCGCGAACAGTTTGAGTGCTGCTTTGCGAATACGAGGGCCGGTAATATCGGAATGTGAACCTTGTGTGCGTGCCATATCTCAACAGTATATGAACGTTTGTTCAGATAGAACCCTCCTTGAACGAACACTTCAAAAGGTGCATCACGGGATCACGGATTACCTATGGGGCTAGCATGAAACCGTTGCCACTACTGATCTTGATGCTCTGCTGTGCAGCTTGTGCTGATTTTTCAGAACTGGACGACAGCGAACCGGCCAGCTTGAAATCGGCACGCTACCCCAAACTGATACCTTTGCAGGAAAACCTTGGGCCACCAATAGACCCGGTCAACGAAGCGTCCGAGGTTGAAGAAGACCTGACAGCGCGACGCGATGAGCTGCAGAAAAAGGCGGATCGGCTGCAAAGCGAACAAATCAACTGACCAAGTGTTTGTCGTGGCGCACCACGCATTGCACCCTTTCGCCGAACCCGCTAAGGCAGCGTTGAACGGGCGAAACCCGTCATTCAAGAATTTCGAGCGGAAAGGAACCCACGGGATGACACAGGCGCTGCGGCTGGGAATTGCGGGCTTGGGAACAGTCGGCGTGGGCGTCGTCAAGATCGTGCGCCGTCATGCGGACCTGTTGCAGGCGCGGACAGGACGCGCAGTGGAAATCGTGGCTGTGTCCGCACGAGACGCAAGCAAGGACCGTGGCGTCAACCTGTCGGACTACGGCTGGGAAACCGACCCGGTCGCTTTGGCCAAGCGCGATGATATCGACGTGTTTGTCGAATTGATGGGCGGCGAAAACGGCCCTGCCAAAGCCTCGGTCGAGGCTGCGCTGGCAAGCGGCAAAGATGTGGTCACCGCGAACAAGGCGCTGCTGGCAATCCATGGTCAGGAACTGGCGGAAAAGGCCGAGGCCGCTGGCCGTGTCATTCGTTTTGAAGCCGCCGTCGCCGGTGGTATTCCGGTCATCAAATCCCTGACCGAAGGGCTTGCTGGCAACGAGATCACCCGCGTGATGGGGGTGATGAACGGCACGTGCAACTATATCCTGACGCGAATGCAGTCGCAGGAACTCGGCTATAACGCTCTGTTCGAGGAATGCGCGCAGTTGGGATATCTTGAGGCCGATCCAAATCTGGATGTCGGCGGCATCGACGCCGCGCACAAACTGGCCCTGCTGTCTTCGATCGCCTTTGGCACCAAGCCGAACTTCGACGGGATCGAGATCGAAGGCATCCAGCAAATCAGCCTCGACGACATCCATCAGGCAGATGACATGGGATACCGGATCAAGCTGTTGGGCGTCGCACAGCGAACGGCGCGCGGGCTGGAACAGCGGATGCAGCCCTGTCTGGTGCCCAGCGGCTCACCTTTGGGACAGCTCGAAGGCGGGACGAACATGGTCGTGATCGAAGGCGACGCAGTGGAACAGGTTGTCCTGCGCGGCCCCGGCGCTGGCGAAGGACCAACGGCCAGTGCAGTGATGGGAGATATCTGCGATCTGGCGCGCGGACTGCAAATTCCGACGTTTGGACGCCCTGCCACATCGCTTCAGAATGCGGCCCCGGCGATTACGGGCCTGCCTGCGCCTTATTACCTGCGTCTTGCGTTGCTCGACAAACCCGGTGCGCTGGCCAAAGTTGCCGCTATTCTGGGTGATGCCGGTGTGTCCATCGACCGGATGCGTCAATACGGACATTCAGAAAGCACCGCGCCTGTTTTGATCGTCACGCACAAAACGACCCGAGCCACGCTCGACGTTGCGCTGGAAGGATTCCGCGAGACTGACGTTGTTGCCGGAGAGCCCGTTGCGCTGCGGATTGAAGAAGTTTGACCCTTGCGACCTGCACAAGACGCAGGATATGCCCTAGAAAACGCCCATACTGAGCTAAGGATACTGAAAAATGAGTGCTGCCAAGATTGATTTCAACGACCGCCTGCTGTCACTGGGCCTTGCACGGGTGGCAGAACAGGCTGCACTCGCGTCGGCATCTCTGGTGGGGCGTGGAGATGAAAAGGCCGCAGATCAGGCCGCTGTGAACGCCATGCGCGAACAATTGAACCTGCTGGACATCGCAGGTGTCGTTGTCATCGGTGAGGGCGAACGCGACGAAGCGCCGATGCTGTTTATCGGCGAAGAGGTTGGCACCGGCAACGGCCCCGGCGTTGATATCGCGCTGGACCCTCTGGAAGGCACCACGCTCACCGCCAAGGACATGCCCAACGCGCTGACCGTTATCGCTATGGGTCCGCGTGGTTCAATGCTGCACGCGCCTGACGTCTACATGGACAAGCTGGCCGTTGGCCCGGGCTTCCCCGAGGGTGTCGTCAACCTGGACATGAGCCCGCGTGAACGGGTTGAAGCTCTGGCCAAGGCAAAGGGGTGTGAGCCTGCCGACATTACCGTCTGCATTCTTGAGCGCCCCCGTCATGAGGCAATGATCGCCGAGGTGCGCGAAACCGGCGCGTCGATCCGTCTGATCACCGACGGTGACGTTGCTGGCGTGATGCACTGCGCCGAAAGCGAAGTAACCGGCATCGACATGTATATGGGTCAAGGCGGCGCGCCCGAAGGTGTGCTGGCTGCTGCCGCTCTGAAATGCATGGGCGGTCAGATTTTTGGCCGCCTGCTGTTCCGCAACGATGACGAACGTGGACGTGCGGCCAAGGCGGGCATCACCGATCTGGACCGCGTATATGCACGGGATGAAATGGTAACGGCAGACGTTATCTTTGCCGCAACCGGCGTGACCGGCGGCTCTCTGCTGCCGCGTATCAAACGCGAGCCGGGCTGGGTTGAGACCACCACCTTGCTGATGCGGTCGAAAACCGGATCGGTCCGGCGCATGTCCTATCGCACGCCGATGTGGTCGCACGACAACGCCTAATCGGGTGTGCAAGTCGATCCATAAAGACACAAAGGCCGGGTCCGAGAGGGTCCGGCCTTGGCATATCAGGGGCAGGTCATGAGCTTTCTAGGGGTTGAACAGTCTTTGTCCGGGCGGCGCTGGGTCGGCCCTTCGGCGGATGTGGAACGCGCGACCGAGATGTTGGTGCAACAGGCGGGTCTGCCGCGTGCGGTCTGTCAGGTTCTGGCACGGCGTGGAGTTCCCGCAATGGAGGCCACCGGGTTTCTGGACCCCAAGCTGAAGGAACTGCTGCCTGATCCGCGCGCGATGAAGGATATGGAGGTCGCCGCCACCCGTTTTCTGACGGCGGTGCGCACCAAGCAGCGGATTGCCGTTTTTGCCGATTACGACGTGGATGGCGGCAGTTCGGCGGCTTTGTTGCTGGTCTGGCTGCGGCAGATGGGGCTTCAGGCAACGCTTTATGTCCCCGACCGGATTGACGAGGGCTATGGCCCCAACGTGCCCGCGATGCAGGAACTTGCCGCGCGTCACGACCTGATCATCTGCGTCGATTGCGGCACGCTCAGCCATGAACCGATTGCGGCGGCTAAAGGCGCGGATGTGATTGTGCTGGATCACCATTTGGGCGGCGAGACCCTGCCCGATTGCGTGGCTGTGGTGAACCCGAACCGGCAGGATGAAAGCGGCGATCTTGGTTACCTCTGCGCGGCTGGTGTCGTCTTTCTGATGCTGGTCGAGGCCGGGCGGCAACTGCGCGAGGCCGGGGCCAAGGGGCCGGACCTGATCTCTCTGCTGGATCTGGTGGCGTTGGCGACTGTGGCGGATGTGGCCCCTCTGATCGGGGCGAACCGGGCGCTTGTGCGGCAAGGGTTGAAGGTGATGGCCCAGCGGCAGCGGCCCGGTCTGGTGGCCTTGTCGGATGTGGCGCGGATGGATTCGGCCCCCAACAGCTATCACCTGGGGTTTCTTCTTGGACCGCGCGTGAATGCCGGAGGGCGGATCGGTCAGGCCGATCTTGGCGCGCGGCTGCTCAGCACCGAATCGGTACATGAGGCCGAGGCGCTCTCGCAGCGGCTGAACGAATTGAATACCGAACGTCGCGATATTGAAAACGCCGTGCGCGCGGCCGCCATGGAACAGGCCGAAGAAAGCGGGTTGGACGCGCCGTTGGTCTGGGCGGCGGGTGAAGGCTGGCATCCGGGCGTTGTGGGTATCGTTGCCTCGCGTCTGAAAGAGGCCGCGAACCGCCCCGCCATCGTGATCGGTTTTGACGGGGATGAGGGCAAAGGATCGGGCCGTTCGGTTTCAGGCGTCGATCTGGGGGCCTCGATTCAGCGCTTGGCGGCCGAGGGTCTGCTGGTCAAAGGCGGCGGGCACAAGATGGCTGCCGGGCTGACCGTGATGCGCGATCAATTGGAGCCGGCTATGGCGCGGCTGTCCGAGTTGCTGGCCAAACAAGGCGCGGGCGAAGGCGGTCCGGCTGACCTGAAACTGGACGGCACCCTGATGCCGGGCGCGGCCACGGTGGACCTGATCGAACAGATTGAAAAAGCAGGCCCGTTTGGGGCCAGCGCCCCTGCCCCACGTTACGCCCTGCCCGATCTGCAAGTGCGCTTTGCCAAGCGTGTGGGCGAATCACATCTGAAACTGTCATTGTCCGATGGCGTGGGCGCAGGGCTCGACGCAATCGCCTTTGGCGCGTTCGACGGGCCGATGGGTGAAAAGCTGTCCAACCACGGCGGCGCGCGGTTCCATTTCGCCGGACGGCTTGAGGTCAACACATGGGGCGGACGGCAATCCGTGCAGCTCAGGCTAGAGGACGCGGCCGAGGCCCATTAGCCCCGCGCCCGGCCCTGCCAAAAAACTTTCACATCCCTGCATTTTTCGGCTTGCGGGGGTGATAGGTAAACCGTAAAAGGCGCTCCACAAGCTAACGTGGCCCGTTCGTCTATCGGTTAGGACGCCAGGTTTTCAACCTGGAAAGAGGGGTTCGATTCCCCTACGGGCTACCACTTGTGCTTGTATCGCCTAAATGGCCCGTTCGTCTATCGGTTAGGACGCCAGGTTTTCAACCTGGAAAGAGGGGTTCGATTCCCCTACGGGCTACCACTTCCTTACACTCCGAATTTATCGCGGCACAGGTCTTGGATCTGACCCCATGTGGATTTGAACTCCGGCGTGTTTTCAGCCGCGTAGTGGAAATTCTTCATCAAACCCGTCAGTTGGGTAAAGACCTGCCGCACCTCTGCCTTGTCAGTGAATTCCGCGCTGGATTGCGTCACGCCGTAGACCAGCTTGAACGTCATCTTCTGCCGCTCAAGAGGCACAGTCGCATCCACCTTATCGAACGCATCTTGCTGCAGGTACACCATGTCCACGAACAGCGCCTTTTGCTGAGTGACAAAGTCCTCAATCGTGACGCCCTCTTCGCCCGTCACCTGCATCATCTGGTCGACCTGCTCGCCCTTTTCGATCAAAGCCAGAAGATCACGAACCTTCCCAGTCCACCCTGCTTCGGCGTTGGCATCGTACCAGTCAGACAATTGATCCAGATAACGCGACCAGCTGAGCATCGGGTCCACCGCTGGATAGAATCGTTTATAGGCCCGCTCGGACGACAGGCCGAGGAAGCATTTCACCGTAGACAGGGTCGACTGAGTGACCGGTTCGTCAAAATTGCCGCCAGCGGGTGAGACTGTCCCGATCAAGGTCAGGCTGCCCAGATCGCCATCATTGGTCTTCAAGGCGCCCGCGCGTTCGTACAACCCTTTGATCGAGCTTTCCAAATAGGCGGGAAACCCCTCTTCGCCCGGAATCTCTTCCAGCTTGCCGGACGTCTCACGCATGGCCTGCGCCCAGCGGCTTGTACTGTCGGCGATCAACAGAACGTCATACCCCATCTGGCGGTAATACTCGCCCAGAGTAATGCCGGTGAAAATCGACGCCTCGCGCGCAGCGACGGGCATGGACGACGTGTTACAGATGATGATCGTCCGGTCCATGAGGCTGCCACCCGAGGTCGGGTCGGTCATCTTTGGGAATTCACTAATGGTTTCAACCACCTCACCTGCGCGTTCTCCGCAGGCGACAACGATGACGATGTCCACCTGGGCGTTTCGGGCGATCAGGTTCTGCAAAACTGTCTTGCCAGCTCCAAACGGCCCCGGAATACAGGCGGTTCCGCCCCGGGCAATGGGGAAGAACGTGTCGATCAGGCGCTGAGATGTCAGGACCGGCTCGGTTGGATAAAGCCTCTCGGACAGTGCGCGTTTCAGAACGCCCTCGGGCAATGGACGTCGCACCGGCCATTTCTGTGAGAGGGTCAGAGTATGCTCTCCGCCCTGTTCATCCTCAAGCCGCGCCACGATATCGTGAATCGTGGCCGCGCCCTTCTGGACCCAGACAACTTTATAGTCGCCAACCCAGTTGAACGGCAGCATGATCTTATGTTCAAACCTGCCCTCGGGCACCGTTCCGATACTGTCCCCAGCTTGAACGGTATCGCCAACCTTGACAGTCGGTGAGAACGACCACTTGGCCTGATCATCCAACGGAGCCACGTCCGCACCGCGCGGCAGGAAGGTGCCGAACTCGGACGCGACTTTCGGCAAAGGGGATTGCAGGCCGTCAAACACCTGCCCCAACAATCCCGGCCCCAGTTCGACCGACAGCAACTGGCCCGATTGTTCGACCGGATCGCCCACAGCGACGCCATCCGTGCTTTCATAGACCTGCACGTCCGCCGTGTCCCCGCGCACGCGCAGAACTTCGGCCTTCAGGCGTTCCTGACGACCTCCGGGGCCGAGGCGTGTCGGCAGGATAAAGACGACCTCGTTTTTGACCAACTGTCCGGGGTGACCTTCTGCGTCCGGTTTTGCTTCGATCTGAACCAGTCCCTCCTGGACCGAGACAACACGGGCGGTGGCAGTTTGAGTGGATGGAGTTGGGGCGGTCATGCGTAAGCTCCCTCAAAGTCGATATCGGCGACGTCGGCCATGGCCTGTTGCGCCAGTTTTTCAAATCGTGCTGCCGCCTCCTGTGCGCTGCTTTGCGCCCAGCGGTCGAAAATATTCCAGATCAGCACATAGATCGCCACGGCCTCAAAATCGAAAATGTGCCGTGCGGCGTGGCGCTTTAACTGTTTGTGACTTATCGACAAAAGCAGTCTTTCCAGCCCCAGCGGATCCTTGGATTCCAACAATTGACGAGCCTCTTTGATCCAGGGCATGGCTGCATCCAACCCGAAACCGGGATCATTCCAATGTGCGGGGATATGGTGGCTCCATCGTCCGAAACCAAAGGATGTGGCAGGCGGTGCCTCCCCCCGATCCCGAAGTCGTAACGCGGCAACGACGGTCCGCAAGTCCATCCGTTCGATAAGCAGCTTTTTCAATGTCGGTTGCGGGATGTCATCCAACGCCGTCTTGCAACGCTCAATCGCCTGATCGTCCGTGACGCCCATGTCGTAATCGTTCCAGTTCAGAGCGTGCTCCAACACGCGCAGAACCCGCGCATCTTCGGGTGCCAACGCCTTCAACCGGCGATCCAGCCGCAGTCGTGACAGAGGCGGCTGCTTGGCAACAAACAACCGTTCCGAGCCGGGCAAACTGCTGATCAGCGCGATATAGGCGTCCGGGTCCGACATATCAGCGGATCACACCTTCCAGCACGGCGCGGAATCTGGGTTGCAGATGCTCCATCAACAGCGAGGCCACGGCTTTGTCGGTGAGGTCCAGCACGACGCCCTGTTCCTCGGCCTGAATTCGGATGCCATCCTGCGTATCGTCTGGCGCGTGCAATTCGACTTGTTCCCGCAGCATTTCGGCTGTCAAACCCAGCACATACTTGGTCAATTTACCGGACTGGATATCGTCGGCGTTCTGCTTGATATCTTCCTGAGTGGCCACTTTCGCGGGCAGGATCACCTGCACTTTACCGTCCAGCTTGGCACCTGCTGCTGCCCGCCCTACAACCTCAAGGATCATCTGTTTCAGCATCTCAGGATCGGCCATTTCCTTGGTGACGAGGCGCTCGACATCCTTGCGGAAGCGGTCGGTCAGACCGGCTTTCATGGTCAACACGGCGTCGCGCATCGCGGTGTTCAGCGCCTCTTCTCCAGCGGCGCGGTAATTGTCCGAGTCGGCGCGGGCTTTCTTCTGATGCGCCTCAGCCTCGCGCTTGGCATCTGCGAGGATCTTGGCGGCCTCAGCCTTAGCCTCGGCGCGCAACTTCTCGGCCTCTGCCTGACCAGCGGCAACCCCGTCATTTCGCAGCTTGTCGATCAGGGCATCAACGCCGTGAGAGATCATGCCATCCTGTGCCATCAGCTAATCCCCGCGCTGATGACCAATGCGAATACGAAAGCGAAAACGCCAAACCCCTCAATGATCGCCGCCGGAGCAAGCGCCAAGCCGAAGATTTCAGGTTTCTCTTTCGTTGCATTGATCGCCGCGGCGCAGGCCCGACCCTGCCAGATACCGCAATACATAAGCGCGATGCCTGAAAGGATACCGATCCCAAACAGCCCGCCTGCATTTTCGGGCGTCACCTCGCGGTTCAGGGTAAACATGATGACGATACCGTAGATCACCATCGTAGACGGGAATGCCGAGACACCGACGAACCGACCATAGCCGCCTTCGGTTTCCGTCATCGCGCCGATGCTGGCCTGCCCAGCGATGGCGCACCCAATGGCGCTTGCCGCTGCGCCCAACGCCATTGGCGCGTAGATACCCAGCCAACCCAATGTCAATACAAGCTCATTCATTCCTGTACCTCCTTGCGGGCGAACGGGCGAAAGACGATGCCTTCATCCGGCAGACCCCATTTAAAGAATTCGATGTAATTAAGACGTAATCCGTGAACAACGCCGCTCATCATCGCGAGGGCGAAGTTCAGAATATGGCCGACGATCAGGATCAGCAGGCCGAACAGAATGCCCGGACCCTTCATCGCCTGCATCACCGAAACAGCCAGATCATTGAACGTGATCGCAAGCGACGCCGAGGCCAGCCCCAGCGCAAACAGCCGCATATAGCTGAGCACATCGCCAAAGGCACCCATCGCACCGGCAAGGCTTTGCAGCCCGTCGATCAAGCGCCAAAGCCAATCGATTGGTTTGCGGACCACCCGCTCGCTTGAGAACAGGACAATGGCCAGAACACCCGCAGCCAATACAACCGCCCCCGGCACCATCGACCCGCCCTTCATATAGCTGAGCCACAGGATAAATCCGCCGATCAAAGCACCGATCCAGCCGAGGTTTGCCACGGCTCTCCGCTGCCCCCACGCCGCGCGCGCGGCCAAAGCATTGGCCAACACCAGATGCAATACACCCACCACGATCGAAATCATCATCATCGCGCCAAAGTTGTTGAGGTCCAGAATCTTGAGCTTGGCCCAAACCGTGCCTTCGGCCGGTGATGCACCGAAATAGCTTCCGACCAGCACCCCATAGACAATCGTGGCACCGGAAATGATCACTCCATATTGGCGCCAGGACCTTTCGCCCGGCGTTTTGCCCATCCGTTTCCAGAACGCCAGCAGGCCCAGCAGAATGACCGCTCCGTACCCAGCATCCGCCACGATCATGGCAAAGAAAAACGCGAACGAGGCGGCGACGATGATGCTTGGGTCCCAGTTCTTGTACCCCGGCACCTGATAGAACAGGGCAAGGTCAACTGCCGCGCTTCGGTTTTCCGGTTGCTCCAGCAGGGTCGGCGGATTGTCGTCTGGCCCCGGCTCTTCGATCAGAACAGCGGCGTCCTTGGATTTGGCCATGTCCAGCACAGCCTCGATGCGGTCCTCGGGCACCCAGCCCTGCAACGCGAACATCGCCTCCGCATCGCGGACCTTCTGGGTCGCATGGGCCAGTTCCGCAGCACTTTCTGCCGCTGACAGGTTCCGACGCATCAGGGTCAGATAGCGAGTCTGGGCAACCCGTTCGGCCTCAAGCGCTTCAATCGCGATCTCAGCCTCTTCCAGTTGCGCTTCCAATTCGTGAATCGGCAAAGACCCGGTGTGAGTACGCGGCACCGGCAAGATGTCGTCGCCCGGATCATCGGACGCAATCAAAACGGCGTAAATGTACCGATGGTCCTCCTGCAAAATCGCCCAAGGCAGATTGATGTCCGACAATGCCTCGCGATGTTTCAGGGGAAGCTGGTAGAACCACAGCCGATTGCCCGCCAGCACATCGGTCGGCGGGAAATCCAGATCCCCCCAAGGACGAACCCGCGCGATCCGATAGGCCAGAAAATCCCGGCGATCCGTCATATCGCGGGTGCGCTGCATCAGGTCCAGCACATCGCGAACGAACTGATCCATCTCAAACGCGGGATCACGTTGAATCTGTCGGCGCGGTTCGGGCACATCCGTCAGGAACCGCAGCGCCTTATACGCATGACGCGCCCCGCGTTCGCTGATCTTTTCCGGTTCGGCGGGCGGAGGCGCAAGCGGCAGCACATGCATACAGCCAAGCTCTTGCAGCGCCTCCAGCGTGTCGCCCTTCTGCGTGGCCGGGCCAACAAGAGACAGTTTTTTCAGCCGCGCGACGCTCATGTCAGCGCCTCCTGCGCATGTTTGCGCTTGGAGATTTTTGAGCGCACCACCGCCTGCATCTGCTCATCGCTCAGATAGATGCGGATTTTTTTGATATTGGCCTTGGCGCGCGGGATCAGAACCTTCTCGAACAGGTTCACACGCTGCGTGATCGTGGCCACGGCCTTGTCAAAAATGCGCACCCGTTCCTCGGCGACTTTAACGCGCAGGCGGGCTTCGATCATGTCGTGCAGCAAGCTGGCGGCGGCATCGACCCAATGGGGCTTTGCCAACACCGAATACGGCCGCACCGAAACCTCGATCCGGTCCAGATCGGGCATCTTGACGCCGACCACGTTGACCTCTTTCAACTGGTAATCCTTCAACTCCACCAGCCCGTCTAGATCGACCCCCTGCTGCGCTAGCATCGGCAGTTTCTCCCCGACCTGCTGCGCCAGATCATGCACCTCTTGCTGCAGGCGTTGCACGTTTTCGCGGGCCTTGGCGCGTTCCGCCATCAACTGCTGGCGCTTGAGGTCCAGCGACGGCAGGAACCGCTCATAGCTTTTCAGCTGCGTCTGCTGGCGGGCCAGCGACGATTTATTCAGCTGCAACCGCGCCATCGGTATCCTTTGGGAAATACTTGTCGACCAAAGCCTGCTTCATCAGCAACTGCTCGGGCTGGAAACACTCGGCCAGCGTCTTCCACCCCAGATCCAGCGCGTCCTCAAGCGGGATCGAGACATTGATATCCATGAACCGCGCCCGGAACAGAGCGCCGAATTTCAGCAACTGGTGATCGTAATCCGACAGATCAAAGGCCATCGCCTGTTTCTGCGCGGCATCGCGGCTTTCGGAATAGAACCGGATCATCGTGTTCATGATCTGCCCGTGATCTTCGCGCGTGGTTTTACCAATCACATTCTGCTTGAGACGTGAAAGGCTACCGAACGGGTCAATCACCCCCGAATGCAGGTAAAACTGCCCCTCGGTGATATAGCCCGTGTTGTCCGGCACCGGGTGGGTCACATCATTGCCGGGCATCGTCGTCACGGTCAGAACCGTAACCGAGCCGCCTTTGGCGTAGTCGCACGCTTTCTCATACCGCCGCGCCAACTGGGAATAGAGATCGCCCATATAGCCGCGCTGCGAGGGCACGCGTTCCTGACTGATCCCCACCTCTTTCATTGCGTCGGCATAGGCGGTCATGTCGGTCAGCAGGACCAGCACGCGCTTGCCTTCCTCAACTGCGAATTTCTCGGCCACAGCCAGCGCCATATCAGGCACCAGCAACCGTTCGACCAGCGGATCCATCGCCTGATTGACGAACATCACCGTGCGCGAGAACACGCCTGCATCCTCGAACGACGTGCGGAACGTGTGGTAATCGTCAAAGATCAGCCCCAGCCCGCCAAAGACCACGATATCGGCGTCCGCCTGAATACCGATCCGGCTGAGGAAGGCGTTGAAAGGCTCGCCCGAGACCGAAAAGATCGGGATTTTCTGGCTTTCCACCAACGTATTGAACACGTCGATCATCGGTACGTCGGTGCGGATCATCTTGTTGGGCACCGCGCGCTCGGACGGATTCACGGTCGGCCCGCCAATGTCTATCCGTGGCTCGGACGACAAGTCCGGCCCGCCATCAATCGCCACCCCTGCCCCATCAAAGACGCGGCCCAGAATGTTGGACGAATAGGGTGTCTGCATCGGGTGGCCCAGAAAAGTCGCCGTCGCCTCGGTCGAGATGCCCTTGGTGCCCGAGAACACCTGCAAGGTCACCACGTCTCGGTCGATGAAGATTGCCTGAGCCAAGGTTTTGTGGCCGTCGACCGTTTCAATCACGGCCAAATCGTTGAACCGAACCGCGGCATCGGCTTCGCCATCCAGCGGCACCCTGACTTTGATTGTGTCCCCGACAATTTCCAGAACACGCGTGTACTTTAAAAGACTTTGGGACATCATTTATCCTCAGTCATCGAAAAGAAATTTATTGAAGCCACGACGCCGGGCAAAATCCCCCAAAACGAGTGAATCCACGGTCAGCTTACAAAGAATCAAGCACTTGGCAAGAAAAGATGCAGTTTAGTCTCGCCTCAGCCTCAATCGCAGAAAACACTGCGTGGCTACGCCAGAATATCCCAAAAAACATATAAATAACAATTTAATAACTCACAGTAACTTCAATTACTAAAAAATTAGTTTGACAGCAAAGCTGGAAATCGCTGATGCTGATCGCCATCCGGTCCGCGCCGGATCACATAATCTTTGGGAGGAGACAGATGCGGAGACATCTACTTTCCGCAGTGGCGGCGGCGGCCGTCATTGCGGGGCACGGTCCTGCTTGGGCCGACGAAGCCGCAGCGCAACGTTGGATTGACGACGAATTCCAGCCATCGACCCTGTCGAAAGACGAACAGATGGGTGAAATGAAATGGTTCATCGAAGCTGCACAGCCCTACGCCGGCATGGAAATCAACGTCCTGTCCGAGGGTATCCCAACCCATTCCTACGAGTCCGAGGTTCTGACCAAGGCGTTCGAGGAAATCACCGGCATCAAGGTCAACCACCAGATCCTCGGTGAGGGTGAAGTGGTTCAGGCTGTACAAACACAGATGCAGACCGGACGGAACCTGTATGACGGCTATGTCAACGACAGTGACCTGATCGGCACCCACTCGCGTCTGCAATTGGCCTATCCGCTGACCGACATGATGGAAGGCGACTGGGCGGCAACAACCTCGCCGACGCTGGATCTGGGTGACTTCATGGGCATTCAGTTTACCACCGGTCCCGATGGCAAGCTGTATCAGCTGCCCGACCAGCAGTTCGCAAACCTCTACTGGTTCCGCAAGGACTGGTTCGATGACGAAGCGAACAAGGCGGCGTTCAAAGAAAAGTACGGCTATGACCTTGGCGTTCCGGTCAACTGGTCCGCATACGAAGACATCGCCGAATTCTTCACCAATGACGTGAAAGAAGTCGACGGTGTCGCGATCTATGGACACATGGACTACGGCAAGCGCGCACCTGACCTGGGCTGGCGCATGACCGACGCCTGGCTGTCGATGGCCGGTGCCGGTGACGTGGGCGAGCCGAACGGTGTCCCGGTCGACGAATGGGGCATCCGCATGGAAGCGGGCACCTGTAACCCCGTCGGCGCGTCGGTGTCGCGCGGTGGAGCGGCCAATGGCCCGGCTGCGGTATATGCGATCCGTAAGTGGGATGAGTGGCTGCGGAACTATGCGCCTCCGGGTGCGGCGTCTTATGACTTCTACCAGTCGCTGCCGGCGCTTAGCCAAGGCAACGTGGCCCAGCAGATCTTCTGGTACACCGCCTTTACCGCCGACATGGTGAAGCCGAAGTCCGAAGGCAACAACACCGTGGATGACGAAGGCACACCGCTGTGGCGGATGGCGCCCAGCCCGCACGGTCCCTATTGGGAAGAAGGCCAAAAGGTTGGCTATCAGGACGTGGGGTCGTGGACCTTCCTGAAGTCGACGCCTGAAGACCGTGCTCAGGCGGCGTGGCTCTATGCTCAGTTCGTGACGTCGAAAACTGTCGATGTGAAGAAGTCCCACGTGGGTCTGACCTTCATCCGCGACAGCTCGGTCAACCACGAGTCGTTCACCGAACGCGCGCCCAAGCTGGGTGGTCTGGTCGAGTTTTACCGCTCGCCCGACCGTGTGGCATGGTCGCCGACCGGCATCAACGTGCCGGACTATCCAAAGCTGGCCCAAATCTGGTGGCAGCAGATCGGTGACGTGAACTCGGGCGCGTTCACCCCGCAAGAGGCGATGGACCGTCTGGCCGAAGAAATGGACATCACCATGGCCCGGATGCAGGCCGCAGATGAAAGCGCCGGTGTCTACGGCGGCTGTGGTCCGCGTCTGAACGAGCCGCAGGACCCCGCTTTCTGGCTAGAGAAGGCCGGTTCGCCCAAGGCCAAGCTTGAGAACGAAAAGCCGCAAGGCCAGACCGTCAACTATGACGAGCTGGTTCAGCGCTGGCAGTCTCAGTAAACGCAACACCGTAGGCCGGGCTCAAGCCCGGCCTACCCCCGGACTACCCCGCGAGATTCCCCGATGATCGAACTTCAAGACGCCACCAAACGGGTTGGCAACGTCATCCACATCAAGCCCACAAACCTGACCCTGCAGACCGGCCATTTCAATGTGCTGCTGGGCGCGACAGGATCGGGCAAGACCTCTCTGATCAAGATGATGGCCGGGCTGGATCCGATTGCATCGGGCAAAGTCCTGATGGATGGGCAGGACGTGACACGGCTGAACACGCAAAAGCGGCAGATCAGCTTGGTGCACCAGTTCTTTGTGAACTACCCGCATATGACCGTATTCGACAACATCGCCTCGCCGCTGCGCGTGGCGGGCATGGCAAAATCCGAGATCGAAGGCCGTGTTGAAGAAGCCGCTGACCTGCTGCAACTGCGCCCCATGCTGAACCGCCGCCCGCATGAGCTGTCGGGCGGGCAGCAGCAGCGCACCGCCCTGGCCCGCGCCATTGCCAAGGAAAGCCGCGCGGTGTTTCTGGACGAACCGCTGGCCAACCTCGACTACAAACTGCGCGAAGAACTGCGAGAGCAGTTGCCCGATTTGTTCGCCGGACGTGGCGCGGTGGTGGTCTACGCCACCTCGGAACCCGAAGAGGCGCTGCTGCTGGGCGGCTATACCGCGCTGATGGAAGACGGCCGTGTCACGCAATTCGGCCCCACCGCCGACATTTACCGCAATCCCGAAAACATCGCCGCAGCCCGCGTCTTCTCGGACCCACCGATTAACGTGGCGCGTATCTCAGTTTCCGGCGCACAAGCGCAACTTGCCGGGGGCGGTGGCTGGGCTGTCTCAAACATCGCTGACGGAGATTACATGGTCGCCGTGCGCCCGCACCGGGTGACCCCATTCCGCACCTCGGACGCCGATGTCGAACTGACGGGCCGCGTGATCGTGACCGAGCTGTCGGGGTCAGACTCCAGTGCACATTTCCAACATGGGGACGACGCGTGGGTTTCACTGGCGGCAGGCGTTCACCCCTACCAAGTTGGCGAAGATCACAGTTTCTACATGAATCCAGCGCATTGCCGGTATTTCAGCCAAGACGGGACAAGGGTGGTCTAATGGCGCAGATCAAACTTTCAAACCTCAAGCACAGCTATATGCCCGCGCCGAAAGGCCCAGAGGACTACGCGCTGAAGGAAATTGATGTGACATGGCGCGATGGCGGAGCTTATGCCCTGCTGGGCCCGTCCGGTTGCGGCAAGTCCACGCTGCTGAACATCATTTCGGGCCTGCTGACCCCGTCCGAAGGGCAGATTCGGTTTGACGGTCAGGATGTTACCGCCCTGCCCCCCGATCAACGTAACATCGCGCAGGTGTTCCAGTTCCCGGTGATCTACGACACGATGACCGTTGGCGAAAATCTGGCCTTTCCGCTGAAAAACCGGGGCGTGGATGCCGCAACGATCAAGCGCCGTGTCGGTGAGATCGCCGAGATGCTGGATGTCACGGATATGCTGAACACGCGCGCCAGCGGCCTGAGCCCTGATAACAAGCAGAAAATCTCGATGGGGCGCGGATTGGTCCGGGATGACGTGAACGCGGTGATGTTTGACGAACCGCTGACCGTGATCGACCCCCATCTGAAATGGAAACTGCGGTCCAAGCTGAAAGAGCTGCACCAGCGCGTCAAAGCGACGATGATCTACGTGACCCACGACCAGACCGAGGCGCTGACCTTCGCCGACGAAGTCGTTGTCATGCAAGAAGGCGAAGTGGTGCAGATCGGCACGCCGGTTGAGCTGTTCGAGCGGCCTCAGCACACATTTGTCGGCCACTTCATCGGATCACCCGGTATGAATGTCCTGCCCTGTGAGGCCAAAGGCGACCGTGCGCTGTTTGAAGGCCACGAGGTCATGCTGGAAGGCCCAACCAGCGGAGACGGAGGCCGCACCGATCTGGGTATCCGCCCGGAATATGTGGGCTTTGGCGACACCGGTATTCCAGCACATGTCACCAAGGTCGCGGACATCGGACGCCACTATGTGGTCAGCGCGATGGTCGGCAACACCGCGTTGAAGGCCGTGACCGAACACACCGTGCCCGAACCCGGATCACAGGTCTTCCTGCAATTCAAACCTGAACAATCCCGCGTCTACCGCGACGGCTGGATCGCAACCGAGGAGCGGGCGCAATGAGAACGGAAAACCAAAAGGCATGGTTCTTTGTCCTGCCCGTTCTGGCGCTGGTCGCATTCAACGCGCTGGTGCCGATGATGACGGTGGTCAACTACTCGGTGCAGGAAACCTTTGGGAACAACCAGTTCTTCTGGGAAGGGCTGGGCTGGTTCGAGCAAATCCTCCGCTCGGACCGGTTCCAAGCGGCCCTCGGTCGGCAGTTCCTCTTTACCTTCCTGATCCTGCTGATCGAGGTGCCGCTGGGCATCATCGTGGCCCTGTCCATGCCCCGCAAAGGCTTCTGGGTGCCGGTCTGCCTGGTGCTGATGGCCCTGCCGATGCTGATCCCGTGGAACGTTGTCGGATCAATGTGGAACATCTTCACCCTGCCGAAAATCGGGCTGATGGGATATTTCCTGAATGACGTTCTGGGCATCAACTATGACATGACGCAACAGCCCCTGTCGGCCTGGATCACTGTCATCGTCATGGATGTCTGGCACTGGACCTCGCTTGTGGTGCTGCTGTGCTATGCGGGCCTCGTGTCGATCCCGGACGCCTATTATCAGGCGGCCAAGATCGACGGTGCCAGCCCGTGGTCGGTGTTCCGCTATATCCAACTGCCCAAGATGAAAACCGTCCTGACCATTGCCGTGCTTCTGCGCTTTATGGACAGTTTCAACATCTATACCGAGCCCTTCGTTCTGACCGGTGGCGGCCCCGGCAACTCGACCACACTGCTGTCAATCGACCTTGTGAAGATCGCGCTGGGACAGTTCGACCTTGGCCCGGCAGCCGCGATGAGCCTGATCTATTTCGCCATCACGCTGCTGGTCTCATGGCTCTTTTATACTCTGATGACAAAGGATGACGCGCAATGAAGAAGCGGTCCCTTATCCCGATCCTCTATATCGCGTTCCTGATACTGCCGATCTATTGGCTGGTAGCGATGTCCTTCAAGACCACGAACGAGATCCTGTCGGGCTTTTCCCTGTTTCCCCAGACATTTACGTTGGACAATTACATCACGATCTTTACGGATCCGACGTGGTACTGGGGGTACATCAACTCGATCACCTATGTGACTCTGAACACGGTGCTTTCGGTCTGCGTTGCCCTGCCTGCGGCCTATGCGTTCTCGCGCTATCGGTTCCTGGGCGACAAGCAGTTGTTCTTCTGGCTGCTGACCAACCGGATGGCTCCGGCAGCGGTTTTCGCGCTGCCGTTCTTTCAGCTCTACTCGTCGATCCACCTGTTCGACACCTATCTGGCCGTGGCGCTGGCGCATACGCTGTTCAACGTGCCGCTGGCGGTCTGGATTCTGGAGGGCTTCATGCGCGGCATCCCCAAGGAACTGGACGAGACCGCCTATGTCGATGGCTATTCTTTCCCGCGGTTCTTCGTGACGATCTTCCTGCCCAATATCAAAGCGGGCGTGGGCGTGGCGGCCTTCTTCTGCTTCATGTTCTCGTGGGTCGAGATGCTACTGGCCAAAACCCTGACCGCGGTCGAGGCCAAGCCCATCGCCGCCGTGATGACCCGCACCGCCTCCAGCGCGGGGTATGAGCTGGGCTTGCTGGCCGCTGCCGGGACGCTGACCATCATCCCCGGCGCCATCGTCATCTGGTTTGTCCGCAACTACATCGCGCGCGGTTTCGCGATGGGCCGTGTGTGAGGTTCGATATGCGTAAACTACTTCTTACCCTCCCCTTCCTGCCTTCAACCGCCCTAGCCCAAGCCAAAGCCGGATGGGGCACTGTCGGGCAGGAGGAAGAGAAAGGGTTTTCCTGGACGGACCCCCTGTGGCCCGATTTCTGGATGGCATGGACCCCCGCGACGTTGGCCGTGTTTGTGGGCATCTTTTCGGCTATTGCGCTGATCGGTGTTCTCGAAGTCACCAAGTTCCGCGATGGGATTGAACGGCGGGGCGTACTGGGCCTGACGACCACACTGGGGGATCGGCTGTTTATTACTCTGCTCGGATCAGCCTACATCTTCCTTGCTTGGTTGGGGTTGGTGGGCCAGCCCGTCTGGACACCGCTATTCCTGTCAATCGGCTGGGGCTTCTTCGTTTTCTGGAAAGTTTAGGCTTTGCGAAACAGCGAAAGGATGCTTGTCTGTCAGGCATACTAAAAAATGCGACACGAAAGACCGATGCGAAAGAAAAAGACAACAAACCTGCTGACCGAAGTCGAACTGGAGTTCATGAACGAGCTTTGGGCGCTGGGGCAGGGCTCGGTCCGTGACGTGCTTGATCGCCTGCCACCAGAACGAAATCTCGCGTATACATCCGGCGCAACCATCCTGCGCATTCTCGATGAAAAAGGGTTCGTCGAAAGCCGCAAGGACGGAAAGACGCTGATCTATACACCGCTTCTGGAGAAAGACAGGTATCAGGCACGGTCGCTGCAGAACCTGTCACGAACTCTGTTCGACGACACACCTGCCACGCTGGTTGCGCGTCTGGTGGATGACGCGGGCCTCAGCGAAGCCGATCTTGAGGAAATTCGGGCACTGGTAGAAAGGAGACTGCAAAATGACAGCAGTTAAACCGGTTCTCGACACCTATCTCGAATTGAACCTCGTCTTGGCGCTGGCTGCTCTTGTTTGGCTGGTGGTCCGAGCGGCACTTGCAAGAACAAGTTTGCAATATGGGTTCGTCACGCAGCTTCGGGCGCTTAAAGCCCTTTGCCTGTGTGTCGTTCTCAGCCCTATTTTGGCTATGGGTGTTTTTGCGCTAGCCGCCCAGATATCTGCCCGAGGCGCGGTTGCCATCGGAGATATCGCAGTCGCAGCCTACTTGCGTGGTGAAATCGCAATGCCTGCCACACAGTTTGAATCTCTGTTGAATACGCGTCAACGCTGGGCCGATCTGGTGCTGTCCGGTGAATATCCGCTTGTGTCTGCTGCGCTGGTTCTTTTGGCCATTGTCTCAGCGGGTTACACGCTGCGCATCGCTTATGATGCATGGGCGATCCGAGGCACGATAAACAACAGCTTCCTGTGGCGTAGTTCATCCAAGGTAGACATCCGTTTGTCGGACCGGATCACTGTCCCCTTTGCAGTACGCGGATTGCGCAGGCGTCATGTCGTTTTACCCAGCCATCTTCTTGATACCCCACGCGAATTGCGGTTCGCGCTGGCGCACGAGTTGCAACACGTGCGCGCCGGTGATGTCGAATGGGAACTGGGTTTCGAGCTGTTGCGCCCGCTTCTATTCTGGAACCCGGCCTATGTGTTTTTGAAATACCAGTTTGACCGGCTTCGCGAGCTTGCCTGCGATCAATCCGTCGTCGCCCGTCGCGGTATCGACGCGCGGGACTATACCGCTTGTCTGCTGGATTATTGCGCAAAGAGTATTGCTCTACGCAGCCCGCGTGTTCTGAACGTCGCACTGGTCACCGGCGGCAAGGCAAAACGCGTATTGCGCCAACGCGTAGTCGCACTGGCCGAAGCGCCAACAATCCAGTCGTCGATGCCTTTCCTGTTCCTCGGCCTGACAATCGTGTTTGCAATCGTCCTTGGACTGGCCGCTGCTTCGGTGCGACAGACCGAGGATTGGAGCCATGACCGCCTCATGTTATCGACGGTTGTGAACCTCGAACGGCTGGAAGCACGCAATCAGGGCAACTGAGCGACCTACCACCCACGCCGTCCGAACAGCGCCTGCAACCTGTTTTGCCCTGCGAAGGGATCGACGGGCTGAGGGGCGGATAGCCGCGATACAACTCGGCGGACCAACAGCAAACAGACTGTCGCAAAGATCACCCCACCCAATGCCTGCCCCAGCAGCACTCCGGGCGCGCCCGCGACATAGCCGCCTGCAACAGCAAATGGCCAGGTGCCCAGCGTGTGCCGCCCCCAGTTTACCCAAGTTGAATAGACCGGGTGGCCAAGGTTGTTGAAACTGGCGTTCGAAACGAAAATCACTCCGTTGAAAAAGGACGCAAGCGCCAAAGGGCCGCAGAACAGGTAGATCAAGGCACGTGTCTCTCCCTGTGCCTGAAACAGATCCGCGATTGGAGCGCGCAGAAGGAATAGCGTGGCTGCCATCAAACAGACATACACGGCGGTGAATTTAATTCCGGACCAGAAGGCTTCTTTAACCCGATCATAGCTCCCGGCCCCGAAGTTCTGCCCGACGATTGGGCCGATTGCCCCTGAAAGCGCAAAGACGACTGAAAACGCGACCGGCATTAAGCGCCCTATGACGGCCATTCCAGCAACGGCATCCGTCCCGAATTGCGCTATTTCGCGGACGACGATTGCGTTGCCAACTGGGGTTGCAATGTTGGTCAACACGGCCGGAACTGCAATCGCGCGGACAGAGCGAAAGTCTCGGGCCACCTGCCGCAAGGACGGTCGGGCAAACCCTCGGTGTACGCTCACCGCTGGCTTGAGCGCGGCAATCAACATACAGACTCGGGCGATCACCGAAGCGATGGCGGCACCGTCCAGCCCCAGCCCCAGCGCAAAGATAAGGATCGGATCCAATACGGCATTTGTCACTCCGCCATAGATCGTCGCCATCATCGAGCGGCGCGCGTCTCCGTGCGCCCGCAAAACCGCCATTCCAGCCATGGCCAATGCCATGACCCACATCGTCGGCAGAATAATCGAGACGTACCGGACAGCCAGGCGCAACACCTCACCTTCAGCGCCCAGCGTTGAAAGAAGAAAATTTACATTAAACAATACGATAGCAGACACGATTAAACCAAACAGAACGCCCAACGTTGCAACGCTGGTACCAAAGTGTCCAGCGCGATCAGACTGTCCCGCCCCCAGTTCACGTGCGACCAACGCTCCGGCGGCGATCGAAAGTCCGACGTTGATGGAGTTTGTGAAAAACAGCAGAGTTCCCGCATACCCCACAGCCGCGGCCAGTGCGTCGTTGCCGAGCATCGAAATGAACACCATGTCCACGAAGTCGACGGCAAAGATCGCCATCAGCCCGATACTTGTCGTCAGCGACATACGGGTCACGTGCCGCATCAGGCTTCCGGTTAGAAAAACAGCCTTGCCTGACGATCCTGATTGCATTTGATTTCCTGCCCCTCGCTTGCAACCGCAATCTGCCAGTGCGCGACCGATCAGCAACAGCAAAATTCAATGCATCGGCCTGTGCGCTGCATCAGCCCTGTTGGGATTAAGCCGCTAGCCCTGTCAAATGGTCAGCGAGGCGCAAGGATAGCTGGACGATCGTAAAGGTCGGGTTCGCATGGCCGCTTGTGGCGAAAACCCCAGACCCCGCCACAAATAGATTTGGGGCACCGTGCACCTTGCAGTTGGCATCGACAACGCCGGTTTCAGATGTAAGCGACATCCGCGCACCGCCCATGTGATGACTGGAATAGTCGAAATCCAGTTCGTCCAACTCTGCGCGATTCCACAATGTTGGCTCAACGCGCATGCGTCCCAACCCGTTGCGGATCAGAAACCTTGCTGCCTCACCGGTTGAGACGCGCAGAGTTTCGATATCTCTGTTCGTCAACTGCAGATTCAACCCCACGAGCTCTAATCCAAAGCGATCACGATCATTGGTCAACACCAACCGGCTCGCCATGTTGGGCTCTTGCTCACCTATCACACTGGAATCGCCCGTCAGGAAGTAGTCCTCATTGAATTCCAGGTTCTGTATGAAACGGTCGCTACCAGCTTCGTCTTCGCTCATGGGACGTGGCTTCAAAGGCTCAAGGCGAACTGCAGAATTTAGCCACCCATTTCTCAGCATTTGATCCTCGCTCGGGCTCAGGACAAGTTCCGGGCGCGCACGGCGACGCAGGCGCTCGAACTCCCAGGTCGGAGAATGCGAATATAGGCGTTTGGTGATGAAATATCGGCCGTTGTGAACGGTCGGGTGCTCCATGAAACAGCGCCCCACCATATCGTTCTGGTTGCCAAACCGGTTCTCGTTTCTGGCGTTAAGGCTCAGAAGCATTCGGCAATTTTCTATTCCGCCCATGGCAAAGACAAACTGCGCCGCCTTGGCCTGCCCTTTGCCCTCTCCATAGTTGCGGAAATGGGCTTGGGAAATCCTGCCGGTATCGCCATCGACGGTAAAATCGACAACATTGGCGCACAGGACCAGATCGATATTTTCAGCACTCTCAAGATCGCCCAGGTAAAAGCTTCCAAACCGCACAGGATCAATGTTTCGGACTTCGTAGAAAGGCCGGTCTGAGCTGAACCTTTGCGCCACGCTGTCGATCGTTCCTGTCGCATCCGCCGGTTTCCGAATTTCTGACCCGAAACTGCCGGTTTGCAAAACGTGCGCGGCCTCGTCTTGATACGGCTCCAGGTCTTCAAAGCGGATGGGCCAGCCACTTAGGGGAACATCTTCGCGCGGCAGGAAATCCGAGCGGTCCAACAAAACGCATTGTCCACCCCAATGCCCCGTCGTACCGCCCAGCGCCCGCAGCCGAGGCGCAGACAGCGGATAGTAATCGACCCCAAGATTTTCCCCTTCGTAGAGATCCTGCGATTCTGAGGTTACTTCCTGACCTCCGGCTTCCAGCACAAGCACTCGATGACCCGCGTTTGCCAGCTTGAACGCCAGCGTGATACCCGCAGGGCCAGCCCCGATAATGCAGCAATCATATATGTCGTCGAGCGCCGGAACCTCGTCGCGGGCATCAAAGATCATGCCGACAGCTCGCTCTCTAGATCGTTCTCGTCCAGCAGCCACCCCTCAGAGAAGATCAACTTTGGGTCTTCAACACCGGGAAGTGGATTGTCCTGCAATCGCATGAACCCGATCCGCAAGATCGGCGGAACCACAACCAGGGCCGTAAAAAAACCTAGAACGTGCCGTCTTTTCATAGCCTACCTTTAAAAACCATTGCCAAAGCAAACTTGTACCAATTCAAATCCAGGCGGCCCCTCAATCAAGCGGGCACAAAGGACGCCTTGCACAAAATTCTACCGAGGACTTCTATCAAATTGCAAATCCAAATAATCACTGGTTGTTTTTCGCGAGTGCTATATCATCTTTGATCAGATTGCGTATTTTTATTGGTTTTGATCAATCGGTCTTAGGGTCAACAAGTTGTCATGCAGAGATTGTCCTTAGAAGAAGCAAGCTCTCGGGAATGGGATGTCGTGATCGCGGGGTCCAGTTTCGCTGCAATGTTTTTTGGCTGCGGTCTCCCTGATGAACTGGACGTTTTGTACGTCGAAAAAGGGGCCGAATACTCACATAGCGACCAATTGGAACGTGGGTGGGCCGTGCGCGAGAATTTCACGCAGCGAAACTACTCGGGTGAGCACAAGAATTGGGTCGCGTTCTCGCTGTTTGGTGGAAATTCAAACTATTGGTGGGGAAACGCTCCGCGTCTTCATCCGGACGATTTCAGTCTGAATAGCAAATTTGGCGTCGGTAGAGATTGGCCGTTCCTGTACGAAGATATTGAACCGTTCTGGGAAAAGGCAGAAGAGATAATCCAAGTTGCTGGCGGTGAGTGCGAACACATCCTACCCCGCCGCAAACCCTTTCCCTATCCTGGACATATACCTTCGCGCGCCGACGAAGCCTTGCGCGCCTCAAGCCCGCTGTGGGTTCCATTGCCTACAGGCATTTCAAACGGCGGTTCTCGTCCGGTATGCTGCACGAACGGCGTCTGCAGGATTTGCCCTGTGGACGCCAAGTTCACAGTATTGAACGGCCTAGAGGCGCTCAACGCTGCCGGTTCACATGTCCTGCTGGATACCGAAGTCCGCGCGGTCGACATCGAAGGCGGAAAGGCACGCGCTGTCCGCGTAAGAGGTGCGGATGGTTCAGAAGCACGGCTGCGCGCAAATACTGTTGCCCTTGGAACAAACGGTATATTTAACTCTGCCATCCTGAAACGTTCGGGTGTGCAGAACAGCGCTTTAGGTAAATACCTGCACGAACAGGCCGTCATTGACGTCCATGTTGATACAGCCAATATCAAGTCGTTCTACGGCGGAACCTCTGAAACGGGTCACGGGTATCACTTCTATCATGATATAGATCGCAGTTCCGCGGCGGCGGTTCTGATGGAAACTGTTAATGCGCCCGTGTCGATCCGACCGGAACAGGGAAAATGGGCGAACCGCATTCACTTCCGTATGGTCGCCGAAGACATCCCACAGGCAGAAAATCAGGTCATCCTTGAGGATGACGAACCCGTCATTGAATGGCATGGCTACACCGACTACGCAAAACTCGGTTTGGACAGGGCAAAGGCCGGGCTGGTGGACATCATACCCGACACGATTGAGAACGTGGCAGTTTCTCCGCTCCTGGGATCAGAGGCCCATATTCAAGGCACCCATCGCATGGGGACATCACCGGACGACTCTGTCGTGGACGAAAAGATGAGATTACATGGCGCTGCAAACGTGTTTGTTCTGGGGGCCGGGTCTTTCCCATCATGCTCACCAGCCAACCCTACTTTGACAATATGTGCATTGTCGCTCCTTGCATCGGAGGCCGTAGCATGAAGCTTTCACGTCGCAGAATTCTAGCTCTGGGTGCGGGGGCCGTCGGCGTTGGGGTCGCATATCGTGCCATCAAAGGTCACGGGATTGCCGCTCATGCGTTGGACGTGATCAGAACGGTTTACGGCCAGGACATGGCGCAACAAAGTGCCGCCAGTGAGTTTGCGCAAGCCTACGAAGAATTTGTCCTTGAGAAAGGTGCGCAAGGCCGGATGTTGGATATGGTATATTGGTCTGGTCTGGATGACGCCCCATACGTGGAAGACTATCTCAGTCGGATCGACAAGAGCGTGATCGACAAGTTCGCGACGTCCACTAATGTAATCAAGGCCGCCGAGGAAGGTGTACCGCTTGAGTTCTTCACGGTTTTCGATCCCTTCCAGACGCCATGCATGAACCAACTTGGCGCTTATGCCGTCTCATAGTGGCTGTCTCTGACCGATTGCCGGACACAAGGTAGAGCCCCGGTCAAGCCAACCGTAAGGCGCACAGCTATTGACCTGTTTCCCTAAACCGAAGTGCACTATATTGAAGTGAGAGACAGCATCGTGGCGTGGGGAAAGCCTTTGTTTATTGATAAATACTTAAAAGGTTTGGCAATCGCTTGTCTGTCGCTGTCACTGTCAGGTGGCCCCATGAGCGCGGGCATTTCAGTTGATTGGACGGACCTACCCGACCCGACAGTACAGGTGTTTGAAGATCCCTATCGCGATCTTAGCCCTGAACAATTCGACGATGTGCTGTACACCGTGCGGCTGCGCGGCAGGCTGCAACAGGATAGCGGCAGCCCGGAGGAGCGTCAGAAATGGCAAGAACTCCTGAATGAAACCGAAGACGCACTAGCGGCTGAGGGCATAGACATTGACTGGCTTCTTGATCAACGTCAGGTCGTGATGGAGCGCCGGGAAAAAGCCGGAACAGCGGGTAATCCACTATTCGATGGAAAAACGATTACCGTTGCCGGATTTGCCATCCCTGCACCCCCGGACGCGGACGGCATCCAAGTCGCCTACCTGGTTCCCGAGCGGGGCATGTGCAGCCATATGCCCCCTCCCCCTCCGAACCAAATGATCCGGGTGCGACTGCAAGGCGATTGGACCCCGGCCTATGTCCACGAGCCCGTTCGCTTGACCGGACAACTGAAAATTGATCCCACCGATCATCAAATGGTCGTTGTAGACGGCCTTATGCCAATGCGCGCGACCTTTCTGTTGGATGCCGAGCGGGTAGAAACTCTGGAAAATCGAGAGGATCGCCTGGAGTGGAGCGAAAGCGTAGCGGACAAAATTCGCGCCGCTGGTCAACGCAAAACCGGTGGGCAACCAGCATCTGACTGAAACACTGGAACCCCACCTTCACATGAGCGGTCTGATATCCTCAACGCAGTTCCGACACGGATTTTTGTAGCGCCACTATCATCTCATCGCGTCTCTGGGAAAGTTCGGCTGGAGTCTTACCCCGTGCTGCTGCGTGAATGCCGTCGGTCAACTGCTGCTTGATGTCATCGGTCAAATGAATTTGCCCCAGATCGTCCCACCAACCGTTGAATGTTCCCGAAAAATGCTCGCAGAACGCTGAAAGGCCGCCCTCGCCTGCGCCAAGGTTGAACAGCATCGTCGGCCCCATCGCCGCCCATCTCAGGCCCGGCCCGGCCCAAACCGCCTTATCGACATCCTCGACCGAGGCAACGCCAGACACAACCAGATGAATCGCCTCGCGCCAGATCGCGGCCTGTAGTCGGTTGGCAACGTGTCCGGGCACCTCTTTCTTGACGCGTATCGTGGTTTTGCCAAGACTTTCGTAAAAGTTCTGGGCCGCTGCGACTACACCGGGCGCTGTCTTGTCGTTGCCCAGCACCTCAACCAGCGGAATCAAATGCGGTGGGTTGAACGGATGCCCCAAAACAAACCGAGAAGGATCAGCCCAGCCGGGCTGCATCTGCCCAAGGGTCAGCCCCGAGGCGGAACTGGAAACAATGGCCTGCGGTTCAAGCGCGGGCTCGATCAAGGCAAAAGTTGCATGCTTGATATTCAGTCGCTCTGGCACGTTCTCCTGAACGAAACCCGCACCTTCGACGGCTTGGGCTGCGGATTGAGGAAACTCGATCGCGTCGGGGTTCCCGTTCTTCACCAGGCCAAGTTCGGTCATCGCAGCCCATGCATTTTCAATATAGGCGCGCACTTTGGCTTCAGTAGATGGATCAGGGTCAAACAATGAGACCGATCGACCCGAGGCTAGAAACAGCGCGGCCCAACTCGCGCCGATCACGCCCCCACCAAGGCAGGCCGTATGTTGTATATCCATCAGAACATTCCCGGGTTTAACGGAGAAGCCGCAGTCATGCCGCCATCCACTGTAAACATCTGACCAGTCGCAAAACCCGCTTCGTCGGAAGCAAGCCAAACCGCCATGCTTGCGATATCCTCTGGCCAGCCGAACCTTCGGGTTGCGTGCCGCGCCAACGCATCCCGGCGTGCGGCGTCGGGGTCTTTTGCCAGATCGAACCCGGCATCCAACATGCCTGTTTCGACCCAACCGGGACAAATCGCGTTGCAGCGTAGTCGCGGCCCGTGATCGACAGCAATCGACCGGGTTAACCCATGCACAAACGCTTTGGACGCATTATAAAGCGCCATTGAAGGGTCCGCGACGAAAGCGGAAATTGAACCTATATTGATGATGGCGCCTCCATCCGACATCTGCGGAATGAACGCTCTGCAAAGGTTAAATACGCCTTTACAGTTTGTGCCGACCACTGCGTCCCAATCGCTGTCCAGACTATCGACCACCGTCTTTTCGACTTGCACGCCGGCGTTGTTCACAAGGATGTCTAGCCCCGCGCACGCGCTGGCCAATTTCTCAACGGCCGCCACGTCTGTGACATCCAGTGACACCCAAGCGACATCGTCCGCCAAACCTTCCGGCCTTGGCCCGCGTCCGCACGTCGTTACCACGGCCCCTTCAAGCGCAAACGCATCAACTATTCCCCGACCGATCCCCTGTCGACCTCCGGTCACGAGCGCTGTTTTCCCTGCCAGCCGCATCAGTACGCCACCATCTTCATGGTGGTCGGCACATCCTTGGCGTCAGAGAACGCACTGGCCACGACGCTTGGTTTGCTCATAGTTTCATCTGCTGAACCTGCGCGCTCAGCCCTCCGTCTAAAACCCAAAGTTGACCGCTGGCATAGCGCGCCTCGTCCGACGCCAGCCAGTTAACCAGATTGGCGATATCTTCGGGCGTGCCGTAACTGCGCATGGGGTGAACGTCCCGAACGGCCTGCTGCAAGTGGTCAATGGACTGACCGCCCCCGCCGGACCCTTCGCCCGCAAAGAAACTTTGCAGCATGGGCGTATCAACATAACCCGGACATATTGCGTTGACGCGAATTCCTTCGGGTCCGTGATCGCAAGCCATCGCCTTTGTCAGCGCATGTACCGCCCCTTTGGTTGCGCAATATGCGGCAAGGCCGGGGTCCGCGATAAACCCGTCATAGCTGCCGAAATTGATGATCGAGGCAGTTGCCCCTTGGGCTGCCTTGCGCAACAGCGGCAGCGCGTGCTTGGCGGCCAGAAAAGTCCCTGTCACATTCACCGCGAACGAGAGGTTCCACTCCTCAAGCGTTGTCTGTTCTATGGTCTTTTCGATCTCGATACCGGCCGCGTTGACAAGCACATCTAGCTGCCCCGCCTCGCGCCCGACTTGCGCCATCGCCGCAACCACGTCGGCCTCTTGCGTGACGTCGAGCTTAACAAAGATGCTGCCATCGTCATCATGGGCAGCAAGCGACCCCTCTGGCGTCAAGTCAGCGGCATAGACCCGCGCACCTTCCCGCAGGAAACGCGCCACGATCGCTCGGCCGATACCGCCACGCCCGCCTGTGACCAATGCGGTTTTCCCCTTGAGCATCATTCAGAGTTCTCCTTCAACGGCGGATACCGATACCGCTTGGCGGCCACGGTCCAATCCATGTGATTGCGCACATATTCCTGCGAGGCATCGCGCGGCGGATTGTAATCCCATGTCTCGCCCGCCCCCGCCTCCATCGCCGCATGAAGGGCACGACGAGATTTCTGCGTGGCGATCACGTCGGCGCGCAGTCTCTCGCTATCCCAACGCTCTGCAACCTCGTCCGCGAATTGCTTGGCAAGCGACGCATAGGCAGGATCAGCGGCCACGTTGGTCTTTTCGTGCGGATCCTGCGCCAGATCATAAAGCTGCGGTGGGTCCGGGTCGCAATGAATGTATTTCAGCGTCCCTCTTCGGATCATGAAAACCGGGTATGGCGTCATCTCGGCGCAGTATTCGCCAATGGCTTCGTCCACCGGGTCATGCTCTCCTCGCGCAAGAGGTAACAGCGACCGGCCGTCCACGGGCTCTCCGAACATGTCCGGCGTTCCACCGGCAAGGTCCACGAAGGTTGGCAGCAGGTCCACAAGTGAACAGGCATTGCCAGCCACACCCTGAACAACGCCCGGTCCGGCCATGATCAACGGAACGCGGGCCGAGTGTTCAAAGAAGTTCATTTTGTACCACAGACCTCGTTCCCCCAGCATGTCACCGTGATCCGCAGTCACGACAACCAGCGTATTGTCCAACTCACCAATATCCTTCAGCGCGCGCACCATTGCCTCGACCTTGCTGTCGAAATAGCTGACATTTGCCAAATACGCGCGGCGTGCCCGTTGGATTTCCTCTTGGGTCAGAGGGAAATAGCTTGCCTCGATCCCGTCCATCACGCGGCGCGAGAACGGGTCCTGTTCGTCCGGATTGAGCGTAAACTCCGGCATCGGCACATCGGCGTCGGAATACAGGTTCCACCACTCTGGCTTTGCAACATAGGGGTCATGAGGATGAATGAAGCTGGCCACCAGACAAAAGGGCGCGTCATCCCCGCCTGCGCGCTCTCGCCCGCGGGCGATCAGCCAACGGCGGGCCGCGAACTCAACCTCGTCATCGTAGTCCGTCTGGAAGGTTGCGATTGCCTCGCCACTTTCCTTGACCGTCTGCATGTTGTGATACCATTTGTCGATCCGCTCGTCCGGTGCTTCCCAGTCCGGCGTCCAGGCAAAATCGGCGGGGTAGATGTCGGTCGTGACCCGATCCTGAAACCCGTGCTTCTGGTCTGGTCCGACAAAATGCATCTTACCGGACAGACACGTCCTGTATCCCAGCGACATAAGGTAATGCGCAAAGGTCGGGACCGAGGCGCGAAACTCGCTGGCATTGTCATAGGCCGCAATCCGGCTGATCAGTTGCCCGGACATGAAAGCAAAGCGCGACGGAGCGCAAAGCGGCGAGTTGCAGTAGGCCGCATCAAACCGCATACCGCGCTGCGCCAACGCATCAATATGCGGAGTTTTCACCGTTGGGTGGCCGTATGCACCGCAAAAATGGGGCGCCAACTGATCGGCCATGATCACAACGATGTTGGGCCTGTTCACGGCGCGGCCTTCGCATAAGCATCAAGCACCAAGCCATGAAAGTGGTGAACGGCATGTTCCGACTTACCCGAACCGCTGGGGTCGTGAACGATACGGCCCTGCGTGAAGGCCGGAGTGCTCATCCCACGCTGGACGCTTTCAACGATGTCGATGTCTTCGCGTTGCAGAACCTCATCCAGATAGCGGATCGCCTCTAACTCGGCCTCGTCAGGCTGGGGTGTTTCCAAATAGAAATCATAGGTTTCCAGCGTCCGATCCGGGCCAATTGGGATGATGTTCAGCACGATCATGGACGATCGCCCAGGATACCGCATCAGGCAGGTCGTGGGCCACAGCCACCAAACCGCGTGCGTCCGCACGGTTGCGTTGGACACGTCATAGGCGGTGTTGCTGCTTTTACCGGCTTCGGCCATATGGCTGGAATAAATGCCGTAGGTCGTCACCTTGTAGGTGTCCATATCGACCAGATCGCAGAAATCCTTGTGGGCAGTCGGGCAGTGGTAACATTCCAGAAAGTTGTCGACGACATTCTTCCAGTTCGACTTGATGTCATAGGTCAGCCGGTGCCCAAATGTCAGGTCTTCGATATCCGGTGCCCAGTGGCGTATCTCGGTCTGTAGATCGCCCGAAACTTCGGTCAGAGGACGCGCCTCGTTATCGAGGTTCACAAACACGAAGCCCGCGAATTCCTCGACCTGAACCTGATCCAGACAGATGTCCGACGTGCTGAAACCTGTCAGGTTTTCGGTTTCCGGAGCGCGGACAAGCTGTCCGTCCAGCTTGTAAACCCACGCATGGTACGGGCACATGATCCGAGTGGTCTCGCCCTCGCCAGACAACAGGTGGTGCGCACGATGTTTGCACACATTATAGAAAGCACGGAGCGTCCCCTCGCGGTCGCGAACGACGGCAATCGGGCGGTTCGCAATCTCAACCGTCACAAAAGACCCCGGTGTCCGCAGCTTTTCGACATGGCACACCCATTGCCACGTCTTGGCGAGGATTTCGTTCAAATCCACCCGGTGCCAGGCCGGATCAACGTAGGCTTCGGCCTTCAATGAGCTGGTGTTGAAAGGGTCAGGGCTGAACCCATCGGAAATTCGGGCGAATTGTTCTTTGGAGGGAAGCTCACTCATCGGCAACTCCACAAACTGGGCCGAACGTGGACCCGGTGACAGAATGGTAGAGTGTATGATCCGCTGAAATCCGACGATCGGCTTAACTTTTCTCGCCGTCAGTTTAACAATTCACGCCATATTGCAAAAGTTAACTTACCCGACTTGAGGCTTGCGATACATGGGCCAGGCACGAAACTCAAACGGCACACGACCTTCGATCCTGTCCTGACTTGGGGACAACCCAAACCGTTCTTTATATGAGCGGCTGAAATGGACGAGGCTCGAAAAACCGGACGCCACGGCGACCTCGGCGATCGGCATATCAGTCTGCGTGACCAACCCCCGCGCCCGATCCAGTCTTATGTCCCGGTAATAAAGAGCCGGTGTCTTCTTAATGTACGTCGCAAACAATCGGTCAAGTTGACGCTGTGAAAGGCCGGCTGCCTTGCTGATCTGAGGAACCGATAACGGTTCTTCCAGATTAGCTTCCATCGTCTGGATCGCCGCTCGCAGCTTTGCCGGAATGGTTGTGCCCAAGGGTTCGTTGACTTCGGGCTGCTGCAAATCCGCCGCCCCCCTCAACCTGTCATGAAAAACATACCTTGCGGCTGCATTCGCCAGGGCGCTGCCGTGAATATTCAGCAGGATTTGCAGTGCGAAATCGACGGTCGCGGTACCTCCGCAACACGTCACGCGATTGCCATCAAGGACGAACAGGTTTTCAACGACCGCCACGTCAGGAAACAGTTCCTGAAAGGCGTCGATATGCTCGTAATGTACCGTCGCTCTCTTACCCTTGAGAAGCCCGGCCTGCGCAAGGATGAACGCACCCGTATCCAACGCGCCCAATATGGCACCACCGCGCGCCCAGTGTCGCAGAGCATTTCCGATCCTTGCGGTCACGTGTTTCACAGGCGTCCAACTGGACGAAACGATAACCACGTCGAATTCCCTGGTAACCACCTGATCCAAGGCAAGCGTATTGATGCCCGCTCCGTTGCTGGAAACGCAATAACCGCCCGCTTCTGAAACGAACTCCCACCTGAAATATTGCTTTCCGTCCAGATAGTTCGCTGCACGAAAGGGATCAATGAACTCCATGGTTGCGGCCATATTGAAACTTGGCGCAACCAGAACAAGCAATCGGGTTTCAGACCTCTCGGACTTGGACATTCGACAGCAACCTCTCGACGAGACTCTGACTGCAACAAGATAGCTTTTGGGTGCCCGGCGCAAGCAAAGCCTGAAGCGCCCTTTACAATAACGGGAGGGGCATCCCCTGGCCTTGATGTTGACGACCATGCCTGTCGTACGAAATTCGATGCTCACCCCAGAACCAGGCTACCTTTCATTGAATGCACGATCCATGGTCAGTTGGACAGGTTTCAACAGGTAAGCAAGCATCGTCTGCTCGCCGGTTGTCATTTCAGCAACGACTGTCATTCCTGCTTGCAAGGGACGTGCCAAACCGCCTTTACCCACCTTGGAGTTGTCCAAGACAATTGAAGCTCGAAAGTAGGTTTCACCTGTTTTCTCGTCCGTCAACGGCACCGGGTACACAGATTTCAAACGCCCCTCGGCTTTGCCAAAACGACGTGCATCATAGGTGTCTACGCTGATTGAAACGGGTTGATCGGTTTTGACATGACCCACCTCAGAATTCGGGATGCGAGCTTCGACGACAAGTTCGTTTCGGGTCGGCAAAAGTTCAAAAAGCGTTTCGCCTGGCGCTATGACTTCACCAGGATTGGGATAAACCACCGCCTGAACGATGCCTCGTGTAGGCGCAACAATGCGCATGTCGTCCAACTTTGCGTTCACTATCTCAAGAGAGATTTGCAGTTGGCGCCGCTCACGCTCCAACTCGGAAATACGGCTCAGCATTTCATCATGTAGCGCCAGCGTCTCCTGCTTCATGGATGCCTCGGCCAGGACCCGCGCGCTGTGCGCTTCAGCCAGACGGACTTGCGCGTCCGAAGCGACGGCGCGCACAACGTCGACTTCATCTTCCTCCTCAAGAAAGTCACTCAGCGACTTCAGCCCTTGCGCCTGCAACTTTGCATATCGCACCAAACCCTCTTCTTTTTTGGCGAGTCGCTGCTGCGCGGAGACGGCAGCGGCTTTCAGTATTTCCAACATTTCCCCTTGCCGCTGAACCGAGACTTTGTGGATCTTCTGACTTTCGGAATAGAGCCTCAATTTCGCGGACGCCATAAACATGCCTTCTTGCTCAAGCGCCGCAAAATCCGCCTCTTTCAGATTTTCGGAACCGTTCAAGACACTCAGGATCGTGTTGGCGTTGAGCAATTCTTGCTCAACAGCAGAGAGTTGCGCAGCGCTCACGTCACGCTCTTGCGTGAGGTCGGGATGATCTAACTGGACCAACGCATCTCCGGCTTCGACGATTTGACCGTTGTGCACATAAACTTCACTTACGATCCCGCCATGCATTGTTTCGATTTTTGGATATTCACCAAACGGCATGATCGTACCAGGGGCACGTGTAATTTGTGGAACGTTGGTCCACCCCGCAAGGACAACCAGACTGCAGACCAATCCCGAAATTGTCAGCGCCAGAAACGCTGCAAACCTCGGGCGTTTTACGCGGTGCCTGCGTGCAGCCTGGACCGATGATCCTGTTTTGGAGTTCTTTTTGAGAAAAGGCATCACGACTGTCCCCCGAGCGTTTTTAACACTGCTTGTAGCTTCTTGCGCCCAACCTCACCGGTCGCATTCACGGCAACCCGGTCGCCGTTCAGGTAGATGAAGCGGTCGGCGATTTGGATGAATGAGCGATCAGCCGTCGAAATCACAACGGTTCTATGCCCCCTCTGGGCGCGAACCCACTCTTTGAAACGTTCACGTTTGTGGTCAGACAAGCCATTCGTGGGCTCTGAAAACAAGTGCACCGAAGAACGCCGCAGAATGCTGCGCGCAATCGTAAGGGATTTAAGCGTCTCGTCCGACATTCGAGCAAGAACCGCGTCCGTCAGCCGCGTATTGATCCCATCCGAAAAATGCTCGGCCTCACAAGACAGACCCATTTTCGTCAACGACGCCTCAATTTCAGGATCGCTTGCGCCAATGTCAGCCAGCCGGAGGTTTTGGGCGATAGTTCCGTAAAATAGTGAATCATCACTGATCGAGTAGGAAACGGACTTGCGCAATTCATCCTTGGCGATCTGGCGATTGTCGATGCCGTCATGCTCAATAGACCCGGCCAAGGGAGATTGAAGGCCGTGGATAAGATCAAGGACGGCAGTACGACTAGCGGCGTCGCTGCTCATGATCAGGACGATTTCGCCCGGCGCACAGTCAAAGCTGACTTGCGACAGGACCGGCGCACTCAAGGGGTCAGGTCGAAAGGTTACAGACGAGAAACCAATCGCGCTGGTCAAGGTTTTCAGGTGAGTCTTTTCAAGGCCAAGCTCCATTTCCTCGTGCAGAGCAAGCACGCGATTGGCCTGATCGCGGCTGTTTCTGTACGCCAGCACCTGCGGAAAACTGGAATACAGAGACTGGAGCGGCATCAGGACTTTGGAAACGAGTGCAATAGAAGCAATCAGAGCACCGAAGCTCAGGCTTCCATTGATCGCCCCATGCGCGCACAGGATAATAGCACCTGTAATGGCCAACGCAGTAACCGATTGTGCAAGTGATTGACAAAAAGCTTGAAATTGCCGCGCCCGCCGCACGGCGCCTTCGGCTGCTTCAACCAACGGCTGGCTGCGTTGCGCCCAACGGTGCGCCATACCCAGGTTAACAAGAGCCCGCTGATGAAAAATAGCATCTTGAATTGCTGACTGACTGGCAGCCACTGCCACAGCAGAGTCGCGATCCAGCCGTTGTTGCAGCGGTATCGTGACAAAGCCAAGCAGCCCTAGAAACACGGCAAGCCCCAACGACAAAAACGCCACTGGTGGTGCCAAATAAAGCAATACCAGAAAGAAAATTACAACGAATGGCAGATCAAGCAGGGCCGTCATGACCTGACCTGTAAAGAGGTCTCGCAAAGCCTCAAACTGCCGGAACCGCGAAAGCTGTTGAGTGACTTCGGACTTTTGCAATTGAGCCAGAGGCAAAACCATCAACTTGCGAAACAGCGCGATCATCAACTGACGTTCGCCGCGCCAACCGATATAGGCCAGCGCCTTGGTACGCGCGTGTCTAAATGCAACATCTGCGACCACGACAAGCACCGCGCCTATGGTCAGTGAGATAAGCAGATTGGCGGATCCAGCAGGGATGACCTTGTCATAGATTGCCATGATCAACAAAGGGGGCAACAGGCCCAAAATATTTGACAAGAACGAAGAAGACAGCAGCCAGGGCATCATGGGCCGCAACTCTTGAAACGCATTCTGGACGGTCTCTGGCTGCTGTTCCGCGTGTCCTCCGACAGCGCGGTCGATGCGAATGACCGTACAGAGATTGCCCCCCGGCCCCATATACCGCAGATCAGGGTTTTGACTCTCACTTACCTGCAGATATGCGCCAACCCTGCGCAACGCCAAATAGCAGGAACCGTCGTCAGAAATAACCAAGGCGGGACAGTCCTGATCCGTGATTTCCCGTTCACGGCATCTCTTGGTCGAGAATGGTAATTTCAGATTTTGAAGGGCGCCACAGATATCCTCAAGGCTCAGATCCTCGGACAGATGAGGCAATGCTTCGCTGAGTGTCGATTTGCTGTTTCTCCACCCAACAGAGATCAGCAACTGGTGCAGCAGTTGACTCGCGATCAGCGTATTTACAACGGTCATGCTACCCCCTTGAACAGTAGTTCAGCTTCGGCTCGCTCAGATGCAGCATCGGCCGCCCAAGCTGCCAGTTCATCTTTGTTTTCCGCACGCAACCGGATGGATTGACTACCCAATCGCATCATCCGAGGGTCAGGGCTGACCATGATGATTGTGGGTCGGTCAGGCATAGACGCCAGGTAGTCGGCAAGCGCCTGACGTTCGGGCGTGTCCAGAACAGAGGTCGGCTCGTTCAGCAGCAATATTCGCGGACGTATCGCCAAGGCCCGTGTCAGAGCGATCAACTGTCTGTTAACCGGGTTCTTCTCGAAGGCGCCGCCCGAACTGAGCCTTGTGTTGTATCCCATTGGAAGGCGATGGATACGCTTCTCCAACCCTAGTGCTGCGGCTACGTTTTTCGCTCGCTCGGTCATTTCCGCATCACCGAATGCGCTCAGATTTTCCAACAGTGTGCCCGAAAAGATTGCGGGTTCGGTTTCAAGCACGACCAGAGCCGACTGCCCTTTTTGGTGCGCCCGCTGTGAAGCCGATAACCCATCGATCAGGATCTCACCCTTGTCTGGGTTTTGTTGGCCGGAGACCGCATCAAAAAAAGCGTCCACCATCCAACTTTCCTCTGCCTTAACCAGAAGGGTCTCAGACCTGGAAACTCTGAAATTCACCTCCGACAATGATCGGCCTTCTTCGCCTTGTCGCTTCAGGGACAAGTTGGAAACGGTTATTTCACCTGTAAGCGCGCGAGTGTCGTCGCCAGCCCCACACAACTGTTCAAGTTTTTCCATTTCGTCCACCCGACTATTGGCTATGGCAACACTCTCGGCCTGAACCCAAAGCGCCATAATCTTCGTCAGAGGTTGAGTAATGCGACCGTTCAACAGCATACATGCCGCCAACTCTGCCACCCCAATATGGGTCAGGATGACCAGGTAGGCTCCCATCAGCCCCGTTGCCACAACGGACGCCTGCGCGATCGTCGCGCCAAAACTTTGTGAAAACCCCGAGAACTGAATGAGTTTCCTACTGATGTTGACGGTCTGATCCTCCAGCATCTCAAAACGTCGGGCCATCTGAGGTTCCATCCTGTTGGCCTTAACCGTCGGAATGTTGGAAAGAATCTCAAAAAGAAAAGAATACCGCTTTGTATCCAATGACTTCCGCTGTCGAAACAAACCCCACTGGGCGCGCTTCATCACAAGCGAAAAGACAATCACGGCACAGAAAACGGAAAGCGGCACAAGAACAAGCCAGCCTCCGATCAGGCCAATCATGATTGCGAATAAAACAGTAAAAGGAAGGTCAATAGCTAGAACCTGCCGCTGCCCCGCTTGATGATCCCGAAGCTGACCAATTGCGGCATGTCTCTCAGCAAAGGTGCTTGCGGGCTGTTTAGAAAAAGCTGCGGTATTTGCAGACAGCACTTTAGTTAGGAAGTGTTGGTGATTTGCAATGGCTGCTTCTTCTGCCGCAGCCGACAAGAGAACTGCCCTGCTCTGACGCAAAATCAGCTCGAGCCCCGCGCATACCACCAGCGCAATGGTCAAAATTCGCAGGGTTTCGATTGATTGAAACGGGATGATCCTGTCGAATATCAACAAAACGGAAATAGGCATCACAAGCGACAGAATGTTCAAAGTAAGCGATGCTGCCCACACGGGGACGCTCACCTGAGACGATGAACGTTGGCCTGCGAATCCGCTCGTTTCCATTGTGATGCTCACTTGTTTGGCTTCTGTGCCAAAGCTGGCTTTCGTTGATTTAGAAAGCGTAAACTCCGCCCCCCAGAGAACAGATAATACATTTAAATTTTAGATACTTAGATCACACCTTTCGTCCTTTGGCGTGCTACCGATCAAGGAATCGGTGCACAACGCAAGGGGCGGGTCATGAGCGGTTTCAAGAATGGTCTTGAGTATCACACGCAGTCATTGAAGTCGGATCAGGACGAGAAACTGGAGATAGCGTCTAGGGCCAGCAAAACCGGTGCGGAATATAGCGACGATCCGACCCGAAGCACCTTGCACACTGGCGAATTTGTTTCCGGTAGGCTGGAAGACCGCGAGCGTATGGAAGGTTCCCCGAGTGAGCTAGGATACAATTCCACCGGCGACCAACCGACGCAAAACACCGTGGAAACAACAACCGACCAGACAGACCCTTTGGTTGGTAGGCCTTTTGCCAGCGGCCAAAGCCCAGTAAGCACGCAGTCGCAAGACCCCGACCCCATGGCAACCTCCAACAGTGAACTTCCGCCAATCTCGCAGGAAACGCCCCAAACCACGGCCAGTCTAGTGGATGCTCCTAAGGCGGAGGTTCCTTTGGCGGGCGCTCCTCATCTTTCTGAAAAGAGTCCAACCAGCGATGCCTCTTCTGCCGAGGACGAAGTCAATGTCGCACCGGACTCGGTCGCGATTGATGGTACCACGGTCGCAGAGAACACCTCGGGTGCTGTGGTCGGGACAATTACAGTCATTGATCCTAACGAAAGCGACACCCATAGATTTGCAGTATCCGATGATCGTTTTGAGGTCGCTGACGGCCAACTCCGACTTAAACCCGGCGTTGCGCTAAACTTCGAGAATAGCGAACAAATTGATATAGATGTGACGGTCACCGATGAAGATGGCCTTAGCCTGACAGAACGCTTTTCGGTTAGTGTTCTGGATGTAAACGAAGCCCCGACGGGGTTGAGCCTCAATAACGCCACTGAAAACCTGATAAAGAACGGTGGCTTTGAAGATTTTGAGGCGGATAACGGAGGCTTGGGCGTTTCCGCGGGCAATGAAGCCAGCGCTTGGAAAATGCCCACGGGATTGAAGTTCGGAACAATTTTCAAAGTGCCGAGGCTTCGGAAGGCACCAATTTCATTGAGTTGGACAATGAACGTGGGCTCGACAGCGTTTCGCAAACCATCACAACCGACAAAGGCCAGCTATACGACCTTGGCCTTGATCTGCGCGAACGCCTTGCCGACGGAACCGATCCAATCGAAGTGTATTGGAACGGAAACCTTATCGCCGAGCTGAATCCGCAATCCACCGATTGGGAAGCATTCCAGCTCCGAGTTGTCGGAACCGGGCAAGACAAGCTGGAGCTTCGTGAAGCCAGCGACCAGAATGACAGTTTGGATGCCCTGGTCGACAACATCTCGTTGACAGCCGCAACACAGACTGTCGCCGAGAACATCAAGGGTGCCATAGTCGGGCAAATCAGTTTTGACGATCCCGACGAAGGAGACACACATCGGTTCGAGGTATCCGATAGCAGGTTTGAAGTTTCCGGCGGCCAGTTGCGCCTCAAACCTGAAATGGCGCTGAATCACGAAGAAGGCGATACGATCAGTGTTGACGTAACGGTCATTGACAACGAAGGCCTCAGCGAAACCCAAAGCTTTTCCGTAAACGTGGCTGACATGGCTGAAATGTCATTCTCGACCGGGTTTCGCACCAAGTATTTCGACATTGATGCCCGCCCAACCGACCTTGATGATATTGATTGGAATGGGCTTCCTTTTCATCAAGAGCTTAAACCCGACGTCAGCTTTGAACGTGGCGAGCACTCAGCCGGGCAAGGTGGACCGAAAAACCTGTCCGGCATTGAGGTCACAGGGAATATTCAGATCGAAGAAGGCGGAACTTTCTCGTTTTTTCTGGACGGTAGCAAAAGCGCGAGTCTTTGGGTCGACGGCGTGAATGTCATCGAAAGCGATGGGGTGAGAGGTTTGAAGAACCGTTCGGGTGAGATTGAGCTTGAACCGGGCACGCATGCTATTGAACTGAGGTATGTTGAACACCCCGGCCGCCACGGTCTGCAATTAGAGCTGGAAGGGCCAGGTATTGATGGGCGCGAACTGGTTTCTGCCCCGGAACTCGCCGAGGCCCAGACAGTGTCCGGCATGCCCATAACCTTCGACGTTGACCCCGGAGCCTTGGATTTATCAGAAGATTCCCGTTTTAGTCTTAAGAACTTGCCCGAAGGAACCATCGTGGAGGCTGGCCCTGAGGTTACCGTCGCGGACGCAGGGGGATCCGTTGAACTGACAGGTTGGCAAGGAGACTTGCTGGTAATTTCTCCGCCCTCGGATTTCACTGGCACCATCGAAGCAGAGCTTCACTATTCCATGAACGGTGGCGAAAGCGGCGGCCTTGATGCACTTCAGACACTTACCTTTGACGTTCACCCCGCCCACCTCAACCTTCCGAGCGCCGAGCTGGTCGGTGGCTTTCGGGCCAGCTATTTCGACGTAGATCACAGGTTGACCAAGCTGAATGACATCAACTGGGACGGCGAGCCGACGCATCAGGAGCTTGTGCCCGAAATCAATTTTGAAAATGGTCACGGATCCTTTTGGGAGGGTGGCTCGAAAGATACGTTCGGGGCGCGGCTCACCGGAAAAATCTCGGTCGAAGAAGGCGGTGACTATACCTTTTTTGCAGGGGGTGACGACGGCGTCGAAGTGCTCATCAACGGTGAGAAAGTTATAAATAATGATGGCTTACATTCTTTTCGCACACGCACGGTCGAGGTTGAACTGGACCCCGGAACATATTAAATCGAAGTTCGGTACTTCGAGAATTACGGCCGCGCCGGTCTGAAACTTGAATGGGAAGGCCCGGACACTGAGGGCCGAGAAATGGTTCGCGCCGATCTTGACACTTCGGTCGAAGCAAACGGCACATTTGAGCTTGGCATCGACTTGCAGGACACAAGCGACCAAGGGTTCGCGTCGATTGACGGTTTACCGGCTCAGACTCTCATCATCAGCGGCGATGACACGGCTTTGTCGGATGGTGGGGCAGTTGACTTGCAAGGGTGGGATTTGAACCTGCTGGAAATCTCACCCCCGCCGGGATTTGAAGGGACAATAAACGCGGAAATAATTGTTTCAGATAAGGGATTTAATGGCGCGCAAGTGACGTCTGTCAACTCGTTCTCGCTGGAAGTTGGGCAAACCAATGGCTTGGCGAAGGGCATGATGCCAGACGAAATGGAACCCTTGTCTCTGGCCCCCGATACAATGCAGGACTCATGCCTTGCTTGGGATATGGATCAAACGAGTCAAAAGGAGGCCGAGGACACAGACGTCATGACAGAGGAGGTTCTCAGCAGCCACGATACCCAGATTTCCTGTATCGACACGGACAGCTATGAGCGCGCGGACTGGTAGTCATCACATTCGTTGATCAGTAAACAGACCGCTTCGGCACCCCCCTTCCTGAGCGAGCCGTTCATTCGCTAGGGTTCCGGTGATCATTGGCCTTTCAACTAAATTCGCTGGAGCCACTAGCATCCGAACATCACCTACCCACCGGGTCTATCCGATATACCGTTTTCTGACGGGACTATTATTCGGCTTCTCGACTAGGACGAAAAACACGGCGCGGCGGTATCAATCGGCATCGTCCTGCATCGCAGCCAACTCGCCCAGAGTGACGGGTTTCAAAGGCGGTCTGATCCTGAAATAGCCAGTCTGATCCTGCGAGACCCCGTTTGCCTGAGACAGAAGTTCCGTGACCGTCAAACCGCAAAACCGGCCCTGACACGGCCCCATTCCAGCGCGCCCGAACGCTTTTACCTGGTTTGGCCCAAGGCACCCCAAACGCGCGTAGGACCGAATGTCCTCTGCCGTGATCTCTTCGCACCGGCAGATGATAGTGCTGTCATCCGGCGACAACGCCTGTGCGCTTTGGGGGTATGCTGTATCCAGAAACGGACGCACTGCAGTCTCAAGATCAAGTGCACGACGCAAGGGCTGAGCCAGCCTGTCCCTTTCCGTCGCAGACAATCGTTGCATCTGCTCGGCAAGCCTAAGCGCTGCAAGGCGCCCGGTCAGTTCTGCGGCTTTTGCGCCGCTGATCCCCGCGCCGTCACCGGCAATGTAAATTCCTGATACGGTGCTTTCCCCCCACATATCGATATGGGGCCGAAAACAGCGCTGCTGGACATCCCAACTATGGGCGATTCCGACTGAGCGCGCGGCCTGCGTGTTGGGAACCACCCCGTGATGCAAGAGCACCATTTCGCAACCGATGTTGAAGTGTCGTCCCCTGTGTCGGAAACGCACAGCTTCGGCCCGATCACTGCCCACGATGGAAATGTCGGAAGCGTTTGTATAGCACGGAACACGTGCCCGGCGCAGCTGGTTCAGCAGGCCGACGCCCTTGACCAGATACCGCCACCCGCGCAACGCACCCAAGCTGTGCCGAAGCGCGTTACGCATTGCGGTTCGGGTCTCTATCAATGCGACAGGCGGCGTTCCCGCGCGGACCATCTGAGCTGCAACCAGGTACAACAACGGCCCGTTTCCAACCAAAACCGCATTTTGAACCAACACCCCGGATTGTTTCAGAAGGATTTGCCCCGCCCCTGCCGTCATCACTCCGGGCAAAGTCCATCCGGGCAATGGCATGGGTCGCTCCAACGCACCGGTTGCCAGCAGAACCTTCGGCGCACGAAGTGTAGCGGCGCGGCCAGACTGCGTGTACGAGAGCTCAAAGCCGCCTTCTATGGCCCAGACCGTCGCCGCCCGAATGTGTTCAATACCGGCAACGTGCAACCCGGCGGCAAGAGCTGCGCCACAGGTGTAATCCGGCCCAAGTATGTTGCGGCGAATTTCCGAAGCCCGCTCGACATCGCGGTAAATCTGCCCACCTGCGCGGGGCTGTTCATCAAGAATGGCAACCCGCAATCCAAACTCGGCAGCCTGCGCTGCGGCGGCCATTCCCGCAGGACCAGCGCCGACGATAGCCAGATCAAATTCGGGCATTGGACCTCACTAGTCCGGGCAAGGTGATCCGCAGGCCATCGGCTACTTCGCTCATGCAGGCTTGGCGCGTGACGCCATCAATTTCCACCAAGCACTCATAACAAGCGCCCATCATGCAAAACGGACCGCGCGGAGAGCCAGAGACCGGGGTTCGCCGAAACACATCTATGCCAGCGCACAACAGCGCCGCGGCGAGGTTCATTCCTTCCGGCAAGGTCAGCTCGACCTCATCTACGAATACGACAGCCTGTGCAGCTTGTTCAGACTCAAGAAAAACGGGCTTCACCAAACACCTCCAGATCAGGGGCAGATGCCGTTCCGTCAAACCAGTCAGGCAACAGCCGCGCGTGGGCCGCAGCCAACGTGATGCCGCTATGGCATGTCGCAAGAAACGCACCGGGCATCTTGGCGCTTTGCTGGTAGATCGGCAATCCATCCGGGGTCAGAACCCGCAACGCGCCCCAGCTTCGGACAAGCTGCGCGCACGCGAGGATCGGATACGCGGCAATTGCCTCGGCCGCCAACCCTGACAGGCCACGCCGCGTCACGCGATCATCAAGACCCGTTTGTTCGTTAGTAGCGCCTATCTGTATTCCGCCTTCATCCACCTGCCTGGCAATGATCGACGGACGATTGATGATCCGAGGCAGCTTTTCCGTGATCAGCACCTGCCCCCTCTCTGGGCGCACAGGCGCGGAAAATCCCATTTTGGGTCCAAGCTGCGCAGCGCCAAGACCCGCGGCCAAGACAACCTTGTCAGACTCAAAAACCTCTCCGTCCTCGCATGTGATCAGGAAAGAGCCAGGCTTGTCGACGTCAACAACCGTTCGCCCCGTCATGACCTGCCCACCCAACTGGCGCACATCGATCGCCAGCGCCTTCAACAGCTTCAAGGGATTAACATGACCGTCCTGATGATGGAGTATGGCGCCGATGACCTTTGGGCCGATATGCGGTTCTTCCTTACGCAGCGCATTGTGCCCCATGACCTCGAACGGGTAATCGCCGTCCAGCGCGCTGCGAATATGTTCGTAGTCCCGAACTGTCGCCTCAAGTGTCTGCTCAGAGAAATGGAAGTCGAACCCTCCGCGTTGCTCGAGCCGAAGGTCGAGCCCCGCGGCATCGCCAAGTTCACCGGCAAAATCGGGCCAAAGTGCCGCCGAGCGCTGAGACCAACGTGCGTATCGGGGTTGCTTTAACCCCTTGCCCTGCACGCAAACCAGGCCAAAATTTCCACGGCTCGCACGGAAAGACCCATCATCCCCGTCGAGAACCGCAACACTACGCCCACGTTTTAGCAGCCCCCACGCCACCGAGAGGCCCACAACGCCACCCCCGATAACAGCATAATCGGTTCCCATGGACCTGCCTTATTAATGAACAGCCTGCAAAGTTTAATCTGCCCTTCGGGGAAGTCCAATCCGAATTTCGTTTCGCGACGACGCCAAGTTCGACGTGAAAACCGACAAGCAGCGCCTCAATCAGCCGATGAGCTTGATCAAGCCGCGTTGGATTTTCCGGTAAGCGCACGCGCAATCGAACCGCTTCCGCCCTCAAAGATGGGGAATTCAACAAAAAACTCAGTGCCGACGCCAACTGTGCTGTAATAGTCTATCGTTCCGCCGAACTGTTCGACAATCTCCTTAGAGATGTTCATCCCAAGGCCGGTGCCTCCGGCGTGGCGTTCGTCCGACGAGTCAATTTGTGAAAACCGGTCGAATACCTTGTCCCGGCAGCCGGCAGGAATACCAACACCTTGGTCCTTTACGAAAATGCGAACACGCGGTCCGATCCTCTTGAACCCAACGGTCACTGTTCCGCCTTCAAACGAGAACTTGGCGGCATTGGATATCATGTTGGTCAAAACCTGCATGAGCCGCGAGGCGTCGCCCCTTATCATCAGGTCCTGATCCTCTTGCTCATCCTCCACAATCTCGACGTTGTGCGCGCTGGCAAATCCGAGGTTGCAGGCGATCGCCTCTTGAACCAGCGGACGAACGTCGATTGCCGTCTTGCGAATGACCATCTCACCGGCTTCCATTTTCTGGATGTCCAGAACGTCGTTGATCAAAGACGACAGCCGCTCGCTGTTCTTGCTCGCCAGCTCGATAAGGTTCTGCATTTTCTCGGGAACTTCACCCATCGCGCCGGAATTTATCAGATCCAATGACCCCTTGATTGACGTCAGGGGCGTCCGCAGTTCATGGCTAACCGTGGAAATGAACTGAGTCTTTGCAACGTAGGCCGCTTTTGTACGCTCATGTTCTTCTTTCAACTTTTCGAGCTGCTCCAAGTTTTTCCGGTACAGCTTTAAAAACACCAGTGAGCAGTCGATCAGAAAGTACATCACGAACACGACTGTGAAAAAATGCAGCCACAAATCGGACGAAAGATCGGGTTGTTCGACCCATATATCCTTTACGACAATCACCATGAACGAGACCCCGTACATGGCAAGACGAACAATCATCGCCCAAACGAATTGGTGGTTGTTCATTGCAGCAAAAAGCGCCGCCGCAAACAGGAAGAACAATGGGGTAAAATGACCGCCCGTCGGCTGTTCAAGCGCGACCGAAACGGCATACAGACAAATTGCGGTGGAACTCAGGATCGTATTCAGCAGTATCCACGCAACCATCATGGCTATGGCTTTGCGTTCATCCGGGTTCAGGCGGGCAACTCGTTTTGCAAGGTACAAGTCCTGCGCTTCACAGATCAGGATCGTACCGTAGAACAAAATGGCATTGAGGGGCTCGAAGAAGAAACCAGTGAGAATTGTGGTGGCCAGAAAAATCGCCTGCCGCTGCCACAACAGCGCAAAGCTCATGGCAGTGTAGTCTTTAATGTTTTGTAGCAACTGATCTTTAGGCTCCCCTGGGTCCCGGACCTGTTGCGTTGCTTCGATGACCGTCATCCCGTCGTCTTCATTGCTTTGCCTCTTGGCAACTTCTAGCTAAACAATGAGGACGCAGTTGGTCGGAAATAGGTTCACAGTTTGGCGACTTTCTTTCGCCAGGCTATCAATTGTCGCATTGCCTAAAATCCAAGCCCATCGAAATCTGACCGCATTGTTTCCAGAAAGTAGGTCAATCAATTGGCTCTGCATCCACGAACTCATTGCTTATTTACACTTTTTCCACGTAAATGAACCTGTAGACCGGCGAAAAGCAAAGAGGGGCAGCGCCTTGAACGCCATTGGAAAGAGGAAAACGAAACAATTCGACGTCACGCCGGTTTCTGCCAACCTCGCAGAAAAGCCCGTGACGTTGCTTCAGTTCGCAAAATCGGCTGGCCGCAATATGCTTGAAGTCATTCCGGCCGAGACATTGCGGCAGACTTATGTTCGTGGACCGCTGAACATCCACTACATCTGCGACCCGGAAATGGTCACAGAGCTTCTTGTCGGCAAAGGCCGGTCTTTTCCGAAGGCAAAGTTCACGAAAGACATCATCGGATCAGCGGTGGGCAACGGTCTGATCCTTTCTGAGGGTGAAAAATGGCGCAAACAGCGACACAGGTACTCTCCTTTGTTTGCGGCAAGAAACCTGCCGGTTCTGTCCCGGCACTTCGCTGAAACTGGCATTGAAGTGGCGGAGTCCATTGCAGAAAACGAAGGCCCGGTCGACGTCGCGCAAATAGCCCCTGCGTCAACACTGACCAATATTTCAAGGGTCATCTTCTCAGGAAATGAAGAAGTCAGCGCTGATCAAATCCGCGTCGGGCTAATCGCTTACTTCAACTATATTTCGGATCTTTCCCTGTTTGACCTGCTTGGGTTTCCCAAGTGGCTACCGCGGAAAAAGTGGCTCAGCAGCAAGGCTCCGGTCACTGACATGCGGGATTTGGCGCGGCAAGTTATTGAATTGCGTCGGTCTGAAAACCGTGACGAACCTGAAGATTTTCTTGATCTGATGATTGATGCGCTCAAGTCGGATTTTGAGGACGCCGAAACAACGGTCGACAACCTGTTGACCTTTGTTGTTGCCGGCCACGAAACTTCGGCCAACGCGCTGGCATGGGGGTACTACCTGCTGGCATTGAACCCCGATATGCAAAACCGAATACGCCAGGAAATCCGATCTGTATGCCCCCAAGGAAAGCTGGAGTTTTCGCATCTCGAGCACCTGCCGTTACTACGGGCCCACATCAAGGAAACCCTGCGGCTGTACCCTTCGGCGGCCCTCTTTGCCCGAGATGCATCCGACGCGATCGAATTCAAGGATGTCAAAATCGAAAAAGGGGACGCGCTGTTTTTCCCGGTCTACTCGCTGCACCGGAATGAAAAGCTGTGGGACGAACCCTCGCAATATCGTCCGAACCGATTTCTTGGCGCACCTCCTCCGCGAGGGCAATATATCCCGTTCGGAGCAGGGCCGCGAATTTGCATCGGCGCTCAATATGCCGAAACAGAGATCATGATCTTGATGGCTTCGGTACTACGGCGCATTCACTTTTCTTTGTCCGACGTTCAAATTCCTGAACCGATCCTGACATTTACAATGCGCACGAGCGGTCCTTTGATTTTGAACGCCGAGAAAGCGCCAGCATGAGCCTGACGATCACGGGACCATCTGTGTTGGCGTGTTACTTTCGCGCCAAATAGGTTTGGTTTCCGTACATCTCGCGCAGCACTGTATCGAATAGCCTCTTATGAGACTTCACTTTGCGCGATCCTGCGGCCTCGCAATGAAACAGAGGCTCAGCGTCGAAACCTTTTCTATAAGCCTGCTCGCGGCCGTTAACATTCTCAACCGCGCTGTTCATTGCTGCGAAGGCTCCGGCCTTAGAGATCGAGCGCATCGAAACTGGTGCGCCTATAACGGCCCTCATGGACCCTACCCCGCCTCTATCGCTGAGAACCTCAGCAAAAACAGAGTTAAGCTGGTCTTCCTTTGGAAGCATGGCTGCGCGGTCGCGCCCATGCGCGACAACAAGAAAAACGCCACTCCCCCTGTAGGAAAATACCGATTCAGCCTCTTTGGTGGCCAACTCCACGCTGCGTCCCAAGTCGGTTATCGCGCGTCGAAAAGCTCCGAAATCGTTCAGGTCAAAGCGAAATTCTGCATCCTGCAGCTTAATCGCGACGGCGCAGGATTCAAACAGACGCCCCCTCGAAAGCTGCTCGACATAGTTGTCGAATTCTACATACCGCAAGAAACGACGCAGCCCGTCGATCGAAAGTGGGTCTTCAAAGCTGAATTGCTGGCTATAGTCCAACTCCTCGCGGAGATTTTTGACAGAGGCCGACGTCCTGCGCGCTTTGATCCGCTCCTGCATCAAATGATGGGCCGCGTTCATGCGGCTGCGCAACTCGAAAAAGTCAAAGGGTTTGGTGATATAGTCGAAAGCACCCACCAAAAAGGCTTCTTCAACATATCTTCTGTCGCTCATTGCAGTCAGCATGATCGCAGGTGTATCCGCGTGCTCGGGAATGCTGCGAATACGGCGCAACAACTCGATGCCATTGGTGCCGGGCATTTGGATATCCAACAGAAAGCAATCGAACGCGGCATCACACGACTGGATCGTCTGCAGCGCTTCGTCGGCAGAGCTGGCCACTAGAATGTCACAGTTTTCGACCTCTGACAGGGCTGCCTGAAGCAATTCCAGAATGCCTGGCTCGTCATCAACCGCAAGCACTCTCATCGTGGCTTTCTGTAACGCGCGGCTTTCCAGCTTGCGTTGGAATTGTTCTTTTCCCGGATTTGAATGTTTCATAACTGGTGAACTACATTTGACCTGTTTAACGGCCCCAACCTAATGAGCGACTGGGACGAAACAGCGGCGAAAAGCGAGAAAAACCCCGCAAATGTTGTTCATTTCTTGACCTTATTTTGGCACCAACCGGCCAAAACGGGTTTACACAACATCAAGAAATCGGATTTTATCCATGAAATACAGAAGGTTACCTTCTTGATCGGCATCAAACCTCAACAAGGATGGGTGAAACCAACAGCCCGATCTCGCCTTAAAGGTGAAGCCGGGTGCAAAAATAGGGACCGGACGGCGCGCAAATTGCTGCGAGAGTTTACCGTGTCAGTCTGAATCGTCTTTGATGTTGAACAGAACCGATTGGCTGACGCTTCCTTCGATCGAAAACTTGGCCCCGACCGGAGCAGCCCCAACCCCCAGACGTCGCGACCAGCGCGACCAGACAGCCGGCACAATCCCAAGTATCCTGGACGCCCCACACTCCTCGGCGTTCTCGGTCATACGATAAAACAGCTCTTGCTGAATGGCCATCCGGCGCGAGGAAGGGACGCTGTCGGTGATAAAGAACCGTGACGCTTCCCAGACTTTCGGGTTCACCGGGGCTTCAAAGAACAAAACGTCCGTGGGCAAACTTGGCAGAATACCGTTTTGCGCATCCCGAAGCATATAGCTGTAGATTCCACAGCGCGCGGTGGTGGGCAAAAGGCGCACCCCTCCTAGAACCTCGCCGAACTCGTGCAACACGACCCAGCGACACGCGGGTGTATCGTATTGGTCGAATTCCATCCCGTCGACCTCGCCGATCTGCCAGTTCAGCCGGTCAATGAAGATATGCTTTCGAGTCTCAAGGTACTTTGCAAGCAGTGTCCCATGCTCGTGCATGTTGCGAAAACTCAGTGTCGTCGCGCGTATGCCCCCAAGTTTGCTTAGACGGTCGGACGACCTGCGTTTGAGCGCAAACAACTTTTGGCGCGCCGAAATTTTCGGCGCAGCCGGAATGTCATTTGCAGGTTCAAGCTCCGGAAAAACGCGGGACGCTGGATATGCCTGCTCGTACCTGAGTGGTCGGTCCATATTTTGCTCTTATTTTTGACACACTTATGCCAATAAGCTGAACGGCAAGTCCATAAGTTAGTGTCGCTCACCCTATGATTGAAGAGGATGTGTGACCAAATCACCTCCCATACCTTGGGTTGAGCATTCGCAAGACACCTATATCTGTTTTTGAGCGTTCATTTTGCGGCTAAAACCGGCAAAAAGCGTACACTCGATCGCACTCAAATCCTTGACAAAATTTCAATTTCTTCGCTGATCTACAAATTTTCGCGTCGCGTCACCTGCGGCGGTTCTCGAATAGGGCTCCTCAGCCCTCATCAGCGCAGCCGCACACCCCATAGTTTTCACGAAAAAGCTTACGTCTAAGCCGTCTACACCCCGTAAAATGCCCAACACACGGAACATTGAAAAATGTAAGCCGGAACACATGGCCGCCCTTCCAGTGTCAATGTTTTGCCGTTTTTGTTCGACAGGCTGTCAGAACCTAGAAATCCACTCGCCAGCCGATCTTTGCCGGAAGTCTGCAATGCCCAAAGGTCGGTTCGGTGGCAAAACCTGGTGAATAGTTATGCGGATACTTGCTGTAGACGACGATCCAAGCATCCTAGAGTTGCTGATCTGTGTACTCGGGGCGTTCGGCTACGAAGATGTTGCGACCGCGCGAAGCGGGCAAGAGGCACTAAAGACGCTGTCGGAAACCGACCAGCCCTTTGACTGCCTTCTGCTGGATGTGCAAATGCCCGAGATGAACGGCATTGCGCTATGCGAAGAAGTGCGCAACTTGCCCGACTACAAATTTACTCCGATCATCATGGTCACCGCCATGGTGCAAAAGCAGTACATCGACGAAGCGTTTGAAGTTGGCGCAACCGACTACGTAACCAAGCCCTTTGAATTCGCGGACCTGAAACAACGGCTGTCCGATGCTTACAGGCTGGCTGCAGAGCGACGTGCGGCGATCGAAGTGCTTGAGGCGGACATCTACGCCGACAACGACTCTGAGGTTAACACCAACTTCAGCCTAAGCGACCCTCTCTATTTTGGGGATCTGGATGGCTGCATCGGACTGGCCGAGTTTGAAAACTACGTCGTTCAGCTTGCCACGATGCACTCAAGAACATCGAAAATCCTTGCCGTGAAAGTTGCGGACGTTGAGGATCTCTTTTCCTCTAGCACTTCCAGCGAGTTCCGCGAATTCCTGGCATCGGCCGGAGCAGCACTTCTGTCCGTCAGCCAAGAAGGGCGCAATTTCGCGACCTATTGGGGGAACGGGGTCTTTTTGCTGATTCATGACAAGAAAAAGGGAATGGCTGCGCAGCAGTTGAACCACCGGCTGTCGCAACTTCCGGCCGGCGAAACGCCAAGCATTCATTCACCGACCAATTTCTCTTTCCAGGTCGGAAACGATGTTTCGCTGCTTGCACATTCCAAGATGGAAGCCTTGTTCCTGATCGACAAGGCGGTCGAATTGGCTGATATCCCACAAGGCCCAATAGCCCGCTTCGGCTAAATCGCCTGCATCTATTCTTGTAAACACTGGTGCGCTCGGAATTTCTGAGCGCACCACAACTTTTCTGCGATCTATTTTCAGCCATACGTTCACCTTCGGACCGCCAGGCTCAAGATCCCGCACCCTATCAGGTGCGTTTAACTTATTTATTTTGAACATTTTTTTGACGGGCACCAAAAATCCCAAAATACCATTCGGTAATATTTACAAATTGGAATATCGTTGACTGACAAGTCAGACGCCTACGTTGTTTTGAATATATTTACTGGGAGGTTTCTATGCTTCGATTGCGTTCCTGTTTGGTGACTTTGATTTCCCTGCCCGCCATTTCATTTGCCGATGCGGTTCCAAGCAAACAGGCCGCTGAGGGCACGTTTGCGGAACGCCCCTTCTCGCCCTATGCCAATCGTACATTTCCCGAGCGTCCGCTTTGGGGTGACACCCATTTGCACACGGGGCTTTCGTTGGACGCGGGCGCGTTCGGAAACACTCTGCTGCCTGACGAAGCATGGAGATTTGCCAAGGGTGAACAGGTAATTTCATCCACTGGTCAACCTGTCAGGCTGGCTCGACCGTTGGACTGGATGGTTCTGACGGACCACACCGACCTTATGGGTTTTGCGCCAGACTTGCAGGCAGGGAAACCCGGCGTTCTTTCTGATCCAAAGGGTTTGGAATGGTATGAAGGCTACAAGGCTGGCGGTGAAAACGCGGCCAAGGCTGCCTTTGATATTATTACGAATTTTTCGCAGATGACCCTGCCGGAAATCCTGCTGGAGTCCTACAGCCCCGGCGCTGACGCTTTTGCGTTCACGTGGGAACAGATTGTCATGGCGGCCGAGCGGCATAATGACCCCGGAAAATTTACGGCCTTCATTGGGTTTGAGTGGACCTCCGTGCCAAAAGGCTTCAACCTGCACAGGAACGTTATGCTGCGCGATGGTCCAATTCGCGCATTGCAGATGGTTCCGCCGGTAACCCAGCCTCCTTACGGGGATACGGATCCCAAGGCGCTCTACGCCTGGCTGGAAGAATATCAAGCGAAAACAGGTGGTCGGGCGGTTGCGTTCGCGCATAACGGCAACTTGTCCAATGGCTGGATGTTCCCGACCGAAGACACGTATCACGGTGGCAAAGTAGACGAAGAATACGTCAACAACCGCGCCAAATGGGAGCCGCATTACGAAGTCACGCAGATCAAGGGCGATGGCGAGGCTCACCCCTATCTAAGCCCGGATGACCCATTTGCCGACTATGAGAACTGGGATGTCGGCAATCTGGACATCACAGAGCTAAAGACCGAAGACATGCTGGCTGGCGAATACGCGCGCGAGGCACTGAAACGCGGTCTGGCTTTGGAAGAAAAGTTCGGCGTGAACCCCTACAAGTTCGGGATGGGCGGGGCAACGGACAGCCACACGTCACTGGCGACGGCCGAAGAAGAAAACTACTTTGGCAAATCGGTCAGCGCCGAACCCTCTGCTACGCGGGTGCTGCACCCGTTTGTCGAAAGCGAATTGGGTGCCTTTGAAGGACATACGCTTGTCGCGTCCGGCTATACCGCTGTGTGGGCGTCGGACAATACCCGCGCGGCTATTTTCGACGCATTCAAGCGTCGAGAGACCTACGCCACCACGGGCCCACGTATCGGTCTGCGCTTTTTCGGCGGCTGGGACTTTCAGGATGAGGACTTGCTGACCCGTCTTGTGGCTGATGTCGGGTACACCAAGGGCGTCCCGATGGGCAGTGACCTTCGACCGCGCGAGGGCGACGGTGCACCAACTTTCCTGATCGGCGCGCTGCGTGACCCCATTGGCGCCAACCTTGATCGCGCACAAGTTATCAAGGGTTGGCTGGACGCGGACGGTGAACTTCAAGAGAAAGTTTTCAATGTTGCCTGGTCTGGCGACCGGTCATTGGACGCGAGCGGGCAACTGCCAGAGGTTGGAAATACCGTCAATGTAGATACAGCAAGCTGGAGCAATACGATCGGCACGTCGGAATTGGTGACCGTTTGGACCGACCCCGAATTCGATCCGAGCCAAAGAGCCTTCTATTACGTTCGGGTTCTGGAAATACCGACTCCGCGCTGGGTGCTGTACGACAAGCTACGCTTTGGCATTGATCTGCCGGAAGAAGCGCAACTGGTTCATCAGGAACGCGCGTATTCCTCGCCGATCTGGTACACGCCAAGCGAGTGATCCGTCATTTCGGATGTCGCCGTTAGGATAAACGATAGACACGGCACGCTGAGTAACATCAAACTACCAAAGACAGAGCCGCTGGTCAGCATTGGCCGCGGCTCACGTTTTCCCTGAGAGAGCCCATGCGCATTTTAAAAGAACCACTGCTCCACTTTATTTTGATCGGGGGGGCAATTTTCGGATGGTTTTACCTTGTTTCACCTCAAGACGGTGATGCAGAGCCAACCGAGACGATAGTTGTTGATGAACAAGACATCGATCTGCTGGCTGAACGGTTTTCTGACACTTGGAAAAGACCCCCGAACGAAGCAGAGCTAAGTGCCCTTGTTGACGCGACCGTGCGCGAAGAAGTTCTTGTAAGAGAGGCGCGCAAGCTCGGGCTCGACCGCGGAGATCAGGTGATCCGTGCGCGGTTGGCGCAAAAGATGGATTTTCTAACGAACGCGATCGCATCATCGGCCGAGCCGGAAACCCAAGAATTACAAGCATTTCTGAACGAAAACTCCGAGCGTTTCACAACCCCTCGACTGATCGCTCTGGATCAGGTGTTTTTAGGTGAATCACCCAGCTCCGACGACGTTGCCGACGCGAAATCCCGATTGGAGGCCGGTGAAGACTGGTCGGGCATTGGCACACGAACTTTGCTTCCACGGTCCCTGCCCTTGTCGTCAGCCCGAACCATTGATGCCAATTTTGGCAAACAATTCTCGGACTCCGTCGGTGCGCTTGCAACTGGGCAGTGGGCTGGCCCAATCCAGTCGGGGTATGGGCAACATTTGGTCCGTGTCACGGCGACCCAACCGGCCTCGCTGCCGCCGCTTGACCAAATTCGCGAAGCCGTTCTGCTGGAATGGCGCCGCGAAACCGGAGAGCTACTGGCGCGCGCTCAGTACGAGAAGTTGGCCGCAAATTATCAGATCGTCGCACCGGGACAGGCAGAGGCCGAGGAATGAAGACCTTTCTCTATCTGTTATTCACCATCTGGGTCGCGTTTACCCCGAAGGTCGCGCACGCGCACGCACTGGATCCGGGCTATCTGGAACTCAGGCAGTTGACCCAGAACACCTGGCAGGTGCATTGGCGAAAGCCCGACGTCGTGGGCCGTCCTATGAACATAGACGCCGTTTTCCCAAATTCATGTGAACCAGCACGGGGGCCGGAACCCACATCCGACAGCGTAGCATGGGTGTCCACGTGGATCATGGAATGCGATACCGGTCTGGCAGGCAAACCCGTCTTGATCGAAGGGCTTGAAAAGCAACGAAATGACGTTCTACTGCGCGTTCAGCCCCTTGACGCAGCCACAACTACGCTGCGCTTCACTCCCGACGTTTCTACGCTGATCATCCCGGAACAACCGACGACCAGTTCCGTTTTCTTCAGCTACTTCCAGCTTGGTTTCGATCATATTCTAGAAGGCTGGGATCATCTTCTGTTTGTTTTTGCTCTTTTCGTTCTGGTGCACGACAAATGGCGGCTGGTCGGAGCGGTCACAGCGTTCACTGTCGCACACTCGATCACGCTGGCCCTTGCGACTTTGGGCATCGTTCACGTCCCTGGCTCGCCGGTAGAAGCCGTCATCGCCTTGTCGATCGTATTCCTGGCGCTGGAAATACTCAGTCACACTGAGGGAAAACCAAGGTTGTCGGAACAGTACCCCTGGATCATTTGCTTTTGCTTTGGCCTCTTGCACGGGCTTGGATTTGCCGGGGCATTGGCTGAAATCGGTGTTCCGCCCCAAGACATTTTCACGGCGCTGCTTTCCTTCAACTTGGGCGTAGAGGCCGGCCAACTTTTGTTCATAGCCGGGCTTGCGGCGATCATGTTGGCCTGGAGACTCGCCACAAGGTTCGAGCCCGCGAAAGTTGCTTCCATTGCTATGCCGGTTGCAGGCTACGCCATCGGTTGCGTTTCAATTTACTGGCTGGTCGAGCGTGTCAGCGGTTTTTGATGCCAAATGGGTCAATACATGATTGATTAAAGATCATTTCGGTTTCTTCATTCCGGTGATGTGCCCCGCTTTGGAACAATGGGCACCGCCACAACCGGCAGGGAAAGGGGGCAAAAATTGCGATTTTTGGTACGAGGACTGGTCGTCATCGGCGCAATAGCTCTGGTAGTCATTGGCGTCGCCTGGCTGTTTCTGTCATCTCCGTTCCTGTCTTCGGCACGCTCGGCAATGGCCGCGCAAATTCTGTCCGAGAAAATCGGCCGAAACGTTAGCGTCGAGGGCGACCTTCGCGTGGGGCTTGGCCCTCAACTAGAGATTTCCGCCACAGACGTCGTTCTTCCCGCTGGATCACTGGAGGGGACCGATTTCGCCAAGATTGATACGCTCGGCTTCCAACTGTCTGCGCGTGATCTGACCAAGGGCAAGCTCTCGGTTAGCAACGTGGTAGTGGACGGAGTTCATCTGAAGCTGATCACGACCCAAGAGGGGGAAACATCGTGGCGCGCCAATTCCGGCCCCACAGACAAAGATACGTCACCTCGCAGTGGAACGCCGGTCGCAATCTCTGATCTACTGGCAGACCCCCAGCTCAACATAAACAACATATCGGTACTGTATCAGAGCGCACAAAACGGCATGGACCTGGACTTGCGCATACCCGACCTGACATTGACATCCGGAAACGGTACGGCGGCGGCTTCTGCGACGGGGACCGGAACCCTGAACGGAGAGGCTTTTGACCTCCAACTCCTTTTCCCAAAAGAGGAACCATTTCAGCTAAGGGCCGACTTTGACCATGTTTCGATCACCGCCAACGAAGTTGAGACGGCGTCGGGGCTGACCATAGAAACGAAAGCAGAGATCAATCAGCTTGGGCAACTCCTTGATATTTTGAAACTCAATCGCGTTCTTGAAGGCTCTGGCCAAGTAGGCGCGACTTTCAAGTCGTCCGAGGGGATCGCGCGGGTCGATGATCTTGATGTGGGGGTACAACTGGATGGCGGGCAAAGCCTTGAATTGACCGGTCAGATCGGTGAAATCGGAAACCCGGCCGATGTATCGTTGACGACTAAAATCCGACTTTACCCCAAGGGTGAAGACCCCGCCCCCGCTCAATCACGTTATGACCTGAAACTCATCGCTGTGGATATGGTCATGGATAGCGTTCCCGGCCAGGTGCCACAGCGACAGATGGTAATCCAGACCAACGGGTTCACGTTGGACACCGCAGGGGAAGGACCGCCGCCTGTCAAATTCTCTGAGGTATCCAGAACCCCGGACGGCACATTGCGAGTTGGCAATGTCAACTTGCGCATCGGAGACCCCTCAAACCCCTTTGTTATCCTGAACGGATCAGTCGGTGACGCTCTGCGCCTGCAGGAGGTTTCAGCAGAAGGGTTGCTGGACATTCCGGCCAGCAGCCTGATTTCGCCAGAGCTATTGGGCGCGGACGATCAACTCGGCAGGTTTTCAGGAGAGTTTTCCCTGACGGGCGGCATCGACCAGCTTACGCTTTCGGATTTGGACGGCCGCACGAGCGAGACTGAAATCTGGTCTCTGAACGTTGACGGTTCGGTAAAAAATGTTCTGAAGTTCGAGAACCTGGATCTGGGGATCGAAGTTGGCGTTCCATCTGGCGCGGACCTTTTGCAGGCGCTGTCGTTGGACCCTGTGGACACGGGGCAAGCGGGTTTTTCGATCAACCTAAGCAGCGACGGCGCGGACTGGAATGCAGAGGCGGACATCACTGTTGCGGACTCTGAGCTGTTGTTTTCAGCCACATTGGACGACGCAACCTCTGACCCTGTCCTGAAGGGGCAAATCGAAAGCGACCTGATCCGAATAGACCAAATTCGCAGCATAGTCCTGGCAACCGCCCAGTTGAGAAAGCTCGGCCTTTCCGACGAGGACAGTGTGGACGAGGCAGCGGATACCTCAGACGCTAGCCCACTGAGGGATGTCACACTCAAACCTATTGGCCGCTCAATCCTTCTTTCGGGAATGAACATGGATGTCGACATCGACCTGCGCCATATTGAAGGGGCCGACGGCATAAGCAGTTTGCAAAGTGAAGTGACGCTCGACGAAAGTGAACTGAAAGCCGGACCTTTGAAGTTTGAATACGGCGGGGCCAATTTCGATGTCAGTGGCCTTTTGGACCTGTCGAACGAAGACCATTTGCTAAACCTGACCGGTCAGGCCGGTGGCTGGCGGTTGGACGATATACTGCACAACCTGAACTTCAAAAAAGGCGCCAGCGGAACGATCTACGCGGATTTCAACGTGACCGGCGGGATCGACTCGGTCAAACATTTTGCCCAGTCAATGCGCGGCAACGCCACCGTATCCATGCGCAACGGGTCCATTGAAACCCAGCTTCTGGACCTTGCGGGTCTTGGACTGCTGCCTTGGGTCTTTACAAAAGAAAAACAGAAAGTTGCGCCAATCGTGTGTTTGCGCGCTCCGCTGTCCATCACAAGCGGGAATATCTCGACCAAACAAACCACGCTGGAAACGGACCAAGTTCAGATCGTCGTTTTCGGTGCGGTGGATATGAACAACAAGGCTTTGGACCTTAACCTGCAGCCCCGAAAAATCGGAGAGCCGCTGTCCCGCAGCCCGTGGCCTGTGACCGCCACCGGACCTCTGGCAAAGCCGAAGATCAAGGTCAAGGACGGGCCAAAACGACTAAAACGGTCTGACGGCGCTGATCAGATGCCCACCAACCGCAAGCTGTGCGTGCCAGACATCCTGCAATTGCAATAGCGCAGCCAAAGGACTGCGCTTTGCTTCAAAAGGAAGGGGCGCGAATGGATCGCGCCCCCTTGATTGGTACTTATTGGATCAGACGAAGTTTTTGGATCGACCCGGCTATCGAAACAAACGAGTCGATGATCTCTTCGCCCGTCACTTCGTAGTAGTGTGACGGAGACGATGCGCAGGCTTTGATCTCTGCTGCTGCTGTGTCCGACGTCTCGAACGCGACTGCGTAGATCACGACATTGTTTGCCTTGGCCAGTTCACACTGCTGCTTGAACAGTTGCAGGTTAGTAACTTGCGACGAGGTGACTGTGGTGTCCTCGGCCGGCCGTTCGATCAATTCGGTAAGACCGTTCTCAATTTCCACTTCATTCGTCGGCCGCACCTGCGGGCTGGTCCGCCCGTCCGTCATGATAACGATGTATTTCGACGAATCTTCCTCATCCCAATCCAGCGGACGGTTGGCGAATTCGGCGGGTATTTCGCCGGCAGCGCTAAGATGCGCAAATGCGTCTCTTGCCGCCGGGTCCAACAATGCCAGAGCATATTTCAGGCTGTAATTGGTGCCGGTGCCGTCAAACAGTCTCAGGTTGTCGATGAAGTTGTGCAGGATACCTTCATTATTCTGCGCATAACGGATGCTCATTTCATCATCCGGGCACCAGCCCCAATTCTGGGTTGTTTCGTCGTAATCCCAGTTCACGAAATATGGCACCTGCTCGATAGACCCGGACGGCAGATTCGAGTTCATGAAATCCGAATATGTCATCTCAAGGCAAGACGAGACGTTGTTTGGGATCGTCTCAACATAGGCGTAAAACTCTGAGAACTGGAATTCCAGATCCACGTTGTTGAACTTTGTCGAACCCGTGATTTCCTCGCCAGTAATGCTGAAAAACGTCGTTGTTTGATTGCCGCCCTTAATAGACGCACCCAACATTTTAGCTTTTTCAGGCAATGCCGGAGTCTTCGAGATGATGAATTCCTTCACGTAGTGATGATAGGTATCGACATCATCCTTGTTGAAAAGCTCGACGTCGTGACTTGGGTATCCTTCGATTTTAGCCGAGAAATTCGGCTCGTCACCGCCAGAAGTATCGAACCAGAACACAACGTTTGAAACGTCCTGCTCCCATTCCCGAAAATGGTTCGCTTCTGTAGTAGTGCCAAATCGTTCGCCGCCCAGGTATTCAAACATTGTCGAACCAGGGTTCGTCTGACCGGCAAACGGAATGATGCTGATCGAGGTCTGCTTGTCGGACTTTACGCCCGTGGTCGGGTCTTCATTCCGGCTCAAGCTTTTTGTAATAAAGGCTTTGGCGGCAGCTTGCATGAGTTCAACGCGATTGTTGTTTCCCATGCTTCCCGAAATATCCAGGACCATCGAAATCTCGGTATGTGGCGCGGCTTCGTTCGCTGCAGAAGCAACATCCAAGGACAGGGATTCCACCCCGCTCAAACGCATGAAATGTGTCTCGAACTCGGTCCCGATACTGGCCGAGACAGTCCGGTCCAGATAGGATTCCTCAACACCGATATTCTTTTGGTACTCTCCAAGCCCCTGAGCCGCGAGGTGGGCATTGACGACATCGGCAGGCGGCAGCTCCTGCTCTAGGTTCGCAGCGGCCAGTACCGCATTGTCCAGCGCCCATTGCAATTTAACCCGGTCACGTTCGTAGTTCATGAAGTCGACCGCTATGCCCGTCATTGCGATAAGGGTTACGAACACAAAAAGGACGAATATAGTAAAGCCACCATATTCTTCGCCAGAAAAGCGCTTTAGATACTCACGATATTTATTAGACCGCTTGGAACTTGCAGCCTCTTGAGGGCAGAACTTGAGCATTGCAATCTCCACAAAATTCAGGATTCCGTGAGATATTGCTCGAAAATAATGTCCCTAATTTGCTAAATATTTGCCTTTTAGATTTCATAGGGTGAACGGAATGTTAATTTAATGTGAACGGGCGGAAATACTAAATATGTTCACGATCATTCTGCCTGCATTTAGCAAATTCCCCCCGAAATAACAATAAAATGAAGCGCTTAAAAAAATTAATACAGCGAATTATCACCGCTATTTTTCGGGTTTTCTTGGACAGACTCCGCTTAGGTCGATGTCTGGTTAAATCCCGTTGGGATCAGAACCCGGCTCTCCAAGCCGCCAAGATCACTGGACGTACCGAGGTTTAGCTTGGCACCGTAGGCATTTAGCAGATCAACGGCGATCGCCAATCCCAGTCCGCTGCCCGTGACCGACGTATCCAGACGCCCGCCCGACCTGAGCGCTTCGCGCCGGTCGTCTTCCGGTATTCCCGGGCCGTCGTCCTCGATATGAACTTCGATACTCCCGCGTTTGGACACCGCAGTCACGCGCACGGTGGTTCGGCACCATTTGACCGCGTTATCCATCAGGTTCCCAAGCACTTCCTCAATGTCCTGCGGGTCCATTCGGACCCACAGCCCCGGCGCGCGCGTCACCTCCAGCGTTTTGCCTTCTCTCTCGGCCATCGAAGAAAACAGGCGGGTGAGCCGGTCCACTGAATTCGACAGATCAGTTCTCGAGTGCGAAAGCTCTGCCGTATTTAAAGCCCTCATCCTGGCAAGCGACCGGCTGAGCTGTGCGTCGATCCTGTCCAACGCTTCCTGTGCGGCATCTGTCGGCGCGCCGTCCTCGGACAAGGTGCTGAGTTCATTCCTCAGAATGGCGGTCGGTGTCTTGAGGGCATGCGCCAGATCCGCCGCCTGCCGCCGTGAACCAGAAACAATGTCCCGGTTGCGACGCGACAGCTGGTTCAAATCCTCGACCAGCGGCGAAACTTCATCAGGATAATCTGCAGGCTCTAGCCCCTCATCCGTATCCCACCGGTGGGACACATCGCTTCTTAGCTTTCTCAGCGGCCCCAGAATGACCGAGGACAGCAGCATCGACCCCACAACACCAATCAACCCGACCAACGCGAATACGGGCAGCAGACTGCGCTGCGCTGCGCGCCTCTCAGCAATCAATTGGGCCTGGCTTTCGGCAACACTGACCCCCCAGACCGTACCGTCTTCGTAGGTGATCTCTTGAAATATGCTGCGGACCCTTTCACCTTCTGGGCCCGGAATGTTCCAGATTCTAGGCGTATCGGGGGAATCCAGAGGCTCAGCTATGGTTTCGTCAAAAAGCGATGACGAGGTGAAAATCTCTCCGGCTGCATTTGTAACCTGCCAATAGCGCCCCGAATACGGAGTCCCATATGCAGGGTCAAACATCAGGCTACGCAAAGCCTCGGGGTCGCCGGTTGTAGCGCTTAGACCTACGACAAGTTGCGTGTGCCGATCCCTAAGCGTGCTGTCAAAGCGATCCGAGACTCTGGAGTCGATGTACGAGAAAACGGCCAGCGTCCCAACCGCAACGGATACTGCACCGGTCGCGATTCCCCCCAGCAATGCCCGTTGGCGCAAAGACAGCATTAGTCGGTATCAATCATGTACCCGCGGCCCCGAACGGTCTTGATCAAGTCGGCCCCCAACTTCTTGCGCAATCGCGTTATGAACACGGCGATTGTGTTGGAATCCCTGTCCGCATCATATTCATAAATGTGGTCGGAAAGCTCGGATCTTGACACCAAGCGCCCCCGATTATGGGCCAGGTAGGTGAGGACGGCGATCTCCTGCGCGGTCAGATCAACTGCAATCCCCTGCGCGGTCACACGCCCGTTTTTCGAGTCGAGCGTGACGCTGCCCATCTCAATCACCGGATTCATCAAGCCGCTTTGACGCCGCAGGATCGCCCGAACACGGGCTGCCAGCTCGGGCATGTGAAAGGGTTTGGTCATATAGTCATCCGCACCGGCGTCGAGACCATCCACCCTCTCGCTCCAGCCGTCTCGGGCGGTCAGGATCAAAACGGGCGTTTTCAAACCCGCGTTTCTCCATTCGCGCAGCACGGAAATGCCATCGCGCTCCGGCAGCCCTAGATCAAGGATGATAACGTCATACGGTTCGGTTGAACCAAGATGAAGGGCGTCCACTCCGTTATGAACAACGTCGACGACACGCCCTTCGGCGTTCAGCAGTTTCTTGACTTGCGCGCACAGGTGCGGCTCGTCCTCAGCAAGTAGTACTCTCATTCTTCGTAATTATATTTGTTTGAGCGTTGGTTCATCTATTATTTTCTACCGCCGCCATTTCCACCCGAATTCCCGCCGCCGGAGTTACCACCGCCGCCGCCGGAGTTACCACCGCCTCCGCCGGAGTTGCCACCACCCCCGCCGGAGTTACCACCGCCGGAATTTCCATTTCCACCGGAATTTCCGTTACCGCCGGAGTTGCTGTTTCCACCCCGGTTCCCGCTGTTGCCCTTATTGCCCTTGTTGCCAAAGTTGCCCTGAGACTTGGCACTCGCCGAGTTTCCTTTGTTTGACCGGGCAGCTTCTGAAATCTGGCGTCCAACACTAGATCTATTGGACACAACGACGCCGGATTGGGCGTCTACAATAACACTTATGATTTCGCCATTCGGCTTCTTGACCAAGATGCGATAATAGACCTTGTCGGACTGAAAAGCGCGCGCGTCCACTGGCGTTCCACCAAAGACCCGCTCAACCCCTTTGATTACTTTCTTCAGCCGGATTGCCGTTCCCGAAGCAGTAACCTTCCGCAGCTCGGATTGTTTCAGCTCACGCGTAGCGGCTTGGCTCTCGGCACCCAAGAGCAAAGTAGCCAAACATATAATCGCCAAGAGCTTCTTCATTCCTTCCACTCTTTTCCCGCGAAATCCTATGCAAAGCCTACTCAACTCAACGTGAACGTGTGATGAACGGTTAATTCCACGTGGGTTCAATGAAAATCTGTTCAATAAGAGGGGCTAAACGATTCTAAATCAAGCATTTTGCACACTTACGTTGAGAAACAGCGACACGCATTTTGGAAACAACTGCAAAACTCGTCTCGCACTAGCGAACAAACACCGTTTTGCCCTGCTACTCACGGAGGCAAAAACAACCGGGCCAGCCATTCATTGAGGTTTAAGAACCCTTGGCTGGCCCGGTTTCATGTCCGCCGGGTTTCAACAGGCGGGATGTCGGAATTGGCCTTAGACAGGCGGGGATTGGACCCAGCAATTGGGGTTTTGCCAACGTCGTTTGGCGGAACGTCAAAATTTGATGTCGCTTCCATATCATCACGTCGCATTTTTGCTTGCCGCTGATGACCGGCACTTGCACACTTGCTGCATGACACTGACTTGTATTCAAAATCCTATGGATCGCCGGGCAACTGGCTGTGATCTGGTGATCTCTGCTTGATCGCAAGGCTCTTGCCTTCTGCAACCCGCTGCGATCACTCGGATTTCGGAATACAGAATGACCCCTCAAACTCTGCGCCTGGCCATTGATATTGGCGGCACATTTACAGACACGGTTCTGGTTTCAGGCGAAGACCAGGTTGTTGCTTCGACCAAAACCCTGACCACCCATCAAAACCCTGCCGAGGGTGCAATGGACGGTGCACGACGGGTCATGAGGCAATCGGGATGCGCGTTGTCCGACGTCTCTGGTTTCATTCACGGAACGACGTTGGCCACCAATGCCCTGATCGAGCGGCGCGGCGCCAAGGTTGCAACGATCACGACCGAGGGCTTCCGCGACATTCTCGAAATCGCCTACGAGCGGCGCTATGCGCAATACGATATCAATCTGGAAAAGCCCGACCTGCTGGTGCCTCGGGAAAGGGCGTTCACGGTGCGCGAGCGTATGTCGGTGGGCGGTGACGTGCTTATCGCGCTGGAGCGGGCTGCGATCGATACGGTGCTGGACGAGATCGACGCAAGCGGCGCGGACGCGGTCGCCATTTGTCTAATGCACGCTTACGCCAACCCCGCGCACGAACAGCAATTGCAAGCGGTCTTGGCCCAAGAGCGCCCCGAACTGGCCATCTCAATCTCGTCCGAGGTCAGCCCCGAGGCGCGTGAGTTTGATCGCCTCTGCACCACGGTTGCGAACGCCTATATCCAGCCCTTGATGCAGACATACCTGACGCGCTTTGCGGACCGGTTCCGTGACGAAGGTCTATGCTGCCCGATCCTGATGATGACAGCGGGTGGTGGGATGTGCACCCTAGACACGGCTGCGCAATTCCCCATCCGTCTTGTCGAATCCGGCCCGGCCGGAGGTGCCATTCTTGCCGCTCGGATCGCCGCACGCGCGGGTCTGGATCAAGTTCTGTCCTTTGACATGGGTGGCACAACGGCCAAGCTCTGCCTGATCGACAATGCGCAGCCACAAACCTCGCGCCAGTTTGAAATCGCGCGTGCTGCCCGGTTCATCAAGGGCTCGGGCATGCCGGTGCGAATTCCCGTGATCGAAATGATTGAAATCGGAGCGGGCGGCGGCTCGATTGCCGGGGTGGATCGGTTGGGGCGATTGACCGTTGGGCCACAGTCGGCAGGTTCCGAACCCGGCCCCGTTGCGTTCCTGCGTGGCGGCACGGAACCGACGGTCACAGACAGCGACATTGCACTAGGCTACATCACCCCCGAAACCTTTGCCGAAGGGCACATCGCGATTGACCCCGAGGCTTCACAACATGCTTTGGAACAAGGGATTGGGACCAAGCTCGGCCTGAACGCAACCGGTGCCGCAGATGGTGTCAGTCGTATCGTCGACGAAAGCATGGCCAGCGCCGGACGCATGCATGCCGTCGAAAGCGGCAAGGAGCTTGGCACCCGCACCATGATCGCGTTTGGCGGCAATGGCCCTCTGCATGCAACACGGGTTGCCCGGTCAGCCGGAGTAAGCCGGATCGTGATCCCGCCAAATCCCGGCGTTGGTTCGGCTGTTGGCTTCTTGTATGCGCCGGTCAGTTTTGAGATCGTGCGGTCACGGTATTCCATGTTGGAAAGCATCGATGTTGACGCCATCAACACGCTGTTTGACGCGATGATTTCCGAGGCGCAACTGGTGGTTTCCCAAGGCGCGGGCGATGCGCCAACTCTGCGACAGCGTACTGCGTTCATGCGTTACAGCGGTCAGGGCCACGAAATCGAAATCCCCCTGCCCGACCGCAATCTTTCCCCCAAAGATATAGCCCCCCTCACCCATGCGTTTGAGGAGGAATATCGCAAGCAGTTCTCGCGCCCGGTGCCGGGGATGCAGATAGAAATCCTCAACTGGTCAGTGCGCGTGGCGACCGTCGAAAAGGAACCGCCTACATTGGCGGATGCACCGGTATCTCGCGCAACAAAACCGTCACAGACGCGCCCCGTCACCTGCGACCTAACCGGAGAAACGTTACAGGCAACGCTGATCGCTCGCTCGGACTTGCACGCAGGTGATTGTCTTCCCGGACCCGCGCTGATCACCGAGCCGCAGACAACCACGTTGGTCTCCTCCGACTTCTCAGCCCGTGTGGACGCGATCGGGAATCTGGTTCTTACCCGGAAAGGAACAGAATGATGACCCACTCTCCTGCCCGACTTCAAGTTATGTGGAACCGTCTTCTGGCGGTTGTCGAAGAACAGGGGCAAACCCTGATCCGGGCGGCCTTCAGCCCAATCGTGCGCGAGTGTGGGGATATCTCGGCCGGTATATTTGATGCGAATGGGCGCATGCTGGCGCAGGCTGTCACAGGCACGCCCGGACATATCAACACAATGGCCGAAGCGGTTCAGCATCTGCGCGCGGCCTTCCCGGTTCAGGACATGAAACCGGGTGACATCTATATGACTAACGACCCTTGGCTGGCCTCTGGGCATTTGAACGACTTTCTTCTGATGATGCCCGCTTTCAGGAATGGACAAGTCGTGGGCTTTACCTCGTGCACCTCTCATCTGGTGGATCTGGGCGGGCTTGGCATGGGACCAGAGGGGTCTGACATCTTTGACGAGGGCTTGTTGATCCCGCCCTGCAAACTTGTCGATCAAGGCATGCCAAACGCCCTGCTTCTCGACATCATCCGTGCCAATTCCCGCGAACCCATCGCGAATGAGGGCGATATCTACGCGCTGATCGCCTGTTGTGAGGCCGGGGTCGACCGTCTGCTGAGCATGATGGAGGAATTCGGCCTCGATGATCTGGATACGCTGGGCGCCTATATCATCGACACCTCGCGCCGCGGGACTCAGGCTGCAATCGCCGAGGTTCCCGATGGTGCCTATAAGAACGTCCTGAAAATGGATGGGTATGAGAATGAACTGGAACTTCACGCCACCCTGACCGTCCATCAGAACAGGATGCATGTGGATTTCTCTGGTACCTCGGGGTGTTCGCGCAAAGGGATTAATGTACCGCTGAATTATGCCACGGCCTACACGGTATTTGCGCTGCGCTGCATTGTTGGGTCGGACATACCGAACAACGCTGGATCGTTAGAGCCCTTCACCGTTGACGGACCGAAAGGGTGCATCCTGAACGCCCAAAGGCCCGTTCCCGTGGCCATGCGGCACACTCTTGGTCAGGTGACGCCTGACTTGGTACTGGGATGCCTGCATCAAGCCCTGCCTGATCAAGTACCGGCAGAGGGCGCAAGCTGCATGTTTGACCTGCCTATGCGTCACGCGCCCGAAGTGGCCCGTGACGGTGGACGGGAGTTTGCAATCGAACCCGTGCATAATGGCGGAACAGGCGCGCGGCCTCATGCGGATGGCTTGTCGGCAACGGCCTACCCGTCCGGCGTTTTTGGCAGTCAGGTCGAAATCACGGAAAGCGTCGCGCCCGTGACGATCTGGCGGCGCGAACTTAGGCCGGATTCCGGTGGCGCGGGGCAATATCGCGGCGGGTTGGGTCAGCGAATAGAAATCACATCGTCCAATAACGCGCCTTTTGTTGTGTTCCTTTCGGTTGAGCGACTGAAATTCCCCGCTCTTGGCAGGATGGGCGGCGGCGCTGGAAAACCCGGCCGCATTCACTTTCGCAACTCTGCCGAGGACATTCCGGGCAAGGGTGAACTGCGCGTTGAACCGGGCGACTACCTGATCTTTGAGACGCCCGGCGGCGGCGGGTTCGGAGATCCGAAGCTGCGCGATCCGTCGGCCCTCGACCTCGATCTGAAACGCGGTCTGGTCACCCCAGACGGCGCAAAAGATTACGGAGGTGACGCATGATCCGCCCGAACGCCTATGTCGCTGATATGGCAGCCTATGCCCTTGCCGATCTGGGCGGGGCGCAGACAATCTCGATGGCGCAAAATGAAAGCGCGTTTCCCGCCAGTCCTGCCGCGGTTCGCGCAGGGCAAGCGGCGGCGGCTGACCTGACGCTTTACCCCGACCCCGAGTGGACCGAGCTGCGCGCAGCCATCGCGGACGTGCACCGCCTAAACCCAGCGCGCATCTTATGCGGAGCCGGGTCGATGGAGTTGATTGGCTGCCTGATCCGCGCCTACGCAGGACCCGGTGATCAGGTTTTGGGCACGCAATACGGATATGCTTTCCTGGCATCGGCAACCGCGCAAGCACAGGCGGATTATCGGACGGCACCCGAGGTTGATCTGACGGTCAGTGTTGACGAAGTTCTTGCCGGGGTAACGCCTGCGACACGCATTGTTTTCATATGTAATCCGGGCAACCCGACCGGAACGTTGATTCCGAACTCTGACATCCTGAGATTGCGCACCGAGTTGCCCGACAACGTGCTGCTGGTTATTGATCAAGCCTATGCCGAGTTTTCGGACACGAACAATAACCGCGCAGACATCTTCGCGCTGGTGGACCGAGGTGACACCGTCGTCACCCGGACCTTCTCCAAAGCCTATGGGTTGGCCAGTGCTCGTGTCGGATGGGGGTATTTTCCACCGGACATTGCAGACGAAGTGCGCAAGCTTCTGAATCCAAACAATATATCATCAGCATCGCAAGCTGCCGCAGCCGCCGCCATGCGCGATCAATCGCACATGCACGAGGTGGTCGGCCAGACGGCAACCCTTCGCGACCAGTTTGCGCAAGACTGCCGCGCGCTTGGGCTGACCGTCCCGGACAGCCACACGAATTTTGTCCTGCTGCGCTTTGCTTCAACGCGTGACGCTCAGACCGCCGACACCGCATTGCGTAACGAAAATCTGCTGATGCGCGGAATGGCGGGTTATGGCCTGCCGGACTGTCTGCGTGCAACGATTTGTGCCCCAGAGACTATGGACAATGCGCTGAGCGTGCTGAAAGGAGTGTTGGCATGACCGAGACGCGAACCGCAGCCAAGATTGGCGTGCTCGTCCCCTACACGAACACCAATCTTGAGCCTGACATGGAGATGTTGCGCCCACCGAATACCACGGTTCATTTCCAGCGTATGGGCGGCTACGACGTGGATGAGATCCCGGGGTCTGAACAGATGGCAGGTTTGGGTGCCTCGGATATCAGCCACGACTTACGGATGATTGCAGGCGTTCGGCCGGACATTGTGCTGTACGGCTGCACCTCTGCCACTCTGACGCATGGGCCTGCGTTCGATGCGGACCTTGCGCGACAGATAAAAGCCCAATCGGGCGCGCAATCGCTAACGGCGGCCGGGTCATTGATCGCTGGCATCAAAGCTTTGGGCGCAACAAAGGTTGGGTTTTCCTCGCCTTATGTTGGCGAGATCAACACGCAGGCCGTAGAGTTTCTGTCGCAGAACGGGATCGAAACCGTGCGCTGCGCCGATATCGGACGCGAATTAGGGAATTACGGTCAAGGCGAACTGACCCCCGATGAGGTGTTTGATCTGGCCTGCCAAGCGGACCATCCTGACGCGCAGGCAATCGTCCTGAGTTGCACCGATATGCGCGCGGTCGAGGTCATTGACAGACTTGAGGCGCATCTGGGAAAACCTGTTGTCACCTCGAACCAGGCTATGGTTTTTTGCATGACCCAAGTGTTGAAACTCGGCCGCGACGCCGCACTGCCCGGTCGCTTGTTTGACCACATTTGAGCCTTTTTGCGTGATGGGTGCCGGCACAAGGTGTCAGCCATTCGCTCCGTCACCGGCACGCACCATGTTTCTGAAACCGGCAGGTGTCATTCCCGTCAGGCGTTGAAAAACACGGTAAAACGCGGGCACATCCGTGTAACCGGTCTGCGACGCAATCTCTGAAACAGAGGCCGGACTATCAGCCAACAAGGACTTGGCCCGTTCCATCCTTATTCGCTGAAGATACTGGGTCAGGTTCAACCCAGTGGACGCGACAAACCGGCGTTGCAGACTGCGCGGCGAGATAGCGGCAATCTCTGCAAGGTCAGATACAGGTGTTTGTTGTTGAAGGTTTTTCTCCAAGTACCGCTGGACGCGCAAAACCTGACCGTCGCCGTGATTGGTTACGGGCCGAAACCTCTGAAACCGCCGTTGATCCCTGCGGTCAGGATCGACAACAAAATGGCGCGCGGTTTCCAGCATCCTTTCCCGTCCTGCCAACCGCTCGATTACGATCAGCGCCAAGTCGATCCAAGCCATCATCCCGCCTGCTGTGACCAGATCGGAATATTCGATCACCAACCGGTCAGTATCCAGGTTCAACGCAGGCCAATCTGTGCGCACGCGATTGACAATTCCCCAATGCGTTGTAACCGGCCTGTTTCCGTCTATCCCTGCCGCAGCCACCCAGTTCAGACCAACACAGGCAGAACAGACCAACACTCCGTCCGCCGCACATTCCCTGAGCCACCCAACCAATTGTGGCGATGCATTAGGGTCAGACATTTCGGCGGCAGGCGGCAGAACAACCGCGCCCCATCTACCAGATTCGTCCTTGGGGGCGGAGTCGATAACAGGGCTCAGACCGGCATGCGACAGCATATCCCGCAACCCAAGCACTGCGGATTGCAAGGCTCCGGGATAGTCCAGGATCAGAACCGGCTGCATCTCTTTCATTTTTGGCACAATCAGCAAAGACATCGTCATTTGTGACAATATCCAGATTGGCGTTCCGCCCCATATTGTCAATCCGAACTAGCGCGGAGAGTGACATGCCAAATCAAACTCACAACCTTATGGTCGGAGACATTGAACTGACGGTACACGACGATGGCCGTTTTCAACTGCCTGCCGGGTATTTTGCAAATGTTCCCGCAGACGTTTCCTTGGGTGAGCACGTTGAGATCGGCGCGAACCTTTGGACGCTGCGCGCGGGTGAACGTTTGTTTCTGGTCGATACCGGTTCGGCAAATGCGCTGACTGAAAGGTTCCCGGATACCGGTCAGGCATGGCCCGGTTTAGAAACCGTAGACCCGACCGACATCATCCTCACGCATATGCATGCTGATCACATAGGCGCGCTGGCCGACCCCAGCGCATTCCCCGGCGCAAAGATCCACGTCACACGCGCCGAGTGGGATTTCTGGGCGAACCCGGCCCTACCCGATGCAGTGCCCGCCGACATGCGCCCAATGGTCGAGATGATTCAGGCCGTGGCCCAAGGCTTTGCTGACAGGGTGGTCCTACACGATGGCCAAACCGAATTGGCACCCGGCATAGGCTTGGTCCCTCTGCCCGGACACACAACTGGCCATACCGGAGTTCTCGTGTCGGACAAGGGGCAAGAGTTGATGATCATCGGGGACGCGATCATCTCGGAACGGCTGCAATTCACCCACCCGGGCGTAAGCTATGCGCTGGACGGCGACCCGGAGCAGGCAGTTTCCACCCGGCGTGCGCTTCTGCAACGGGCGGCCTCGCAAGGCTTTACAATTGCAGCCACACATTTTGCGTTCCCAGGCGTGGGCAAAGTTCAAGCAGACGGTGACACCTATCGCTTTGCCCCGATGTGACCCCACTTTTTCGCCCGTGAAGAAGAACCTCGCCGCCTCAAACGGCTGCCCGCATTAAAATGCGGGCAGGGTTTCAACCGTGTGTGAACAGCCAATTAGGTCTGGCGCTTGCGTCAGCTTTCCTCAGAGCGCCCCAGAACCGATTGGGCTGTTGTATCATCAACCACCAGGGTATTGATGTGATCGCCGTTCAGCGCGGCGACGATAGGCTCCACCTTTTCGGGACCGGTCGCGACCCCAATCCGAACCGGGATATCCTTGGCTTGGGCAAGTGGCAGGCTGACCAGTTTGGAATTCAGTTCGCTGTCGCACAGCTTTCCGGCCAAATCGACCAGATGACCCAGCAATTCAGCGCGCACGCCGTCCTTGTAAAGTTGGATTCTATTTTCTTCGGACAGAGGATGGGCTTTGTAGTAAGTCGCTCCTTCGCCGGTGACGGCACCCAGCCCCATGATCGAGACGCGGGCATTGCGTGCCTGCTCAAGAATGTCGCGGATAGCGCGGACAGATAAAAGCATGTCGCGCTCTTGTTCAGAATCCGCGTGCAAAGGCGCATGAATAAGCGTTGCCGTCCCACCTAGCCCATCGGCGATACGTGTGGCGATGTGGTTTACATCCGTATAGTGCTGGCCTTGCACACCACCGGTCAGCGGTATCACGATATTAGACGTCTTACCCCGCACTTGCAGATGATTTGCTACGGCGCTCAGGGCTTTGCCGCCCGAAATGGCCAGAACATCCTCATCTTGAAGGATCGCCTGCAGATGCTGTGCAGCCGCCTTGCCCACCAGATCCAACGTGGTTTCCGCATTTTCGGTTACAGTGTCCGCCACAAGGAACTCTGCCTGCGGCCAGCGCTCTCTCAACTGTCGCTCTAGGTCGAACAGGCGCTGGAACGGGCTGTGAATCCGAAACTCGACCATCCCCATTTCACGACCTTGCTTGATCAGACGATTTACCTTTGCAGTCGACAAACGAAGACTGTTCGCAATCTCAGCCTGCAGCAAGCCCTCTTGAAAATGCAGTGTCAGCACACGAGCGATCAAGCGCAGAGTATCCGGGTCGGGACCTGTAGCGTTCAACTTTCGTTATCCTTTCTGCTCACCAAATGGTTCGATGCCGCAGCCAGCAGAAGCGCGGTGCCGACAACCAAAGTTTGGAAATACGCGGGCACCAGTGTCAACATTCCGACCGTCAGGGACATGATGATCAGCGCCCCGATAAACGACTTCAGAACGCGACCTTCACCACCGCTGAAGGCTGTACCACCCAACAGAACCACAAGTATAGCGGTTAATTCCATGCCATCGCCGGATAGCGGGTCGCCAAGAGACATAAAGCTGGACCTCGCAATACCCGCCAAAGCCGCGCAAATGCCAACCAGAACATACAGCCTGATCACGACGCGCGCCGTATTGATGCCCGACAGTTTGGCCGCCGTCGGATTGCCTCCGGTCGCGGCCGCGTATTTTCCCAGCTTCATGCGGTCTTGCGCGATGATCATGGCAATCGTCACCAAAATGGCGACCCAGAACGCCCAAGGCAGTCCAAACAGAACCCCGTCCCGGCCGTAATCGTTGAACCAGCCTGGCATTTTCAACCCACCACCGGATTTGATTGCCGACACGCCGTCCTCAACAAGCAAAAGTGCGATCCCTTTGTACAGGCTCAGCGTAATCAGGGTTGCGATCACCGGTGTTATCTTCAACCGGACCACCAAAAACCCGTTGATCGCACCTAGTAGAACGCCCACCAGAACCGTTGCGAGAAAGGCAGGCACGAAAGGCACGCCGTTGATCGCAAGCAGCGCATAAACAACAGCGCTCAGGCTCATGGCGCTGCCAACCGACAGGTCGATATAGCCCGAGATCATCAGCAGAGTGAACGCCCCCGCTAGCGTCAATATCGGTGCCGATATGCGCAAGATGTTGATTATGTTACGCTCACTCAGGAAGTTTCCGCGCTCGAACAGAGGAAACTTGTCCAGATTGGCGGTACTGAGGACCACGACTACAAGGATGAGAACCAGGTAGATATAATAGTCCTTCAGGAATTGCTTGGCACGGTCGCCAGGGCTACGGCTTTGGGTCAATTCAGTCATTGTGCGTGCCTCCGGGCCAAAGCCCAAGTCTGTGCCATGATCGCGATGAATACAGCGATCGCCTTGAGGGTGAATTGCCAGTCCGGTGACAGAACCAGCCCTGTCGCGGCGGACGTCACTGTCGCCAGGACAATCGCGCCGAAAAACATCCCGATCACCGAACCAAATCCGCCTGCGATTGCGACACCTCCCAATAGCGAAATGACCAGCGCGTCGAACTCCATCAGCGTTCCTCGATTGGAAAAGCCCGACTTGAACTCTGAGGCCAGCAGGACGCCGACGGCGCCGGCGACAAATGCGCTGAACAGATACAGTTTCACAACGTGCCCCGCATTATCCACTCCGGAAAGGCGCGAGGCCACTGGGTTCGCTCCGATCAGGTAGGTAAGCCGGCCAAAGACCGTTTTCCGCTCGACGAATACGGCGACAAGGATCAGGACAGCCATCAGAACGACCGGCAGCTTTATCGAAGTGCCGAACATCGCCATGTTCCCCAACGTCCCGAAGTCGGACGGCAGGTTTGTATTGCGCTGTGACCCTTGAGTAATCACCTGCGCAATCCCTCTCGCCAGCATCATCGTCCCCAGTGTGACAATGATCGAAGGCACCCTCAGCACCACTACAAACATAGCGTTGACCGCCCCGATCGCCAACGCTCCGACCAAGGCGCAGCACATGGCCAGACCCGTCGGCATCCCCCAGCCAGAGGACAGCGCATTGGCCCCGCCCGATGCCTGCGCGAACCACACAGCCAGAACACCGGACAGGGCGACAATGCCACCAACCGACAGGTCGAAATTCCCGGAAACCAAAAGAAACGTGACCCCAACGCCAAGCGAGATCACAGCCCAGTTATTGGTTACGAGGTTCACAACGTTCTGAAACTGAAAGAAGTTGGGAACAAAAATCGACGCAAGCATGAACAACGCCACTGCTGCGCCCGCCACCAATGAGGTGATGAACATCTCATCGCTCAGCCTGTTGTCGCGTTCGGCCAGTCTGCGTCCTGCGATTGCCTGATCCGTCATGGTTTTTCACCGCTCCCGCCAGTCACGACATTCAGGATGTGGGGAATGTCGACCTCAGCCCCGTTTTTGATTTCTGCCTTGATCCGTCCGTTGAACATCAGAAAAACCCGATCACAGATGCCCAACACCTCCTCCAATTCGGATGAGAAAATGCAGACCGACTTGCCCTTGTTGGCCAGATCGCGGATCAGGTTATAGATTTCGGATTTCGCGCCCACATCGACCCCGCGCGTGGGTTCATCAAGCAGCAACAAGTCCGCATCTGCGAACAGACACTTTGACAAAACGACCTTCTGCTGGTTTCCGCCCGAGAGTTTCTCGGCGTATTTCTCGATCGAGTTGGTGGCTATGCCCAGCTTGTTAACATACTCTCTGGCAACGGCTTTTTCGCGTTCATCATGAAAAACCCCAAAGCTCGCCAATTTGCGGATATTCATTATCGGAATATTGCGCCGGATGGTCAGCTCTGTGAACAGACCTTGGGTGCGTCGTTCTTCAGGAACAAGGGCTATACCTGCGGCGATTGCCTCTTTCGGCGAGGTCGGACGCTGGCGCTGTTTGAAGTCAATCTGCCCGCTGGCCTTGTCTGCCCCATAAATGGCACGTGCGATTTCCGTCTTGCCTGCTCCGACAAGCCCGTAGAACCCGACGATTTCACCTTCGTTCACATGAAAGGAAACGTCTTGCAGCAGGTGGTTGCGCAGCCCCTTGACGGTCAGAACCGGCTTGTCCGGCACCTCGCCACGGGGTTCATAGTCATGTGTTATCGCACGGCCCACCATCATTTCGATCAATTCAGGGCGACCATTCACCTGGGCCAGAGGTTTCGTCGCGATGTGTTTGCCGTCACGCATGACGGTAACATTGTCGCCTAGTTCAAAAATCTCATCCAGTTTGTGTGAGATATAGATAACCGTCACATCGGATTCTCTGAGGCGACGAATTACACCGAACAGGCGCTCTACCTCGCGTTCTGACAAGGCCGCGGTGGGTTCATCCATGATGATAATGCTGGCGCCCGAGGACGCAGCACGTGCGATCTCGACAATCTGCTTTTGCGCGACACTCAGCGTTGACACGCGTGCCTTGGGGTCGATTGTCGGCTCGATCGCCGCAAGCGTTCTTACCACACGATCTTCCAGATCCGATTTGACCAGAAAACCGAACCGGCTGGCTTCCATCCCCAGGGTGAGGTTTTCAAGAACCGTTAACTGATCCACGACGTGCAATTCCTGAAACAGCGTGCCAATCCCGCTGTCTCGCGCCTCTTGCGTGCTGGTCGGCTCATACGTTTTGCCCAGAATGGCCATCGACCCGCTGGTCGGTTCAAGCGCACCGGTCAGCATTTTGACGACGGTCGATTTACCCGCACCATTTTCCCCAACCAGGCAATGAACGCTGTTTCTATCTATATCGAAAGACACGGCATCCACGGCACGCACGCCTGGGTAATCCTTGGTGAGTTCCCGTACGGACAGTGCCTTCTCTGCTTGCGCGATCTGCACTATCTTCCCCTTGTTGTTCTTTACACAAGCCTGCAAATGGCGCGACGCAGCCGCAGCCCATTCTCCAAGCCTATCTGAGTTTGAGTTTTTTGCCACCAACCCCAATACACCATTGCAGCACAGGGTTGGTGACACATTCCGAACCATTTCAATCAGATCCCAGAGTGGACGATGGACCCAACATTTATTTGGTTCGAGTCTATTTTGGCGTCCTTAAATCAACCGCCAAACTGCTCTTTTAGCCATTGCTCGGCCTCTTCTTTCGGCATGCTCCAGTAGGAAACAGTGTATGCCTTATAGAAGAACTCCTCTGCCGTATCGGATGTCCGTTCCACTTTTCCGTCCAATACGTCCATGATCAGGTCGATACGACCCTGCGCCGTCTCTACCGGCGGCAATCCCATCGAGGCTTTGAGGCTGGAATTTGGATCATAGACCTGGTCGAATTCGACTGAATCAAAGTCCACGCTGGCCACGATCTCGGTCAGCGGCTTTCCGTCATCGAATTTGCCACGCCCCAATTGGGCAAGACCCGCCATCGTACCCACAGTCAGGTTCGATGCCTCAGAGTAGATCAGATTCACTTCGGGGCGCTGCGTGAGCAAATCAACTATGATTTGCTTTGCGGCTTCCTGACCCTTGCTGGAATCCAACGCGCCAAGGTTTTCCGCATCAGGATCAACCGACAATACACCTTCGGCAAACGGAGCCGTCCGGCCCGAGTTCACTTCGGTATGGTTCGGCCAGCCCAACTGGACCATAACGATTGGCTTGTCAGGGTGCGCCTCTTTCCACGCCTTTGCCATCTGCGCGCCCATCTCGAACGACACAGCAGCTTCGTCGCTGCGTGCTGTCGGAATACCGGTGTCCGTGATCGGGCTGAAGAACGAGGTCATGACGATGTCCTCTGCCAAGGCATCCTCTACACCCGGCGTTGCCGCCTCAGCGTCCCAGATATGCAGGGTGGCGGCATCAAACCCGCCCGCTGCGATCTGGTCGACGTTCTGCGTCATGACGGCAGAATCCGCCTGACCGTCAAACACCACAACTTCGGCGCCGTACTTCTCTTTGGCATAGCGTTCCGCTTCGGCCGCCTGAGATTGATGAAAAACGTTCGACAAGTCCGAGACAAAAAACGCGATACGTTTCCCATCCTGTGCAAAGGCTGCGGCCCCTCCGACGAATGTCATCGTCGTAGCCAAAAGCCCTGCCTTTAGTAATTTCCTCCGCTGCATTTTTTCTCTTCCCTTTTCGCTTTTCCTCCAGAGCGCGGCTAGCCCGGAACATGCACTTCCAGAGCCGCAATTTCAGATCCTGACCTCCTCAAGCAAGGTATCTGAAATTTATTGCAGTAAGTGTTATTATTATCATGTTTGCGTTCTCAGTCAACGGTTTTGATTGTTTCTCGGCAAAGGTTTTGGCGAACTTGGGAGTACAAGTTGGCAATGTAAGCTATTGCTTTTTAATCACTTTTATAAAATTCAACATTCCACAGACGACCAAGGGAAAGACGCACCTCTCGACACCTTGGAAAACTCAGGTCACGCGTGGCAAAAACCTTGCTCAATTTGGGTCGAACGAATCCCTCTTTCCCAAGTCCAGCGTCAGTTCTTGCACTGTGATCCGAGCCTTGACCTTGACGGTTTCCATAAAGCGGATCGGACCAAACCTAGCGAAAAAGGGACACGGGCTTTTTCGCCGCTAAGCCAAAAACGTCATAGACAATGCCGTCCGCGATCATACTGATGCACGGATCATGTCCGCTGCTTTCTCGGCAATCATCACGACCGGAGACGCCGTATTGCCCGATACGATCTTGGGCATGATTGACGCGTCGACCACCCTTAGCCCCGCCAACCCATGAACTTTGAGGTCCGCTCCCACCACGGCAGAGGCGTCGGACCCCATCTTGCACGTACCGACAGGATGAAAAATCGTGGTGGCGATATCACCGACTCCGCGCACAAGGTCTTCTTCGCTTTCCATCGCCGGGCCGGGCAGCACTTCTTCGGGGAGATACGGTTTCAGCGCCTTGGCGGTCATAATCATACGCGCTTGACGCACGGATTTCGCCGCCACGCGTTTGTCATTCTCGGTCGAAAGGTAGTTCAAGCGTATCGCTGGTTGCTGGGCCAAGTTCGTGCCTTGGATGTGGCAGGTGCCCACACTTTCCGGGCGCAGGTTACACACCGAGACTGTGATCGCAGGAAACGGATGCAGCGGATCGCCCAGCTTGTCGGTGGACAAGGGCTGAACGTGATACTCCAAATCCGGCGTGGCCAGATCAGGGTTGGATTTGGTGAACATTCCGAACTGACTGGGGGCCATCGACATCGGCCCCGATTGCGTCAGCCCGTATTGCAGCGCAATCTTCGCCTTGCCGACCAGCGAGTTTGCCATCGTATTCAGCGTTTTCGCGTTCTGAACTTTGAAGACCGTGCGGATTTGCAGATGGTCCTGCAAGTTCTCGCCCACGCCCGCGCTTTCGTGATGCACGGCGATGCCGTGTTCGGCCAGCACATCACCCCGACCAACGCCCGAAAGCTCTAGAATTTTGGGGGAGTTGATCGCTCCGGCGGCAAGCAAAACCTCAGCCCCTGCGAAGGCGTCGTAGCGAACACCTTTTTGATGGAAGCGCACGCCTGTCACCTGTTTACCGTCGAACAACAACGTCTCGGTCTCGGCATGAGTCATTACGCGCAGGTTTGGGCGCTTCATGGCCGGGCGCAGGAAACCCTTTGCGGTATTCCAGCGCACGCCATTGCGTTGGTTGACCTCGAAAAACCCGGTGCCTTCGTTGCTGCCGTCGTTGAAATCCACGCGCGGTTGGATGCCGAATTCCTTGGCTCCTTCCTGCACGGCCTTCAAAATATCCCATTCAAGGCGCTGCTTGGAGACCTTCCACTCGCCGCCGCCACGGTGCATGTCGCTGTCGCCCGCATGGTGATCTTCGGACTTCAGGAAATAGGGCAGCACATCATCCCATCCCCAACCGGCATTGCCCAACTGACGCCAGTGATCATAATCCGCCGCCTGCCCCCGCATGTAGATCATGCCGTTGACCGAGGTGCAGCCGCCCAAAACCTTGCCGCGCGGATAAACCAGAGAGCGCCCGTTCAGCCCCGGTTCAGCGGCGGTTTTCATCATCCAGTCAGTGCGCGGATTGCCGATGCAATAGAGATAGCCAACTGGGATATGCACCCAGTGGTAATTGTCCGATCCGCCCGCCTCCAGCAGCAGCACCCGAGTCTTGGGGTCTTCGGTCAGGCGATTGGCCAAGACGCATCCGGCCGTGCCCGCGCCGACGATGATATAGTCATATTCGCCATCAAGTTTCCGGGCGTCTGTCATGGAGTTCTGGTCTTTCTGATTAGTATGCGACGACAAGTTTGCCGATCATGCGCCCGGTTTCAATGATCGCATGCGCTTCTTTCAACGTATCCGCCGACAACCCGTTTAGAGTTTTCTGTTCAGTCGTTCGGATGATCCCGTCATCAACCATACTGGCGACACGGGCCAAAATCTGCCCCTGCCGCGCCATATCTGCTGTTCCGAACAACGAGCGGGTGAACATCAGCTCCCACATCAGCGCGGCGGACTTGCCCTGCAACGCGGAAATGTCCAGCTTCTCCGGCGTCTCAACAATGGTTCCGATCCGGCCCTGCGGCGCGATCAGTTCACACATGGCGTCCCAATGCTGCGCGGTATCGGCGTATTGCGTGATATAGTTCACGGTCTCATGCCCGGCGGCCTGCACCTCGGCGATCAGATCGCGGTGATTGACCACCTGATGCGCGCCCATTTCCTTGCACCATTCGACCGTTTCGGGGCGAGAGGCGGTAGCAATCAGATGCAGCCCGGTCAGTTTGCGTGCCAGTTGCAAGGTGATCGAGCCCACCCCTCCGGCCCCGCCTATAACCAACAGGCTGGCAGGTGTTTCGTTTGTCGGAACTTGCAACCGGTCAAACAGCATTTCCCAAGCGGTCAACGACACCAACGGCAACGAGGCCGCCGCCGCAGGACTGACTGATTTCGGTGCAACCGACGCGATGCGATGATCGACCGCCTGCAACTCGGCATAAGACCCCGGACGATCAGCATCGCCCGCATACCAGACGCGATCACCTTTGGTGAATCCTGTGACGTCGGCGCCCATTTCCTGGACGATACCCACGGCGTCATATCCCAGAATGAACGGCTCGGCATGGTCCTGCTCGGCCGCCGTTCGGATGCGGCGCTTGGCATCTGCGGGATTGACCGAGATCGCCTCGACCTCGACCAGCAGATCGTTGGGTCGAAGGACCGGCTCTGGCAGGTCGACATCCATAAGGCTGTCAGGCGCGTCAATTGGCAGTGATTTCAGAAATCCCACGGCTTTCATGTTGATTACCTTTCCATTGAAGTTTGGGTGCTGTCCCAAAACCCGCGCATGGCTTCGATAAGCGCAAGGTACTGCGCATAGCGGGTGTCGTAATGGGCTTTCATTTCGGAATTCGGCTGGAACTCGGCCTTGCGACGGGTCATCTGACCGATGGCTTCTTCGTAGGAGCCATACGCGCCTGTTGCCACCGAGACGCCAATCGCTGCGCCCAGCGCGCCGGTCTCCTGCGCTTCGGCCACGTAGATCGGAACGCCAAGGCAATCGGCGAACATCTGCGGCCAGACAGGACTGCGCGAGCCGCCGCCGGACAGAACCGCCCGGTCGAAACTGACGCCCGCTGTTTTCAGAACCTCGATATGGCGGCGATGCTCGAACAAAACACCCTCGAACAAGGCGCGCAGCATATGGCCCTCGCCATGCCAACCCGCTACGCCATAGAACCCGCCCCGGAACGAGGCCCCCTGCCCCGAGCCATAAAGGAACGGATGAAAGAACGGATCATCTGCCGCAGGGGTGACCTCGGCCACCTTCTTATTGCAGAACCCAAATGGGTCGTCGTGATGTGCGCCGCGTTCGACGAATTCGCGCACATACCATTCAAGATTGGCGGCCGACGTCGCGCTTGCTTCGATATTCACGAAACGGTTGAGGCCAAAGCCAGAGACCATGAACAGATCTTCGTTGACAGCAGGTTCGTCCGAGAACACCTGATTGATGCTCCAAGTTCCCGCGATGATCGACGCCTCACCCGCGCGCACAACGCCCGAGCCCATGGCACTGGACACCACGTCGAAATAGCCCCCAATCACCGGCGTACCCTCGGCCAGCCCGGTCACAGCGGCGGCCTCGGCGCTGACGGTTCCGGCAATGTCCGCCGGGTCGATCAGGCGCGGCAGCATCTCGCGCGCGTCACCCAGACCATAAAGCGCCAGCAACCCGTCATCATAGGTACAATCGGGCATCCGCGTCAGGCCGCAGCCGGACATATCCGAGATCTCGCTGACCCGCTCGCCGGTCAGTTTGTAGGTGATGAAGTCCTTGCACAACAGCACCGTGCCGGTCTGTGCGTAAACCTCGGGCCGGTGGCGTTTGATCCAGGCCAGCAGGACCGGAGTCTGGGACGGCCAGGGCTTTTGCAAACACAGCGCGTGAAGGGCATCCCCCGCGGTTTCGGACAGTTCCTCAGCCAGACCAGCAGCGCGCGTGTCCAGAGACTGGATACCGGCCAGAGGCTCACCCGCCTTGTCCAACAGATACAGCCCGTTGCCATGCCCTGCACAACCGACGCCAATAATCTGATCCGGTGTGATCCCGGCCTTTTCGATGCAGCCAGAGATCACCTGCCGGGCATTCGCCCACAGCTCGTTCAAGTCCCGCTCAACATGCCCCGGCTGCGGGGTCGAGGACTGCCCGTCCAGCGCCTGCATCGCCACGGGGTTCCCCTGTAGATCGAAGAGAACGGCCTTGATGACCGTGTTCCCCGCATCCAGCCCCAATATGTATCCGTCTTTAGCCACGGTTATAGATGTCCCACGCTTCTTCGCCGCTGGCCTTATTGTGGATCATCGCCATCAGCGCCGCCACAACCGCCTTTGGGTTGTCATGCTGATAGATGTTGCGGCCATAAACCATCCCCTGCGCACCCTGCGCCATCAGAGCCGCCGATTTCATCAGCACGTTCTTGAGGTCTTCTTTACCACCGCCACGCACCAGAACCGGCACGCGGGCGGCCTCGATCACGCGGCGGAAGTCCTGCGCGTTCTCGGTCGGGTCGGCCTTGATGATGTCAGCCCCCATTTCCGAGGCCAGACGCACCAGCGTCACGATCTTTTCCGCGTCACCATCTACCTGATAGCCGCCCCGCACATTGTTGGGCAGCATGACCAGAGGTTCGATCATCAGTGGCATTCCGTATTTGTGGCAGGCCGCGCGTACTTTGCTGATGTTTTCCACGCATTGGCGGAACAACTCTGGCTCATCGGGCAGCATGAACAGGTTCACCACCACGGCTGCCGCGTCCATTTCCAGCGCGCCGATGATCGGCTCGTCGGCGTTTTGCAGCATCGACCACATCACCCGGTGGCGCTGATCGTTATAGGGGTTGCCCATGTCGATCCGCATCACCAGCGCGGGCTTGTCTTTTTCAGGACGCGATTGCAGCAGGTCTGCCTGGCCATAGGCGCATTGGATCGCATCCGGTTTGGCACCGATCAGCGTGTCCATCACACCGGCCATATCCTCAAGCCCGACCATAAAGCTGGGTTCGTTGCAGACCCCGTGGTCGATCGCCACGTCCAGACATCCGCCATTGGTAAACATCCGGTTCATCCGGGCTTTGGTGCTTACACGCATTCTGTTCTCCGTTCATTATTTCGTGCGGTCAGAGTTTCGGCGGTCACGCCATAAAACTCGGACAATTCATGGATCAGCGCTTGGGTCTGATCGGTGATTTCCTGCGGGCTGAGATCGCGCTCAGCCGCCAAAAGCGCACCCAACTTGTCTAGCAACGCCGCCGAAATCTGCCCTGTGATCGCCAGAGCCGTGCGGCGCAGAACGATATCTGACAGGGTTTCGACAAACTCGGTGCGCAGCAGCCAAATGATCTCGGCTTCGGTGTAGGGACAGGTTTCGGACAGCGGTGCGTCCTGCGCGGACTGGCAGAACAAGGCGACGTCATCGGCCTGACTTCCGTAATGCTCGATCAGATGCTGCGCGCGCTCTGGCGTGATGCGGAATTCATCGACCAGCCTGCGCTGTAGCGTGGTCGGATCATCCGGGAACTGCGCGCCACCTCCGATGGCCAGCGCAAGGGTCGACGTCTGTCGGGTTTTGCCAAGCTCGGCCAGAACCTCGTCCGTGGTCTGTTCACCAAAGGCGCGGAACGTGGTCCATTTACCGCCCACCATGCAGAATTGCGGCACATCTCCGTCCAGTCGTTTTGTGTAGTGACCGCGCGAAATCCGGCCGGTGAAATCCTGATCACTGTGCGGAAGCGGACGGATACCGCTGTAGCTGAACACCACCTGTTCGGGGGCGATCTCAATCTCTGGAAATACCAACCGCAGCGAACCGAGGATATAATCGAACTCGTCTGGCTCACACCGCACACGCGCGGCCTTGTCGACGCGAATATCGGTCGAACCGGCCAGCACCTTGCCCTGATAGGGGAAGACGATGCAGACCCGCCCGTCGGTATTTTCAAAATAGACCATATGACCGCCAAGCGCCTGCACCAGCGCCGGGTTGTCGATGATCAGATGCGAGCCCTTGGTGCCCGAAACCATCTGCTCATTGGCGCCACCGCCCAAGCCACGCACCGTGTCGTCCAGCCAGGCGCCAGTGGCGTTCACGATCACCTTGGGCTGCACCCGAAGGCTCTGACCGCTTCGCCGGTCGGTCACCGCATAGTCTTCGCCCAACCGTGTCATCTCGGCATAGTTCAGAGCCATGCAATGGGGCGCAGCGACCTGCATGTCTCGGATCATCTCGACACATAGCCGTTCCGGATGTGTGATCTGCGCGTCGTAATACACCGCCGACCGCGTGACCTTGGGCGTGAGCGCGGGCCAATCCTTGCGCGTCCGACCTGCGCCGTTGAAATGATGCTTTGGCAGGATACGCCGTTTGCGCGTCACCCAGTCGTACAACGACAGGCCCAGCTTGATCGGCACCGCCCCCCGGCTTGAGGGTTTGCCCTGCCACCCGACAAAGCTGGCCGCTGCATTGAACATACCGGAAAAGACCGAGGTGATCGGAATGACCGTCGGCAATGGCCGCACCATATGCGGGGCGTTCAGCAGCAGCGCATCACGTTCCTGAAGCGACTCGCGCACCAGATCGAATTCACCATTCTCCAGATAGCGCAGTCCGCCATGGATCATCCGCGACGGCGCGGCGCTGCAGCCCGAGGCAAAGTCGTTGCGCTCGACCAGCAGCACGCGCAGTCCCTGCAAAGCCAGTTCCCGGAAAACGCCGATCCCGTTTACGCCCCCGCCGATGACCACGACGTCAAACACAGCGTTCTCACGCAGTTTTGTCAGGTTTTGGTGCCGTTGTTCTGACATGGTGGTCCTGTTCGTTGCGGGGTCTTGGGGCTTAGCTGTCCAGATCGCTGAGATGCGCGCGGGCTTGGGCGTCGATCTCGGCAATCTCGCCGTCGGTCAGACGCAACTGGCCCGACTTGGCATTTTCGACCGCCTGCGCCGCGTCACGCGCGCCACACAGCGAGAAGGTGATACCGGGCTGTTGCACGGTCCACGCAATCACCGTCTGCGCCAGCGTCGCGCCGTGGGCTTCGGCAATGGGTGCGATGGTCTCCATCAGGTTGGCGACCTTCTGGCGGTTCGCCATCGAAAAGCGCGGGTTGTCCTTGCGCTGATCGTCCCCGGTAAACTCACGATCCGGCCCGATCTTGCCGCTGAGCAGCCCCAGCGCCAATGAGGAGTAGCTGAGCACCGACACGCCGTTCTCACGACAGACCGGCAGCAGAGTGCCTTCGATGTCGCGTTTGACCATCGAATATTCTTCCTGAACGGCGTCCAGCTGACCCGCTGCCAGATAAGCCTTCACCTCATCGACCGAGGTGTTGCTGGCCCCGATCGACCGGATCTTGCCCTGCTGTTTCAGAGTTTCCAGCGCCTCCATCGTCTCAGCGATGGGGGTGGTCGGGTCTTGCCAGTGGGTGATGTAGTGGTCGATATAGTCGGTGCCCAGACGGGTCAAACTTTGTTCGACCTCATAGATGATCGCGTCCTTGCCCAGATAGCGATGCACCGGCTTGCCGTCATAGTCGAAGAAATGGTTGCCCTTCTGCGTGTGCCAGACCAGCCCGCATTTGGTGGCCAGCACCACCTTGTCACGCCGCCCTTTCAGCGCCTTGCCGACGATGTCCTCGGCCACGCCCTGCCCATAAGCGGGGGCGGTGTCGATCAGCGACACGCCTGCATCGACCGAGGCCTGAATTGCGGCGATGGATTTGGCCTCATCCGTACCACCCCACATCCACCCGCCGATGGCCCAAGTGCCCAGCCCGATGACCGAAGCCTCGATCCCCGAAGCACCAATTTCCCGTGTCAGCATCTCATGCGACATCTCGTGTTCCTTCCATTTCCTGTATGACTGCGGTCGCTGTATCTTCGTCCAGGATCAGCGAGTTGAGAAACTTTCCGTTCAATACTGCCTTGATCGGCTGCACTTTCTGCGCCCCGGCACTGACCCCGATCACCCGCGAACACTGCGCCAGATCGGACGGCGTGACCGAAACCAGCCGCGAGTTCAGCGCATAGTTCGATACCGAGCCGTCGATATGGATCAGATGGGCCAGAAACTCTCCGATCACGCCCATACCCATCAGCATCTTGCGATCCGCCTCGGGCACCGGGTGAAGGTCGTAATAGCTGGAGCCTTCGGGTTCGATCGAACCAACCCCCACAAGCGCCACATTCGCGCGGCGGGCCAGATCCAGCACCTCGCGGATCGAGGAGACCTGTTCCAGCATGTCCCGCTGTTCGCGGCTTTCGGCGAACAGTGGCGCGTGCAGCAGCATGGTCTTGCCGCCCAGCCGGTCCGCCATCTGCGTCGCCAGATGGTTCACATCCGTATAATATTTGCCCTGAATGCCGCCTGTCAGCGGCACGACTGTCACGTCAAAATCACGTTCCGATTCCAACGCCTCGACCGTGGCGCTGACGGCCTTGCCGCCGGTGATTGCAATGACGTCGCCGTCGCGCAGGGTCTCAAGCAGGTGATTGGCAGCCGCACGACCCACCTGTTGCAAGGTCGTTTCCTCGCTGCCCGCAACTGCGGGGGTCACGATGGCCTCGGACAGGCCGGTCGAGCGGGTCAGGTCACGCTCGATATCCATCAGCGTCTCGAACGGGCTTTCGATGTCGATCTTGACCATGCCCATCTTGCGACCCTGCGTAATCAGGCGGTTGACCTTGGAATTCGACAGGTTCAGCGCCCGCGCGATATCAGCCTGTTTCTGCCCTTCCATATAGTGCAGGACCAGAACGGTGTGGATTTGCCGGATAAGTTCAAAGTCTTTCTTTTTGTCGACCATCACCCGCGCCTTTTGTTCAGATAGTGGTCGATGGTCACCGCCGCCAGCAGGATCGAGCCGCGGATGATGTCCTGCCAGTAGACCGACACATCCAGCAACGCCAACGAGCTGGAGACGAGCGACAGCAGGACAACGCCAAGGATCGCGCCCAGAATGGACCCCGAGCCGCCGTTTAGACTGGCCCCGCCGATGACAGCAGCCGCGATAATGGTCAGTTCCAGCCCCAGCCCGAAGGTGGGTTGCGCCGAGCCGAACCGCGCCATGTAGATGATACCTGCAACGCCGCATAAGGTTGAACACAGTGTCGTGGTCAGGAAGATGACCTTCTTGGTTCGGATACCCGAATAGGCGGCGGCCTTTTCGTTACTGCCCGTATAGAACACCTTGCGGAACATGGTCGTGCGTCGCAGCATGAAGTCAAAGGCGATCACGAAGACCAGAAAGATGACGATCACAATCGGAATTGGCCCGATGCTGCCCTGCCCGATGAACTTGAACTCGGGCGGCAGGGTATAAAGGCCCAGCGGACGCCCTCCGGTGAACAGCAGACAGGCACCGCGCGCGATCACCATGATCGCCAGCGAAACGATGAAGTGGTGTAGGCCCACACGGGTCACGAAGAACCCCATGAAGGCACCGATCCCCGTACACAATGCAATCGCCATGGCCGAGGCCACCCACGGGTTCACACCACTCAGGAACAGCCACCCCGCGATCACCATCGCCAGCGCCGTGACCGAGCCGACCGACAGGTCGATCCCGCCCGAGATCAGCAGGATCGTCATCCCTATCACCAGCAACCCATCGACGGCAAAGGCCATCGACATTGCCCGCATATTCGCCCAGGTCAGGAAATAGGGCGAGGCGAAGGACATGATCAGGAACAGCGCCAGAATGATAACGATCAGCCCTGTCTCGCGCATCCGAATCATTCGTTTCAGCAGCGGTGCGCCGTCGGTTTCACCCGCTTGGGTCAGGTTCACGGTGTTGTCCATATTGCTTTCTCCGCTCATGCGACCGAGGGCTGCACGTCCATGACCGAGGCCAGGTGCATGATGTTTTCTTCTGTCATCTCATCGCCCGTGACCTGACCGCTGATGCGCCCTTCGCGCACCACCAGCACCCGGTCGCAGACACCAATCAGTTCGGGCAGCTCGGATGAGATCACGACAATCCCCACGCCCTCTTGCGCCAGATCGCGCAGAATGCGGTGGATCTCGGATTTCGCGCCCACATCGACCCCGCGGGTCGGTTCATCCAGAAAGATCAGGCGCGGGTTGACCGACAGCATCTTTGCCAGCGCCACCTTTTGCTGATTGCCGCCCGAGAGGGACGACACCGGATCATTCAGCGACCCGCATTTCAGGTTCAGCTTGCGCCCCAGCGCCTCGGCCTGCGCTTCTTCCGTCGCGGACTGGATCAGACCGACCCCGTTGGACACTTGCTCCAGCTTCAGGGCCGAGACGTTGGCGGCAATCGGCAGGTCCAGAAACACGCCATCCCCTTTGCGGTCCTCGGACAAGTACACCATCCCCTTGGCGATGCTGTCCTGATAGTTCCGCAGTTTCAGTTCTTTACCGTTCAACCAGACCTGCCCCGTCACCTCGCCCTCAAGCTGACAGATGCCCTTGACGATCTCGCTACGGCCCGCACCGATCAGACCCGCAATGCCCAGAATCTCACCCTTTTTCAGCGTGAATGAGACATCGCGGAACCGTGTCACCTCGGTCAGGTTGCGGACGTCGAGGATGACCTCATCCGAAGGCGCTTGCTGTTTTGCGGGATAGAGGTTGTCGATCACCCGCCCGACCATCGCATTCACCACATCGCTGGGCTGAATATCGGCCACGTCGTTCGTGACAATGTGCTGCCCGTCCCGGAACACCGACACGCGGTCGCAATTATCGAAAATCTCGACCATCCGATGCGAGATGTAGATGATCGAAATCCCCCGATCCGCCAGATTACGCATGATGCCAAAGAGGGTTTGAGCCTCGGTTTCCGTGAGTGCGGCTGTGGGCTCATCCAGGATCAGAATCCGACAATCCAACGTCAGAGCCTTTGCAATCTCGACCAACTGCTGGTTCGAGATCGAAAGGTTTTTCACCAGAACCGACGGGTCGATGTCGCTGAGCTGGCGGAATACATCCACCGCCTCGCGTTCCAGTTTCTTGTAGTCCATCAGCCACGAGCGGCTGACATTGGTCTTGGCCATAAAGATATTCTCGGCCACCGACACATCGGGGCACAGGGCGATTTCCTGATGGACGAAACCGATGCCCAGTTGCTGTGCCATAGTGGGCGACGAGATTTTGACCGGTTTGCCGTCCAGCACGATCTGCCCACTGTCCGGCTGCAAAATCCCGTCGATCACATTCATCAAGGTCGACTTGCCTGCACCGTTTTCGCCTGCAATGGCGTGAATTTCCCCTTTGCGGAGTTCAAAGTCGATCCCGCGCAATGCTTTGACAGGGCCAAAGGACTTGCTGAGGTTCGATATCCGTAGGATCACGTCGTCTTGCATGGCAGCACCTTGTTGGGTGTCTATTATTGGCGTCTTGAACCGCCCGCGAAAAATTCTGGAACTGCGCGGGCGGCTCATCGGGGAGTTTCCCGATTAGGCCGGATCGCGGCCTTCCATGTAGACGTTCAGATCAAAGCTGTCGGCATTGTCCTTGGTGATGACTGCAAAGCCATTGTCCATGAACGGGATCTGAACCGGGTTGAAGCCGCTGGTTTTCCAGTCGTTGAACGGATCGAACACGTCCGAACGATTAGCTAGGTGCACCGCCATGAAGCCCATGAAACCCTGCACGCCCTGGTTGGGGTTCAGCGACATATGGATGTTGCCCGCGCGGATATGCTCCAGCGTGGTCGGCGTCACGTCCGCGTGCATGATCAGAATGTCCGATTCAGTTTCCAGCTTGGCAGCTACAGCACCTTCGGCAGAGCCCGCCTCGGGGATCCAGATCGCGGCGACATTCGGGTTGGCCTGAATGATCGAGGCCGTTGCAAGATAGGCCGCGTTGCTGTCTTGGTTCGTAGCCTGACGACCGACCAGCGTCATGTTCGGATAGTTATCCTCCATGTACGCGATCAGAGCGGTCACACGCAGGTCATGGTTCGACTGGCCCGGATTTTCGAGCACCGCGTATTCTGCGCTGTCGCCGACCTGTTTGACAATTTCCTCCGCCGCAAACTTGGCTTCGGCAAGGTTGTCCGAAGTGATATATCCCGTGCGCTTGGAATTCGGGCTGTCAGCGGCGAACGTCACGATCTCGGTGCCATTGTCGATGGCGCGGTTGATCGGTTCGATGAACGGGTCGGACTGCATCGGATGCAGCAGAACGCCCGCAGGTGTCTTCACCAGATCCTGCTCGAACGAGGCAATCTGCTTGGTGATGTCATAGTCCGGCGTGCCCGAAAAGACTGTCTTGCAGCCAAAAGCCTCGGCCGCCTGCTTGAAGCCTTGATACACTGGCACCCAGTAGGGGTGACCCGATACCATGACGTTCATGATGTAGGTCTCGCCCGGCTCGCACATGATGCCTTCAGCCGTCGCCGGTGCAGCCGTCACGCCAGCAATAGCGATGGCGGCAGAGGCAATAATCCCGTTGGTTTTCCGGTATTTCATAGAACTCCTCCCAAGAGCGTGTTCCTGCACGCGCTTTGCATTCTTCCTCCACCGCAAAGCATTTGCAAGAAATTTCACTTTATGCCTTTTATTGCATGAATGGAGTTTTAGGGCCAACCCGAAAGGCAAGTCAATAAGTTTTGGTATTTTTACCTTTGTGTGAAATTTTTTTCAAAGCGGGTCCGCCGGCAAGCAAGAACGCTGGAAGAAGTCTGATTTGAAAGGTGGGTGGTCGATCAGGAGCGCGTTAAGTCCTAAGAACAGCGGCGCCTTGCAGCCGCCCTTGCCGCAAGTCTTCCAAAGCCTCGTTTGCTTTTTCCAAAGGATACGTCACGACGCTGGTTTCTATCCGCATCCTTGCCACCAGATCAAAAAACTCCTGCCCGTCCGCGCGAGTGAGGTTTGCCACGGACAGAATTGATCGCTCCTCCCAAAGGTCGGCGTAGGGGAAGCTGGGAATGTCGCTCATGTGAATCCCTCCGCAGACGACGCGCCCTCCTTTGCGGGTTGCCTTCAACGCGGTCGGGACCAAGCCCCCTACCGGGGCAAAAATAATTGCCGCGTCCAGACTGGCGGGAGGTGTTTCAGACGCGCCTCCGGCCCATTTTGCGCCCAAATCCAGGGCAAATTTTCGGGCAGCAAGATCGTCATCTCTGGTAAAGGCATACACCTCGATCCCCAGAAAATTGGCAACCTGACACAAAATATGTGCCGCAGCGCCAAACCCATAAAGACCCAGACGTTTTGGGTTACCGGCCATTTTGAAACTGCGGAAACCGATAAGCCCAGCGCAGAGAAGCGGTGCCAGTTCTTAGGGCGTCGCATCTTCTGCAAGAGGAAAGACAAAGCCAGCATCAGCAACGCAAAATTCCGCGTATCCTCCGTTTACTGTATAGCCGGTAAACCCCGGAAAATCACAGAGGTTTTCGCGCTGCGATCGGCAATACTCACACGTACCACAAGTGTGGCCCAACCATGGTATGCCGACGCGCTGACCAATTCTGAACGCATCGACCCCAGCGCCCAGCTTGCTGACACGCGCGATAATTTCATGCCCCGGAATCAAGGGAAGGACAGCATTCTTCAAATCCTGATCCACGATATGCAGGTCTGTGCGGCAGACTCCACACGCTTCAATGCGCACTTGTACCTGACCCGCGCCGGGTTCGGGAATTGGCAGATCACGCAGTTGCAGCTGGGTACTGGTTCCGTCAAATATCATCGCGCGCACGGTGAGCTTCCTTTCCATGCAACATGGCAGCCAAGGCCAAAAGCCAAGGTGAGACCGGCAACTGGTAATCTCTTGCGATAGGTTCTAGGCGCACCCCAAGCTCAACGGATTACATGAACCGCGCATTTTGCGTGATGAACAACGCGGTTTGCGGTGGAACCGAGAAAGATGTTTTCAAAGCCGGGCTTATGCGAAGCAATCACGATACAATCGATGTCATGTTCATTTGCAAAGTCAACGATCGCCCGCCCCGGGTTCCCAGAGATGAGCCGCGTAGTGGCACGCGGCAACCCGGAAGCGTGCAAACGCAGTTCTTCTTGCGCTTCACGACGTGTGTTTGCAAAGACATCTTCGGGAATTTGCGAGGCTACATACGCAGGTATCGGCTCTTGCACATGTATCGCGGTGAAGGCGGCATCGGAATCAGCCAACAACCGCGCGGCCTCGAAAGACGCCTGAGTGTCGTGGGATTTGTCCAGAGCGACAGGAATCAGGATGTTCCTATACATGTTTCCCCTCCTTGTGTGTTCCTGTTGAATTCAGGCCAGAAATCTTGACCGCTCACACCTAAACCGGTTCAGATTTCGATGACTTTCCAACGGCTTTTGCGGCACTCGTAACGTCTGCCACGGTTTTCTCGACGGCTTTGACTTCGGTCTCAGTGGCGTAGGACGCACAACGGGCAACCGTCTCAAACCATTCCTGTGCGTCCGCCACCATCCGTTCTGCTGATCGACGCTGCCATTCGGTCATGGTTTGCATCGCTTTTGACGGGTCGGCCGGGTTCGCAGACGACGCCGAACGCGCGGCCTTCAATGCAGAACGCACCGCTTCGTGGCGACGCTCGAACCAGTGTTGGGCAAAAGTTTCCGCCTCTGCCAGCATCTTTTCCTGAGCGTCCCAGAACTGCTCTATCTGCGCTCCGAAGACTGGGTTTGAAGATGCCGAGAACTGCATCTGTTTGAAGACATCGACAAGTGGACCGGGATAGCTGGATTTTGAACTCTTTTCTGGCATCGGACATTCCTCCTTTTCCCTAATCACGCAATTTTGCCAGATACTGGAAAATCCGCCTTAATTTAGATCAATGCGGCCGGAACCCCATGAACGTTGCAGGATTGTGTGCAACGCTTGAGGTGATTTTCTTGCCAGTTTGGTCGCAGTGCAACTTGGCCGGCTCCCAAATTGGCCCTTACTTTGGCCAGCACGGTCGTGTTCGCGGTCTAGGGGCCGCAGCCCCAACAGACCTATGAGATCGAGCGCCTATTCAACCTGAATCGTTTCAAGAAATGCGATCAAGCTGGCCAAGGGCACGCCGGTCATCATCGGTTGACCACTCGGCAAAGACAACGCGATCTGCTTGTCTGAATCCAGCGCAGGTCCGAAAATCGGCATTTCACCGCCATGGGCCAGCACAGGCGATCGCCCGTCCACTTGCCGGGCCACAAGTTCGGTTGGAAAAACTCCGTCGTTTCGCGCCGCCAGCTTGGTCAGATCCGGTGTGCGTATTGCCAGCATCTCGGCCATTGGTCCGTCTCCGGTCGCCTCAAATCCGTGGCACTGCCAGCAATATGTCCTGTACAGATCATTCCCGTCCTGAACATTCAAATCCTGCGCTATTGCCGCGCCAGACGTAAGAGCGGCCAGCGCAATTCCACGTATAACCCGCATCTTTTCCTCCTGTGTTTTCCCTTGGTTCGGGATCAGTCTACACGGCTTCTGCTTGGCACTTCTTTGACCTCTCTCATGTTCCCGCTCGAAAGAAACAGCCCAGGTCAGAGCCGGAGTTTCCCTGCGCAGTCTCCGCTGCTTTGCAGGCCTACCCATCGGAATGAGTTGATTTAGATCAAGGCGCGCGGCCACATCATATAGTGAAATACGAATGTTTTATAACGGTCTACGTTCACCGACCTGTCCCCAATACGCATGATGGTGAACGGAATTCAAAACTTGTGGAGGTTCCACCTTGGGGGTTCGGCATGAAAGGTGGCGAGCCCCTCTTGCGTATAAGCGTTTTGAACAATTGGAACACCGCAATTTATCTGAATTGGAAACAGAGGACTGTTGATGAGCGATCCGCATGGCAACGACTGACCAAACGCCTCCAAAACTGCGTCGGGCGCTGACGACTCCGTTGCTCACACTATACGGTCTGGGCGTTACCGTCGGCGCAGGAATTTACGTGCTTGTCGGGACAGCGGCCGACATAGCGGGGCCATATGCGGCGTATTCGTTTCTTGTGGCCGCGCTCGTGGTGTCCTTGACGGCCTTGTCTTATGCGGAACTTGCGACGCGTTATCCCGTCAGCGCGGGCGAAGCCGCCTATGTAGAGGCCGGGTTTCAGCGAAACTGGATGGCCGTTCTGGTTGGCCTTTCGGTCGCTGCATCTGGAGTGATTTCAGCCTCGGCTGTCGCTATCGGCGCCGCCTCGTATCTGAACGCCCTGACCGGCTTGGGAACCGCGTTTCTGACGATCATTGTCGTTCTTGCCATGGGGCTGATCGCCCTCTGGGGCATCACACAGTCTGTCTTCGTTGCCGCCGTCATCACAGTAATCGAGATTTCAGGGCTGCTGTTCGTCGTTGGCTGGGGTCTTTCGATTGATGATCCGCAAGGCTATGCGCTAAGCGAAATGGTGCCGCCCTTCCAAATGAACACGTGGAGGGGCATTTTCGCCGCGTCGTTGTTGGCGTTTTTTGCCTTTGTCGGCTTTGAGGACATGGCAAACGTCGCAGAAGAGGTCAAAGATCCGGTCCGCACCATACCAAGGGCGATCCTGCTGACTCTGGTTCTGGCCACGGTGCTGTACTTGGCGACGTCGATGACGGTGTTGCTGGTAGTCCCGATTGACCATCTTTCAAGTTCGGCCGCGCCTCTTGCGCTGGTTTTTACAGAAGCGCCAACACTCATCAAACAGGGGTTTTCTTCGGTTGCAATCGTTGCGACCGTCAACGGAGTGCTGATCCAGATGATCATGGCGTCGCGCGTGATCTATGGACTTGCTGACCGAGGCCATCTTCCGAACGTTCTGGCAACAGTCCCTCGCGCGACACAAACGCCGGTCGTCGCGACCTTGCTGGTCGTGGTGACAATTCTTCTGCTGACACAAACTCTGCCCATCGGCATTCTTGCAGAACGCACCTCTCAGATCGTCTTGGGTGTCTTTGTCTTGGTCAACATGTCGCTGATCCTTATCAAGACGAAACCCGACACAGCAGAAGCGCATTTTCGTGTCCCCCCTATTGTACCGATCCTTGGAGTGATCAGCAGCACGTTGCTTTTTGGCGCTGGGTTCCTGTGATGTGGCGCGACACGCGCCCTGCCCTCGGCTTGTCGGCTCAAGAGAGTCGCGGACTCAGCAAAAAGCGATGAAGGGGCGCCCGCAAGACCCCACCCTTAATACCGTCAGTGTCCAGGCTTCCTATCGGCCTTGATCCGTCGTGCGGTCGCGCTCTTGAAGCGCACGAATTCGCATACGCTGAGCCGCGTGAATATGCGCGCGCATTTCTGTTTCTGCCGCAGCCCCGTCGCGCGATGTCAGGGCTGCCATAATCTGCCGATGCTCAACCACGGCGGTTTCGGCCCGGTCACTGTCCAGCAGTTGTGATGGCCCCAGGATCAGCAATGCCTTTTGTAGCGACAGCATCGACTTTGCCAAAAACCGGTTCTTGGCCGCATCCAAAAGCGTAGCGTGAAAAATTCGGTTGATCCGCGCGGCTTCCGGCCCGGTGCCTGCTTCGGCCAACCGGTCGTTCAGAACCTCCAGCTCATCCAGCTCGACATCCGATGCCGCCCGCGCAGCGAGGCGCGCGGCGGTCCCCTCGAGCACGGCGCGCATTTCGTACAGCTCCATCACCTCGGCGTAGTCGAGGCTGCGGACCGTCGCGCCCTGTCTGGGGATATGGGCAACAAGACCATCTGCCTCAAGCTGCCGGATCGCTTCGCGCACCGGTGTCCGACTGACGCCAAACCTCTCTGACAGCTCAATCTCGCGCAGGCGTTCGCCGGGTAGCAAAGAGCCTTCGCGAATGTCCTCCAGCAGTCGATGATAGGCAGAGTTCCCCTGAGGGCCGGGTTGAATTGGGTCGTCTAGGGTGGACATAGCACTCGCTCTTATGTATTGCGTCCACGTGTATACATCTGGATACAAAGTCAGTCAAACGTGACGGAACCCGCAAATTGCCGACCCCGAAGTCCCCACCCACGCTGTTGATGAAAAGGTCTATGACATTTGGCCTGGCCGTAATCGGCACAGTCCTGTTCTGGGCTCTGGATCTGCCACTGCCGTTTTTGTTCGGCCCCATGAGCGCCTGCCTCATCGCTGCTCTGGCTCATGCCCCGATGGAAGGGTTCGGGGAAATCTCTGTCGCGGCCAGAACCATCCTTGGCGTCGCGGTTGGCGCGTCGATCACGCCCAGCCTGTTCACCGAGCTTCCAAAGATGGCAGCCTCCATCATGCTGATCCCGGTCTTCATCCTTCTGATCGCCTTGGTCGGAGTGCCGTTCTTTCGCAAGGTTTGGGGTTTTGACACAAAGACCGCGTTCTACGCAGCAATGCCCGGCGGATTGCAGGACATGATCATATTCGGGACCGAAGCCGGAGCCGACCCGCGCACCTTGTCGCTGATCCACGGAACGCGCGTTCTGATTATCGTCACCCTGGCCCCATTGTTCTTGACGGTTTTCTATGACGCAGAGCTGACCAACCCAATCGGGCAACCTGCGAGTGAGTTGCCGGTTCGTGAATTGCTGCTCATGGTTCTGGCCGCATTCGTCGGCTGGAAGGGCGGCGAAAAAATAGGGCTGTTCGGCGCATCCATACTTGGGCCGATGATCCTAACGGCTGCTTTGTCATTAGGGGATTTCATCCACACGCGCCCGCCGCGCGAAGCGGTGTTGCTTGCTCAGTTCTTCATCGGGTGCGGGATCGGTGTGAAATTCGTCGGCGTGACCTTGCGCGAGCTTCGCTGGGTTGTTGCGGCAGGCGTGGCTTACGTCGTTGTACTCGCCATTCTTGCTGCAGGGTTCACGGCCGTTGTCACCACACTTGGGCTGGGTCAACCCGTCGAAGCGTTCCTTGCCTTTGCACCCGGAGGCCAAGCCGAAATGACGGTTCTGGCAATCGTGTCCGGCGCTGATCTGGGCTTTGTCATCACCCACCATCTGACGCGGATCGTTCTGGTCATCATCGGCGCACCGATTGCAGCCAATCTTGTTCTGCGCTGGTCCAGACCCAAGAATTGATTGCATCCACCAATGCGCGGCTGATCGGAAGTGCCCACGGCTTGCAGGGCGAACCCGTGCCCGGCCACCCGGCCGGATTAGAAAATAACCGGTCTTTCAGACAGCCAGTGCAAAGCAGCATACCCACCAACCCAAACGAATTTCAGCCCTTCGCTGTGCCTGCCCATTGATCCGCCTCGGGTTTGCCGTAGCGCAGAACATAGAGAATATAGACGGACAGAATGGCGGCGAAAAAACACCAGATGGATGTGAAGGCATACGATGCAAAGAGGAACCCTGCGGCGACGGACGCAACGATCAGGTAGCCAAATCCCCGCACCCCTTTGTCACTTGATCCAACAAGCGGAATACAGATCACAAGCGCATAAAGCAGGCGCGCTATGATCTTGGTTGTCTCGGTGGGGAACATATGAACGTTGTTGTACTGAATTGAGTGCTTGGAAAGTTCGATATCCAGTGTGTCTGGCGCCCAAAGCACGGGCAAGTACAGAAACATTCCTAAACCGAACCCTAGCCCGCAAATGACTTGAAAAAAACGTCTGCGCCGCAAGCTCGGCTCGATAAGCGCAGCCGAAAGAGGCACCCAAAACGGCCAAAACCAATACGCGAAAAATAGAAATATCAACGCCGCGGCGACAGAGGGGCTTGCATCCGGAGTGTTGATAGACACCCACAAGAAGCCCTCGGATATTTGTTGCAGGCCGAAAAAAAGCGGAAGGCAGGCCAAGGGAAGATAACGCACCCCTTTCCGCACAGTCAGTCGAATGGTCAGACCGCTACAGGCAACAAGGGCCGCGCCCGCGACGAAACTGGCTTCGGATGAAAAGCACATTGCGAATACCCCTCCTCTTTTTGCAGCGATCATTCCACCCGAACCACAACCCCCTCGTCCAGTTCGGAAACTTCACAAGATAGCGCAAGGCAAAGGCACTTGGCCCAGTTTAGATTCCAATCAAATTGATGGCGACAGAAATGACGCGCCCGTGTCGCGGTATCGGTTTCATTGATGTCGATCACCGGAGGTACAGCCCCAGTCCTGTCAAGCGATGGAAAACCCATGCGCTGTGCGGCTGAGGTCAGCACATCGGTCTCCAGTACCAATTGCTTCGTAACACTTGCCAAAATCAGGCTGAGGCGACCTAATGCCCAATAGTTAGTTCATTGTCGGCAATTCCTGTATGTTTACGGACGGAACCCATTCATGAAACAATCAACGCAGAGCGACAAACCCGCTTCCTACCTGATGGGCCTCACATTCTGGTATCATCTGGTTGCGCTTCTGTTCTTGTCCGTCGCGTCGTTGGTGCTTGCAGCATCGGTACTGGTTCCGCTTTCCTTTGCCGCACTCTTGTTTGTGCTGCTGACGGCAACGTCCGATCGAATTCACAAAATACGGATATTTGGCAAAGCCGTCCCGAAATGGTTGGCGCATCTTTCCGCAATTTCCGTCATTCTAATCGGGCTCTCGGTCATTCTGTCGATTCTTTCAAGCCAGGCTGGGCAAGTCTCCGAAGCCTTCCCCCGCTATGAACAACGCCTGTCCAGTTTGCTGGCTCAAGTTGTTTCGCTGGTTGGGCAAGACAACTATGATACCGCGATGAAGGCGTTGGAGCAGATAAATCTAGCGGGCTTCGCGCGCGGTGTTATCGGGTCCGCCGGAGCGTTCCTAAGCGCCTTTTTCCTCGTGCTTCTCTACGTCCCCTTCATGCTGGTCGAGCGCGTCCCCATGCGGACCAAGATCAAGCTGGCGATCCAAGACGCCGAAGGGGCGGAGAAAGTACGGAGGGTTCTAGAAAAGACCTCCAGCAGTATTCAGCGTTACGTGGGAATAAAAACGCTGGTTAGTGCAATGACTGGATTTGCCAGTTTCGCCGTCATGGCATCCGTCGGGTTGGATTTCTCGGAAACCTGGGCGGTTCTCGCGTTTCTACTGAATTTCATTCCAACAGTTGGGTCCATCATCGGCGTAGCACTTCCGTCCTTGGTCGCACTGGTCCAGTTTGAGGAGGTACTGCCTTTCCTGGTTGTTTTGATCGGGTGCGGCGCTGTTCAGTTCTCGATCGGGAACATTCTGGAACCCACCCTTCTGGGCAAGAGCCTGAATTTGTCTCCGCTTATGGTGATTTTGGCACTGACGTTTTGGACGGCGGTTTGGGGTATCGCCGGAGCATTGATGAGCGTACCGATCACCGTATGCATAATGATTGTTCTGTCGAACATCCCCTCGACACAGCCAATCGCGATACTGATGTCCGGTGACGGGAAAATTAACGATTGAACCACAGCCGCTGACAGGGCCGAAACCCTTTCGGCATCACGCGCCGAGGCTACTGGGGTAAACTGCAGAGATCACGAGTTCTCGGATTCTTCTGGGAAAACAAATCCCAGCGCTTGCGGCTTGATCGAAACTTCAAATCGTTGATCGACCATAGGTTCGCCGTCCAGATTCATATGGAATGGCTGTGTGGTCTCCAGCACCATGGACCTCAAACGGGATCGCTGAACAATGCCTTCGATTGGGTCAGATATGTCAGGCAACCGGCCAAACGGTACTTTTTCCGGCATCAGCCGCTCGGCAGACAGAACACTCAGATCGAGCAAACCATCAGACACTTCGGCCGCTGGCGCTACGTCGAACCCGCCCCCTGCATACCGGCTGTTGGCAATTGCGATCGCGGAAATTGAAACTTCGTAGGGGTCTCCGCCATCAATCGTGATATGCGCCGGCACCGATTTCGCATCGGACAACCGGGCAAGCCCGAACAGAGTATAGGCCAGTCCGCCCAGCCTTTTCTTCATCTCTTTGGGCGTCGTCGCGGTAATCATTGCGCCAAATCCACCACTGGCAACGTTTACAAAAGGTTTTCCGTTGATAAATCCAATGTCTATCGGCTTGGGGTTTCCCGTCGCAGCAACGCGGACAGACGTGGCCAAATCCGTTCCGTCATCACCGAAAGATCGCGCAAAGTCATTCGCGGTTCCCAGCGGAACCAGCCCCAATGAAACACCTGCGCTTTTTTTCAGTCGCAAAACAGCATCCGCGACTGCGTTCAACGTGCCGTCACCTCCTCCGGCAATTATGCGGGTCACGCCATCGCCGACGGCTTCCCGAACAGATCTCCGCAAGTCCTTACCCGACCAAGGTATGACGACCTTGATACCCAGTTCCTTTTCAAGCGGACGCACCGCTGACCGCAAGTCTGGCCTTGCAGCGGACTTCCTATTGAGCACAAGCAACGTACGTTTAGCCATTTCATCAGCATAGTGACCCAACGCTTTTGGGCAACTGCTTTGCCATACCTGCGCTGAGGCAGGCGATCTGTCGGGCCCATCCGATGCCACCAGAACCGGATGGCTTCGTGGCTGACGTCAACGCCTCGCTCATGGAATGGAGACGTCAAAGGTTGGGATAAGCGGGTCGTTTTGATCAGCGAAAACACACCTGATTGATATGACTAAGTCTCGTTTAAGTGGTGAACATCAAGTGGCGTGCAACACAGGCGACGGAGGAACGTGTTTCCCGGCAATCACTATGTAGCGACATTCTGTTGTCACGTCTTAGAATTTTATTTCACAGCCCCGCTGAAAATTGAAATATCATGACAGTGTGGGCGCGATAGTTTAGGTATTGCCTTTATACAAAATATCCAAGTCTCGGTGGGTTCCTTGGAACAAATTACCTTTACGTTTGAGATGGGAGTGGTTTGCGTTTTGCTGGCCTTCACCGTCTTTTTGTTCGTATCAGAAATTGTCAGAATTGACCTCTCCGCCATACTGGTTCTAGTCCTCGTCGGGCTACTCAGCTACGCACCGGGGCTTGAGAACCTGGCGGATGTTACGCATCTGTTTGATGGGTTTGCGTCGAACGCCGTGATTTCTATCATCGCGGTCATGATCGTCGGTGCCGGCTTGGACAAAACTGGTATCATGAACAAGGTTGCTGCGGTCATTCTAAAATATGGTGGCTCAGCCGAAAGTCGGGTACTGCCGATTGTTTCTGGAACGGTTGGGGTAATATCGTCATTCATGCAGAATGTCGGGGCTGCCGCGTTGTTTCTGCCGGTCGTCAGCCGCATTTCCTCGAGGTCCGGGATTCCGCTGTCGCGCCTGCTGATGCCCATGGGGTTTTGTGCCATTCTTGGCGGCACGATGACTATGGTCGGTTCGTCTCCGCTGATTTTGCTGAACGACCTGGTTCAGACTGCAAACGAGGGGCTGCCTGAAGGTCAGAAAATCCAACCCTTTGGCCTGTTCTCCGTAGCGCCAATCGGTGCGGCCTTGATCCTGACCGGGATCGGGTACTTTCTACTGTTTGGACGCTGGGTCCTGCCCGGCGATACAGGGTCTGACAACACCGGCACAGGGCAAGGTACGCAGGAATACCTGCAACGGGTTTACGGGTTGCAGGCGGATGTTTTTGAAGTGATCGTGCCAGAAAAAAGCCCGTTGGTCGGGCAGATACTGGCAGACATCAACCATGAAAATCATCTCTACATAATATCCACATTTTATCGCGGTAAGACTTCTATGGTTCAGGTTTTGACCGCCGAGATCGCCGCTCCGTGCAGGCTTGCGATCATAGGTAACCGCACGGTCGTCGAACAGTTTGCAGAGAAATTCGGTCTGACTGTTCTGCCTGAGCTGGATATCTTCGTAGAAGAGTTTGCACCAACCAATGCCGGAATAGCCGAAGTCGTTGTGACGCCCGACAGCAAGCTGATCGGGAAATGCCCCCGCGAGCTTTTGTTCCGAAAGACATATGGCATGTCATTGCTTGCAATTCATCGAGGAGAAGAAACGCTCAGCCACGTCGAGACTGATACGCACGAGTCCACTCAGATCGGGCTCGAAGAATTTCACGCTGGCGACATGCTTGTTGCGCACACAAGGTGGGACAACCTAATGCGGATCAAAAGGGATCCAGATTTTGTGGTCGTGACAACAGATTTTCCGCAAGATGAGCTGCGGCCTCAGAAGGTCGGTTGGGCTTTGGCCTTTTTCGCAATTTCGCTGTCGCTGATACTGTTCACCGACGTTCGCTTATCCCTTTGCCTTCTGACAGGTGCCGCTGGAATGATGCTCACGCGTGTCCTCAGTGTCGATGAGGCTTACAGGGCAGTCGGATGGAACACGGTTTTTCTGCTGGCATGCCTCATACCGCTGGGACAAGCGGTGCAAAATACCGGTACTGCGGCTTGGATTGCTCAGCAAATCATGATCATTTTGAATGGTTGGCCAATTTGGGCGCTTCAAGCGGGCGTCGCAATACTGGCCACCGCGTTTTCTCTGGTTATGTCAAATGTCGGGGCCACCGTCCTACTCGTACCCCTTGCCGTTTCAATTGCCGTAGCCGCCGGCGGAAACCCGGCCGCCTTTGCGCTAACAGTTGCAATCTCGACCTCGAACAGCTTCATCATTCCGACCCATCAGGTAAACGCACTGATTATGGGGCCGGCGGGTTACAAAGTTTTGGACTTCGTGCGCTCCGGCGGCATCATGACCATTCTGTTTTTGTTGGTTTCCTTGCTAATGCTCAATGTGATTTTCTGAACAGCCAGTGCGAAACAGACATCAATCTCTCGGCACTAAATCGAAAACTGCCCAGGCTGAATTGTTGGCTCCGAGCAGTCTTTCGGTAATGTCTGCTACGAAAAATCCTCGCTCACTCATGGCCGGTTATTGAAAGTTCTTACAGCAACCCGATCCCGATTTGCCGAACGGCTGATGACTCAACGCGAGGGGATTTCAAAGCGAACGGATGCCTCACAAAGGGGAGGCGCACTTATTATCGCCCAAGAGTCATTTTCGTTACTCATGTTTCTTTTGATGAAACTCCAACGCCATATCGTCCAAAATACCGAAAGCCACCGGGTAAAAATTCTCGAACAGATCGATTACCGCAGATTCCTCTGCAGAATGATGTTTGCCTTCAGCGTCAGTCAGCTGCCCCATCCGAAACACGACCTCTGTGCCTTCGTCTACAGGGACCAACTCATAAGTCTCTAGGTTTGTTAGGCCCTCAATGGACGAATTGTGAAGGATATCAGTCACATATTCGAACGGTTTCCAGTCAACGATCAGCATCTGGAAATGAGCTGCTTCATGAATGCAGTGCAGACGAACGCCAGCAGCCGTTCGCGAGGTATCACCTTCCCGATAAGCATCCTTCAACATCATCCAGCGCATCTTGAGCCGGGGATCTGTAAGCATTTCCCAGGCCACAACCGGCGGGGCCTTCAGTAAGTGCCGAGTTGTGAACACGGCATCCTCGTCAGTAACGCGGACGGGTCCGACGATCTCACGGTATCGTTGCCAAGCAGCAGCAAGGTCATAGACCCGCATGGGTACGTCACCAAAGTGCTCAAACTGAGCGCTGTACTGCATTAGTTCAGAGTTGATACCCATTGCCTGAAATGCATCTTCCGAGAACAGAGCATAGCTACGGATACCGGTATCCTCCTTCACATTGGTCTTCGCCATGCGATGCACAAGTATGACGTCAGCACCAGAGATATCTTTCATCGGTCCGATCGTCAGCTCTTCAAATTTTCCGTGATGCGCAAGGATCTTCAGATCAAGATCGGCTACGTTGCGACAAGCATTGCATGGGCAGGTCGTGTTTTGCACAATGTTCCGACGGCGTTCGGCGAAGGCCCGGTAAAGGTTTTCACATGTGTTGAGAAAGGTTTCACCTGAAGGGAACGGTCCACTTGAATAAGCGAGAACGGCGTCACCTTCTAGACCCCGCAACTTCATTGGGTCTTTCAGTTCACCAACAATCGCCTCAAGCAAAGAGCGGATGATTGGGTTGGCGTGTTCCAACTCTGACCGGGTTAGGTATCCTGTATAACCAGTAATATCGGCGATTAGCAGGTAACCTGTCTGTAAAGACATCCGAACATTCCCATTTGCGTTCCGTCCTTTCACTGTAGCTACCGCCACAACACCGAACAAGCGAGTCTGCCTCTGTCCGACAAATCAGATAGACACGCCTGAGGCCGCAAATCCTGCTGTTTATTATCGGACGCAGCTTAGTAAGTGACATCGGCGCGTATCTGCCGCGCCCCACTGACCTGCAAAGAGTGACCGCTTTAGGCTAAAACCAGCTATTGTTACCAGTCGCCAATGTCAGACTTTCTGTTGATGTGCCCTGGCCATTGCCGCATAGAGGCGGGATGCAGGGCGCTTGTCGGACCTTGCGTCCAAGGGGTAGGCAACAAATGCCTAACGGAGAAACCTCGTGAACCTCTCCCGGCAGTCAGCACAATCAACGGGAACCTATGTCACTCCAGCCTCCAAAGGAAACAGTCGCGCTTGCGGCCACAGACCCGGCCCCCCTGCGGGTCATAAAACGCGTCGCCCTGTTCCTGCTGGGTCCTGTCTATTTCCTGTACATCGCCTTTGTGCCCCTGCTTTACAGTAAACGGCGAGGTTTTCGCGGCTGGTACTGGCCGCTAGTCAAACGTGCTTGTTCGCGGCTTCTGTGGCTGCTGAGCATCCGAACAGAGATGACACAAGCCGACAGGGCCGCGCTGGCCGCCGACACCAACAGCATCATCGTGATCAACCACCGCAGCCATCTGGATGGTTTTGCTCTGATGGACGTGGTGCCCGACGCCAAGTGGATCACCTTCGCCGCCAAAAAGGAACTTTGCGACGCGGTTCTCCTGCGCCACGGGTTCAAAGGCGCTGGGCTGGTGGAGATTGACCGGAGAAGCGGTTCAGTGGCGCTCGAAACACTCACCGCTGCCGTCCGCGCCATGCCCGCACGCCGCTCTGTTGTGCTTTTCCCAGAGGGTACGCGCACAAGCTCCGAAAGCCTCGGCACGTTCAAGGCAGGAGCTGTAATAGTCGCGCGCGCCACCGGTCGTACAATACGGCCCATTGTAATTCACGCATCCGACGCACTTATGCCGCGCGACAAACACTTACCCAAAAGCGGAACGATCCGGGTCGAGGTATTGCCGTCATTCAAATGCGATCATTCCGCTTCGGTGGACGAAGACGTGGATCGCCTGCGAAGCGCCATGATGGCCGCCTTCGACGCCGGGTTGTGTAAGTAGGTATGTGGTCCTTCGTTGGTCCCGCGTTTCCAACAGCAAGACGAAGGTCCGCTCTGGGGTCAAAGCAGTCTAGCGGTGCGTTAGGCATCAATGACCGCTGTGCGGACAAAGTTGCCATTCGGCAAATTCCGCTGAAAGTCCGCTTTCAAAAAAGCACCAAAGCCAAGGCGTTCGTTAGGGCAGCGAATTTCATGCGTCGTTACGGGAATACTTGCTACTCTTTTCTGCCAAGAAATCAATCATTGCACGGGTCTTCGCCGGCAAATTTGAGCGGCTTGCATAGATGACATTCACTCCAGCGGGTGGCGAGCCGTACTCTTCCAGGTTCAGAACTAGAAAGCCCCTCGAAAGCTCCTTTTAGCGCGCAAGTTCTTTGCTGACATGACTAGGCGTGTGCCCAAGCACGCGTGCGGCGGCGCTTGAACGGCATCGCCATCACCGGGCGCCGCGACTTCCGTGGCACCAAAACCATTTTCATTCGCGACCCCGACCGCAACGTGTTGGAACTTGTCGGACCAGGTCCGTCCGTCGCGGAACTCATTGCCGAGCACGTGCACGGCTAACGCCCCACCTCGAAAGGAAACACTACCCGTGAAACCTTTGTTCAAAGGCGTGCTGACGGCACAAGTACGGTTTCGATTTTGGTTTAATCAAAGCTCTCACAACGGCTATAGGTTGAGCGGGTGAAAAAGTTCATTTCCTGTGATTGACACATTCTCTTTCAAACGCAGTTTACAGGCTATACATCCGCACCAAATACCATTATCGCCAGGTCTTTCCCGGCATTTGGTGACCCATGCAAGATTTCTCTGACCTTCCGCAAACCTTATCCATAGCACTTTCCCAAAAAGGCTACAGCGACTTGACGCCTGTACAAAAGGCTGTGTCAGATGAGGCGCTGGCGGGAAAGGATTTGCTTGTTTCTGCGCAAACCGGGTCTGGCAAAACCGTAGGCTTCGGGCTGGCAATGGCGAAAGAGCTTCTCGACAAGCACGGTCGGTTCGACCGACCGGCGGTGCCGTTGGCTATGGTCATCGCACCCACGCGCGAGCTGGCCTTGCAAGTCCGGCGAGAGTTCGACTGGCTGTTTGCTGAGGCCGGGATCGTCACTGCGTCAGCCGTCGGTGGCACGGATGCCCGCACAGAGCGCCGGACGATCGAGCGCGGCGCGCATGTCGTGATCGGCACACCCGGACGGCTGCGCGATCATATCTCACGTGGCGTCATCGACCTGAGCGATTTGCGAACTGTCGTTCTCGACGAAGCCGACGAAATGTTGGACATGGGGTTCGCCGAAGACCTTCAATTTATCCTTGATCAAACGCCTGAAAGCCGCCGCACCTTGATGTTCTCGGCCACCGTTCCGCGAGGCATCGCCAAGCTTGCGCAGACTTACCAGAAGGAAGACGCGCAGCGGATCAAGGTCGGAAACGCAGAAGCACAGCATTCGGACATTACATACAGTGCCTTGAACGTGGCCCCGTCAGATATCGAAAAAGCGATCATCAATTTGCTATGCTATCACGACGCACAGACGACGATTGTGTTCGCGAATACCCGATCCATGGTTGCGCGTCTGACCGCAAAATTCTCCAATCGGGGGTTTTCTGTTGTCTCCCTGTCGGGGGAACTCAGCCAGGCAGAGCGCTCCAACGCGATGCAGGCTTTGCGTGACAGGCGTGCGCAGGTCTGCGTGGCGACGGACGTGGCCGCCCGTGGTATTGATCTTCCGGGGTTGGAGTTGGTGATCCATGCAGATCTCCCGTCGAATGCCGAAACTTTGCTGCATCGCTCTGGACGCACGGGCCGCGCCGGGCGCAAGGGGATGTCTATCTTGATTGTACCGGGACGGCAGCGCTCAAAGGCGCAACGATTGCTGAAAACGGCCAAGTTGGAGGCCGAATGGGGTGTCCCTCCCTCAGCGGATGAGGTGCTCGCTCGGGAAGAGGAGCGCATCATTTCCAACCCTGCCTTGGATGAGGTGCCAAGCGTCGAGGAAACGGCTTTTGCAGAACGGCTGCTAAGCGGAAGGACACCAGAACAGGTCGCCGCAGCCTATTTGCGCCTCTACCGAGAGCGCCACTCAGCACCGGAGATTCTGGGAGCGGTGTCAGAGACTAAAAAAAGCAAATCTGATACGCGTGCGGCGTTTGGGCCAAGCACTTGGTTCTCACTTTCCCTGGGGCGTAAACAGCGTGCAGAGCCGCGTTGGTTGTTGCCAATGCTGTGCCGCAATGCGGGTCTATCCAAAAACGCCATCGGCGCAATCCGCGTTCAATACCAAGAGACGTTTGTCGAGATTGCCAATGATGCAGTGCCCGCAATGAAACAAGAATTGGGGGCCGGACTCACCATAGAACAAGGCGCGACCCTGACCGAGCTGGCGGGCACACCAGATTTCGATGCCTCTCCTAAGGGGCCGCCTGCGGCACCACGTTCATCGGACGACGCTGCCAAGAACAAAAAGCCGCGGTCCGGCAAACCGTCAAAAGCTGCGCGCAGTTCCAAACCTTCAGAGCAAGATGCCCAAGTCGCGCCCAAACACCCAAAGGGCAGAGGGAAGTCCGCCGCAAGCACATCGCATAAGCCCGCGAGCAAGGACAAACCAAAGCAGGCCAATGCTTCGCACGCGCAGCGGACCAGCGAGCGCGGAACGGCAAATCCACAACCCGCCACGAAGGATAAGAAACGGCAAAAACGAGACAAGAACGCCTCGGACGCCTCCAAATCTCTGAGAGAACGAAAGACGCCTCACAAGACCAAGAAAAAAGACACCGCGCGTTCAAAAAACAGAAACGGCAAGGGCGGAGAAGCAAGACCGTTCCGCAAGCCTTCAAAGAGAAGCTGAGCGTTCAGATAACTATCGGTAGGCTGATGGAAAAATACCGAATGTGTCATTTCGCATGGGCAAACCACAATAGTATGCCCATGCGACACGTCCACTTCTTTTCGCAGCTATTAAAGGCTAAAATTTGAATCCAATGCGCCCCCGTTCGCCATACTCTGCGTGAACGACTGCTATGCGGACAAACCTGTCATTCGCTGCTCTGGGCATGAATGTCCACTTTTCGGGCAGCGCAGAAATTGAGCGGAATTGAGTACTGTACGCTAGAGAGCGACCTATGAAGAAACGCGGGTCGGATATTCCCGGATACAATTTCTGTCGAACGCTCAAACAGACGAACACCAAGTTAAGTTCCGAGTATGGGTTCCAGTCTACCCAACTGCGCCGCTCTGAATTTTTGAGAGTTAGTCTAAAGTTGTCTGATCAAGTAGATTTTGGGCGTTGCTCACATCGGCTGTTAGCTCTCCTCCTATGATAGTATCTAAGACAGCACTTAAGCCAAAGTTGGGAGCGGGGGTCTGTCTAAATTTTTGGCAGCTCTTAATATAGTCTACAACAATCCGAAGTTCGTACATCTTTGCTTGCTGTCGTTTTGCCGTGTTCAAAGCCTCACAAAACTCTACTTCGGCGAACCGACTTTCAGAAATTGCGAGAGCATAAACCCGGTCGGTCTCAGCTTGCGCCCACCCTTCGTTTGTGAGGCTTTGATATCTTCGTGCCTCGGCCAAGCACTGTAAGGCGGCTTCCCGGTCACCCGTTTTCAACGTGAGTTCCGCAATCAGCGTCAAAAAGAAAGGCTTATAATTCCCAGCTCCGCTGGCCCACCACGCTTCCGATGCCTCTCGTAATGCGTGGATGTTTTCCGGCTCAGGGGAAAGGTAGGCATCCACCCAGCTTCGCCAGAGCTTTGCTGTCAGCGACATGAAGGTGAACGAGTGTTTTGAGGACAGCTCCTCCAACTGATTTGCGACTTCAACAACTTGTCCAGGTTCGCGGCGCAGAAGATAGAGCATACACAGATAGGTTAGCGACTGCGCTATGCTATGTGCATGCTCCAACTTTTGCGCCGCAGCAACCGCTCGTTTCTGGACTTCAAGTGCTTTGTCTGGCTCACCGCGCATCCATACAGCCATACTTAGAAAGCAGGACGTGATCGCTGCGTGGTCCGAACCGTATATGTAGGCCAGGTGCCCGTCGCGCTTCGGACTGTAAAGCTCTAGCGCTTTACTCAAATGCTCGTATGCAGGGTTTAGTTCTCCAATATGAAACAGCACTGCACCCATGGCTCGATGCCCTACCATCTGATGGTGTGTTTCACCCGTTGTATCTGCCAAATTCAGCAACTGCGCTGCAACGCTTCTTGCCAAATCATACTCAGCCCGCACCAAGTGAAAGGAGTACAAGCCATTCAAAACAGGGAACAGATGTTCTTTTTCATCCACCCGTTCACACAAGTCGCGTATTCTTGCGTAAACGGTCCCTGTTTCATCGGCGGCTATTCCTGCAGTCGATCGTAGAACACCTGCTCTGAGAACCTGAACCTCAATTTCTTTCCGATCCCGCTCAACACCATGAGACAGTTGGCTCAACTGCTCGATCGCCAAGGACAGCTGTGTGTTCGCCTCGATATTGGCAGAACGTTGGACCGCGCGTTGACCGGCGAGATAACGATAGTCGATTGCTTCCTTGCTCATACCCGCCATCGTGTAGTGGTGCGCAAGTATTTCCGGACTGGCATCGCCAATATGGGTTGATTTACCACGTAAGGCTTGCGCAACACGTGCGTGCAAAACCCTGCGCTCGCTCTTCAAGAGGCTGTTGTAAGCTGTGTCGCGAATTAGGGCGTGGCGATAGCTGAAAGTTTCCAGATTTTCTTCTTCAGAAACTGTAACGATGCCTGCGTCGACCAAAAGTTCCAATCCTGCGCGTAACGGCTTGTCGCTGATACGAGCCACTTTGGCGATCAACGGAAAAGAAAACTGAGGTCCGATAACCGCCCCAATCTGGGCGACCTCCTTGACGGAACTCAGTCGGTCAAGCCGCGCCATAAGCGCATCGTGCAACGTGCTTGGAACCGAGCTGGCCGGAGACGCCCCACCCTTCGAGTATGCGTCCCTTCCTTTTGTCAAAACCCCTGATTCCAGTAGATCTTTTGTCACTTCTTCGACGTATAGCGGGACGCCATCGGATCTTGCAGCGACGACGTTGTACATTTCGTCAGAAATCGAATGACCTTTTGCAACTTCGTCCACAATGTTTTTGATCTGGTGAAAGTCCAGTTGCTTCAAGACCACTTTGCAAAGGTTGGATTGCAGTGCCCAACCAGCGTCGAATTCAGGTCTGAACGTCATCACGACCAACACTGGAAGGTCACGAATCCGGTCCACAATTCGGTCAAGCAACAATTTGGTTGTCGGATCAATCCAATGCGCGTCTTCAAACAAAAGCAACACTGGCTTTTCCACAGCCTGAGAAGTCAGATTGCTAAGCAGCATTTCTAATGTCTGATCCATGAGTTGCTGTGGCGTCAGATTCAGCTCACCCAGTTGGTCTTCAAATGGAACCGAAAGAAGAGACGCGGCCAGCTTTAGCGTATGGTCTGACTGATCACTAAGAACAGAGGATATCTTTCTGAGTTTTACTTCGTTTTTGTCGTCTGAACGAAGGCCCGCAGCATTCTCAATTTGACGAATGGCCGGATAAAACGCACTCGCGTAATGGTACGGAGAACACTGATATCGTGTTTGAGTGCGCGACATCCTCGGAATGCTCTGCCTTAATTCTTCGACTAATCTAGACTTGCCAATTCCTGGTTCGCCGGACACCAGTACAACTTGCCCTTGACCGCCACTTGCCAACTTCCACTTTTCATTGAGGGTTTCAAATTCTGCAGCGCGTCCGATCAAAGGGTTCAGCACCTCGTCATGCACTGCCATGAAGCGGCTGACCGTAACCCGTGCTCGTGTCACCTGCCACGCCTCGACCTCTCTGGCAAAACCCTTGAGCTTGAATGCGCCACGCAGAACGTATTCAAAAGCATCACCCGCCAAATGATGAGTATTAGGTGCGACGATCAATGTCCCGGGCTCAGCCATTGCTTGCAGACGTGCGGCCAGGTTCGGCGTCTCCCCCATCGCCGTTCCGTCCTCGAACATTTTTTCACCACGTAAGTCACCGACAACAACCAACCCAGTTGCGATCCCAATTCGGACATTCAGTTTCGCATGAGTGCGGATGGCTGGAATTTCCTCGATAATACGAAGACCTGCGCGGATGGCTCGCTCTGGGTCATCTTCGTGCGCATGAGGAAACCCGAAAAAGACCATTATCCCATCGCCATAGTAACTTGCGATGTGGCCATCAAAAGCGGCAACCGACGCGGCGCAGGTTTCTTTGAACAGTCGGAGTACTTCCGCCAAATCTTCCGGATCGACGCGCTGGGATATTTCCGTTGATCCAACCAAATCGATGAACATTACGGTAAGCTGCCGACGCTCAGCGACGATCGCGGGACCTAACGCAGTGTTGTGCGGGTAAGTTTCTCCCTTTGCTTCGGCTCGAACAGCTTTCATGAAACGGCGCCTCGGACCTAGGGGAAGCCCGATTGTAGTGAGATCTTTGTCCGTTAGCTCGGTCAGATCACCTAGTTCGATTTCGTGCTCTGCAAATGACCCGGCATACTTGGACAAGCCATGTTTCTCTAGCCAGCGCGAGATATCAGACATTAGATCCTTTCGCGTGCAGCGGCTGCAGAACTATCGCCTGCGATGCACCAGCATGCATCCCTTTCTCCAGTTGGTCGTTGCAGTTTACTGAGTCGCAATTTCAGCGCACTTGAACTCATTTTTCGCATTGAAGATCACCGTATCGAATTTGGTCAAGGACTTCGCCGCTCTGGATGGAACGGGTTCTTCGGCATCGGGTTGGTACAACGTGATGGTATCGTATCGTAAATATCAAGTGCGGTTCCGTTTCCAGTGGATAGCTGTGTGCCTGCTCTGGACTCGGTGCGGATGTCGGCCGAATGTCGCGAAGGACCACGATGCGAACAGGGCAGCCTTTTGCAATCGAAGGGATAGCAGGCAAGTCGGTTGGCGCTCTAGTCCAGTTCGTTCACATACACCGCCCCATTGAGCATGACGAAGTCAATCGTGTCGATTGGTTCCCATTCCTCTGGTGCGTCGAACCACTGATCAGTACCGCCAATTACGGTGATGTCCTCCAGCGGATTTCCATCCACCAGAATAAGATCAGCGTAGGCTCCGGCCTCGATCACACCGAGCTTGCCAGCCTGATATGGGTTCCTTGGGCCTGACATGGCGATCATTTCCCCGGCGGTCGAAGTCAACTGTTTCAACACTTCAAAATTGCTGTCGAATGTCTGTGTTCGCCACCAGATTTCATAGCGGCGCGCTCGTTCTGCATCGGCGAACTTGCCGACGTAGTCAGAGGCAAAGACGACTTTGACGCCGTTCTTGAGAAGGTTGCGCCCAAAATCAGCGTACTGTTTGCCGAGCTCTTCCACCAACGGGATTTTGTCTGCTGGCATAAGAGGGTTGCGTGCAAGGTCGGGCGAAATACCCCACATTTGTGGAACCATATACCCGCCTTCCTCCGCTATACGCTGCATGGTCTCTTCGGAAATAAAGAACCCGTGCTCAAAGGTTTTGACACCGCAATCCAGAAGTCGGTTAACGGCGCGGTCGGTGAAAGTATGTGCCGCGACATATGTTCCCCAATCCGCCGCCGCGCCGGTAATTGCGCAGATTTCATCTTCGGTAAATTGCGTCGCGTCGATTGGGTCAAAGCGCGATGAGCCCCCGCCGCCGCCCATGATCTTGATCTGTGTCGCACCATTACGCAGGTTCAAGCGCGTGGCCTTCAGCGCCTCTGGCACTCCGTCTACGACATTACCAATACCCATGCGTTCAAAATTCGACAGGTCGCCAGCATCGTTGATCGAAAACCCTGCGTCAGCTCGGTCACGGAAATCACCGTGGCCAGAAGTCTGCGAGATGAAAGCGCCAGATGGATACAAGCGCGGGCCGACCACCCGACCTAGATTGATTGCTCTGGCCAAGCCAAACGCAGGACCGCCCATGTCCCTTACGGTCGTGAACCCATCTCGGACAAACCGTTCAGAAACGATGACCGCGTTGTAGCTGATGTCAGTAATGTCGAGGTCACGCTCTACTGGTCCAAAGTCATCGTTGATCATGACATGAGCATGGCCATCTATCATACCCGGCATGAGGGTGCGGCCACCGCCATCGATGACAACAGCGTCCGGCGCATCGATGGTTCCCTCTGATATCTCGCTGATCAGGCTGCCTTCGACAAGCACGCTTCCTGCCTTCAAGCCATCGTTAACGCCATCGAAGATATTGACGTTTGCAATCAGCGTTTTTTCAGGCCGCTCTGCGTCGAAAATCATCGCCGGTAATTCACCGGGCGCGTATGCACTGGAAATGTCTGACTGCGCCGCGACCTCAAATGCCATGATTGAGACACTGGCTGAAAACACTGCTAGAAAGCCCGATTTAAAAACAATCATGGTAGTTTTCCTCCCGTCATAACAAAGCGTAACACTCGCCCGTAAAATCAAACAACAAATGATTGCTGCGTCAAACGCCCTGCCCGCGCGAGAGAGCAATCACTTGACGTACGCTTCAGAAGGCAAAATCTCGTGGATGGTCGGTGGGTTCTACTGATCGCTTTGGGTTTTCATCAGCCGTTCGCTGCCATTGGTCCGAACATCCGCTCTCCGGTGAAAGCAGACAACGACCGATTGCATTGTCCATGTGCGCCGTGCGGACAAAGCGAGCACTAGAGTGTCCCAGGGCTAGGAGCTAAATCATCCATGCTCAGGAGTTTACTGCCTTGAACGGGGCTAGGCTCTCTTGGAACTGCTCGATGAACTCAAGCGTCACTAGTGACGGTTGCTTCAAAATCGGACGCACAAGGGAAAGCGTATGTGACAAGAGCGGTTTGAACGGTCGGTAGCTCAATCCGTTGTCTGCATATTGTACGGCGTCCAACTCGCTGACCACGGAAATCCCGACACCTTTTACAGCCAATTCACAAGCCGCCGTGAACTGCCTAACTTCGATGTGGGAATTCAATTTGACGTTGGCGTTTTGAAACGCTTTTGAAAGCTGTCCAAAAAAATCGCTGTCGCGCCGTGTGTGAATAATCTTGGCGTTCACAAGATCCGTGGGTGTCACCTCGGAGAGTTTTTCCAATTCATGTCCAGTAGGAAACACGCAAACTGTACGGACATCGATGTCTCTGCTTTCGACGGCCGGATGCCCGTTAAAGTTATCTGTGATTCCGAAATCATATTGCTCACCGATCATCCACTCGAGAATGCGTTCCGGTCTGTCAGGTTCGATCGTCATGGTTACACCTGGCCGATCTTGTAAAAACGTGGCGATGACGTTGGGAAGGTGACTGGTGGCGAACCCGGGCAAACATGCGATGCGGATGTGTCCCGCCTTGCGTTGGGTTATGTCCTGACTGACATCCGAGATCTGCTTCATCAACTCCAAAACGCGCTCTACGCTGGGTTGCAGATAACGCACCTCCTGCGAAGGCACCAAACGACCTTCACGGCGATCAAAAAGTTGAAAGCCAAGCGATTTTTCCAGATCAGAAAGCAGTCGGCTGACCGCAGGCTGGCTTATCCCAAGATCCGTAGCTGCAGCGGTGACCGACCCATTTGTGGAAACTGCCATGAGCGCTTCCAATTGGCGGATCCTCAAAGTTTGACTCATGCTTTGAACCTGGTTCGTTGTTACTTAGTCAGTTTATAATGTAATGTTATGTTTTTCTCAAAAATTAAATGCTTGAATTATAAAATTGTAACGTTAACGTCGTGAAATCGTCATGTGTGCTGATTACGCGTTGCAGTCGGCATTCAACGAAGCATCAACACTGATGCATGGGAGGAATCATGAATAAGCATTTTCTCGGCGCTCTTGCCGTAACCACCGCGTTGTCCCCCGTGGCGGCGCTGGCCCAAACTGAGGTTCAGTTTTGGCACGCCTTCACCGGCCGACTGGGTGAGCTTGTTAAAGCGCAGGTTGAAGAGTTCAACGCCAGCCAGGATGAGTTCGTCGTGGTCGAAAGCCACAAAGGCAATTACTCGGAAACTCTGAACGCAGGTATTGCCGCTTTCCGCGCCGGTGAGCAGCCCCACATCCTGATGGTTTTTGAGGTAGGCACGGCAACGATGATGTCGGCCGAAGGTGCGATCAAACCCGTCTATGAAGTGATGGCTGAAAGCGGTGCGTCGTTCGATCCTGACGCGTATATTGGCGCTGTCAAAGGGTACTATACTACAACGGACGGAGAAATGCTTTCACTGCCTTTCAACTCGTCCACACCGGTTCTGTGGGTCAATCGTGATGCCTTCGAAGCGGCGGGTGTTGATCCGGACACAGATCTATCGACCTGGGAAAAGGTTGGCGACGTGCTTGAACAGCTGAAGGCTGGCGGTGAGGACTGCCCGCTGGTGACCGCATGGCAAAGCTGGATTCACCTCGAGAACCTTTCGGCCTATCACGACGTTCCGTTCGCATCGCAGGACAACGGTTTTGCCGGTCTGGATACCGAGCTGATGCTGAACGGTCCGGCGCAGGTCGCACACCTGACAGCCATGGGTGACTGGGCCAAGGATGGCAAGTTCATCTACACCGGGCGCAGAAACGAGGGTGGTGCAAATTTCCGGGCTGGTGAATGCGCGTTGTTCACCGAAAGCTCGGCTGGTTATGCCGGTATCAGCTCTGAAGCTGAGTTCGAGTTCGACGTGCGCCCGCTACCCTATTGGGAGGCCGTCACCAGCGAGCCGCAGAACACCATTATCGGCGGCGCATCGCTTTGGGTAATGGAAGGCCATGATCCCGAGGAATACAAAGGCGTTGGCGAGTTCCTGAGCTTCCTTTCGTCGTCGGACGTTCAGGCTGCTTGGCACCAGAATACCGGTTATCTTCCAATCACGTCCGAAGCTGGTGAAGCTACTCGTGCTGCAGGTTTCTATGACGAAAACCCCGGCACCGACATCGCGGTGATCCAGATGACTGCGAAGGAACCAACCGCAAACTCGAAAGGTCTGCGTCTGGGATCGTTCGACCAGATTCGCGGCATCATCGACGAAGAGCTTGAGGCCGTCTGGTCCGGCGAAAAGACCGCTCAGGAAGCGATGGACAGCGCAAAAGAACGCGGTGACGCGCTGCTGCGCCGGTTCGAATCCGCCAATCAATAAGTTTTAATTTGATGCGGGCCTGTTAAGGGCCCGCATTTTCTTTTTTCGGTGGAATATCAGGATGGAAAAACGCGTCACCTTCCGCGGCTGGCTTTTGCCATTGGCGCTGATTGCCCCTCAGGTCATCATTTCCGCCGTTTTCTTCTTTTACCCCGCAGGCCAGGCCGTTTGGCAATCTCTGTTCATCCCTGATCCCTTTGGGTTGTCGTCCCAATTCGTTGGGCTCGGCAATTTTGAGTTCCTGCTGAGCGACAAATTCTACCGTGCTTCTTTCGTGACAACGGCGGTGTTTTCAACGCTGGTAACGCTGTGTTCAATGATCCCGGCCTTGTTTCTGGCGGTAATCGCAGATCGTCTAATCAAGGGATCGGGTGTCTACCGGACATTGCTGATTTGGCCCTACGCCGTCGCCCCCGCCGTGGCCGGTGTACTGTGGCTGTTCATGTTCAACACGCGCGTTGGTGTCGTGTCTTGGTACCTCGGCCAGCTCGGTTATGACTGGAACCATGTCCTTAACGGAACCGAGGCCATGGGGCTGGTGGTTGTAGCATCGGCTTGGGGGCGCATCAGCTATAACTTCCTGTTCTTTTTCGCAGCCCTGCAATCGGTTCCGCGGTCGGTGATCGAGGCTGCCGCGATCGACGGCGCGCGCTTCTGGCGTCGGTTCTTCACAATCGTTCTACCGCTGTTGTCGCCGACAGCGTTCTTCCTGCTGGTGGTAAATGTCGTCTACGCCTTCTTTGAAACCTTTGGCGTTATCCACACCATCACAGGCGGAGGCCCACAACAGGCGACGACAATTCTGGTCTATAAAGTCTTCTCAGACGGGTTCGTCGGGCAGGATCTTGGTTCATCCTCGGCGCAGTCAGTCATTCTGCTGATCGTGGTAGGCTTGTTGACCGTCATCCAGTTCAAATATGTGGAAAAAAGGGTGCACTACTGATGGCGGCCCAACAACACGGAATGGTCGAAAAACGCGGGATGGGGATCTGGTTGACCCATGCGCTAATGATCCTTGGCGTTGTGATCATCTTCTTTCCGATCTGGCTGGCATTTGTGGCCTCGACCGTTAGCCAGCCGGAAATCGTGTCACCGCCCATGCCGTTGGTGCCGGGCGACCAGTTCTGGGAAAACTACAAAGCCGCGCTGTTTTCCGGCGTGAATGTCCCTGTCGCCACGATGTTGTTCAACAGCCTCGTGATGGCCATCGGTATTGCGGTGGGCAAGATCGTGATCTCACTATTGTCAGCCTTTGCGATTGTCTATTTCCGATTTCCCGGGCGCACGACGTTTTTTTGGCTGATCTTTCTGACGCTTATGCTCCCGGTCGAAGTCCGCATTGTTCCAACCTTTGAAGTTGTCGCCGGGTTCGGTATGCTCAACAGCTACTATGGGTTGATCTTCCCTCTTATCGCCTCGGCTACGGCGACGTTCCTGTTCCGGCAGTTCTTTCTGACAATCCCGGATGAACTGGCCGAAGCAGCTCGAGTCGACGGGGCCCGCCCGATGCGGTTCTTCATTGATATCGTTGTGCCCATGAGCAGGACCAATATCGCGGCGCTGTTCGTGATCCTGTTTATCTATGGCTGGAACCAATACCTTTGGCCGCTGCTCATCACCACCGACCCTGAAATGAACACCATCGTGATGGGCATTAAACAGATGTTCCCGTCCGGCGATGATGTGGCCGAATGGCCGGTCATCATGGCCACATCTATTCTGGCAATGATCCCTCCGGTCATCGTGGTGGTGTCGATGCAAAAGCTCTTTGTCCGCGGCCTTGTCGATAGCGAGAAGTAAGAAATGGCAACAGTAACACTAGAGAACGTCAAAAAGAGCTTTGGCCCGACGGACGTCATCCACGGCATCGATATCGATATTGCTGATGGTGAGTTCATCGTGATCGTTGGCCCCTCGGGCTGCGGCAAGTCCACGCTGTTGCGCATGGTTGCGGGACTCGAAACCGTGACTGATGGCGAAATCCGAATTGGAGAGGAACGAGCCAACGACAAAGAGCCGATGGATCGGGACATCGCGATGGTGTTCCAGAACTATGCTCTCTATCCACATATGTCTGTGCGCCAGAATATGGGGTACGGCCTTAAGATCGCCGGTCTGCCCAAGAACCAGATTGACCAGAAGGTGACTGAGGCCGCCAAGCTGTTGCAACTGGAACCCTTACTGGATCGCAAACCAAGACAACTTTCCGGCGGCCAACGTCAGAGGGTTGCAATGGGTCGGGCTATTGTCCGCGAACCAGCAGTATTTCTGTTTGATGAACCGCTGTCGAACCTAGACGCTAAATTGCGTGTTCAGATGCGTCTGGAAATTCGTGAGCTTCAGGAAAAGCTGGGCATCACCTCGCTTTACGTAACCCACGATCAGGTCGAAGCGATGACGATGGCAGACAGGATGATCGTCATGAACGGCGGTATCGCCGAACAGATCGGAACACCGCTAGAGGTTTACGAAACACCGAGAACTCTATTCGCGGCACAGTTCATTGGGAGCCCCGCGATGAATGTGTTTGATGCCCGGCGTGAAAACGGGACAGTCAAGATCGGTGAAATTGAAGTTGGCCCATCTGCGGGTCCCGATTGCGCGTTGAAGCTGGGCATCCGCCCAGAGCACCTGTTGTTGGATGACAGTGGTCCGCTAGAAGCGGCGATCCAAATGGCAGAACCGCTAGGGGCCAACACTCTGTTGCACGGTCAACTCGCGAGGGTCGGCGGTGCGATCACGATAAGCCTTCCGGGCGTCCATCCGATCGAGGGCCGGCATCCGAACATGCGGTTTTCGGTCGCCTCCGAGCACATGCATCTGTTTGACCAATCAACCGGGGAAAGGTTGGAAAGCTAATGGGGTTTCCGCAGGTCGAAGCATTTCGTGGTGGTAACAACCTGATCCGTGTTGTGGGACATCGAGGGGCAAGAGGCGTTTTGCCTGAAAACAGCATGATTGGCTTTGACTTCTCGCTGTCCATCGGCGTACCGCTTCTTGAATTTGATGTCGTTCTGACGGCTGATGACGTTCCGGTCATTACCCACAATCATCGTCTGCACGCATCTAGCTTTCGCGACACCAATGGCCTGTTTCTTTCCGGAGAAGAGCCGAAAGTCTCATCTCTGACTTTCGAGCAGATCCAGCAATTCGATATTGGACGGTTAGACGGGCATTCTGCCTATGGCCAACGCTTCCCGGATCAGGCGCAACTGGACGGCGTGCGTGTCCCAAGGCTGATAGACCTGCTCGATTTGGTAGCCGAACAAAAATACGGCGATGCCTATCTGATGGTCGAACTGAAGTCGGATCCTGACCTGGCTCACGATGCGCTTTATCGAGAGAATTTTGTTGGGCGCGTTCTTCAGGAGGTTCGCGTCAAAGGTCTATCTACGCGCGCGGTTTTGCACAGTTTTGACTGGAACCTACTAGAAGAATGCCAGCGACAGGCTCCGGATATGCCGTCTTCTTACCTTACGCAGCTTCCGGAAAATGAGGACGATGTGGGCGAGGATTCCTCAAAGGCGGTTTGCCCAAACTTTCGAGGTCGCCGCGACGAAATCCCACTTTTGGTCAAGCAAGCCGGTGGTTCGCTTTGGTGCCCATATTATGCGGATGTGACAGCAGAAAATGTGGCCCTCGCAAAAGAGCTGGGCTTATGTGTCGCCGTTTGGACGGTCAATGAGCACGAAGAAATAAGCAGGATGATCAACCTGCGCGTGGATGCAATCGTATCTGATTACCCTGGGCGGGTTCAAAGGCATCTGTCGGATTTAGGCATGGGGTGGCATCTCGACAGCCAGTGAGTTCTGCGTCGCTAAAGCAAAGCAAGTCTGACAAGACCGTCTCTCGTTAAATTAGGTGGGGTGGCGGTGCTGTCAGACGAATTCGAAACAGTCTCAGTTTGCTGCGGAAACCGCGGACCTATGCGCCGATGCCATGGATCAAGCCAATCAAGGTGGCCGCATGATCCAGTTCCGCTCGTGCCCGAAGCCTGCAGTAGGATCCTGATACCTCCGCAAATTAAGTTACCTCCGCAAATTAAGTTCAGAAAAGCCCCGTGATCATGTGGGGCTTTTCTCTTTTTTTGACATGCCTCGCTTACTCACGCCGTCGGCTTTGGTGTACTACCCTGCAACTTTCTGAACTCGGCTGAACGTCCGGTTGGCGGACAAAACTGTCACTCGCCTTTTGAGGGTGGATGACCACAGGCAGCCCAAAGCAGACATTCACAATTTGGCTTTGCAGTCTCCAGCTGCGGACCAAACAGCCATAGAGCACGTAGCTCGGATGCATGTTCATTCTGCATTAGTGCCTCACAAAACTCTTGAGTGAACCGCTAAAGGTACAGTGCTTGAAAGGATCTGGGTGCTGTCAGACAAATTCGAACCAGTCTCAGCTAGGCCAGTACAGCTGCCCTTTATGCCGCACCAAGTTCGCGCCACTCGGCGAGAGCGGCGGTGCGTGTTAGCTTGAAGGTATCTCTGCCGGTGAGAGATCTTTCCTGGTTGAAGTGGTTGTAGACGGAGGAATGGACGGCGGCGAACTTCTGCAAACTTCGCATGCGCCTGAAGCGTTGCATCGCGCGTTCTCTTCGTCGAAACGGCAGGTGCGAATTCTCGACGCGGTTGTTGAGCCACCTGCCCGTCTGCTGTTTTTCGGTAGCTCCGAGCTCTCTGAGAGCAGCCCGATACGACGCGAAGCGATCGGTGACTACTTCTTCAGCTTTACCGTGCCGCTTCATCAATTTCCTAAGGAATTTCAATGCCGCCTGCTTGTTTCGGCGTTTGGTGACGACGGCTTCCAGCACTTCGCCCTCATGATCTACAGCCCGCCATAGATAATGCTGCTTGCCATTCACCTTCACGAAAACCTCATCCACGTGCCACTTCCATTTAGAGAACGCACGCAGCTGCTGAACGCGCTTCCGTCTAATCTCAGCAGCAAATATCGGGCCAAACCTGTTCCACCAATATCGGACAGTTTCGTGGCTCACGTCGATACCTCGCTCGTGCAGCAGATCTTCGACATTCCGAAGGGAGAGAGGGAAACGGATGTACAGCATCACCGCCAAGCGGATGATCTCGGGGCTGGTCTTGAAATACTTAAAAGAGGCAGATCTGGTCATGGGCAAAAGCTACGCAACCGCCCTGTCCCGCTCAAGCAAAGTTAATCTGACAAGACCGTCAGGATATCCAGCGGAGCTACGAAACCGTCTCTTTCATAAGTCTTTGCAATATCACGCATTCGTCTATCCATCGTCATTTTCCGGAAACGTTAACTGCACTTTCATTGATTGGCTTCGATCAGACGCGACCTCAAAGGCAGTTACTGCCTCGCCAACTTCGAAGGAATGCGTCACCAACTGGTCGACGTTTATTTGTCCGCTTCGCATCATCTCGACCGCCACTGAGAACTCGGAATGGAAACGGAAAGACCCGCGAAGCACTATCTCTTTTGCAGTCAACGCCTGCATCGGCACAGTCATATCTCCACCCAGACCAAGCTGAACCAATGTTCCACCCGGTCGCAAGCATGCGACGCCAGAAGCCAGAGCCGATTGAGCCCCAGAACACTCCAGTTGGACATCAACCTGGCCCTTGTCGTTTTCAAACTGCTCCAGTTTTTGCGGATCGGCGTAGGTGTTGATGACATCGTCTGCCCCGCATTCACGCGCCAGAGCGAGGGTCTGGTCCGAGATATCCGTCGCCACTATTCTGGCCGCTCCAGAACGACGTACCGCCAAGATCGTGAGGCAGCCAATCGGACCGCATCCCGTGATAAGTACCGTTTTGCCTAAGAGGTTCCCGGCTTGTTTAATTGCGTGCAAACAGACAGCCAGAGGTTCGGCCATAGCGGCCTGCGCAGGGCTCAACCCATCTGCCGGAACACATTGCCTGGCTTTCGCCACGAGTTTGCTTTGAAAAGCGCCTTGGATATGCGGGAACGGCATCGCGCTGCCATAGAACTTCATATCAAGACAGTGGTTTTGCTGCCCGTTCAGACAATAAATGCAGGCTTGGCAAGGGCGGGATGGAGAAACTGCAACCAGTTGGCCTAAGTGCAGCCCATGCACGCTTGACCCGACTTTCACGATTTCTCCGGCGACTTCATGTCCTAGCACCATCGGCTGACGCAACTTGATCGCACCGAAACCACCGTGGTTATAATAATGCAGGTCAGAGCCGCAAATCCCACCCGCGCGCATGGCAATCAAGACTTCGTCTGGCCCCACGTTGTGTACGTCCCGGTTTTCCAACCTCAGATCTTTTGCGGCATGGATAACAACAGCAACATTGGCCGAAGACATTGCACAGACTCCCTATACATATTGCCAAAAGATACGGATAGTCGGTGCTGACAACCAAGGGGTTTTTGCATGATGCTTGAAATGTTCAACCTAGAGGGAACACGCGCACTAGTAACAGGCTCTAGCCAAGGCATTGGATTTGCGTTGGCCCGTGGCTTGGCTGCCGCCGGTTCGCAAGTCGTTTTGAACGGGCGCGACACCGCGAAACTAGCGGCAGCAGCATCCGAGTTGAGTGAAACAGGCGCCTCGGTACGTGAACTTTCGTTCGATGCAACCGATCATGAAGGTGTCCGATCTGCCGTGGACAACTTTGAAGACAATGTCGGCCCCATAGACATCCTGATAAACAACGCCGGAATGCAACACAGGACGGAGCTACAGGATTTCCCCGCTGATGCCTTCGAGCACCTACTACAGACAAATGTAGCGTCCGTCTTTCATGTCGGTCAGGCTGTGGCACGGCACATGATTGAAAGAAAGTCAGGCAAGATCATTAACATTGCGTCGGTTCAATCCGCATTGGCAAGACCGGGTATTGCGCCTTACACGGCGACAAAAGGTGCCGTGACCAACCTTACAAAAGGAATGGCGACTGATTGGGCTAAGTATGGCCTAAACTGCAATGCCATTGCGCCTGGATATTTCGATACACCTTTGAACGCCGCATTGGTTGCTGACCCTGAGTTTAGTGCATGGCTCGAGAAACGCACCCCGGCCGGTCGCTGGGGCAATGTGGAAGAACTTGTCGGCGCCGCCATATTTCTTGCCTCCCCTGCATCCAGTTTCGTCAATGGACATACTCTCTACGTTGATGGCGGAATAACGGCGTCACTTTGATTTGTGTCTTTCAACCGTCTGCTAGGTACGACTGACGCAGGCTTTGTTTAAAGCGCCGACGCCAAAGCAATCACCACAACAACCATCAATGAAGCCGCCATCGCAAAGTTGATCCTTTGATGTGATCTCTCACTTAAATCAAGGCTGCCTAGCTTTGCGCCAGCACCCAGCCAGATCACGTGCACTGGCACCCAAATCATATTGAATATTACGATTTTTATGACGACCTCCCAAACGGGCGCATCGGGCAAAAAGGCAAACCCTGAAAACAATGCAGTGCCGACCACGTAAGCCTTGGGATTAATGAACTGAAGTGTCAGCCCGTTCGCAAAACCAAGTGGCGAGACCGCGGGGGAAAACCCGACCTTTGAGCCAGCTCTTGCAATACGCCAGGCGAGAAATCCCAAATACCCGACAGAGGCAAATAGCAGCAAAGTTCTAAGTACCGGTATAGCCAAAGCTACTGCAGCGACTCCAGAGACAACAAACATCATGTTGATGAAACCGCCCAGCATCAAACCGGCCACAAAAGCGAGCCCAGCTCGAAAACCAAATGCTGATCCAATACCCGCAGTTGTCAAAACACCTGGGCCAGGCGTAATCAGCAGAAAGAAAACCGCAACGGCAAACTCAAACACTATTCAGATTGGCCTTCTACAGATCTCTGCATTCCGGCACAGCTGTGATCACCGATCCGTCCTTAAGGTGTTGCAGGAGATTGTCGACAGTTAGGTCACCCATAGCTGCACGTGTCTCAATAGTCGCGCTACCAGCGTGAGGGAGCAGAACGACATTGGACAACTCGCGCAATGCTTTTGGAACGCGCGGTTCGTCTTCAAAAACATCAAGCCCTGCCCACCCGAGCTCACCGTTTTGCAATGCATTGATTAGGGCAGTTTCGTCGACAACCGAACCTCGACTAACGTTTATAAGCGTGCCCCCTGCCCCCAACGCGCGCAACACCTCAGCGTTGACCAGCCTATTGGTCGACGGGCCGCCGGGCGTGATGCATATGAGGACATCCACATGTTCTGCCATTTCAACCAAACTGTCGAAATATCGGTACGGGACATCCTTTTGATTGCGGGTGTTATAAGAGATTTCGGGGGCCCACGGCTCCAACTTATCAACGATCGCCTGACCAATGCGACCAAGACCAAGAATGCCTATTCTTTGATTGTCCGCTGATCGTGTCAAAGGGGCATTACCTTCAACTTCCCACCGTCCGGACCGAACGTAATCGTCGTCACGTATGAGCTCTCGATAACATGACAGCAACAGCAGAACGGCGGTGGTCGCGACTTCTTTGTTCAAAACATTGGGTGTGTGCGTCACGACAATCCCGCGCTCAGCCGCGGCATTTGCGTCGACGGCGTCGTAACCGACTCCATAGACGCTGATCATCTTCAAACTGCTGAGTGATGTCATCAGGTCATGCGGAACGCCATCATGCCCATTTGTAACGATATGTGTTATACTATCCGCGCTGAAATCGTCCAATTGATGAATATTGAACACTGAAGACAGGCGTTCTCTCATCCGTTCGGTGATCCCACCAATTTGCAACAAGTCAGTCATCCTGGCCAACCTTTTGCCGCTGAACACCAAGCCCATCGATACGAAGCTCCATGACGTCGCCTTTTTTCAGATAAACTGGTTTTGGTTTGATCCCCATTCCAACACCGGGCGGTGTTCCAGTTGAAATGACGTCACCGGGATGCAGTGTGAAAAGTTGGCTTAGATGCTCAATGATCTCGGCAACGGAAAAGATCATCGTGGCGGTATTCCCGGTTTGCATGCGCTGACCGTTTACATCCAGCGACATACCAAGACTCTGAGGATCCGGCACCTCATCCCGGGTCACTAGCCACGGGCCGGTAGGGCCAAATGTGTCGCAGGATTTTCCTTTGGTCCATTGACCGGTCAGTTGAGTTTGAAAATGCCTTTCCGACACGTCATTTACGATGCAATAGCCCGCAACATATTCGAGCGCGTCGGCCTTGGAAACGTATTTGGCTGTCTTACCAATGACGACCCCCAGTTCGCATTCCCAGTCGGTATGTGTAGACCCACGCGGCATAACAACATCGTCATAGGCACCAATGACAGCCGAGTTCGCCTTGAAAAAAAGTATCGGATGCTCGGGAATATCTGCGCCGGTTTCTGCAGCATGGTCCGAGTAGTTCAAACCGATGCAAAGAAATTTACCGATGTCACCGACACACGGCGCGATACGAGGGTCACCTTCTACAATTGGCAGGTTGTTCGGATCCAATGACCGCAGGTTATCAAGCGTTCCGTCATCCAACATATCCCCCGTGATATCATTGATATGAGCGGACAGATCCCGCAATTGACCCTCAGAGTCGACCAGGGCCGGTTTTTCCGAGCCCTTGGCTCCGTAACGAACAAGTTTCATTTCTGTTCCTTTTAGTGGTTATCGCGTGGCATGAAGCCTCGCGCGATATCGCGGTAGTTTTCTGCCCCCTTGAGCGTCATACCGCGATCCAACCGATCTACTTTTTCGCGGAATAATTCCTGCCAGGGGGATTGGTTGGGCGGGGTTGAATACCCACCCTTTGCCTCCAGATCGCGGGCGCGTTGATGCAGTTCTTCAAGCGAAACCAGCATATCTGCTGTGCCTTTGCCAAGATCGATGCGCAGTCGGTCACCATTTCGCACCAAGGCCAACCCACCACCCTCTGCAGCTTCGGGTGAGGCATTCAGGATAGACGGACTTCCTGATGTACCGGATTGCCGTCCATCACCGATGCAAGGAAGGGCTTCGATGCCCTGTTTCAACAAATATGCGGGCGGCCGCATGTTCACGACCTCTGCAGCACCAGGGTATCCTTTTGGTCCCGCTCCGCGCATAATCAGAATACAGTTTGCGTCGATGTTTTCTGCGGGATCATCGATCCGATGGTGAAAATCCTCAGGCCCATCAAACACAACCGCCCTGCCCTCAAATGCATTAGGATCATCCGGGTTCGACAGGTAGGTCTCTCGAAATGCCTTTGAGATCACAGATGTCTTCATAATCGCACTCTCGAACAGGTTGCCCGAAAGATTGATGAAACCCGCCTGTTGCTTAACCGGGTTACTGACGGGCTTGATTACGTCGCTATTCTGAGACCGGCGTGCCGAGCAATTGTCGCCCATTGTCTTGCCGTTCACCGTTATCGCATCGGGATGCGGCAGCATTCCAGCATCAAGAAGCTCTCCGACAACGGCGGGTACACCTCCGGCCTGTTGGTAGTCTTCGCCCAGATACTTACCCGCTGGCTGCATGTTAACCAACAGTGGAACGTCGTGGCCAAGTTTCTGCCAGTCATCGTTGGTCAACGGAACACCAAGATGCCGGGCGATTGCATTCAAGTGGATCGGCGCGTTCGTCGATCCGCCAATCGCAGAGTTGATAACAATCGCATTCTCAAAAGCCTGACGTGTCATCACATCGCTGGGTCGTAGATCCTCCCAGACCATGTCCACAATGCGTTTACCCGTTTCATAACTGATTTGACCGCGCTCTCTATACGGGGCTGGAATGGCTGCTGATCCGGGCAATTGCATACCCAAGGCCTCAGCAAGCGAATTCATGGTCGTTGCTGTTCCCATCGTATTGCAATAACCCACCGAAGGTGCTGCGGCGGCTGCGATCTCCATGAACTCATCGGTGTCGATTTCGTCAGCCGCAAGGTCTTCGCGCGCTTTCCAAATAACCGTTCCCGATCCGGCGCGCTCACCTTTCCACCAGCCGTTGAGCATGGGGCCGACCGACAGGGCGATCGCCGGGATGTTGACAGTCGCAGCGGCCATAAGAAGCGCGGGCGTGGTCTTGTCGCAACCAATGTTCAGAACAACGCCATCAATCGGATACCCGAATAGACTCTCAACCAAGGACAGATAAGCCAGGTTGCGGTCGAGTGACGCCGTTGGCCGTTTACCGGTCTCTTGTATCGGATGGACCGGTATTTCGATGCACGTTCCCCCGGCGGCGATGATTCCATCGCGAACACGTTTGGACAATTCGATATGATGCCGATTACAGGGGCTCAAATCACTGCCGGTCTGAGCAATGCCAATGATCGGTTTGCCTGATTGCAGTTCCTCACGGGTCAATCCGTAATTCAGGTATCTTTCCAGATACAATGCCGTCATCTCAAGGTTCTCAGAATTCATGAACCACTTGCGAGATCGCAAATCGTTTTTTGATACTTTTGTCATTGGCCTGACCAACCCCCGTCAATAATGTGCGTGTGTCCTGTGGTGAATGCACTTTCATCGCTCGCCAGATAGACGACCAATGCAGCAATCTCTTCTGCTTTCGCTACACGCCCCATAGGCTGTCGCGCCACAAATTGTGCAAGGGCCTCTTCTCTGCTGCCCAGTTGCTCGCCCAACGCATCTACGCGGTCACGCCAACTGGGACTGTCGACTGTTCCCGGACAAATGCAATTGCACCGGATTCCTTTTGTTATGAAGTCCACGGCTACCGATTTCGTCAGCCCGACAACAGCGGCTTTTGTCGTTCCATATACAAATCGATTTGGCGCACCGATTATGGAACCCAGCGCGGAAGACATATTGATTATCGAGCCTCCTCCGCGCTCTAGCATTCCCGGCAATACAGCCTTTGTCGTGCGCACCATTGAGCGCACATTAAGGTCCATGGCGAAATCCCACTCTTCATCGGTTGCATCCAGAATAGATCCGTGATGCACGAACCCTGCGCAGTTGAACAAAACGTCCGGCTTCGCTCGCGCGACCCCATGATGAATGCTGTCATTATTCGTCACATCCATCTCGAAAATTTCGAGATTTTCGAGATTCTGACCGCGAATCAAATTTAGTTTTTTGGGGCTATTATCCGTCGCATAGACTTTTGCACCCTCTCTTGCCATTGCAATTGCGCTTGCAAGTCCGATCCCCTGTGCGGCGGCTGTGACCAGGACGCTTTTTCCCTTAAGTCTTTCTGACATATAAATATTCCGACCTCAAAAGTGGCGACTGGACAAGTGTTACGTCGTCCCACAGATCAACCGAGAAGCAAAGAAACCTTGGCGGATTTGCAACGACTTCTGGCATGTGGGCACAGAGCCGTTAGCGTATGACAGAGATTTTGGTTTGGCCATAACCATGCGTGGCGCACCTTCGGAAGGACAGTAGATGATGAGCAAGCAGTTCAAAGTGGCTCTGTTGGGAACCGGCCTGATGGGAGCTCCTATGGCGCGGAATATTTTGTGCGCCGAGTTTCCGCTCACTGTATGGAACCGCAGCTTGAAAAAGGCAAAACCGTTGACGGTAGAAGGCGCGACATTGGCGGAAACTGCCCCGCTGGCGGTTTCGGGTGCAGACGTAATAATAACCATGCTCTCGGATGGATACGCGACCGGCGCGCTACTTGCTGACGAGGCTTTCCGCGAGCAACTCAAACCGGGGATGATCTGGATTGATATGTCGAGCGCCAAACCCGAACACGCAAGAGAGCAATCCGCGCAGCTTTCCTCGATGGGGGTGCTGCATCTGGACGCCCCGGTTTCCGGTGGCACCAAAGGTGCCGAAGCTGGCACCCTTGCGATCATGGTCGGTGGCGATCAGGACGTTATGGAGCGCGTGCGACCGGTTCTGACAGCAATGGGCCGGCCTGTACATGTTGGCCCAAGTGGTTCTGGTCAATTGTGCAAATTGGCCAATCAAACAATTGTCGCTGTAACAATATCGGCAGTCGCCGAGGCGACTCTACTGGCTCAGCAAGGTGGTGCGGACCCCACCGCGTTGAGGGCCGCACTGAAGGGGGGCTTTGCGGATAGTATTATCTTGCAACAACATGGCGAACGCATGTCTGATGGAAATTTTGCACCCGGAGGCTTGTCTAAGTTTCAACTAAAGGATTTGGACAACACGCTGGAGGAAGCACGAAGCCTTGGCGTTGAGCTACCTAGCACCCGATCTGTGCGCGACCGTTTCGAATATCTGATAGACGAAATGGATGGGGCCGAACTGGATCATTCAGCTTTGTATCTAGAACTCAAAAAACGGAACGGAATGCTGTGACGCGGATCCTGATTATAGGCGGCGGAGGAATGCTGGGCCAGAAACTGGCCCATCGCGTGTCGACCCAAGAAACCTTTGGAGCCGATGCCCAAGTCTCACTGTTCGATCTCTCGTTCCCGCCCGACAGTGCGGCAGGTAATCAAATTGTGGGGAACTTGACTGCGTCAGGCATAGCTAAGTCTTTTGCTACGCAGCGGCCAGACGTCATTTTTCATCTTGCAGCTATCGTTTCAGGCCAAGCTGAAACAGACTTTGCGTTGGGTTGGGATGTAAACCTTATGGCAACGTGGGCACTGCTGAACGCACTTAAGGATGAACACGAGGCATCAGGAAACGAGTACACACCTCGTCTGGTTTTTGCCTCGTCCATAGCAGTCTTCGGGTCACCATTCCCCGAAAAGATAAGCGATGAGTTCCTCTCGGCACCTTTGACAAGTTACGGAGCGCAGAAAGCGGCGGCTGAATTGATGATCACGGATTTCAGCAGGAAAGGATATATCGACGGTATTTCCTTGCGCTTGCCCACTTTGTGTGTGCGCCCGGGCAAAGCCAACGCTGCCGCTTCGTCCTTCTTTTCAGGTATAATCCGAGAGCCATTGAATGGGGGTGAGGCTGTCTTGCCAGTTGCCGAAACTGTTCGTCACTGGCACGCCAGCCCCCGCGCCGCTGCGACTTTTTTGACCCACGCAGCAACAATGGACACGCAGCTTTTGAATGATAGACGCGCGTTGAACATGCCGGGCGTAAGTTGCACCGTCGCCGAACAAATCGAAGCGCTGCGCGATGTGGCCGGTCAAGATGCAGTGGGCTTAATTAGGCGAGAACCTGACGAGGCAATCGAAAGAATAGTCAAGAATTGGCCGCGCGACTTTCAAACAGATCGCGCCCTGGAGTTGGGGTTTAAGGCGGAATCAAGCTTCGACGAAATCATTCAGGTGTATTTGGAAGACGATATTCGGCTTTAGTCGCCCATCGTCTTTCCAGTTAGGTGGCGTTTCAGATGATCGTGAATTTTTTCTCGTGTTAACTGCTCATCCCCTGACAATGCTGCTTCAAGTATATCGGCATGGTGTCTTATGTTTTGAGAAATGAACTCAAAGTTCCGATCTGCCACCATCAACTGCTGTCTGAATTGCGCGTAAACTCGGCTATGCATTTGCTTTAAGGTTTCCGAGCCACAGGCAGAAATAAGCGTTTGGTGAAACTCCTTCTCCGAGGCAAACCATATCTCGATAAGGCCGCTCGGGTCGTCTGTGGAGTGTATGCGTTTTTCGATATGGCTAAGTTTGTGATGCGCGGCCGTCAATCTTGCTTCCCAATCCACTCCGCCATTGCGGATCGACATCGCAGTGCCTTCGGCCTCCAATAGAATACGGACGTGGGTTAGTTCTATGAGCTTCTGCGGCGAACGCGCTGGAACACGAAAACCTTTCTGCTCTTGAAAATCTACTAGACCTACCGCCGCCAGTCTAAATAGAACTTCGCGAACGGCGCTTGCCGAACAGCCATACTCTTTACGCAATTCTTCGGCCCGAACCTTGGCTCCATGCTCGAATCCATTCGAAATCAAGCGCATCTTAAGGTCTTGATATATATCGATCTCTTCGTTCATTCCAGCATTTACCTTCGAGTTCTGTCCAAATAGCGTCCTAACCTTATTTTTGATTTACAGCAAGAATCTCGAAAATTTTTAAAATTTCAAATTTTTCTTGTTGCATTCGTCTCTTCGGCTTAACGTCAACCTGCGTAACGGCAAGGGAGGCAGCAAGATCTCCTATCTCGCGCAACGCTCAACGTCTGGGAGGACATTATGCAAATAGTCAAGACAGCGGCCGTCGCCGCGGTGGCCACGACATTGGCAACCGGCTTCGCAATGGCTGAAACAACCAAACTTCGAATTCAAACACATTTTTCACCCGAAACACTGTCAGGCCAGATGGCGGCAAAATTCGTCGAAGACATTCAAGAAATGTCGAATGGCGAAATCGAAGTTGAAATGTTCTACTCATCTTCGGTCGTCAAGTCGGTTGAAACATTCGATGCGGCAGCAACAGGAATTCTTGACTGCGACATGACGGGTGGCGGTTATCAGACCGGCAAAAACCCAGCCTTCCAGTTTGCAGGCGATCTTCTCGGCGGTTACCAGAACCCATATCAGCAAATGGCTTGGCTTCTGCACGGTGGTGGCAGAGAAGCTGTCAACGATCTATATAATGGGTACGACATGGAATTCATTGGATGGTGGATTCCCGGACCTGAGTCGCTTTCGTCGACTAAGCCAATTGCTAAGGTGGAAGACTTTAAGGATTGGAAGTTCCGCTCGCCTCCGGGACTGGCAACCAAGGTATTCGCAGAACTCGGAGCCTCTCCGATCGTGATGGATTTCAACGAAATCTTCACGGCCTTGGAAACCGGCATTATTGACGGCGCAGACGCTGCAAACCTTACCAACAATGTGGGCTTAGGTCTTTATGAGATTGCAGGGCACACGAACTATCCGGGTTTCCACTCAATGCCAGCTGACCACCTTGCGTGCCGCAAAGACGTTTGGGAAGCAATGCCCGCACACCATAAGAAAATCATGGAAGTCGCGATGGACAGCCTGGCACTGCACAATGCCACCATAAACGAAGTTCAGAACGCTCAAACTGCAAAAGACCTGAAGGCAAAAGGTGTTCAGCTGTATGAGTGGACGCCTGAAGATCTGGCAGCGTATCGCGCAGCCGTTCAGGTTGGTTGGACGGAATTTGCCACAACGCCTGAAGCACAGGCGCTACTGGAAAGCCACATCAACTTCCTACGTGACCTGGGCGCAATGCAGTAATCAGGCTGCGACCGACTTACGACACACGGAAAGGCCGCGCTTGCGGCCTCTCCGGATCGGTGCCGGGATCCAGAACTTCATGAAAATCACCAGAATAATAAGTCACGTACTGCAGTACGACATGCCGGAAGTTCTGGGCTACTCGCAACAGTACTACGACAAGCGTACAACCCATCTGGTCGAGGTTCAGACAGATGAAGGGGTAACTGGTTGGGGGGAGTGCTTTGGTCCCGGAAACGTCGCCATTGCCAACAAATCCATCGTGGAAAATGTAATTCAACCAATGGTCCTTGGCATGGACCCTTTGGACAAAGACGTGATCTGGCACAAGGTGTACAACGTTTTGCGAGACCATGGCCAAAGCGGAATGCCAATACAGGCTTTGTCCGGGGTAGACATCGCGCTTTGGGACATCACCGGCAAAATCTCTGGCCTACCCCTTCATAAGCTTGTCGGCGGCGCGCATCGCACAAGCGTGCCTTGCTACGGCTACGGCATGATGCTCCGGGATGAACCGATTTCTAGTCTGGCCAGCCGTTTTGAGGATGAAGCCGCAAAGATCAAGGAGATGGGATTTACCGCCACCAAAATGAAAACGGGCTTTGGCCCGAAGCCTGATGTGAAGCTGTGCGAAGCAGTTCGACGCGGGGTTGGTGACGACTTTCCTTTTATGGTCGATGCAAACCATGCCTATACGACTTCGGACGCATTTTATGTCGGTCGGGCGCTGGAAGAACTGGAGGCATATTGGTTCGAAGAACCGGTCGCGCCGGAAGATCTGGACGGATACCGCGAATTGCGCGCTTCGCTTAAAGTGAATATCTCGGGCGGAGAAGCGGTATTCAATCGCTGGGCTTGGCGCAATCTTCTTGAAAATCGCGGAATAGATATAGCGCAGCCAGAAGTATGCGCTTTGGGCGGTGTTTCAGAGTATCTCAGGGTACTGACTCTATGCCACGCCCATTTCACTCCGGTCGTAAATCACGTCTGGGGTAGCGCAATCGCTGTCGCAACTAATCTGCATCTACTGGCGGCCATGCCTGCAATTCCAGGCGGCTTGCATCCGTGGGAGCCGATGCTGGAATTCGACACAACGGACAACAAGTTTCGGGACGATCTGCTGGCCGTCCCGCTGGAAATTCAAAATCAGGTCAAGGCCAACAACGGCCGTGTCACGATCCCGACTGGCCCCGGATTGGGTGTCGAGCCGGATCGAGACTTTATCGATCACTACAGGATCGAAGGATAGGGACGAGGGTTACGCGATGCACAGGAATTCAGGCGGACCAATTGAATGGCTGATACCGTTGGCCTTCGTTGCGACAGCCAGTTGGCTTGTTTGGCATCTCCCGGCATTTCTATTGGATTGGCTGCCTTACACCTCTGAATCCCTCAAAAGTCAGGTAACGGAAATATATCTGCGCAGCGACATCACGCCCGAATTGTCTGGCGTGTTTGGAGGGTATGTCGACATCATCGACGTGGCCGCACTCGTCCTTCTACCGTTTCTTGCAGTGATTGGCACCAAGACAGTGCGCCCAGCGACGATGGAGTTCGAAGGCACGACGGTTATGGATCGTTTCGCCCTGTTCATAGGCCGAGTGACGATGATGATGATCGCAATTATGACCGTCGTCATGCTCTACGAAGTCTTCATGCGCTATATCCTGGAAAAGCCGACTGAGTGGGCCAATGAAATGACACTCTGGTTCGCTAGCTTTGTGTTTTTGATGTCTGGCTACTACGCCATGCAACAACGCAGTCACATTCGAATATTCCTGCTCTACGACGCAGTTCCACGATGGCTTCAACGCGTTTTTGATACGGTTTCGACAATACTGATAGTGCTGTTTGCCTTCTTTCTGGTCTACGGCAGCTACAAACAGGTGTTCGTCAACAAGCTCTATAAATGGGAGCTTTATGGCTCTGCCTTCAATCCTCCGATCCCAGCGACGTTGCAGCCGATGGTGCTGATCGTGATTACTCTCGTCGCAATGCAAGCAATTTTGAACCTAATCGCGGATTGGAACAAAGAACCGGAAATCCACACAGATGAACCCGACGAAGACGAAATTGAAATGATCAAACGAGCGGTGGGACAAGACTGATGGATATTGGAACAATCTCACTCATCCTGATGGTCGCCCTGATCGTGCTTCTGGCGATCGGGATGCCCTTGGGTCTGGCCTCGGCTTCCCTTGCGGTTCTGGTTCTTGTCCTGAAGTTCGAACCGACACTGCTTTTGAACCCGTTTTCATTCGGCGACGGGGTTCTCACCGGTCGGCCCGGGACTGGGCCGCTCTATATCCTGGCGCAGAAAATATACGGGCTCTTAACGGACTACGTTCTCATATCAGTGCCATTGTTTATCTTCATGGCGTCGCTGCTAGAGCGGTCCGGGATCGCGCGTGACATGTATTCGTCGCTGAATGTCTGGCTGTCCAGAACACGCGGCGGCATCGCGATCGTGACCTCGATCATGGCGGTGATCATGGCAGCCATGTCCGGCATAATCGGTGGTGAGGTTGTCCTGCTGGGACTTATCGCCCTGCCCCAGATGCTGCGCCTAGGGTACGATCAAAATCTCGCGATCGGCGTCATCTGCGCCTCGGGGTCGCTGGGCACCATGATCCCTCCCTCCATCGTTCTGATTATCTATGGGCTGATCACCGAAACCTCGATCAAGTCGCTGTTTACCGCGTCTTTCATTCCCGGCTTCATGCTGGCCTCGATGATCATCCTGTATATCATCATCCGCACGCAGTTGAATCCTCATCACGCTCCGCTGCCGGAACCGGATCCGAACGACCCCGAACCGGCCGAAAAACGCAAACTGTTTGGGGCCTTCATGAGCATCGTCGTCGCCGGATTTTCCACCGTTCTGTTTATCCGGGCCGCGTTTTTCGAGCTCTCAGGCTCGAACGCTGCCAGCCAGGGCGAGCCCGCGAGGCTGGGAACGGCTGACTACCTGCCCTGGTTTGCCGGCATCACGATCGTTGCCCTTCTGCTGATCTTCTTCGTCTTTGGCAGAGAGCGCGCTAAAATCGGGTGGGAAATGGGCAAAGGCCTCGTCGCTCCGCTGGTCGTCATCGGCGTCGTGCTCGGCTCGATCTATGGCGGGATCACAGGCATCACCGAGGCTGCGGGCATGGGCGCCTTCGCTGTTCTGATTATCGCCATCCTGCGGGGCGAAGGATCGTTCGAGCTGGTTTGGGACAGCTTGATGCGAACCCTAAAGTCCACAGGCACCATCATCTGGGTTACGATCGGGGCCGCCGCGCTGGCGGGTGCCTACACCATTGCTGGCGGGCCCCAATACGTGGCCGACCTAATCGTCGGCCAGGAGCTGCCAACCATGCTGGTCATTCTGGTGATGATGCTGATCTTGCTGTTCATGGGCGCATTCATGGATTGGGTCGGCATCGTGCTGTTGATTATTCCGGTCTTTCTGCCGATCGTCCTGCGCCTTCCTATCGAAGAAATCGGAGTCTTTGGCCAGTTGGAGCCGAGTCATGTCGCCATCTGGTTCGGCGTCGTGTTCTGTATGAACATGCAGGTCAGCTTCCTCTCGCCCCCTTTTGGCCCGGCCGCGTTCTACCTGAAGTCGGTGGCCCCGCCACATATCAGTCTGACGGATATCTTCCGCGGCTTCCTGCCATTCATCGGGATCCAGTTGCTGGCGCTTTCCGTTCTTCTGATTTGGCCGGGCATCATCGCGCTGCTGTTGTGAGGTCGCACCCATGCTGACACAATATCAGATTGGCAAGTTCCAGACGGACGGATACCTCGTGGTCGAGGATGTTATCCCTGCCGATGTACTTGATCGGGTACAGACCGAATACTCGGATGTCCTGAGCCGGCTCTATGACGGTTGGTACGAAAAAGGGCTGGTCAAGGACGAACCGTCTGGAATGACCTTCTGGGACAAACTTCTGTCCGCCTATCAGGCCGGTTGCGACTATTTCCAGCCGCTGGACATCTCGTTGCCCGGCGATCGGATCATGGCGGACACACCTTTCCATATCGGGCCTGCAGTGTTCGACTTGCTAACGGCCCGGCCCATGCTTGACATTGTCGAGCAGTTGATCGGGCCAGAGTTGGTGAGCAATCCAATCCAGCACGTTCGGCTGAAGCCCCCCGCTCTCAAGCTGTCCAAGGATGAGGTGCGCGCGCACATCACAGCGACGGACTGGCATCAGGACCGGGCGGTTGCGTTGGAGGATGCGGATCAGACCGACATGGTCACGGTGTGGATTGCCGTCAACGATGCAACGGTCGAAAACGGCTGCCTGCAAGTGCTGCCAAAGGCACAGGACCAATCCATCCTGCCGCATTGCGCGCGGACGCAGACTGGTATTGCCGACGGATTCATTGACGAAGGCCGGGCTGTGCCCCTTCCTGTCAAGGCGGGCGGGATCATCCTGTTTCACCCTCTGACGCCACATGCTTCGCTGGTCAATGAAACGGACCGGTTCCGCTGGTCGTTCGACATCCGCTTCAGTGCGGCAGGCCAGCCCACCGGTCGAGACCATTTCCCCAGCTTCATCGCGAGGTCCAGATCGCGCCCCAAAACCGAACTGCGAGATTGGCGTGTCTGCAAGTCCAATTGGGAAGCGGCGCGAGCAAGGCTGTCCGGACAACCGCACATAGATATTCACCGGTGGACATCGGACTCACCGTTCTGCGCCTAGCTGCTGCTGCCAAGAAAGCTGATTATGACTTTTGTACGTTTAGATCGAACGGATAGCGTGGTTGTTGCAACTCGGTCCCTGGAGGCCGGCAGTATGGTGGAGGATGTCATGACCAAAACGCGCATCCCCTCGGGACACAAGGTCGCCACGCGGAATCTTGTACCCGGCGATCCTGTCAGAAAATACGCCCAGATTATCGGTTACGCCAACCAACCGATCGAACCTGGCGACCATGTGCACACCCACAATATCGAGTTCCGCAACACCAGTGTGGACTACGAGTTTGCGACGGATCACAGGCCCATGAAACCCGCCACCTCGGTCGATACGTTCATGGGCTACCACCGGGACAGTGGTCGGGTCGGCACGCGCAATTACATCGCGGTTCTGACCACAGTTAATTGTTCGGCGACTGCGGCCCGTATGATCGCCAACCACTTCACGCCGGACAAGTTGGCCGAGTTTCCGAACGTCGACGGCGTGGTGGCCTTTGTCCACGGAACAGGCTGCGGAATGGCCGATTCCGGCGACGGTTTCGAAGCACTTCAACGGGTCATGTGGGGGTTTGCGAAACATCCCAACCACGCTGCCGTTCTAATGGTCGGTCTGGGCTGCGAGATGAACCAGATCGACTGGCTGCTGGACGCGTATGGTCTGAAGCAAAGTCTCACCTTCCAGACAATGAACATCCAGAACGTCGCCGGATTGCGCCGGACCGTGGAAGCGGGCATCAGCAAGATTAACAAGATGCTGCCCATTGCGAATGAGGCGAGGCGCAGCGAAGCCCCGGCGTCTGAATTGATGGTTGCGTTGCAATGCGGTGGATCGGACGCTTGGTCAGGTGTGACCGCAAACCCTGCGCTCGGACATGCCTGCGACCTGTTGGTTGCCCAAGGCGGCACCGGTGTCCTTGCGGAAACGCCCGAAATCTACGGAGCCGAACATCTTTTGACCCGCCGCGCCCTTGGTCGCGCAACTGGGCAAAAACTTATCGGACTGATCGATTGGTGGCAGGACTATACCGCTCGCAATCACGGCTCGATGGACAACAACCCAAGCCCGGGCAACAAGCACGGGGGGCTGACGACCATCCTTGAGAAATCGCTGGGGGCAGCGGCGAAGGGTGGAACCACCCCTTTGACCGGTGTATTCAAATACGCTGAACCCATCACCGCCAAAGGCTTCACCTTCATGGACAGCCCCGGATATGACCCGGCCTCGGTGACCGGGCAGATCGCGGCCGGGTGCAACCTAGTGTGCTTCACCACGGGGCGCGGCTCTGCCTTTGGGTCCAAACCAGCGCCCACGCTGAAAATCGCTACCAACTCTGAGTTGGCAGCGCGCATGCCTGAAGACATGGACGTGGATACGGGTGATATTCTGACCAAAGGTGCCAGCGTCGAAGAAAAAGGACAGGAAATATACCGACGGCTGCTCCAAGTCGCCTCGGGCGCGCGGACCAAGTCCGAGGCGCAGGGCCTGGGTGACTACGAATTCGTTCCCTGGCAAATCGGAGCGGTGATGTGAAACGGATCCTTGTAGCTGGCGGCGGGTTGATCGGCATCCGCCACGTCCGCGCCGTGATTGAGCATCCCGACTGCATGTTGGTCGGGTTGGCCGATCCAGATGGTTCGATCCAGATCGACGCGCCGCGTTTTGCCAGTATGGACGAGGTGCAGAGCCCCGTAGATGGCGTCATCATCGCGACGCCCACCCGCCTGCATGCCGAACATGGCATTCTAGCCGCATCCCGCGGTTGGCACATGCTGATCGAAAAGCCGGTTGCCGCATCGGTCGATGATGCCCTGCGCCTGAGAACGGCCGTTCGTCAGGCCGATGTCCGCAGCCTTGTGGGCCACCATCGGCGGTATCATACAACCTTGCAGCACCTGAAAGAGGTGATCGCGCAAGGTACGATCGGACAAGTCATCAACGTCTCGTTGCTGTGGGCCATGCGTAAACCCGAGAGCTATTTTGAACAGAACTGGCGGACCTCTGATGGCAGCCCAGTCATGATCAATCTGGTGCATGATATCGATGTCCTGCGGTTTGTGATCGGAGAAATCTCGGATGTCGTCGCCCTGCCCGGCGCGTCGATCCGCGGATCGGATCGGATAGAAAGCGGGGCTATCGCGACCGCGTTCGAAAACGGCGCGACGGGCACTATCAGCTTTGCCGACACAGCACCCAGCCCTTGGGGGTTTGAGGCTGGAACCGGCGAGAACCCGAACATCGGCACGACCCACCAGGACATGATGTGGATCACGGGCACCAGTGGTGCTGTGAGTTTTCCCTCCATGACTCTGTGGCGTGGAAAGGATTGGGGGACTGCGGCCCAAAAGGACCAGCTTACACGACCGGAACAGCAACGCGCACCATTGGAGGCGCAACTGGATCATTTCCTTGACGTGATCGACGGCGCCCCTCCACTGATCGACGTCGAGGATGCAGCCCGGACGCTCGAGGTCACATCAAGGATAGAAGAGGGGCTAAAGGCGCGAACAACTCGAGCGCGGGCGCCGGCCTGATGGACATGCGGCCCGGCAAAATACCGGACCACTCAAAAATCAATGATATTCCACCGGGCAAAATGAGCATTTAAACTGAAAAGCCGCCCGCACCAGACACAAGAATGGAAACCAGACACATTCACGGAAAGGGAAACCAATGAGCAAACCATCAATCGGGTTTATCGGCTTGGGACTAATGGGCGGAGCCATGGTGAGCCGACTGTTGGACCAAGGATACTCGGTCGCTGTATTGGGAAACCGCGACCGCACGCACCTGGACGCCGCGATTGACCGGGGCGCCCGCGAGATGCAAAACGCCCAAAAACTGGCTGAAGCCAGCGACATCGTGATGCTGTGCATGGGCACCTCCGAACAGGTCGAGGGTCGTATGCGAGGTGCAGATGGAGTGATTGCGGGATTGAAACCCGGGGCGGTCGTCATCGACTTTGGCACCTCTCTCCCAGGCAGTACACGCGCCTTGGCCGAAGAGGTTGCCGCAGCAGGTGGAAGCTATCTTGATGCGCCGCTTGGCCGGACGCCGGCGCACGCGCTCGAAGGCAAGCTCAACATCATGACTTCCGGCAACAAGGTTGCCTTCGACAAAGCCGAGCCGACACTGAAGGATTTGGGCGAAAACGTCTTTTACCTTGGCCCCGTTGGGTCCGGGCACACGATAAAGCTGATCAACAACTTCTTCGGAATGACCGTCGCGAACGCGATGGCCGAAGCCTTTGCCATGGCAGATATCACTGGTGTTAACCGCAAGCAGCTGTATGACGTTATGGCCGCAGGGCCGCTGCATTCCGGAATGATGGATTTTGTCAAAGCCTACGGCGTTGAGAGCGACCCAAATCAGCTGGCCTTTGCCATCAAGAACGCGGCAAAAGACCTCGGGTATTATGACCAAATGGCGCGCGAGGCGGGCGTTGCCAGCGTGATGTCGCAGGGCGCGCTTTCGGCGCTGAATGACGCGCGCGACCACGGTCAGGCGGATGACATGGTCAGCCAGATGGTTGACTACTACGTCAAGCGTTTCAACACCTGATCGATGGCTGTCACCGCCAACCCCAATGCGGACCTGCCGCGCCTTGGCATCGTGCTGATGCTGACGGCGTGGCTATTCTTTTCGCTGGTGGACCTTGGGGCCAAGTGGTTGGCATTGGCCGGCGTGCCGGCATTTCAGTTGGCGTTCATGCGCTACGCGGGGCACTTCGTGATCTCTGTGGGCGTGATCGCCAAGGGCGGGATTGAGGCCAGCCGGTTCAAGACCGACCGTCCATGGCAGGTCATTAGCCGGGCCTTGCTGCTGATCTCGGCGACCGTTTTCAATTTTTTTGCCCTGCGGTTTTTGCCTCTGACCGTCGTGTCGGCAATCATGTTCTCAAGCCCGGTCATCGTGTGCTTCCTGTCCGTTTTCGTTTTGAAGGAGAGAGTGGGACCATGGCGTTGGGCGGCTATCATCCTGGGTTTTCTGGGGGTGTTGGTTGTCGTGCGGCCCTTTGGTTCGGCCTTTCATCCGACCATGCTGCTGATCGTTTACAACGCCACCGCGTTGGCTTTTTACTCGATCATGACGCGCAGGCTGTCCGGGGTTGTTGCCGTGGACACCATGCAATTCTACCTCGGGCTTACCGGGACGGTGGTCCTGCTGCCCTTCGCCATCTGGTTTTGGGTTCGGCCGGAAAACATGTGGAGCCTGATAGTCCTGATCAGCCTAGGCGTCTTTGGCTGGTGCGGGCATCAACTGCTGACGAACGCGCATCGGTTCGGAACGGCGAACCAGTTGATGCCATTCACCTATTCGTTCCTGATCTACGTTGCGATCTGGGGCTATCTGTTCTTTGACACAGTACCGGACGCATTCACGTTGGCAGGGGCTGCGCTGATTATGGTCGCCGGGCTCATCATCTGGAAAAGAGAAAAGAAATGACGCGAATTGCCTGCATCGGCGAAGCAATGATCGAATTGTCCATGCTGGAGACCGGCGCGAAGGTGGGCGTCGCGGGGGATACACTGAACACAGCCATCTACATGCACCGCGCGGCTCCTGATCTGCAGGTGGAGTATGTGACATGTCTGGGCGACGACCCGTTCTCAGGGCGCATCGCGGACTTTATCGCCAGCCAAGGCATCGGGACATCCGGCATCCGCATCATTCCCAACGCTTCTCCGGGACTATACGCGATCACGACCTCTGCGGACGGTGAACGCAGCTTCACCTATTGGCGCAGCGAGGCGGCCGCCCGCCAGCTTTTTGCCGATCATGACTTCAGCTCGCTGAAAGGTTACGACGTGCTGTACTTGTCAGGGATTTCCGTGGCCATTCTTCCGCATTCAGTAAGGCTTGCGCTTCTGGACTGGCTCGAAGGCTCTTCAGTCCGGTTGGTCTATGACAGCAATTTTCGTCCGCGTCTTTGGGACAGCGCCGAACACGCCCGGCAGATCAACCAACGGCTTTGGCAGCGTGCAGATATTGCCCTACCATCTATCGACGACGAGATGGCACTGTTCGGGGAATGCGCGGATCAAGTGGCGGCACGCTTTACCGATCATCACGGTGTCGGTGCATTGAAACGCGGAGAGGATGGCCCTCTGTCCATTGGTCAGAACATTGACCAAACCTATGAGCCTGCCAAAAACGTGCTGGATACCACAGCGGCGGGCGACAGTTTCAACGGTGGGTACCTCGCAGCCTTGCTGACAGGAAAATCGCAGGCCAAGGCCCTGATGGCCGGACACAATCTGGCGTCCACCGTTGTTCAGTTCCGCGGCGCGATCACTCCCGGATAAGTGACGCGAGATCCTCAGCGCCAACAAGGTCCAAAAGCGGCACTACCGGATCTGGCTGTGTGACAGCCGAGGCGATTTCCAACGCGCAAGGATCGTTCAGCGTCCTGCCCTTGGCGATCTCGGACATGCAAAAGGAGATCCAGGCCCGCATCCCTGCGATCACCGCCTGAGAGCCGGTCTCACGGAGTGTGGGAACAAACCGATACGGCAGCTTCTGGCTGCCATCCATCGCGATTTGGTCCAGACGGTGCGCCAGCTCGAGGTTTTCAAAGCGGCGCAACAAAGCCTCGGCATAGTCCGGAACCTGTACTTGCAGTGCTGCGGGCAGCGTTGCGCCCGCATCCTTCATCAACTCGGTAACCAGCGGGCGCAAAACCGGGTCTTGAACCGCTTCGTGAACGTAGGTCAGGCCTCGCTCCAACCCGGCATAAGCCAAGAGGGAATGGGCACCGTTCAACATGCGTAGCTTTCGCATCTCGTGCGGGGCCACGTCATCGACCAGTTGCACGCCCGGCCAATCCGGATGTGGCCCGACGAAATTGTCCTCGACCACCCACTCCGAGAACGCCTCGGTTGGAACAGCCATAGGATCGCCGCTGATTGCGCGAACGGCGTCCGTGGTAGCCGGGGTGATCCGGTCGACCATCGCGTTGGGAAAGCGAACTGCGTCCCAATTCACGTCCAGACCGGCTGCATTTGCAAAATCGGCAACTGCCGTTTCAAGCGTTTTGCCGTTTTCCATGCGATTGTCGCAGCTTAGCACCGTCACTGGCTTGCGCCGTTCCGCGAGGCCAAAAGCGAGAAACCCGATCAGCGTTGCGGGTCCCTGCCCCGCCAGATCGGCAGCAATCGCCGGGTCCTGAAGGTTCAGGTTGCCCGCTGCGTCCAAGTGATAACCTTTTTCGGTGACGGTCGCCGAGATGATCTCGGCATCCGCCATCACATTGAGAATCTCGGCGCGATCCTCGGGCGCGACCAGAACGTCCCGCAGAGCTTTTATGCGCCGGACGCCCTGCCCCTGTACGCACAAATCGTACTCGAAACCCTGGCCGGCCAATCCATCCCGAACCGAGGATGAACGCAGGCTAACGCCGACAACGTCCCATCCGCCCGCTTGATCGGTGTAGTCCAGCAAATGCGCCCGGGCGAAGTTTCCAAGACCGAAGTGAAGAATGGTACCCATCTAGCTTTGCAACCCGTAAACCTGTTTCGCCAGATCGACCGCCAGCAATCGCGCCAGATGCTCGGCACTGTCCCGGCCGAAATAGCCGCGCGCAACCTGCTCGGCCAAATGAATAGAAACACCTCGTCGCCACAGGTCGTGACGAGCTGGAATGGACAGAAAAGCCCGCGTGTCGTCATTGAATCCGGCCAGATTGTAGTATCCGGCCGTTTCAACGACCTGATCGAAATACCGCGCAATCCCGGCTGGGCTGTCGTGGAACCACCAAGGCGGCCCGATCCGAAGGCACGGCCAATGCCCCGCCATTGGCGCCAGTTCACGGGCATAGGTGCTTTCGTCCAATGTGAAGAGAATGATCCGCAGTTCCGGCGAGTTTCCGACCCGGTTCAACAGCGCCTCAAGGCCCGTGACCCAATCCATCGCGATTGGAATGTCAGCCCCCTTGTCCCGTCCGAAGTCCCGCATTACCGCGTCGTTCGTGTTGCGCTTGCTGCCCGCATGTATCTGCATGATTAGACCATCATCGACAGACATCTGCGCCATTTCGATCAGCATATGCCCGTAGAAACGGCGAGTATCCTGTTCGGCCCCTTCCCGCCGTCTCAGCCGTTGGTACAGCGCATCCGGGTCTTCCAGCCACTCGGTCTGCACACGTTCGATACCGTGGTCGGTAGCCGTACAGCCCAGCCGGATGAAATAAGCCCGCCGCATTCGCAGCGCATTGAGGTAGCCATCATAGCTGCCCAGATCGCAGCCTGTCAGCTCGGCCAACTTGTTCAGGTTCTGTACGAACTCCGGGTCTGCCCCATCCAAAACCCCGTCTGGGCGGAACGTCGGAATAACTCGCCCACCCCAACCGCTTGTACGAATTTCCCGATGCTCAACGAGGCTGTCGAGAGCGGAATCTGTGGTGGCCAGAACCTCGATCCCAAATCTGTCGAACAAAGCCCTCGGACGAAATTCAGGTCGCGCCAGCTTTTCTGAGATCTTATCGTAAACCTGGTCTGCCGTGCGCGAAGACAACTCCTCAGACACGCCCAGCGTTTCATGCAGCACGTAATTCATCCAGATCCGGGATGGCGTTCCCAGAAACAGATGCCAGTGCTCGGCAAAAGTGCGAAAAACGGCGCGAGGATCCTTCTTTCGCCCCTCTTCCCCAATGCCAAGTTCGGACAAGGGAACGCCCTGCGAATAGAGCATACGGAACACGTAATGGTCGGGAACCACCAGCAGTTCTGCCGGGTTGGGAAACGGCGCATCGGTTGCAAACCACCCCGGATCGCAGTGACCATGCGGAGATACGATCGGCAGGTCCCTGATGCCCAGGTACAGGTCTTCTGCCATGCCATTCAAATTACCGGTCAATTCTGCCTCCGATACTGCTGCCCGCAATTGTTAACACAGTTTTTAATGGTTGCATCTTTCCCGTTCGAACCCGCAGACTGACCGGGTGATCCGGGGGAATGAATGAATATTGCGCTGATTGGTTTGGGGATGGTTTCGGGTACGCATTTGGCTGCAATTCGGGCATCGGATCAAGGCCTCAATCTTGCTGGCGTCCTCGGGCGCAATCCTGAAAAAGCAGCTGAGTTCGCGCAGCGAAACGACACCCGCGCGTTCAGCTCGGTCGAGGAAATCGCAAACGACCCAAACGTCGACTTTGCGATCATCGCAACCCCGCCCGATCAGCGCACAGAGTTGGTTCGGGTTCTTTCGACCGCTTCGAAACCGATCCTGATGGAAAAGCCCATCGAAAGAACGCTGGCCGCTGCGACAGCCATTGTCGAGCAGTGCGAGGCCTCTGGCGTGCCGCTGGGTATCGTCTTTCAGCACCGCGCCCGCGCCGCCTCGCAGGCGCTGAAATCAGCCATTGAGCAGGGTGAGCTGGGCTCGATCGCCACGGTGGAGATCCGTGTCCCTTGGTGGCGTGATCAGAGCTACTATGACGAGCCGGGTCGCGGCACTTACGCACGCGACGGAGGCGGTGTCATGATCTCGCAGGCAATCCACACGCTTGACCTTGCGATGTGGCTGCTGGGGCCGATCTCGGGCATTCAAGCCATGATGAGAAAATCTCCGTTACACGATCTCGAGGCCGAGGATTGGGCAGGTGCAATCTTTGAAACAGATAGCGGCGCAGTGGGTACCTTGATGGCGACAACGGCCGAATATCCCGGGGCCGCAGAGTCCATCACCATCCAGGGCACGCACGCCAAAGCGCATCTGGTGTCAGGTGTCCTGACCTTGACCACTTTCGATGGTCAGAAATCCACATTTGGCGAAACGTCCGCCACAGGCGGAGGGGCCGATCCCATGGCGTTCACCCATGCTTGGCATCAGGCGGTTATCGAGGATTTCGCCAAGGCCGTTGCCGGTGGAACGCGGCCCATGGCCACTGGACGTAGTGCCCTTTTGACCCACGCCGTCATCGACGCGATGCAGATCGCCAATCGAACCGGCCAGAAAACACGAGTCATCTCATGAGCCTGACCTGCGTCGCCCTTGGCCTGGACCACCGCCATATCTATGGCATGACGGAAAACATGCGCAAAATCGGAGTGGACTGCGTTGGCTATTGGACAAAAGGCGATCCGGAAACGCTGGCGGGCTACGTCAAAAGGTTTCCCGATATTCTGCGGCTGGCCCGACTGGAAGACGCCTTAACTTGCGGGGCGGATCTGGCGCTAATTTCGGCAATACCGGCAGATAGGGCCGCTTTGACAATCCGCGCCATGCAAAACGGCATGGACGTCATGAGCGACAAGCCGGGCTGTACGACGTTCGAGCAACTCGACCAGATCAAACGGGCGGTTGCGGACACCGGTCGCATCTGGTCGGTGAATTTTTCCGAAAGGTTTGAAACGCCCGTCAGCACCCGGGCGACCGAGTTGGTCGAGGCCGGTGCCATCGGGCGCGTGATCCAGACGGTCGGACTTGGCCCGCACCGATTGAACCGGGCAACTCGTCCGGAATGGTTTTTTCAGCGTGAACGCTATGGCGGTATTCTGACCGACATCGCCTCGCATCAGATCGATCAGTTCTTGCACTACACAGGTTCGGAAACCGCGGAAATCACAAACGCTTGTGTGGCGAACTACGCAAACCCCAAAGATCCCGGATTGCAGGATTTCGGAGAGCTCAATCTACGAAGCGAGAACGGCACCGGGTACATCCGGGTTGACTGGTTTACGCCGGATGCCCTGCCAAACTGGGGGGATGGTCGCCTGACGATCCTGGGCACCGAAGGCTATATCGAGTTGCGGAAATACGTTGATGTGGGTGGAGCCTCGGGAACAGACCATCTGATCCTCGTCAATGATAAAACCTGCCAAAAGATCGACGCATCTGACGCCGGCCTTCCCTACTTTTCGCGCCTGGCCGATGACATCCGTAACCGGACCGAAACCGCGATGATCCAAACCCACTGCTTTACGGTCATGGAACTGGCATTGCACGCGCAGGAAATGGCGGAACGCAAATGATCAACGTTGCGATACTTGGCGCAGGTATCGGTGCGCAACATTTAAGCGCACTGGAACGGCTTGACCGCAAATTCCGCGTAACCGCCGTGGTCGACCAGAACACGGACCGGATCGAGCAGATTCGACAGAACTCGGGTTTTCGGGCACTGACCAACATTCAAGACGCGCTGGATGATCCGGAGATCGACGTCATCGACATCTGCCTGCCACCCCATCTGCATGTGCCGACCACCCTTGCCGCACTGGCCGCAGGAAAACACGTTGTCTGCGAAAAGCCTCTTGCGACCTCGATGCAGGATGTGGATCGGATCACGGCAGCCGCCCGCAGGGCAGGCAAGCATGTGTTTCCGGTTTTTCAATACCGGTGGGGCCCGTCACTGGCCCAATTGCGCCACCTGCAACGCGCTGGCCTGAGCGGAGCGGTCCAAACTGCCGCGCTTGAAACTCATTGGTCCCGGGGGGCAGACTATTACGCGGTGCCGTGGCGGGGAACATGGGCCGGTGAACGCGGCGGCGCAGTGCTGGGCCATGCCATCCACAACCATGATCTGCTGACTCATATTGCGGGTGATATCGCCTGGGTGTCCGCAATGGCCACAACGCGAGTTAACCCGATCGAGACCGAAGACTGCGCCGCGATCTGTTTTGGCATGACTTCCGGCGCTTTGTGCACAAGCAATATCACCTTGGGCGCCGCCACGGACGAAACCCGCCTGCGGTTCGTCTTTGAAAAGGTGACCGCTACCTCTGGCACGGAACCCTATGCCCCGGGTCAAACGCCCTGGACATTCGTCGCGCGGGACCCGGTGGATCAAGCCGCTATCGACGGCGCTCTTGCCGCCTCCGCTGTCGAGCCAACAGGTTTCGAAGGGTTCTTTACCGAAGTCGGGAAGGCGCTGCAGTCTGAGGCAAATTCGGCCGTTACGCTGCAGGACGGCGCTGCGTCCATCGGCCTTGTGACGGCGATTTATCACGCTGCGCGCACCGGGCAGCGTGTTACCCTTCCCATCGAGCCCGATCACCCTCTGTATGAAGGATGGCTGCCATGAAACAATGTTGGCGTTGGTTCGGACCCGATGATCCGATCGCCCTGGTCGATCTCCATCAAGTCGGGGTTCAGGGCATCGTCACCGCGCTGCATCACGTCCCACCGGGACAGCCTTGGGACGAACCGAGCATCGCCGATCGGCAGGCAGTTCTGGATGCTGCCGGGTACAGTTGGGACGTTGTCGAAAGCCTGCCCGTCTCCGAGGCGATCAAGACGCAGTCCGCAGACATAGCCGAACATCTGCAGGCGTATAAGTCCAGCCTCAGGGCCCTGTCCGCCCGTGGCGTCAAAGTCGTGTGCTACAACTTTATGCCGATCCTGGATTGGACACGCACCGCCCTTCGCGCCCCGCAGCCGCATGGCGGAACGGCCATGCTGTTCGACCTGACTGATTTTGCTGCTTTCGACATATATATTCTCGAACGTCCGGGCGCGTCGGAAGACTATTCCAACGACGTCCAGCAAACGGCCGAGGATCGCTTCTTGCGCATGTCGGATGAATCTAAAGCCCAGTTGCAGCACAATGTCACTGCGGGGCTGCCCGGCGCCAACGATCAGTGGAGCGTGCAGGACGTGCGCTCTTTGTTGCAGACATATGCGCATGTAGACCGTGACCGGCTTCGCGCAAACCTGATCGACTTCCTGTCTGAAGTCGCACCAGTGGCCCAAGAACTGGATCTGCGCTTGTGCTGTCATCCGGATGATCCGCCGTTCTCGTTGCTCGGTCTGCCGCGGGTCATGTCCAGCACCGAGGACTACGGCGCCGTTCTGGATGCAGTTGGTTTGCAGGCGAACGGCGCAACGTTGTGTACCGGCTCGCTGGGAGTGTCCCCCGAATTCGATGGGCCGGACTTCGTGCGTAGACATGGCGGCCGGATTCACTTTGTTCACTTGCGGAACACCAGACGCATCGCGGGGTCAGACAGCCAGAAGCCGGACTTCTTTGAGGCCCCGCATTTGGAGGGCGACACCGACATGGTCGGCACCATTCGCGAACTGATGAACGAACAGCGCCGCCGTAAATCCCAAGGGCGTGGCGACTGGCAAATTCCGATGCGGCCCGACCACGGACAAGAACTGCTGAGCGATCTGGGCGGACACAGCACTCCCGGCTATCCGCTAATCGGACGAATGCGCGGGCTGGCGGAACTGCGCGGCATCATGGCGGCGTTCTCGTAACGCGTCGGATCATGCGGTTTCTTTCCGCCGCAACACTTCTTTTCTTGCCTGAACGCCGCATTCTTCGTTTACTTACGGCACGTAAACGGGCAGCGGGGTGTCTTCCGGACTCGCCCGACGTCTGTTCAAGACGCGTGAAACTCCCGCGAAAACCGATGCAATTGAGCATCATTTTTCGAAACGTCTGCCATACCGAAATGGCGGAAAAACGGGAGGAGTCAAATGAAAACAGCAGGCGTAGTCGGTCTTGGCGATATGGGCAGCGGCCTTGCCAAGAACCTGATCAAGAATGGCTTTGAAACATCCGGTTTCGACCTAAGCGAGACGCGCATGACGGTATTTACCGACATAGGTGGCCTGGCCAAGGATAGCGTGGGACAGGTTGGCCGTCACGCCGCCGCTGTGTTTGTCATGGTGATGAACGGAGATCAGGCCCGCGATGTCATTCTGGGTGAAAATGGCTTGGTTGCGAACATGGTCAAAGGCGGAACTGTCATCCTGTCGGCGACCATTACCCCGGCCGAAGCAAGCGCTATCGGGCAAGACATGGAGGGCGCAGGCATCCACCTGATCGACACTCCGGTCTCGGGTGGGTTTCCCGGCGCGCAGAACGGCACATTGACGATGATGGCTGCCGGCGCTGCGGATGTGCTGGACCGAAATGCCGAAGTCATGCAGGCAGTGTCGGCAACCATTCATCGGGTTGGAGAAAACGCCGGCGACGGGCAAACCGTGAAAGCCTGCCTGCAATCCCTTATCGGATCGATCTTTTCCGCCACATTCGAGGCTGCGGCCCTGGCGGCCAAAGCCGGTGTCAGCGGTCAGGCATTGCTTGATGTGTTCTCCTCATCCAGCGCGGGGTGCGGCGTCGTGAATACCGCCCTTGAAAACATCATTGATCGCAAGTTCGAAGCCACCGGTAGTCATATCGCAACCATGCATAAGGACCTGACGATCTCTCTGGCACTGGCCGGTGCATTGGGCGTTCCCATGCACACAGCGTCATCCGCAATGCAGATCTTTCACGCCGGAAAAACCAAATACCCGAATGGCGACAACTGGGTGTGTACTCGCGTCATCGAAGAGATCGTTGGCGCAGAATTGCATCGCTGAGGGGGCCGGACATGAAATTAGGTGTAATTTGCGACGGCATTTCCCGCGATCTGCGGCATGCCGTGGACGTAATGGACGAATTCGGTCTGGATTATGCAGAGCTTCAATTCGTTGGCGATACGGAGGTCGGAGACCATTCCCCGCAGGAAATTGCCGAGATCGACGCGCTTTTGCGCGACCGGGGCAAGCCTGTGTCGTGTCTGTCGCGCCATATCTTTGCGGGGATGACAGCTGCCAACAGGCCCGGCGACGACCTGCACACTCGGCATATGGACGCCTTGAAACGCGTGATCGACATGGCGCATGTTGTTGCGTCTCCGCTTGTTCGGATCATGACGCAACGAAAAGAGCAGATACTGTGGGGAAAAAACGGTGCCGAAAAATGGAACGTAGCGAATGGAGTATGGGACTCGATGCCGCCACTGATCGCGCCGGCGGTTGAACTGGCAAGAGCTGAAGGCGTGAAACTTGTCGTGGAAACCGGAAACGGCACGCTGGTCAATTCCAACTATACAGCCCGCAAGCTGATTGACGAGTTAGACGCAAAAGACACTTTGAAAGTGCTGTGGGACCCCGGAAACAACTGCTGGTGCCATGAACTGGCATACCCGGAAGGTTATGAAGAACTGCGTGGCGGCTACTTGGGTCACATTCACATCAAGGACGTAAAGGTCGACACGCCGCGGGCAACGCTGGAAGTACGACGCATGGGGGAAGGTCAGCTTGCGCCTCTGTTCCAACCCATCGCGGACGCACTCAGATCCGACGGCTACGATGGCGTCATTTCGCTCGAAAGCGTTTATCACCCCGGCAACGGAAACTTCGAAGATGGATTTCGTCTGTGTGTGGACAGGTTCAAAAGCCTGTTTGCATAGGCGTACAGTCATTATGCGTTCAAAATCAAAATCTTAATCCCCATTCCTGAATGCCAAGCGGGATGTAGAAAGCTGGGCGCGTTAGCGTGAAGTCAAGGAAAGGGCCTGCTGGATGAAGCAAGAGTTTTTTGAGCTGTCAATTGAAACACCCGGCAAATCCCTCACCGACGTCAGCGGGATCGTTCAGCGTGAGGTGTCCGAAAATGAATTTGTCTCGGGCCTGCTGACTCTTTGGTGCGTCCACACGGGTGCTGCGCTGTTGGTGCAGGCCAATGCCGATCCCGAGGTGCTTAAGGATATCGAGACGTTCTTCGAGGAACTCGTACCCAAGTCACCAGGCAAGTATCACCACCGCCCGACCGAGGACGACAACGCTCCATCGCATCTGAGGGCGCTGTTGACGCAAACTCAGGTATCGATCCCGGTCGAACAGGGGCAGCTTCCGCTGGGCCGCGTGCAAAGCCTGTACCTGTTCGAACATCGGGAAGCACCCAAGACACGGCGATTGAAGGCGCACTACATCGGGACTTGAGACTTCGGGTCACATGGAGCGTTGACAGTGCTAACGCCCCATCCAGCCCCCGTCGACTACAAGGATTTCACCGTTGACGAAGTCCGACGCGGCAGAGGCCAGAAAGACCACCGGTCCGGCAAAATCACCAGGCGTACCCCAACGGCCCAGGGGTGTTCGCTCCAGGATCGACTTCGACCGGACCGGATCATCCCGCAGAGCTTGGGTGTTGTCGGTCGTGATGTAGCCAGGCGCAATCGCATTCACATTCAAGCCCTGCCCGGCCCATTCGTTGGCCAAAGCCTTGGTCAGCTGTCCAATCCCGCCTTTCGAGGCCGCATATCCCGGCACGGTGATGCCGCCCTGAAATGTCAGCAGCGACGCAGTGAAGATGATCTTCCCGGAGCCGCGCGTTAGCATGTCCTTCCCGATCTCTCGAGACAGAACGAATTGCGAGGACAGATTCACCTCAATCACTTCGTCCCACCAATCGTCCGGGTGTTCTGCGGCGGGTTTGCGTTTGATCGTGCCGGCATTGTTAACAAGGATATCAGGGGTTCGTCCGTCGGCCCTCAAGTGGTCAATGAACCCATGCAGAGCGGCGCGATCCGAGAAGTCGCATTGGTAAGCCCGGAAATTACGCCCGATCGCTGTCACGGCTTTTTCGACATCCGACCCGGACAGTTCGAGCGAGGCGGACACTCCGATGATATCGGCTCCGGCCGATGCTAATGCCTCGGCCATACCGCGCCCGATACCGCGTTTGCACCCAGTCACAAGGGCCGTCTTTCCCGTCAGGTCGAAACTTTGCAAAACACTCATGTACGCGGTCCTACTTCGATCAGGCTTTTCATTGCGGTTGGACTGCGATCCAGTGCTTCGAACGCGGCCTGAATGTCTGCCAGAGGGCTGACGTCAGTAATCACGACATCAGCGTCCACGCCGCCCGAGGCGACAACTGCAATGGCTTTCTCGTAATCCTCTGGCTCATAGACCCGAGCACCGATCAGTTGCAACTCTCGCCAGAAAAACTGGAACAGGTCAATCTGAGGCTTTTGAGCATGGATCGCGACCATCACGATCCGAGCCCGCGTCGCAGCAACGGCGGTCATCGCATCAACACCGGGCTGCGTTCCCGACACCTCGAAAACCACATCTGCGCCTTTGTCGCCCGTGCGCGCGTTGATTGTGGACACCAGTTCGGTCTCTGTTGGGTTGATCGTGTCAAAACCAAGTTTTTCAGCTATCGCCAGACGGTTCGGATTCACTTCGGAGATCACGACATTGCCACCCGCGTCCCGCGCGACCATGGCAACCAGTATGCCGATCGGGCCGCCGCCGATGACGACAACGTCCTCTCCTGTTTGCAGGCCAGACAGCCGCACATCGTGGCAGGCAACAGCGACCGGCTCGATTAGCGCCGCGTGATCCATGCGCAAGTCATCCGGCAGAACGTGCAACGTGTGGGCTGGAACGGTCCAGATCTCTTGCATGGCGCCATCAGTGTCGAGGCCCAGGAACTTGAGATTCTGACAAATATGCTGATGCCCCCGTTTGCAGGCTGGGCATTCTCCGCAGTGATCAAGCGGTCGGACAACGACCTTCTGGCCGGGCTTTATCGTATCGACGCCCTCGCCCGCCGCTTCGACGACACCGGACATCTCGTGCCCAATCACCCGGTTCAGTCCTACACGGGCATCCATGTTACCGTGGTAGACGTGCATATCCGTCCCGCAAATCCCGCAATAGGCAACGCGAATGGCGACCTCGCCGGGGCCCGGAGCTGTCGCCACGGCCTGTTCTACGGCAAAGCTCTTATTGCCCCGATAATACGCCGCAGAGATCGTCTGGGTCGTCATGTATGCATCTCCTTGTGTTCCTCATTCAGTTTGTCCCAGTCGAATTCCACTCCGGTTCCCGGCGCATCCGGGGCCACGGCGAGGCAGTTTTCCACAACCAGCGGACGGGTCGTGTACTGGTCTATCGGGAATGAGTGTACTTCCAGCCACCCCGCGTTGGGTTGCGCCGAAACGAGGCTGACGTGCAATTCCTGCATGCCATGGCTGCAAACCGGAATGCCATGCTGTGCGCTTAGCGCGGCCACGCGCAACCAGCCGGTTATCCCGCCGCAATTTGAGGCATCGGGTTGGATGAAACTCAGCTTCGCGTCATCAAAGGCGTATTCGAATTCATGTATGGTGTGTAGGTTTTCACCCATGGCAAGGGGTACGCCCGTCGCTTCGACAATTCGGCCATAACCTTTGTAGTCGTCTGGAATGGTCGGTTCCTCGAACCACAGAATATCGCAGTCGGAAAACCCTCTGGCAGCCACGATGGACTCTTCGACGCTCATAGAGTAATTCGCGTCGACCATGAAGAACCGGTCCGGGCCCAGCATCTCGCGCACCGCCCGGGCACGTGCAAGATCGTCGGCCAGGTCTGGTTGACCGACTTTGATCTTGACTGCGTTGAACCCACGCGCAAGGTACCCTTCAGTCTGGTGCAGCAGTTTCTCTAACGAGAAATTCAGGTCGATCCCGCCGGCGTAGGCGTTGCAACGTTTGGACGCTCCGCCGGCCATCTGCCACAATGGCGCATTCTGCGTTCTGCCGCGAATGTCCCACAATGCAATATCCACGGCCGAGATGGCAAACGAGGCGATCCCGCCACGTGCGACGTAGTGCACATGCCACTGCATGGCGTCGTACAGGCTTTCGATCTGTTCGGCGTCTTGTCCTACAAGGAACGGCGCCAGGTCATGCTGGATCATCGCTAGGATGGCATGACCACCCTTGCCCCCCGTATAGGTATACCCGACCCCCTCGACCCCATCCGAGGTTTGAATGGTGACTGTGATCAATTGAAAAAACGTGTGATCCCCATGTTTGGCATCGACTAGGACCTCAGCGAGCGGAACGTTGAACAGCCGCGCTGAAACACTTTCTATACGATTCATGAACCCAAGACCTTCTGCTGCCTGGCAATAACCCGAGACTGTAAAAGGATGACCGCAAATAGAAAGCCTCCACGTATGACCATCTGCCAATAGGCACTGAAACTGATGGTGCCCTGACCGTTTTCAAAGTTCAGAACGTTGAAGACAAGCCCCAGCAACAGCGCACCGGCCACCGTCGCAGGGATCGAACCCATCCCACCCGTCAACAAAGTGCCGCCCACCACGACGGACGCGATGGCCGACAATTCCCATCCGATACCCTCAAGGGGTTGTCCGGCTCCAAAGCCCGAGGCCAAAAAGACTCCGGCCAGCCCCGCGCAGCCCCCCGACAGCAGGTAGACGAAAGCCTTGGCGCGATTGACTTTCAGGCCCATTAGGTTCGAGGCATCCTCGCTGCCACCGATCGCCAAGACGGTCCGCCCGATGGTTGTCCTTTCCAGCACCAACCAAAGTGCCAGGGTCAGTCCGGCCACGATGACGATTGTCCATGGAAACAGGCCGAACGCCTGCCCCATGCCAAGCTTGGTGAAGTTCGACCCCCAATCGACCGAAATTGTCTGGGCGCCCGAAATCACCAATGCGCCGCCTTTGGCGGCCAACATGGTCGCTAATGTGGCGATGAAGGGCGGGATTCGAAGGATGATTATACAAAAGGCGTTGATCGCCCCGAAACCAAACCCGGCAAGAACGGCCCCCGGCAAGGCAACCTGAATCCCGTAGGGGCTGAGATAGGCCGCAACAACCGACGTAAAGGCCGCAACGGATCCGACCGATAGATCAATCCCGCCGGTCATGATCACGAAACACATGCCCAGTGCGATCGCAATGAACATCGCGTTGTAATTCAGGAAAGACGAGAAATTGTAGGCGCTGCCAAAGTTTTCATAGCGCATCAGCCCGAACAGGATCAAAGCCAGCAGTGCGAGCCACACCGTCACCGAAGCCGAATTGCGCCGAAGGTACTTTCGCAGGTCAAAAGCCGTTTCATCCAACATCAGTCAAGCCCTCCGGAACTGCTGGACCCAAACGGCCAGGATAATGATGACGGCCTTGGCGATTAATGCAACTTCGTCCTCTACCCCGTTGGCCAACAACGTATATTTGACCAATTGGATGATGACGGCTCCCAGTATGGCACCAAAGATCGGCGCCCGCCCGCCTTGTAAAAGAGCACCGCCAACAACCGCGGCCGCGATGGCATCAAGCTCCATCAGATTGCCGTTGCGCGCAGCGTCCGAGGCCGAGTTGATAGCAACCACGATCAGACCGGCCAGGCCCGCAAGCACCGCGCAGATGGCATAAGCCCCGATCTTGACCCGTCGGACAGGACCACCCGACAGATAGGCCGCGCGTTCATTGCCGCCGATGGCTAGCAGGTAACGGCCCCATGTGGTTCTGGTGATCACCCAAAACAGCACACAGGCAATGGCCAGCGCCAGCCAACCTTGGAACGGCAAGCCAAACACCTTGCCGGTTCCAAGATAACTGAATGAAGGGTTTGAAAATGTCTGCAGGTTTCCGTTCGTCAAAACCTGGGCAATACCGCGACCAGAGATGAAGAGAATGAGCGTTGCCACAATGGGCTGCACGTTCAATACGGCAACCATCACGCCGTTGAACACCCCGCATAGCCCCGCGACGAACAGCGGCAGGACAATGGCCAAAGTTACGCCTAGCATCGGATTAGCGGCGCCCAGATCCGACAGAAAGATCAGCGGGGCCAGCGCCCCCGCCAGTGCCATGACCGCACCAACCGACAGATCGATCCCACCCGTGGCGATTACCAGCGTCATGCCCATGGCCACGATGGCGATAGTGGCAACCTGGCTGATATTCACAAACAGGGTCTGCAACTGCAGGAAATTGGGGGTGAAAAACGCGTTGAACACCAGCAGGGCGACCAACGCGGCGATACCGCCGTGAAAGCGGAAGGGCATCGATGCGACCCGTTGCGGCAATTTCATTGCGCGGTCCATGAACCAGTTCCTTCTTCATGATGCGCAAGCGCGCGCACCAGTATGTTCTCGGTAATCCCGGGGTTGGTCAGTTCCTTGACCGAGCGCCCCTCGTGCATGACTACGATGCGGTCGGCGCCTTCCACCAGTTCTTCGAATTCCGAACTGATGAGGACGACGCCGAACCCCTTCTCGACGTAAGACCGAATAAACGATTGGATTTCTCGCTTGGCGCCGACGTCCACGCCTCGGGTCGGCTCGTCGAGTATCAGGATGTCGGGTTGCGTCGCCAGCCAACGAGCAAGCAGCACCTTCTGCTGGTTGCCGCCGGACAATTCGCGAATGGGTTGGTCCATATGCGCCGCCTTGATGCCCAGATCGTCGATGAAGGCCTGAACGATCTCGCGCTCGCGGGCAAAGTCGATTTGACCACGACTGGCCAGTTTCGGCAGCAGGGCCAGCGTCATATTTTCGCGAACGGACATGTCTGGAATGATCCCTTCGGCCTTGCGATCTTCGGTCAGAAAGCCGACCCCGTTTGCGATCGCGTCACCCGGTCCGGGCGGTTGCCCGACCGAGCCATGCAACTCGATCGCGCCACTGCGGGCCCCGTCCACTCCGAACAAAGCTCGCGCCGCCTCGGTCCGGCCAGAGCCCAGCAACCCGCCCAGCCCAACGATTTCGCCGCGGTGGAGCGTAAGGTCGAAATGCGTCAATCGCGGGCCTGTCGAAACAGAGTCAGCCCGCAAAACGATATCCCCTTTCTTGGCCTTGGCACCCGCAAAGTCAGTTAGACCGTCCGCCGCGATCTCATCCGTGTTGCGGCCCAGCATGTCCGCGATCATTTCCAGTTTGGTCGTGTCCTTGACGGTACGCGTGCTGACGGTGCGCCCGTCTCGCATCGTTGTAACCCGATCGCAGATTTGGAACAGCTCATCGAGGAAATGCGAGACATACAGAACAGACACGCCCTGTTTCTTCAACTCGCGCACCACACCGAACAAAACCTCGACCTCGCTGGCATCCAGCGACGACGTGGGTTCGTCCATGATGACAAGTTTCGCGTCCAGAGAAACAGCCCGCGCAATCGCGACCAACTGCTGGATCGCTGTCGAGAAATTTCCCAGCGGCTCGGTCACGTCAATATCTATGCCAAAGCGCGCAAGAACCTCGCGTGCGCGCCTGTTGCCCTCGCGCCAGTCGACCAGAAAGCCGAGACGTTTGGGCTCGTACCCAATGATGATGTTCTCGGTCACTGACCGCAGCGGCACCAGGTTGAGCTCTTGATAGATCGTGGCAATTCCGGATTCCTGCGCTTCGCGTGGGGTAGAAATGCGGCTTGGCACACCCGCCAGATGGACGTCGCCGGCATCCCGGTCGTAAACTCCGGTCAGAACTTTGATCATCGTCGATTTACCGGCACCGTTCTGGCCGATCAGCGCGTGAACTTCGCCAGCTGCGATCTTCAGGCTGGCCTGACTCAGTGCCGGTACGCCGGCAAAAGACTTTTCAACTCCCGACATCGAGACGAGCGCATTCATGAGATGTCTTCCTCCGATTACTTGCAGGCGGCGCCAACCACAGGCCAGCACCACCCGCCAGGGAGAATCAATAGGCTTCGTCGATGTGATCGGCCGCGTTATCCTTGGTAAAGATGCGATCTTCGACTTTCACCCATTCCGGGATCGTCTCGCCAGCCGCGTATTTGTTCATGACTTCACAAGCCAGAGGACCGAAGAAGGGCGAGCTTTCCACCGTGACCCCCATCTTGCCATCGATGATAGCCTGAAGCGCATCGCGTGTCCCATCGATCGAAACAATGGTCACGTCCTCGCCGGGCTTGCGGCCGGCCAGTTCCAGAGCCTGGATCGCGCCAATCGCCATTTCGTCATTGTGGGCGTAGACCACGTTCACGTCGGGATGCGCCTGCAGCAGGGTCTCCATCACCTGACGACCCAGGTCGCGCGCAAAGTCGCCGGTCTGAGAAGCCACAATCGCAAAGCGGTCATCCTCTGCAATCGCGTCGTCGAAACCCTTTTTGCGGTCATTTGCAGGCGAAGAACCAGTCGTGCCTTCCAACTGGACGATGACGCCCTTGTCGCCGTCGAAATTCTCCATCAGCCATTGTGCCGCCCGGTTGCCCTGATCGATGAAATCCGACCCCAGGAACGCTACGAAATGCTCGCCAGGCTTGGCTACGGCCGGATCAACCGAGCGGTCCACCAAAAAGGTCGGGATTCCCGCAGCACGGGCCTTCATAACGGCTGGGATCAAAGGCTTTTCTTCCCGCGGGGGAAGGAACAGAACGTCGATGCCTTGGGCGATCATGCTGTCCACATCCGCAACCTGCTTTGCCGCAGATCCGGCCGCATCCGTCGCGATCAGATCCCAGCCACAGGCTTCGGCCGTGTCATGGAACGATTTGGTCTCGGCAATGCGCCACGGGTTGTTCGACTCCATCTGCGCAAAGCCGACTTTGTAGCGATCCTTCTGCTCAAGCGGTGGCAGATCCTGCGCGATCACCGTGGTGCCCAAAAGTGCACCCGCCACAACCGTCGAGATCAAAAGAGTTCTGCGTTTCATGTTTATTCCTCCTCCATTGGTGCGGTCGCCTCCGTTTTGACCGCGAGTTTTAGGTCATGCCCAATTCATGTAAGTCGTTTGTTTCCTCAGATACCCATCGAAGCCATAAGCGCCGTCTTCGCCCCCAACCCCGGACAGACCCCAACCGGTGTGAAATCCCTGCACGGCCTCGCCATTGGAGCGGTTCAGGTACAATTCGCCAAAATTCAAACGGTTCGGAGCCTCCATCAATCGCCGGTGCGATGCCGTAAAGAGATAGGCAGACAGCCCGAATAATGTGTCATTCGCAAAGTCTATCGCCTGATCAAAATCCTCGACTCGCATGGCTGTCGCCACGGGGCCAAAGACCTCCTCTTGCATCGCGGCATTGCCGTTGTCTGAGACCTCAAGAACCGTCGGGGACATCCAGTGCCCCTTATGGTGCGCCCCGTCCGTCAGGGGCCCGCCTGCAAGATGAACCGTGGCTCCTTCGTCGATGCTGCGCTGGATGATCTCGGCGACCTTGGTCACTTCGACCTTGCTGACTTTGGGACCCAAATCGCAGTCTTCCATCGGATCCCCGATCGACAAAGCGCGGGCCGCGGACACGAATTTTTCCAAGAACTGATCCGCAATGCCGCGATGCAGATACATACGCTCGTTGCAGGTGCAAATCTGGCCGCAATTGGCAAACCGGGCGGCAACGGCGGCCGAAACGGCGGCGTCAATATCCGCATCCTCCATCACAATGAGCGGAGCCTTACCGCCAAGCTCGAGCCGGACAACCTTGATCCGGTTGGCCGCTGCGCGAAAAATCTCTTTCCCGGCGCGTGTGCTGCCGGTCATCGTGATTAGTGACGTATCGGGGTGTTCGACCAACCGCTGCCCTACCACCGGCCCCTTGCCTGTCAGAACATTCAGAACACCCGGCGGAAACCCGACCTTGTCGGCAAGCTCGGCGATCGCAAGACCGGACAGCGGCGTGATTTCGTGCCCCAACAGAACAACGGTGTTGCCCGCGACCAGCGAAGGCCCGATTTTCCTGGCGGCCAACGCCAACGGATAGTTCCAGGCCGTCAACGCAACAACAACACCATAAGGATGACGCCGGATCTGAATTTCCTCGGACTTGTTGTCCGATGCCACTATGTCACCCGAAATCCTCCGGGCCTCTTCAGCCGCATGACAAAGAAAAGTAACGGCGGCCTCCACTTCACCTCGAGCTTGCGAGATCGGCTTGCCCTGCTCGGTCGTGATCAGGGCTGCCAGGCGCGTGGCGTCGACCCGGACGGCCTCGGCGAGCTTCAGGACCAGCCGCGCCCGCTCGATCGCCGGGCGCGAGGACCATGAGCCAAATGCCCGATGGGCCGCGTCGACCGCCGCATCCGCATGAGCGGCGGCGCCATCTGGAACTTGCGCAACGATCTCTTCATTTGCAGGGTTCTCGACACCAACCGTGTCCGCGTCAAAGTCGGTAAAGCGGCCATCGATGAACATCGAATGCCGAACGACTTGACCCAACTCCCCCACTACAGACCGCAATTTCGCCTCCCGCACCTGCTCGGCCAGACCACAACGGCGACCGCACTGCGATCAAAACACTAATAATATTATTTCGTCAACACTAATATTAGTTATGTATCACTAATATTAGTTGCACACCCCCCGCATAGTCGATAAAAAGAATGCGAACAAAAGGGTTGAACGATGAACGATCAAGCGGACAAGGCCGGGCAGCACAGGGGTGTAGGGCGAGTCGCGGGCCGGCAGCGCGTAACGATGCACGACATTGCGCGCGTCGCCGGATGCTCGCAGACGACGGTATCGCTGGTTCTCAATAAAAACGACTCCGTCAAAATCTCCGAGGACACAAAGCAACGAGTACTGGATGCCGCAAACACGCTTGGATACGCCATGTCCCCTCAACTCAGGAAACCCCAGGACAGCGCGCGTCGACCCTCGGCACTAGGCGGCACCATAGCTTTTGTCGTGGATGATCTGGCGTCGAGCCCTGAAATGGTAAACGCGTTTAACGGCGTGAAACAAGCCGTTCGGGACACCGGAAATCTTGTATTGCTGGCAGAAACCCAAAACGACCCCGAGATCGAGCCCAATACGCTCCGGTATTTCCTCGACCAACAGGTTGCGGGCATCATTTACGCGACCGTTTTCACCCGGCGGGTGGTCGTTCCGGAAATCCTCACGCAAACCGCAACCCCAGTTCTGCTGCTGAACTGCTTTTGCGACGACCTGTATTTTCCTGCGGTGATCCCCGGCGAAGTCGCTGCTGGACATACGGCGACCAACGCTCTGATCAAGGCCGGGCACAAACGGATCGCCACTATCACCGGCGAGCCGTTCATGGAATGCGCCGCGGGACGAACGACCGGGTACAGAAACGCCTTGGCTTCCGCGGACATTCCATTCGACGAGGACTTGGTTGTCGAAGGCAATTGGTTGCCCAGCGCCGGATATGCCGCCACGCGTGAATTGATGGACCTGCCCTCTCCGCCAACCGCCATTTTCTGTCAGAATGACCGCATGGCAATCGGTTGCTATGAGGCGCTCAAGGAACTTGGCCTGTCCATCCCCGAGGACATCTCGGTCATCGGATTTGACGATGACGAAACCGCGCGACACCTGTCGCCGCCTCTGACCTCGATGATCCTTCCCACCCGGGCGATGGGACGCTGGGTCGTCGAACAGCTGTTCCACGGGCCGACAGATGGTCGGAGGCACCCACTCGTGAAACTTGAATGCGAACTGGTCGAGCGCGACTCGATCAGCGAACCCAAACGCCGGACCTGAAGGCGACATCATGACGGAAACTTTCGATCACATCGTCATCGGCGGCGGCTCTGCCGGTGCCGCAGCTGCCGCGCGACTGGTCAACCAGGGCAAGTGCAGGGTTCTGGTGCTGGAGGCCGGGCATTCGCACCGCCATCCGTTGCTGGACATGCCGCCGGGTATTTTCAAGATGATCAACGGGTCCAAGTTCATGACCTACCACCAGACCGAACCGCAAGACCACCTGGACGGCCGCGTGCATGACATTCCGCAGGCCAACGTACTGGGCGGCGGGTCGTCAGTGAATGCGCAGGTCTACATGCGCGGTCGCCCTTCCGACTATGACGCGTGGGACGACCTGCTGCGACGGACCAACGACGGGGTCGGTTGGGGATGGGACGATGTGCTGCCCTATTTCCGCAGGATGGAAGACAACAACAGGCTTCACAATGACCTGCATGGCAGCGACGGTCCGGTGCAGGTCTCGGATCCGGGGTATATCGACGACATGTCCCGTTGGTTCGTTCAGTCGGTGCAGGCACTTGGTGAACCATTCAACACGGACTTCAATGGCGCAACGCAGCGCGGTGTCGGGTTCTATCAGTTCACCAATCGTGCCGGAAAGCGCAGCTCGTCAGCCTATGCTTTCCTCGCCCCACTTGAGACAAACCCGAACTTGACCATCCGGCTTGGCGCAACGGTCAGCAAAGTCATCATCGAAAACGAAAGGGCCGTCGGGGTGCAGTATCGCGACAAACGCGGGTCGCACACCGTGCGGTGTGATGGTGAGGTTGTCCTTGCGGCGGGCGCTCTGGTCACACCGAAAATTCTAATGCTGTCGGGTATCGGACCGGATGCACATCTTGCCGAATACGGTATTCCCGTGGCCTGCCCACTGCCCGGGGTCGGTCAGAACCTGATCGACCACCCCGAAGTTCCCATCACTGCCTTTGCCAACGGTCCATACGGATATTTCAAACAAGGTGAGGGCTGGCGGATGCTTCGCAACGGCATACAGTTCAAACTGTTCGGCAGCGGCCCGGTGACTTCGGCCGGGGTCGAAGCTGGTGCCTTCGTCAATCCGTCTAACCCCGATGGAGAACCGACCATTCAAGCCTTTTGCGTGCCCATCGTCTATCTGGATCGCGACGCGCTGGACGAGGTGCAGGATGACTTTGGCCTGACCGTTACGACCGTCGTAGTCAAACCGAAATCACGCGGAGAGGTCCGACTTCGCTCGGCCGATCCTCACACCATGCCAGTGGTCTCGCCCAACCTTCTGAAGCATGAAGACGACATGCAAGAGATGATCCGGGGGCAGCGGTTCTTTCGCCGGGCATTCACGTCGGGCCCGCTTGCTCAAAGGGTTCGCGAAATCGTCATTCCGATAGCGGACGACGAACAGACGCTGCGAGCACATTGTAAGAGATTCGTAAAAACCAACTATCACCCGGCGGGCACTGCCAAAATGGGTCGGGACGGCGACGGAATGGCAGTGCTGGACGCCAGAATGCGTGTGCGCGGGATCGAGCGCTTACGGGTTTGCGACATGTCCGCAGTGCCTGACATCAACGCCGGCAACACAAACGCACCTGCCATGATGCTTGGCGAACGATGCGCCGACCTGATCCTTGGCATCGGATCAGCACGCGAGGGACGCAATTCTTAACCTAAGCTGCGGCGTCGTCCGTCATTGATCCGATTTCTGGCGCAAAAAATGGCGTCGCGCTGCCCGCCCGACCGAAAACGGATTTCCCTAGATGTTTTCCGACTAATTCGAACTAGCCTCAGTTTGCCGCGGAAACCGCGAACCTATCCGGAACAAAGTTGACGCCACTCGCTAAGGGCGGCGGCGCGGGTCAGCTTGAATGTATCTCTGCTGGTGAGATCGCTCCTTGTTAAAGTGGTTGTAGACGGAGGAATGGACGGAGGCGAATGTCTGTAAACTTCGCACCCGTATGAACCGCTGCATTACGCGTTCGCGTCGTCGAAACGGCAGGTGCGAATTCTCGACGCGGTTGTTGAGCCACCTGCTCGTCCTTTGTTTTTCGGTAACGCCAAGCTCTCTGAGAGCGGCTCTGTATGAGGCAAAGCGATCCGTGACGATGGTTTCCGCTTTGCCGTGTCGCTTCATCAATTTCTCAAGGAATTTCAATGCTGCAGCATTGTTTTGGCGCTTGGTGACAACAGCTTCCAGTACCTCGCCTTCCTGATAAACGGCCCGCCAAATATAATGCCGCTTGCCATTTACCTTCACGAAAACCTCGTCAACGTGCCACTTCCATTTGGAGAACGCGCGCAGCAGCTGAACACGCTTCCGCCTTATATCAGCAGCAAACATCGGGCCAAACCTGTGCCACCAAAATCGAACAGTTTCGTGGCGCACGTCGATGCCTCGCTCGCGCACCAGATCTTCGACATTCCGAAGCGAGAGCGGGAAAGGATGTACAGCATCACCGCAAAGCGGATGATCTCGGGACTGGTTTTGAAGCATTTAAATGGTGATCGTCTTTCCATCCACAAAGGCTATGAATGCCCCCTTGCCCGCCTCAAGCCAAGTTCTTCTGACAAAACCTACATTGCAGCGATTCAGACATCAGTCAGAGAGCCGCGCGCGCCAGACCTTAAATCGTTCGAGAACGTCTGGGTCGGTTGCAGGATAAAGTCCAATTACGGGGGTGCTTTTTCGCACCTCTTCCAGAACGAAGCGTTCGAACAGCTCCATTGGGCCTGCCTCGATCGCAATGTCATCGGCGAGGTGGCGTGGGATAATCATGACACCATCGCCATCACCCAGAACGATGTCACCAGGATAGACCGCCACGCCGCCACACCCGATTGGCAAACCGATATCTACCGCATGATGTTTCGTAAGGTTGGTTGGGGCAGACGGTTTTGCAGCAAAGACTGGCATCTCAAGTGCTGCAGCACCGTCGGCGTCGCGAATTCCACCATCCGTGACAACGCCCGCTGCTCCGCGCATTTCCAGTCGCGTCAAAAGGATCGAACCTGCCGAGGCCGCCGATGCATCCTGCCGACAATCCATGACCAATACCGCGCGTTCAGGACATGTTTCCACGGCCACGCGCTGCGGGTGATCTGGCTCACGAAACGCCTCGATCGGGTCGGTGTCAGGCCGAGCAGGAATGTAGCGCAGTGTAAAAGCCGGGCCGACAAGGGAGGGCTTGCCCTTGCCCAATGGGGCAACGCCTTGAACATAGGCGTTTTGATAACCGCGTTTGTAAAGCAGCGTGGCCACAGTCGCTGTGCTGACCTTTGACAAGCGATCAAGCGTATCCGGATGCAGTTTGATCGTTTCGGCAGGCTGAGGGTTCGGCAAGGGCTGGATCCTTCTGCTAAGGCTGTTGGCAACTATCGAGCAGGCTTTGGTTGACGGGAACAAGTGCACCTTTGCCTTGCACGACATGCCCTGCCAGTTTGCAGGCCAGTGCTATGCTGTCAGGTAAGGATTTTTCCGTTGCCAGCCCCGCCAGAATGCCAGCGTTGAAACTGTCGCCTGCAGCAGTCGTATCCACAACCGAGGCCAGAGGCGGAACATGGACAGAGCCCTCTGCTCCGCGAGTACGAAAAATGACCGTTTCTGCGCCATTCTTGACAACGATCGTTTCTGCACCCGCCCTTGCATAGCGCTGCAAAGTGGCCGCGGGGTTCATGTCGCTGAACCAAAGTGCCTCGTCCTCGAATGATGGCAAGGCAATATCGCTAACGGCGGCCGCCTGCATGATGTTCTCGGTCATCTCAGAGGGGCTGTCCCAAAGATGCGGGCGCAGATTGGGGTCGAAGGCAATCCGTTTTCCGGCACGCCGCGCTGACCGAGCAACGTCAAGCAAGGCAGCGCGCCCTTCAGGGTTCAAGATTGCCAGAGTGATGCCCGAGAAATAAATGAGATCAGATTGCGTCATGGCGTGGGCAAGTGCTTGCTTGTCTTGGGCCAATAGGCGTGCGGCCGACTGGCCGCGCCAATAGGTAAAACTGCGTTCCCCGTTGTTTAGCGTGATAAGATACAACCCCACTGAACGGTTTGGCACGATCCGCACCTTCTGGGTGTTGACCCCGCTTTCGCGCATGACACTCAGCATCCGTGATGAGATGGCGTCATCTCCGACGGCTGTAAAATAGGACAAGGGCGTTTCGGGTGTGAGTTGGGCCAGATACCAAGCTGTATTGAACGTGTCTCCGGCGAACCCCATTTGATACGTGCTTGGCGCGTCAGTTGGGGCCATTTCGGCCATACATTCACCTATCGCGAGAATTCGCATATTCCGGTTTCCAGTACTTCGAAGTTTGGCAAACGGTAGCGTTCGACAATTAGGTAACCTGTTCTGCAGTGGTCACGAGAACAGCATCCCACCATTGATATCGACATTGGTCCCGGTCAGATAAGCCGAGTCCTCGCTTGCCAGAAACGCCACGAGGTTCGCAACGTCCTGAGACTGGCCTTGCCGCTTGAGCGGCGCAGCAGCTTCTAGCCCCCGACGGCCTGCATCGGGAGTATGGATGTTATGGAAATCCGTGTCGATCATGCCTGGGCAGATTGCGTTGACACGGATATCCGGACCCAGTTCTTTTGCAAGACTACGGGTGAGCGTCATGACCCCGCCTTTTGACGTTGCATAAGCCGACGCACCCGGGCCACCACCGTCGCGACCCGCCTGACTGGCGATGTTTACAATGGCCCCGGATTTCATATGCAGCAGTGCCGCTTTGACCATAAGAAACGTGCTGGTCAGGTTGAGATCCATGACAGCCTGCCAATGCTCAAGCGACATCTCGGCGATTTTCTTGCGCGCGATCAAACCTCCGGCATTGTTCACCAGAATGTTCAGGCTGCCATAGGTATCGACCGTCTTGGCGATCAACGCATCGACCTCTTCGGGTTTGTTCAGGTCGCCTTGCATTGCAAACGCCTGTCCACCGATCTTTTTGATCTCGGCTACGGTTTCCTCGGCGCCGGCACTACTGGCGAAGTAGTTCACCGCGACATTTACCCCTTCGGAGGCGAGTTTGACAGCGCAGGCGCGCCCGATATCGCGGCCACCACCCGTGACAATTGCGGTCTTTCCCTGAAGTCTCATGGTTGCTCTTTCCCGTTCAATTGGTGCTGCTATGCGTGACTGATGGATCTGACGCTAAAGCTTGGCAAAATAGTCGAAGATTTCCGGCACGTTGCCGTCGCCCATGCCTGCGTCCGCTGCTGCCTGAAGGTTGTTCGCGGTTCCTTCAGCGATCTCGGCACGAGTGCCCACGTCCTCGGCCAGCTTCAGGAAGTATCCAAGATCCTTGTTGGCGTTGTTAATCGAAAACCCCAAATCGCTGACACCATCCACCGCGTAGTTCTTACAAAACTGCATAAAGGGGGAATTGGACGGTCCAGCTGACATGATGTCAAAAAGCTGCTGTTTGTTTACCCCTGAGCGTTCAGCCACAGCAAAGGCTTGGCTCATGGTGCAAGCTGTCGTCATGCCCATATAATTGTTGATGAGCTTGGTCACATGGCCCGCACCCAGTTCGCCGAGGTGAAAGACATTTTCCCCCAGTACATCCAGGACAGGTTTCACCTTCTCAAAGGTGGCTATATCGCCCGCTGCCATGATGTTCAGCAAACCGTCCTTGGCGTGCGCGGGTGTGCGTCCCAGCGGCGCATCAATCATACCAGCACCTTTTGCGGCCAAGTCTGTGCCGATTTTGCGTGTGGACGCTGGGATCGAGGTGCCAAAGTCAATGACCACAGCACTATCTTTGATGCCTGCCAGGATGCCGTCATCGCCGTAGATCAGGCTTTCGACGACATCCGATGTTGTTACACAAAGCATCACGATATCGCTGTTTTCAGCAAGCTCGCGTGGCGTTGTAACCTCTACAGCACCGCGGTTGACAGTGGCTGCGACGGCTTCCTTGTTCCGACCCATAACAACCAGATCAAAACTGTTGTTTTGCAGGCACTTTGCCATGTTACCGCCCATAAGACCGAGGCCGATGAAACCGATGACGGGTTTTGTCATATCTGACTCCTTAAACTCTTTCCAATTGGGCTTCGCAGAGCGCCGTGACCCCTGCCTGCGCAACTTCGAGATCCTGAGCTGGCGAGCCCGAGCTGACACCGATCCCGCCAACCACCTGTCCGTCGACCGTCACGGGAAGGCCACCTGCAACGGTCACCATTCGCCCACCCAGCGTTGAGGATATTCCGTGTGCGGCCATGCCTGGCTGATTTGCTTCACCAAGAGCATCGGTTCCTTTTTGGATGCCGGTTGCAGTGAAACTCTTGTCGATGGCCAAAATGATGCTGGTAATCTTGCCACCATCCATCCGCTCAAAGGCAATGAGGTTGCCGCTTTCGTCTGTGACGGCAATACACATCGGTACGCCGATTTCCTGCGCTTTGGCTCGCGCTCCTGCGATCAACTTGCCCGCGTCATCGATGTCCAGGCGTCTTATTGTCAGCATCGCCTCATTCTCCTTTGATTTAGGGGCCAATGATTAGGTTCGGCAGCGTCAGCGATATTGCCGGTACAAAAGTGATCAGCATGAGCGCGGCAAAGATGGCGAGGTAGAAAGGCCAAATCGTTTTGACCGCTTTCTCCATCGGTAGTTTTCCAACAGCACAACCCACAAAGAGACAGGTCCCGACAGGTGGGGTGCAAAGACCAAGACCGAGGTTCACCAAAAGGATCATGCCGAACTGTAGCGGATCGATGCCCAGCATGTTCATCACCGGCAGGAAAATCGGTGTGCAGATCAGGATCAACGCGGCCATATCCATGATCATCCCCAAGAGCAACAGCACAGCGTTGATCATCAACAAGATCAGGATCGGGTTTTCTGTGATACCCAACAGGAATTCGACTGTTTTTGTCGGCACCCGGTTGAACGTCAGCATATAGGCAAAGGCACCGGCGCAGGCGATCAGGATCATCACCATAGACGTTGTGCGCACCGAAGAGATAACGGCGGTTTTGAAGTTTTCCCAGGACAGGCTGCGATAGACAACAAGTGTCACCACAAAGGCATACATTGCCCCGAACGCGCCGGATTCAGTGACCGTAAAGACGCCTGACAAGACCCCTCCAACAATGATCACGGCCGTCAACAAGCCAGGGATCGATCCAACAAAGGCGATGGCCAGTGCGGTCCAACCCGGAAACTGTTCGGCCTGATAGCCGCGCTTGACCGCCACGACATAGGCGGCAATCGCAAGGCAGCAACACATAAGGACACCGGGCACAACTCCGGCCAAGAACAGTTTTGAAATTGAAACTACACCGCCTGTTGCGAGGGCAAAGATGATCATGTTGTGGCTGGGTGGGATAATGATCCCGGCAATTGATGATGTCACTGTGACGTTCACCGCATAGTCGGCGTCATAACCTTTGTCTTTCATCACTGGGATCAGAATTGACCCAAGCGCCGAGATATCTGCAATTGCCGATCCGGAAATGCCACCAAACAACATGGACGAGAAGACATTGACGATACCAAGCCCACCGCGCACAGCGCCTACGGCGGCCTGCGCGAACCGAACCAACCGGATCGCGATTCCACCGTGAAACATCAGCTCGCCCGCAAAGATGAAAAACGGGATCGCCATTAGGGAAAAGACGTTGATCCCGGACACGATACGCTGGAACCCAACAAACATCGGCAATCCTTCAAACCAAAAGGAAGCCAATGCAGCGATACCAAGGGCGTATGCCACTGGAGCGCCGATGATGACACATAGGGCAAAAACCCCCAAAAGAATCATGAGTCCCATGACTATCCCTGATCTATGTTGTCTTGGCGTTCGTCTCGGCCCTGAAACAGGCGGATCAGATGGCCAGTGGAAAAAAGGAACACCAACGCGCCGCTGATTGTCAGTGGCAAGGAGCGCAAGCCCTCTGACCATTGGATGAGCGGGATCAGGGTGTTCCATTTGAATATTGTCAGCTCGATCCCGTACCAAAACATCATGCCACCGAAACCTGCCATCAGGACATCAGTGAGCACGACGAAAACCGCTCGCACAGAGGGTGGGACTAAATTGCGGAACACGACAACAGAGAGGTGCGTGTGATTGTGCACACCCGCAGCCGCTCCGAGAAACGCGATGACCATAACCAAAAGCAGTGAAACCTGCTCAACCCAAGTGGGCGTGTTGTTCAGAACGTAGCGACCGAACACCAGCCAGGCAAAGATCGCAGTCATAACGACAATGGCGATGCCAGACAGCAACATGCAAACTCGTGCGAGCAGATCAAGAATCCTGTCCATGTTGCGCATGGCGGCAGGGGCGGTATCGGGCTCTTGCATTGGATTTCCTCTGAGACAAAACGCCCGGCATCCAATTGGCGGAGCCGGGCGCTCAAAGTTGAACTGTTAAGACAACTTATTCAGTGGCTTGCGCCATTTCTACCAACGCTTTCATATCAGGATTTGCAGCCAAGTAGTCTGCATAAACCGAATCCATTGCGGACTGGAATGGGCCTTTGTCGGCGATTTCATTGACGGTGATGCCGGCCGCTTCAACATCTTTACGCGCTTGTTCAGAACCAATTGCCCAAAGCTCACGCTGGACCAATGCGGCTTCTTCAGCTGCACCGCGCACAGCGGCTTGCAATTCAGGAGACAGCGCATTGAATTTGGCCGTGTTAACGCAGATGCACTCCGGGATAATCAGGTGTTCGGACAAAGAATAATTTGTGGTCACTTCATAGTGACCGACATTCTTGAACGACGGGAAGTTGTTCTCCGCACCATCAACAACGCCGGTTTTCAGCGCTTGCTGAACTTCGGAGAATGCCATTGGAGACGGGTTACCGCCCATAGCTGAAATCATAGATGTATAAAGATCGTTGTTCATCACACGGATTTTCAGACCTTCGACATCTGCGGGCGTGTTGATCGGCTTTTGGCTGTAGAAAGAACGCGCACCGGCATCAAACCATGCCAGTGGCAGAACACCTGCTTCACCCATCGCAGCTGAAACAACCTCACCGGCGTCGCCGTCCAGCACGCGGAACATGTGCGGCACATCTTTGAAGATGAAAGGAAGCGATACAAGGTTAGCTTCTTTCACCATTGGGCCAATAGGACCGAGGTTGAAGTTACCAACCTCGATTGCGCCGATACGAACCTGTTCTAGGGCATCCGGTTGGGAACCAAGAACACCACCGTGGAACACATCGACGGTAACTTCGCCGTCTGTAGCGGCGTCAACCAGTTCGGCAAACTTGTCCATTGCAGCCGTGTTGGGATGGCCGTCGTTGTGGATATTCCAGGCTCGCCAGTTTTCGGCTGAAGCTGACGTTGCAATGAATGCCACAGCGGTCGCAGTTGCAAAGAACGATTTCGTGAAATTCATGGGTTCTCCTCCCCGGTTATTTTTGGACAGGATTTGGCTTTCATGGAATTTCAGAGACCGTAAGCCACGTAGCTTTCGATTTCCCCCAAGAACCAGAATCGCTGCTGCCCTTAAAGGGACACTAGTATCCAAGTTATGTCAACTGTAGGCTTTTAGTATGTCAGATTGCTTGACAGTCGAAAGCGCAGGGCATTTGATAGGTGACAGGCCTACATTGGTTCACTCAAGCAAAACAAAATAGAATATTCTATTTGTTTCAATGCCATAACAGTGGATCTGTAATTTGAAACGTGACTAAGACAGAGGGCGCAAGCAACATACCGTGGAAGAAATTGTCAGACGAACCACAACCGATGCGGTCTATGAAGCGCTACACGACGAGATCGTTTCGCTTGAAATTCTTCCCGGTACAAAGCTATCCGAAACAGAGGTAGCCAGCCGATTCGGCGTATCACGCCAACCTGTTCGCAACGCATTCACAAGGCTCGGTAACGAAGATCTGCTCTTAATACGACCACAAAAGGCGACCGTAGTTCGAGGGTTTTCTATGGAGCGTGTGGCTCTCGCGCGATTGGTTCGAATGGCGGTGGAGCTAGAGATCGTCCATCGAGCAATGGAAGTTTGGGACGCAGCAAGTGAAGCAAAACTTGAAGAAAATCTCGCCTTACAAGAGCAGGCGATCAGTGACGGTGATCTATCGGCGTTTCACTCGCTGGACTATGATTTTCACAAACTGATCTACGTGCTCAGCGGCAATCCGATGGCATTTGATGTAATGCTAGAATCCAAGCAAAAGGTTGACCGGCTTTGTATGCTCAGTCTTGAAAAGGGCAGTGCCGCAGACGCAATCCTCGCCGATCACCGAGAGATTGCACAGGCCATGGCGGCAGGAGACCATGACCAAGCGCAAGCCGCTGTCAGAAAACACCTGTCCCGCCTCGACGAAACCATCGACTTCATCCACAAGACGCACCCAGGCTATTTTGAGTAACCGAGGCCATGCGATCTGGTGGTCTCAGGCCGTTCCTCGTTCCGGACGATCATTATCAATATTGAATTTCATGCCGTCCAAAAGCTCTTCCAAATCGGGACGTGCCGCAGGGCCGTTAGAGATATCGGCCAGCATCAGTGTTCCATTCGGACGGATGGCAAACGCGCCAGGTTCGGCGAACAGACCCGTCGTTTCTGCATCAGATAGAGGCGATGACACGTAAAGACCAAGCGCGCGCATTTGCGCTTCAGTCATTCCATAGCAAAGATCAAAATCCCAGCCGAATTCTGCTTTGTCTGCCGCAGCTTTTTCTTTGGTGTCGGCAGAGACAACAATAACGTCCATAACGTCAGCCCATGCCGACAGCGCCGCATTCAACTTGTTCAAAAAGCGCTTGCAGCGTGGACAATGCTTACCTCGATAAACAAACAACATGGTCCAGCGGTCTTTTTGTTGACCGATCGTAACCTGGTCATCAGACCCCAGCCTTAAAAAACTCATTTGCTCGATTTGCGCGCCGACATTTGGTTTGGCTGAGGTCATGAGTCGTTCCTTTCTTCTACAAACAAGGGCTTTGCGCGGATACCGTTAGCTTAGTTCATGTCACGTCAAGGCAATTATTGAAACCAAGATCGCGATATCATTTAGTGCTTGAAAGGCACGCTCGATCTAAGATTGCTGTCAGTTAACGAGGAATCACCGATACCTACCCGCCGTCACTCTACGCCCCTCATTGCAGCCGGGCTTCTAATGCCGTAACAGGTGTGAGCGCAACCAGCGTACTTGTGTCGAATTCAACGCGACCTGATCACCTGTGGCCCCCAAGAAAACTTTAGAATCGAGACCAGAACGTTCAAACGATCGGTCCGGTGAAACCCAAAACGTCACCGTTACTAGTTAACTGTAACTTTAGGCTCGAAGCCGTCGGTCGCTGCGCTTTGTACGAATGGCCGGTTTTGGTGAAAGCAACCATCAGCCGATTGCATCGTCAATGACCGCTATGCGGACATTGCTGCCATTTGATCGAAGTCGGCTATGCGGACCATGCAGATTTTCATCCATACCGACAACCCAATTCATAATACGTCGAAGTGGTTGCCCTCGTAATTTGATTAGAAGCTCCAAGAAAATATTGATTGCTTAGCCAATTGACGCCAAAACCGCGGGCGGCCTGATCACAGTTAAGACTTGTCGGCCAAGGTCTTTTTCAACGTCTCAGACGGCAACTCTCTGAACATCTTTTGGTATTCTTTCGCAAAATGGCCACCCGACAAGAAACCATGCATGAGCGCCGTGTCCTTTACTGATCTTGGTGGTGATTCAACGTCTAGGAGATGCTCTCTGACGGAGGTCAAGCGCCGTTTCAGTACATATTGCCAGGGCGATTCACCAAAAATATCGACAAAGCTCTCGTGAAGTTGGCTGCGCCCGACGCCTGCCACTCGACACAGAGTTGAGATCGTTAGTTCGTCCGGAGAGATACGAGTGATTGCGTCCCTCGCCAACCTAACACTTTTAAACGCTGCCTTTTCCAAAACATGTGTACTTTTGGATAATAGGTTCAAAGACAACATCCAGTCCGCGATCTGAGCAAAGAATGCGCTTTCCACTATGCGGTTCATGGCAAACCGTCGGCCGCTTTGATCAAAAGGCGTGGCATTTAGGAAAGCTCGGTCAGCTATCTTGGATAGCTTCTCGGCTGTTGCCAGACCAACTTCCAACTTATTGTGCCCCTTGGGCAGCTCATCGTAGGTACGCCTGCTTAAGGAGGCGATTTCCCTTGTCATTCGATGGCGTTCGAAAGCAATGAATAGCACTTTCCGATCTTGACCTACGTTGCAGTACTCGTACTGCCCGTCTAGAAGATAGACATCGCCAGGATTGGAATACCAACCATTTACGCGGTAATCCCCATCCCAAGAAAGCGGCAACATTAGTGCCATCAAATCCTGCCGGCCGAGCACTGTCCAAGAAGACCGGGCTTTACTGGAGGCAGTATTCACGAAACTGTTTTCTCCGTAGATCCAACAATCTTTTAAGTCGATTTTACCGAGACCAAGCTGAACAAGTTCTGTTTCCCGAACTGGTGCGTTCGTGAAGTGTTGTGCAAAACTCTTTATAGGTCGCAACTGCATATGGCCGCTCCAAGATACGTGAAACACTTAGGACCAAAATTAATGTGCGGTCCGAAAAAAATAATACACCGGATAAATTGAATACTATTTCATCGCGAGAACTTCACCAAATCAACTAATCTGATCGCGACAATTCGTCGAAAGCAAAGCGGGTTGGGAATGCCCAATAGAGGATAGCGGAGGCAGACTTTCATGCATTCCGTCATGTAATGAGTCCTGCAAACGCATGGAGTTTAGGTGTCTTTGCCAAACCGAATTCGAGACACATAGAGCCGGCTGCGCAGCGGCTTAATCAAAATTTATTGAGATATAAGGAGTTATCGCATGAGAGACCCATTGCTTCCCTACAAAACGGCATACCTACCAAACAGGCGTGATGTATTGAAAACCGGGTCGCTCGCTGCTGCAGGGGCTCTTATGCTTCCCTATCGAACAGCTCTTGCCCAATCTGATGCAGCAGACGTGGTTTTCAGTGGCGGTAGTATCCTAACGATGGACACCTCCAATCCACGGGCTGAAGCTCTGGCGATCCGTGATGGGCGGATCGTCGCTACCGGTAGCCAAGGCGAAATCGACGCGCTAACCGCGAGCACGACACGCATCATTGATCTTGACGGCAGAACGCTAATGCCCGGCATGATCGACAGCCACGCGCATTCGTATTCGGTGGTCAAGGACGACTTTATTATCATCAGTCCGACAGAAGTGGCGAGTTTCGATGAGGTAATGCAAAAACTGAACGAAGGTGCCGCCAAATTGAAAGAAGGCGATTGGCTTCTGGCCGCTGACTATGACGGCGTCGTGACCCCCGGCGGACGACAGTTCACTCTTGAGGATATGGACCGCATCGCCCCCAACAACCCGTTCCTGTTGCTGGAAGGAAGTGGTCATGCAGCTTACGCTAATTCACTCGCCTTCAAAATCGTTGGAATCGACAAGAACACTCCGGACCCCGTCGCGGCTCGCTACGTCAAAAATGACGACGGGGAACTCACTGGTCGCTTGGAAGAGCTCCCGACATTTGGCCCGTTTCTAAACGCTGCCCAACAACTGACCGATAAGGATATGGAGGCGCGAACGCTCCGTTTTTTCAACTCGGGTGCCAAGGTCGGAATTACGACCTTCGGTGATCCAAGCGTCGGTCAAAACAAAGGGATAGAAGACCTCAGATTATTTGAGCGCATCAAGGATCGCGCGCCGGTGCGGACGCGCGCGTTTCTAGTCTCAACCCTGATGGACGAATGGGCCGAAAACGGAATCGGTATGGGCTACGGCGACGACAAGATGCGCGTTGCCAAGATGAAGGCGTGGTCAGATGGCGCAACGCAGGCCTACAGCTCTTACTTGCGCGAGCCTTACCTTGGCACGGACAGTCGTGGAGCACTCAACTACACCGAGGATCAACTGTACGAAGTGGTCAAACGTGCACATGGGGATGGCTTCTCTCTTGCCGTTCATGGAAACGGGGATGCCGCCATAGATCTAGTGCTACGTGTGTACGAACAGGTTTTGTCGGAGAATCCACGTGACGATCATCGGCACCGGATTGAGCATTGCAGCGTCGGCCACCCCGAGCAGTACGACAAGATGAAGGAACTCGGTGTTTCACCAACCTACCTATCCGGCCATATCCGTTGGTGGGGTAAGGCATTCCGGGACAATCTGCTTGGGCCAGAAAGGGTCGAGTACTACGATGCCGCTGCCACAGCCGTTGAAAAGGGCATCCCGTTCTCAATGCACAGTGACTACTCGGTATCGCCGCTTGGCCCACTGCGCTGTGTGCAAGATATGGTCACCCGTGTCATGGCTGACGGGGGTGAGGTATTCGCGCCAGACCAGCGCATTCCGGTAGAAGAGGCGCTAAAAGGGGTCACGACTCATGCGGCGTGGCAGCTGCACATGGACGACATCGCAGGCAGCCTCGAAGTTGGCAAATACGCAGACCTCGCAATTCTCGAAGATGACCCCACAGCAGTCGATTCAATGCAGATCGAGAACATCGCCGTGAGCGAGACATGGTTGGAGGGCATGGAGACGGACACGCTGTGATTGGACTGTTGCATGAAAGTCAAATCTTCTCAGGTAGGTTAAGACGTTGAAACGTATAATCATCGCAGCCTTTTCGGGCTCAGTAGTCTCCGTGCTTATGGCCGTCCCCACTGCGCTTGCCTGCGCCTTTCACAACTATATCCCTCAAGACACTCTAGTGGACAAGTTACTGCGCAGTAACGAAATCGCGCTGGCAATTCCGGTGATAGAGGATCCAGTGGACCCATTGCGATACGACCCGATTGCTGCAATCGGTATAGCGCGCGAAAATATAGAAATTCCGCAACGCGTAGACGCAACTGCAATCGAAAGACTGGGGAAAAGTCCGGGGGCCTACGCAGTTTTTGGACGGGAAAAGTATGGCGCTTGGACGCGACTTGCGCTTGTCGATGGAGATCTGATCCCAATCTTTGATCATATCATCGCTAGGCTTGAGGACTGGCGCGGAGGGAACGACGCTGACAGGTTGGCGTATTTCGGAGCTATGTTAGGCCACTCAGACATCCGCGTGCATCGGTTGGCGCTCCGCGAATTAGACCGTGTGGACTACAAGACGCTGAAGGGGCTTGAACTGACCATACCGGCGGCTTCTATCACTTCACAATGGGTTGCTTTGTCAGACCCCACACTCTTGCCAATACAGATTCTTCTCCTTGGACTGTCCGACGGCAGGGAAGCTGAGCGACCTTTGAAACTGGGGCTTAAAGTTTATTCAAATAAATCCGGTCCTGCATTGGGCGCTTTCGCGACAGCTTTCTTGGAACACGGTGGGCCAGAGGCCGCCTTCGAATTGGCGATGGGTTATCTAGCAGATGAAACACTTCCGCTCGAAAACAAGGAACTGGTCGCCGAGGCTTTGGCAATTCATAGCCAATCCGGGGAAGAAGAGATGCAAAACGTTGTTCGAGGCGCTGTTGCAACGGTTTTGCAGAATGAACCATCGATTGCCGCGGTTGTGGCCCGTCAATTCGGAGCTCGTGAAGAATGGAGCCAAGCCAAGCTGCTTGCCAACCTCCTAAAGGCTGGGCACTTAACCTCGCCAGAAGATGTCATTGCGGTGCGCGAATACATGTCTCTGGCCGGTGAGGCTCGAGCTGTGGCGATACAGTAGTCACAATTGCGACTATTGAATCTTCAATGTCCACATTGGGCTCAACGCGGACATCGTAATCATTTGGTCAGATATCCGCTTATGGACGGATGGCAGACCTAAACGTGCGAAACGTGAATGTCTGCTATGCGAACTATAGGGGCGCTCAAAGAGGTCGCTGAGCAGCAAGATCGTTGTGAAATCGAAGGGCTAAGTCCAGGCGACAGCTGTTCCAACAAGAACTAGTGCAATCCCGGCAGCTTCTTTGACTGAGTATACCTCTTCGAAGAAAAAATGTGAGACTACACCCAAAATTATGACTTCAGCTCCCATTACAGCCACGTAAATCAGCCCCAGTTTTTCATGCCCCAGAGCAGCAACTTCGAATGCGCCAGCTGTAAGTAAGGCAACAGCGATTATGGTTGCCACGCCCAGGCTGGGTAGTGTCCACCATGACTTCATGGCGACCATAGCAATACAATAAAAAAGAGCAGATAGCAGTGCGAGTGCAACAACCATGTTCATGATTAAATCTCCCTCGATACTAACAAAATATCAGAATGAAACTCATTGAGATGTGACCTAATTCACAAAGCAAATTTCAAATTTGCAGGAGTCAAAACTACAGATATTGTCAGCGGCCCAATAGGACGTTTCGTGCTCGGTTTGGTCATTCGCCGAAACTTCGCTAGCGACCGCGATGCGGACAAAGCTGCTATGCATCATGCGCCTTACGCGCAGAGTAAACGGCCCAAGCCGCGACAATTCGTTTTCCCAAATTTAAGTATTTCTCACGTGACGCACAAAGACGAGCATCGAGACAGGCTTTTGTGATAGTCTGATGACACCAGCGGGTAAACTTAGGGGGAAAAGATGTCTGATGTTGAAAGTGTAAAGGCCCTCGACGCGTCCATCATTGAAGGGATCAATGCAAAGGATGCGAGTATGGCGACAGCCGCTTACGCCGAAGATGGAGCCCTCATGCCACCTGGTGCTCCTACAATGTCTGGCCACGCGGCCATCCGAGAGTATTGGCAGGCGGCAATTGATGGGGGCCTTGAGAACGTTTTGGCCAATCCAACCGCAGCTCATGTCAGCGGAGACTTTGCAGTTACGATGGGGACTTTGACAGGCTCAATGGGCGGGCAAGCACTTGCTGGGAAGTACATTCTTTACTTCCGAAAAGGCAACGACGGCTGGAAGGTTCAGCGTGACATCTGGAACTTTGACGCATGACGCACAGAGGGTCTGGAACAGGCCAAGGGTTAATCTAACTACTTTCCGTAGGCAGGTCGCGCTCATTGAAAGTGGCTTACGTAGCGCTTTAACGTGACCATTACCTATCAGGGCTTGGCCGCAGGTTTTTGACGCCATTGTCCACGTCACGGATAAGACAGGTCTAGCATCCACCAGTAACTCGACCTTAGTTTGGGCATTACACCATATGCCATTAATTGGACTGGCCGAGTTTTTTGTCCATTTCCATAAAGGACGCAGCCCAAAATTCCGCCAGAAATGCCGCCGCCTCTTGTTCAGAGATTTCTGAACGGTTTCCAGCTGAATCAGTTGCTTCGCCGAATGTGTAGCGCAAATCAGTGCCACCATTGTTTTCCGTCAGATGATAGGTTTCCGGCAGGCTAATGTGCGGACGGGCGGGATCTTGGATTCGCGTCGAAAAGTACTCAAAAGGCTCCCAATCAGTGACGCGATAATAAAAGTCTGCCAGCTCATGAGCGCAATGATAGTTAGATCCGGGGGCAAGACGACCTTGCGGATTTTCAACCGTGACCGTCTTGATGCGGTCCATCCAGTTCTGTTTGAGCTTAGGAGCTACCAGAAATTCCCAAACCACGCCGATAGGCGCGTTGAAATGGTGTCGGAAAGTCCAAACGCCATCCTCTTCGGCGAGATAATGGCGTTGGCGTTTGGCGCGCAGGCGCTCCCACGATTTAGCCAGATCATAGACCTTCATGCAGACTTCACCAAAGTGTTCAATATCCTGCGAAAATGGCTCCATTATTTCACTGATATCCATGGCATCTGCGGCTGCTTCGCTGAAGAGGGCATAGCTGCGAATGCCCGTACGTTCTGCAACATCTGTCTTGGTCAATCTGTGGACCAGAATGACATCGGCACCGGATATGTCCTTGGTAGGACCCATTTGCATTTCGTCGAATTGGCCATGGTGGGCGATGATTTTGAGGTCTAGTGTGCTGACATTTGCGCAAGCATTACAGTTGCATGTTGTGTTCGCGATTATATCCTGCCGTCGTAGCGCAAACGCGTTATAGAGATTTTCGCAAATGGTCAGAAACGTCTCACCCGCTGGAAAATCCTGCCGTGTCGAATACGCTAAAACAGCGTCGCCTTCGGTTTTCCAAAAGTGCAGCGGGTCCCCAACTTGCTCAAGCAAAACTCCCAGGAGAGATTGCAGGATTGGATTGGCGTGATCCATTTCCGAAGATGTCAGAAATTGTGTGTAGCCGGTAATATCAGCAATAAGCAGATAACCTGTGTGTGTTGTCGTCATATACTCTCTCCCCAAAGAGTACTCGGCACGGATATGTGCGCTCGCTCAAAAAATACACGCACACATCAATCATGGCCAGACTGTCCAGGCGTTTTCAAAGTCAGACCGACAAGCGCAATGGTTTGGAACACCATCGATCACTGCTGCATAATTTGATTCTTCCAAAGCAATTGTGGCTTGTGCATTGTTAGTAAGAGCTCTGTGAAATTGAAGGGACATCGCGTGAAGATCTATTCCGTATTCGTTTGGTTACTTGCTCTTAGCTTGACATTTGGAGGCGTTGATTTGGCATCCGCCAAAGAGAAAGGCGGAAACTCAAAAGACAAGAAAGTTCAGCTGGACGGCAAACCAGGCAAGGGCCAGAAAGCTGTGCCTCCAGGACAAATAAAGAGATATACACGGGGCGCCAAGCTTCCCAGCGACTTGGACTACACGGACATTGGAGACCTTGCAGACTGGAAATTAAAGCCTCCGGGAAAAGGCAATCGTTACATACGCGTCAACGATGAGATTTTGGAAGTTACTGATGACCTGTCAACGGTCGTAGACGCAGTTGGCATCGTCGGAGACCTCGCCAAATAAGAGGGCCTAAAAAACTTAGGATACTCTCAGCACTAGAGCCTAACGTTAAACTTGCGGACAAAGCAGGGTGTCAGAAACCTGCCCATTGGTCCTTAGTTTTGCCAGTTCTTCCGTATTTGCTTCGCCGCACATGTGCGACTTAATTGGGTAAAGTGCCTCCCTCGTAAACCCATTTGATGGCGGCGGGCTCAGGACAAATCTGGCCACCAACTTCGCGCAGGTGCCGGGCAATCTCCTCCGTCATTCCATCCATTCTTGCCTCGCCAACGGCGCCCTTGCGGATCATGGCTCCGGAATTAAGGATTGGGATCTCTGAGGCCGTACGCCCTTCAAACTTTCCCTCATTCGCTTTCATCCATGGGAAGGATGTAAACTCAAGCACATTAGCCCATTGTTCTTCGGTCAGCTCTTCACCGATGAATTCGGCAATCTTTCGGATTGATCCTTGGTGGTCACTCTTCATGTCAGAGAAGTGCAGGAACAAAACGTTTGGTTCATTCCGGAGCGGCCACCACGCGGCGAGAAAGCCAAAGATCGCGCCTTGCATACCGTTGGCGTCAATCACATCAGAATAGAAGGTTGGAAAGTCGGGTCGACAAAGGGCTTCTCTTGGCACGCCCCAGAGTTCATACCATGCGTCCGAGTGCTTGTTCAGGAATGGCCTGAATGAAACGAGGGCCTCCTCCGGATTTCGCATGATTACGACATATTTGACGTCGGTGCCCGACCCGACGCTCTGAAACGGCACCGCAGGTGGCGGCGAATGCGTCTTGAAAGCGCGGCGCGTGTTGGTTGGCATGGCTGTTACCCGTTCAACCACGGCTTCTTGGGGCTGCCCTGGGAAGGCCAAAAACTCAATCCAAGGCACCTCTTCGTAGACGTCTCGAAAATCATCAGTCCCGCCCGTTAACAACTGATGAACGATGTTCATTGTCCAGGTTGTCCCGCTTTTTATTGGAACAGAAATCACTACATCACCGTCCCTCCAAGCGATCTTTTGTTGAATTTCCGGGGCTATCCAAGGTGGCCCTGAAGGTGGGGCGCCGTCTACTGGGACGTCGTTCATTATGATTGACCTCTCATTGGCCTCCCTTCGGTCGAGAGGACTAAACCACCAACTTACCCCGCAAAAGCGGACTTTTCCAAATCCCGTGCACCAGGACCACTCAGATCCATGCGCGATGGCCCAAACAAGACGGGGGACGAACAGCTTATTATTCGTACCAACCAGCTTTAAAAATGAAAGTTCCGGAGCGGGCTCGGTGCGGTCATTCGCTAACTCACATCGCATGTCACATTTGGAGGTCCAGGTGTGCAATGGTGTTCAACTAGTTCGCAGCAGTTGTTTTGCCTTCTAAATAGTTTGGCCTACTTCGTTAATAGGTGTTGCAACACCAGCACTCAGCCCCATCCAAGTTTAAGCGATTTTGCTGGTCCCCGGCAGATTGCTGGTCAAACTTGGTGGGGCTTTCTATCGAGATGAAAATTGCTAAATTCCATTTTTCAACGAACGCTCCGGCCTTGGTGCCGATGTTAAGTGAGTTTCACTCAACGACTGCTAGGCGGACGGAGCTGCCTGATGCGTCCGCAGCGAAAAGCACCTTGATTGCTCGACCGATTCACTGTGTTGTCAGCGGCGGCGCGGCATCATTTCTAAAAACCGGACATTCGAAGCGTGTAAAAGGTCCAAAACCAATCCCGCCATTCACTGCACGGCCGTCGGATGTTTCACATGCGGCCGTAATCGCCGTTTGCCGAAATGCCGCTCGGGTAGATTTCCTTGAAAACCGAACACCGACTGACCGTCAAGTGACGGTTGATTTGGCGGAGCCGGCCTGATTAACTCACCGAGTTCGACCAAAGTGAATTGTTGGGATTTGATTTGATGATGAACCGCAGAATGATGCTGGGAACTTCCCTGGCTGCGTCGGCACTGCTAATCGCCGGATGCGTCGCTACGCGTCAAAGTATCGTGCCCGGCAGTTTTGCTTGGTTTGATCTGATCACCAGCGACCCTGATGCGGCGAAGTCCTTTTATGGCGGCATGTTCGGCTGGCAATTCGGATCCCCGGCCAGTGACGGGTATATTCCTGTCAGCGGAGGTGGAGAGGCGCTGGGCGGTGTGATTGCTTCTGCCGATGCGGGCTCTGATGTCGAGTTTCCGTCGCAATGGGTCCCCGTGCTGACCGTCGTCGATACCATCGCCGCAACGAAGATTGCCCTGGGCAGGGGTGGCAAGCAGGTCAGGTCTCCCTTCGCCACATCTGCCGGGACGTTCTCTACCATTCGCGACGCAAGCGGGGCGTTGCTGGTGCTTTATGACGGGCCGGGCGGGTTCCCGCTGAACGCTTCACTGCGGGAGAACACATGGTACTGGGCCGATCTTCTGACTGACAACCCCAGTCGGGCCCGGTCTTTCTATCACGCGCTCGCCGGATGGGAGACCGCGCAGAAGAATGGTCAAACCGTCTTTTCCAGCGGTGGCGCCGTCCGTGGCGGATTGGTGCGGATATCCCGACGCAAAGCGGAACCGACATGGCTGCCCTACGTTGGAGTCTCGGATATCGGTTGGGCCATTGCCCGGTCTCAGGAACTGGGCGGAGGCCCGCTGACCGTCGCCGAAGATGCAGCCGTGCTGCTCGATCCCACCGGCGCGGCGGTTGGGGTGTCGCTGATCGGAGGTGCGGCATGATGGTGCCCATACTGCGCCTGACCTTGCCCGTGGCTCTTGTCGCTGCGACCTTCGCACTGACCGCCTGCGGGCCTACCACTGGCCAGCCCAACGTGCGGACCGGCGTTTCCGTCCATGTCGGCTATGGCCGTGGCCCCTGGTGGCGCTGGGGTGGTTACTATCCGCGCCCGCCGGGCGTTCTGCCGCCCGATGTCTTACCACCTGAGCCCGGCTTGCCGATCGAACCCAGCCCGCCAATTGCGGTTCCGCTCCCGGAACCCGATTTTGGTGGCGGCAATTTCGGAGGGTTTGACGGCGGCTTTGATGCTGGCGGTTTCGATCTCTGACCCGGCAATCCAGCTGAGCAATCAAGGTGATTTCGCTGCATCAGCGACCGGCAGAAACGTCCGCGTTGCAGACACGGCCCCTTCAGTCTTCGCTGCGGACCAAACGAACGTCCGGTTCTAATGCTGCCCTGCGGCTGGCCAAGAGACACTGCGGGATGCCGCAGTTGCGAACTTGACAGAAGCAGGGTGTCTCCCTTGGGCTCGAAGCAGTCATCCGACGGCATTAGCGATGAGACTGGTTTGTGGTTGCGAGCGGTCATTGGGGCCGCTCTCAGGATTGGTCCGACATCGGCCCTCCCTGCACTATTCAACGAGTTTTCAAGCTTGACGCTGAGGTTCTACCGCCGTCTGACCCTCTCTCGATTGCGCTCCCGACGTTCGATGTTGATCCGGTGGTCCCGGCCCAATGCCCGGTAGAATCCCAGTCCCTTGGACCAGTTCAGAAAATGGGCAAAGCTGTCGACCTGATCGTCGTTGCGCCCGCGTGGAAAGGACTGAAGCTCTCGTTTGAATACCGGCAGCCAGGGTGCGTCTGCAGGCAGATACACCTTGCCCTCTTCGACAGGACCGCAAGCGGACTGGAACCGGGTTTCCTTGTCCTTGTCGGGTTTAATGCGTTCGTAGCGCCGACGGTCATCACGAAACAGCTCGTCCAAAAGAGGTTTGCCTGAGGCAGCATCTTCGATCAGAACGCGATCCGGTTCCCAACGGTGAACAAGCTGCAGTGCCTTGGCTTTTAGGTCTGGGTAGTCTACCTGCCCGCGCCAGACGTCGATAAGATACCACGCATTTTCGCGGAACCCCCAGGTTGTACAGGCCGAGAAGTCGGACCGGGGATCCGCTGACATGCCCGTATCCCAGCTCTGAACGACCAGCTGATACCAACGACGATCTTCGATGGTCTCGTAGGTGCCAAACCACTCCCAGCGCAAGGGTGATCCGTCTGGCGCAATGGGGTTCTGCTGATACTGACAATTGAACACGGCTGCGCCCATTTCACGACGCTTGGTATCCAGCGTGTTCTGATCCAGGCGCGACGGGCACAGAAGATCACCCGGCTTGCGGCGCATGACCCTTCCACGCCCAAGAGGAACCGTTTCATGGTCTTCGGCGATGGCAGGCAGATTCAGATGCCGATAGGTGCCGCGTTCGAGCAGATAACCCGGCGGATCCATCTCGTGCAGCCGCTGTGCAACCATAACCACACGCCCTTCGGCCGGGTTGTCGAAGCGCGACAGCAAGGTCCCCTCAATGAACTCCTGTGCCTTGACCAGCTCGGCCTCGGAACCCGCATCACCAGCTTTCAGCAGGTCATCGATGATGATGTAATCGGCGCCATGGCCAGTAACAGAACTGCCGATGGAGACAGCCTTGCGACTGCCTCCCTTTGTGGTGCGGATTTCTTCTGAGGTGTTGCCCTTTTTAGCCAAGACCGTTTCAGGGAACATTTCCCGGTACCAGCGCGCAGACATGATCCGACGACAATCTTCGGAATGCTTGCGCGCCAGATCCAGCCCGTAGCTGGCAACAATAATCTTGGCGCTCGGTGAGTGCCCAAGAAGATAAGCGACATATGCAACGGCCACGGTGACCGATTTCAGGCAACGCGGCGGAATGTTGATGATCAACCGCTTGTTCTCGCCGACGCGAACGTTGTCCAACTCATGGCACATGGCCCGCACATGCCAGGCCGGATCAAAGCTGCGGTCACTCCCCTGGTGCAGCGTGTCAAACACACGCCACACGAAGGGAAAGAAATTGTCCCGGCAAACCTCGCGCGCGGCTTGCTGGACCATTCTGGGATCAGGAGCCGTCATCTTCCGCCTCCTCATCTTCAGGACCGCCGTCACTGCCCAGTTGGCCGGAAAAGAAATCCCGGAGGATATCAAAGTCAACACTGTCCGGCTCAACCGCACAGGCGCTTTCTTGCGGCTCCATGTCACTCGTGTTGAACAGATCTGTGTCCAGCTTCAGCAGCGCCATCAGCATTTTCGTGTCACCCTTCAATGCGCTGGCCGTGACCCGCTTGGCAATTGCCTCCGCCTTGGAAATCCGGACTTCCCGGTTGCCTTCGCGGACGGTGATCTTGGCTTCCAATTCGCGTTTCAGGCTGGCATTAACCCCTTTAGCACCTTTCGGGCGCCCTTTTGGATTGCCGGAGCGGCCTTTCTTGAACTGGGTTGCTTTGGGCGGTTTGCCGTAACCCACCTCATAGTCCTTCGTATCGTCAGACATGATCCGCCTCCAGCTCTGAGGTGGCACTGGTTGCCGCAGAACGCGCATGGAACGTCTCGCCTGTCACCGCGTGCACGGCGTTCTCACCGGTCATCTTCTGCCAACGGCGGATCGCGACATCGACATAAGCCGGATCGAGCTCAATCAATCGCGCCCAGCGTCCGGTCTTCTCAGCCGCCAGCAAGGTTGCACCGGACCCTCCAAAGGCGTCCAGCACGAGATCGCCACGATGGCTCACATCCATGATGGCATCTGCAACCAGTGCCGTTGGCTTTACTGTGGGATGATCTGAAAGATCGGCCTCGCGCTCTGCCCCAAAGCTGTTCACTCCGGCATAATCCCATATATTGGTGCGGTTGCGCCCGTGTTTGCCCAATTCGACATTGTTGATATGCGCAGCACCGGGCTTCTTAAAGATTGCGACCAGCTCGTGCTTGGAGCGGTAAAGGCTGCCCATGCCTCCGTTTGTCTTGTTCCAGACGCAGAGGTTGATGAGGTCCAATCCACCTGCCTTGCCCGCCGCAATCAACTCTTCAATGTGACGCCAGTCCATGCAGATCATCGCAATGCCCCCGTCTGGCAGACGGCCAAACAAATGGGTAATCATGCCTGAAAGAAAGCCGCGGAACTCGCTATCCGACATTTCTCCCGACGCCATGGCAAATTCGCGATGAGCGCCATCGGTGCCACAGCGGACATGCCCATTGACCGGTACGTTGTAAGGCGGATCAGTGAAGATCATCTGTGGTGTCTCGCCTTCCAGCAAGGTGTCGTAGCTCTGGGCGTGCAAGGCATCTCCGCAGAAGATGCGGTGATCTCCGAGAAGCCAGAGGTCGCCCGGCTGCGTGATGACAGGTGCCGCAGGGTCCGGGGTGTCTACAGTTTCAGCTTCGGTCTCCGCAGCCTCGCTCGCAGCGTCGATGATGATGTCGATCTCCGGCGTTTCGAACCCGGTGATATCCAGATCAAAATCGAGCTCGCCATCAAGGCTGAGATCCATCAGCTCGGCAAACTCGATCTGCAGAGCAGCTTCGTTCCAATCCGACAGTTCCGCCAGCTTGTTATCCGCGATCCGCAGGGCGCGCACTTCCGCTTTTGACAAGTGATCCGCGACAACAGTCGGCACGGACATCAACCCCAGGGCCTTAGCGGCCTCATAGCGGCCATGACCCGCAATGATTGTGCCCGAACCATCCAAAAGGATCGGAGTGACAAATCCAAACTGAGCCACCGACGCCTTCAGCTTGTCAATACTCTTGGCCGCGTGCACGCGGTTGTTGTTGGCGTATGGCTTGATCTGGCTGATCTGAGATTGGACGACTTTGTCCGCCATCCAGATCGGTGTGTTGGACGCCTTGGCGTCGCTCTGTGTTTTTTTGGCAGACATAGCCGCCTCCTTTCGTTTGACGCTCGTTAGCGTCGACAAGAAAGGATCGTGTTGGGAATTCGGAGAGAGCACGATTAACAACTCTCCGGACCAATCGATCCGGTTCGTTGCCCCTTCGAATGCTCTCTGCGGAAACCTGTGTTTCCAATGAGTGCTGCCTGCGGGAGCAGTTTCCCGCCCTGATAGTCCGGGCGATTGAGCCAAATGTAGGTGCCATCAATACGAGACGCAACCCCCAAACCAAAAGTAACCAAATCGTAACCAATTAAGATTGTTGACGAATAATCGGGGGTACAACAGCAGCGCCCTGCAAAACACACCCCTTCTGAGGCTGCTCCAGAAAGGGCTGGACTGTTGCTATAAACCACGCACCAATGGTTCTACGCCCGAGCCAATCGGGCGCTCCTCGGTACCGGGGTTCGGCATCTCGCTGACCCAAGATCAGAGGAGACAGTTCATGGCCAAGCGGAAGCAAACCAAAATTGACAAGGTAAAAGCCTTGTTGCGCCGCCCGAGTGGCGCCAGCCTTGAGGCGCTCTGCAAAACAATAGGGTGGCAGCCTCATTCGGTCCGAGCGGCATTAAGTGGGTTACGGAAGAAAGGTGTCACAATTGAACGGCGCGCATCCGACAAGCCACATGGTTTTTCCACATATCACCTCACAGCAAACAAGGGCGGCGAGTCATGACCAAGACGAGCGATGTCGCCGATCTCGCCGCCATGGGTCGATCGGATCTGGTCACGCTTTGGCAGCAACTGTTTGATCAACCCGCCCCCACCATGCTCAGCCAACCCTTCCTGCGCCGTTTTATCGCCTTTGAGATGCAGTCCCGCCGTCATGGCGGGCTACCCCGGCAGGTCAAAGCCACGCTGGAAAAGGGCTCTAAGAAGAAGCCCCGGCCTACATGCCCTGCTCTTAAGCCCGGCGGGCGCCTGCTGCGCGAGTGGAATGGCGTGACCCATATGGTCGATGTGACAGGGGATGGTTTTACCTGGAACGGTCGGTCCTATCGCTCGCTCTCCGCCATCGCCCGAGAGATTACCGGCGCGCATTGGTCAGGGCCGCGTTTCTTCGGACTCACCGGAAAGATCGCCAAATGAGCCCGCGCCGTAAAATCCGATGCGCCATCTATACGCGCAAGTCCTCAGAAGATGGTCTGGACCAGGACTTCAATTCCCTGGACGCGCAATATGAGGCCTGCGCGGCTTATGTCGCCAGTCAACGACACGAAGGTTGGACCACTTTGCCAGACCGCTACGATGATGGCGGGCTGTCCGGCGGCACACTCGAACGCCCCGCCCTTCGACGGCTGCTTGAAGAGATCGATGCAGGGCGTATCGACATGGTGGTGGTTTACAAGATCGACCGGCTGACCCGGTCGCTTGCCGACTTCTCGAAGCTGGTCGAACGGCTGGAACAGGCAAACTGTTCTTTTGTTTCGGTTACACAGGCGTTCAATACCTCATCTTCCATGGGCCGGTTGACCCTGAACGTACTGTTGTCCTTCGCTCAGTTTGAGCGGGAAGTCACCGCCGAACGTATTCGCGACAAAATAGCGGCGTCGAAGAAAAAGGGGCTCTGGATGGGTGGCAACCTGCCCCTGGGCTATGATCGCCACCCCGATCCGAAGGCAAGAACGCTGGTGGTGAATGAGGAGGAGGCCAGAACGGTCCGGCATCTCTTTCGGGTTTATGGCGAACTGGGTTGCCTGCGCCAAGTAGAAGAACGGGCAACGGCAGCAGACCTGCGGTCAAAACGCGTTGTTCGGACGGATGGAAGCGTGAAGGGGAATTGCCCACTTTCACGCGGCCAAATCTATTACCTACTGCGCAACCCGGTCTATCTCGGAAAAATCCGCCACAAGGATAAGATCTGGAACGGACAACACCCGGCGATCATCGACCAGGGCGTTTGGGACCGGGTGCAGGAGAAAATGCGCCAAGCGTCGCGGCGATCCCGTGCAGACCCTACACCCAATGAGCGCCAACACTCCACTGACCCCGGGGCTTGGCTCACCGGTCTGCTGCAGGACGAAACTGGTGATCGGTTGACGCCAACCCACACCACGCGCACAGGCCGACGGTTGCGCTACTACATCTCCAATCGGCTGATCTCGGGCGGCAAGGATACCTCCGGCTGGCGACTGCCCGGCCCGGCGCTGGAACACGCAGTCATTGATGTCATCGCCAGACATCTGCAAGACGCCGCCGCCGCGCATCAGGTACTGGCGCAGCCGGAGGCCGGGTCAGCGGAGGCGGTACAGACTTCAGTTGCGGATTTAGTAACCCGGCTTCAACGCCAAGCCGGTCAGGTCGGCGCTGCTCTTCTGACCAAAGGCAAGATTGCACGAGGACACATTGATCTCGAGTTAAACCCCAAAACTCTGGCAAGCGCAATTTGCATTGCTGCCGACCATCTGCACCCAGATCTCACCCACATCACAGCATCCTTCGATCTGCGCCGCCGCGGCGTCGAGACCAAGGTCATCGCTGGAGACATGGCACCCCAACCTGATCCCCACCTCCGGTCCATGCTGATCCGAGCCCATAGCTGGGCGCGCGATCTGAAAGCCGGAGTTCAACTGATGGAGATTGCACGCCGCGAACGCGTCCCCGGCGCCTTCATCCGCACCCGTGCTCAGCTCGCGTTTCTTTCACCGAAGATTCAAGCCGCGATTCTCGACGGCACACAGCCGCCCGAACTCACACTCAAGCGCCTGGTCAGCGTGGCTCACCCACTTGACTGGGCCGAGCAAGAGCGCCTGTTCGGCTTCTAACACCTCCAGATCCGGCGTCCCTGATACGGGGTTCGCTCTCCCTGATCCGTCGGCACAATTCTCTGTTCCCGCAAGAAAATTCCCTGTTTAACGTTTTAGGGAATTTGCAGCATAAACCTCTGTAAAATATGCAGTTCTGACCCGAGAAATGACGGAACTCAGAGCCTTTTCGCGAAATTTCCCTGTAAATTGCCGGGTATCAGGGAAATTCGCCCCAAAGCGACCCCGCCAAAATGCACCACTGAGACCAGGGCCGGAATTGCGCCCTGAGTGTACGGTCTGCTCTGTCTCTGATTGAAAGCACATGCGCCAACGCACGGGAATTGCGGCACAATTCCGGGTCAGAAAACACAGCTGAAGTGAAACAGGTATGAGTGGCGGGGAGACAGGGATTCGAACCCTGGGGACGCTCTCACGCCCAACGGTTTTCAAGACCGCCGCATTCGACCACTCTGCCACCTCCCCGCGTGAGGCAGGGTCTAAGGCCAACCGAAACCGGTGGCAAGACTAAATAGGGAAATCTTGCCGAAGCTCACGCAGCGGTCTTTCCATGACACATTGGGCAGGCTATGATCCACTCGAAAGACCGTATCAGGCTGGCAATTCAGAACCGGCTATCGGCGGCGGGGCTCAGGAAACGAGGCCCCTTCAGGCAAGGGATGACAAAATGAAGCGAGCGACCGAGACACGCGCAAAACCGCGAGCTTTGGCGGTTCTGGCCGTTATTTCTGCTGTACTGGCTGGCTGTGATGAGACGTTGTCACCTGACAACGTGTCTTCCGAGGCCGCGACTGACAGTGCCCAGAACGACGGCGTAGTCGAACTTTTCCCGGATGCTACGGGAAACAAGCGCGATGACGTCGAAGCGCCCGAAGTTTTCGAGCTGTCCGAGGCTGGCTTGTGGGACGGTCGTCCTTCGCTGGGCGGCGTTTGGGTGGCCCACCCTGATGTTACACAGCCCGAACGGGTGCGCATCAAGAACACGGCGAACAACAAAACCGTCACCGGCGCGCTGTTCCGCCGGGAACGAAACCTGCCGGGACCGGCCCTCCAGCTATCGTCCAATGCTGCTGAGGAACTGGGCATTCTCGCGGGGTCTCCTACCAAAGTTCAGGTCGTTGCATTGCGCCGCAAACCGGTCGAGCCACCTGAACCCGAGCCCGAGGAAGCCCCAGAATCGACGGAACAGGCTTCGGCGCAGGAAGATGATAAATCCCAGGTTGATGCGGCTGAAACGGCCTCTGATGGCTCTGAAAAACCTGCCAAGCGGAAATGGTGGCAAAAGAAAGAAACGACCGCCGCCGCTGCAGGTGCTGCTGCGGTAGCTTCGGAAACCGCGTCCGAGACGGCAAGTGAAGCCACGACAGAAGCTGTCGAAGCAACCATAGAAGCAGCACCAACGGCAACCTTGAGCGACCCAGAGGTTACTCCGCCCGAGGAAAAAACCACCAAGCGGAAATGGTGGCAAAAGAAACCGGCCGACGAAATCACGGAAACCCCGCTTGATCCGATCCAAGGTGCTGCCGCCGCGATTGAAGCCTCTGAACCGACCCCTGCCAGCAGCACGGCGGCACCGGAAAGATCATCTGGCTCACTGTCGAAGCCTTATGTTCAGGTCGGCACATTCGGCGTCGAAGCAAACGCCAATAGTGCCGCTGATAAGATACGGCGCAACGGGCTGCCCGCCGAGGTTCGCGAACTTGAAACCGATGACAAATCTGTCTGGAGGGTTCTGGTCGGCCCGGCCTCGACACGAGGTGAACGCATCGCCCTTCAAAGCGATGTAAAAGACCTGGGCTTCTCGGACGCCTTCCTGGTCAAAAACTGAAACAAAGGAGGCCCAAGTGCTGTCCTCATTGCGATCATCTGTCTTGACCCTCGGGCTGGCGCTGTTCGCCCTGCCCGCTCAGGCATTCGACACAACGGCGCGCGCTGCCTATGTGATGGATCAAACAACTGGCACCGTCCTGTTGGCCAAAGACGCGGACCAACCGTTGCCACCGGCGTCGATGTCAAAACTCATGACACTGTACGTCGCATTCGAGGCGCTGCGTGACGGCCGCCTGACGCTGGACGAAGAACTGCCCGTTTCGGAACACGCCATGAGCTATGGCGGCTCGACCATGTTCCTGAACACGCAGGACCGCGTCCGGGTCGAAGATTTGTTGCGGGGCATAATCGTGTTGTCCGGCAACGATGCCTGTGTGGTGATTGCCGAAGCACTCAGCCCCGACGGAACCGAAGCCGGGTTTGCACGCTATATGACCCAGCGCGCCGAACAGATGGGCATGGACAACTCGAATTTCGCCAATTCCAACGGCTGGCCCGCAGCAGGGCATTTGATGTCGGTTCATGACCTGGCAGTTCTTGCGGATCGACTGATCACCGACTTTCCGGAATATTACCCTCTGTTCGCCGAGGAGGAGTTTGAATTCGATGGCCGCGCGCCTTCAAACTCGCGCAATCGCAACCCCCTGCTCAAGCTGGGTATCGGTGCGGATGGATTGAAAACCGGCCACACGCAAGAGGCAGGATACGGGCTTGTCGGCTCAGCCGAACAGGGTGACCGTCGCGTGATCTTTGTGCTTTCCGGGCTCGACAGTACCGCTCGCCGCGCAGAGGAGGCTGAGGCCGTGGTTAACTGGTCGTTTCGCAATTTTGTCGAGAGGACAATTGCCAACGCCGAAGCGCCGATAGCCCAAGCCAAGGTCTGGATGGGCGCGGAAAAGACGGTTGGGCTGGTTCCCGATGGTGATCTGACTTTCCTTCTACCTGTTCTGGGCGACAAGGATGTCGAGGCCGAAATAGTCTACGACGGACCCGTCGACGCATCGAAAGACTCGATCAAAAAGGGGCAGAAGCTGGCCGAGTTGGTCATCAAGCCCGAAGGTCTACCGGAAATCCGCCGCCCACTGGTCGCGGCAAACGATGTTGCAACCGGCGGATTTGTGGTGCGGATGATGACTGTAGGCAGCCTTGTTTTCACTGACGTGATCGGCAATCCATTGGACGCACTGTGACCAGTACCGGATTGTTTCTGACCTTTGAAGGCATTGATGGATCAGGCAAGTCATCGCAAGCGCACAAGCTGGCAGAGCATTTGCGCAGCAAGGGTCACGACGTTGTCCTGACCCGCGAACCTGGCGGGTCCGAAGGGGCCGAAGAAATCCGCAGGCTCGTGCTTGAGGGCGACCCCGACCGGTGGTCCGCCGAGACAGAAATTCTGCTATTCACTGCCGCGCGACGCGACCACCTGGAGCGCACGATCGAACCCGCCCTGGCCGCTGGCAAAGTCGTGATATGCGACCGCTTTGCCGACAGCACCCGAATGTATCAAGGGCTTTCACGCGGTGACTTGCGTGGGCTCGTGGACCAGTTGCACCGCCTGATGATTGGTCGCGAGCCTGATCTGACCATTCTGATCGACATGGACCCTCAAACCGGTCTTTCACGCGCCAAAGGGCGTCAGGGAACGGAAGAACGGTTTGAAGACTTCGGCCTGGACCTTCAGCAAAAAATGAGGGCCGGTTTTCTTGCCCTTGCATATGAGTTTTCTCAACGGTTTCGCGTGATCGACGGCAACAGGGACATGGACAGTGTCGCCCAAGATGTGACAGAAATCGTTGAACAGGCTTTGCGGTAAACCACTGATGAGCGACGAACCCCAGCCCCCGGATCAGGCACCCGGTGCCCCTCACCCGCGTGAAACCCGACAGCTTTTCGGGCAATCCGAGGCCGAGCAAGCGTTTCTGACCGCATACAACTCGGATCGTCTGCACCACGGCTGGTTGCTGACCGGGCCACGCGGTGTCGGGAAGTCCACATTGGCGTGGCGTATTGCGCGGTTTTTGCTGGCCACGCCGGTCGCCGAGGAAGACGGCCTTTTCGGTGCGCCTCCGCCGCCGGCGACTCTGGATATTGACGAGGATCACCCTGTTTCCCACCGCATTCGGGCCGGAGCTGACCCGGGCTTGGCCTCGATCATCCGGACAGTCAATGACAAGGGAAAGATGCGCAACGAAATCGTGGCCGAGGATATCCGTAAACTCGGACGGTTCTTCGGTCTATCGTCAGCCGACGGTGGGCGTCGGGTTGTCATCGTGGACTCTGCGGATGAGATGAACGTCATCGCGGCGAATGCCCTGCTGAAGATGCTAGAGGAGCCCCCGGCTCGCACCACGATTCTGATGGTGTCGCACCAACCCTCGCGTCTGCTGCCGACGATCCGGTCCCGGTGCCGGACGCTCAGGCTTTCGCCGCTTGGCACTGAGGATATGCTGACGGCTTTGACCCAAACCGGAGCAGAGCCACCCAGCAACCCCGATCATCTGACCGCCCTGGCTTCGGGTTCAGTCGGTGCTGCCGTGCGTCTGATCAATCTGGGCGGGTTGGAAATTTACGCGGAACTGATCGCCGTACTTGGCACACTTCCAAGGTTGGATCGCCAGCGCGCGCTTGCATTGGCCGAAGCTGCGGCGCAGCGCGGTGCGGCCGAACGCTTTGAATTGCTACTCACTTTGACCGAGATCGCTCTGTCGCGGTTGGCTGTCACCGGCGCATCAGGTGCGCCGCCGATGCCAGAAGCAGCCCCCGGCGAGGCGGAACTGTTGTCCCGCTTGTCCCGATCCCCCCATCAGGCCCGCCAATGGGCGGACACGGCAGCCCTGGTCACATCACGGGCGCGACATGGTCAGGCCGTGAACCTTGACCCTGCCGCTTTGGTCCTAGATACGGTGTTCAAGATACAGGAAACCGCCGGTCAGAGCAGATGAGCGACACGCCCCAAATAACAGACAGTCATTGCCATCTGGACTTCCCCGATTTCGATGGCCAGTTGAACGAGATCGTGACCCGAGCCGCCCAAGCAGGCGTGACCCGGATGGTTACGATCTGCACCCGGTTGCGCAACGAACCCACCATCCGCGCGATCGCAGAGGCGCATGCGCCGGTCTTCTACGCCGCTGGAACGCACCCTATGAGCGCCGCTGATGAACCGATGGCAACCGTTGACGAATTGGGGGCTCTTTCACAGCACCCCAAATTCGTGGGCATTGGTGAGACCGGTCTGGATTATCACTACACCGCCGATAGCGCCGAGGTGCAAAAGCAATCCCTGCGCATCCACATCGAAGCCGCGCAACGGACGGGCCTTCCACTGATTATCCATGCCCGCGCTGCCGACGATGATATGGCGCGGATTTTGAACGAGGAATATCGCAACGCGCCGTATTCCTGCGTTATGCACTGTTTTTCATCTTCGGCGGACCTGGCGAAAGCTGCATTGGACTTGGGCTTTTACCTGTCAATGTCCGGCATCGCCGCCTTTCCCAAAAGCCAAGAGCTTCGGGACATATTCGCCAGCGCCCCGGTCGACCGCATCCTTGTCGAAACCGACGCGCCCTATCTGGCGCCACCTCCGTTCCGAGGCAAGCGCAACGAACCTGCCTACACGGCCCATACTGCCCGAAAAGGGGCCGAGGTTTTTGGAATGGACTACCCTGAATTCGCAGCCCAGACGCAGGCGAATTTTGACCGGCTGTTCACCAAGGCCGCAACGTACAAGGCGGCTGCATGACAACGCTGCGCTGTACGATCCTCGGTTGCGGGTCTTCTGGCGGCGTTCCCCGGTTGGGTGGTCACTGGGGCGACTGCGATCCGACGAACCCCAAGAATGTGCGCCGGCGCTGCTCGATGCTGGTGGAACGCGACGGCCCCGAAGGGACGACTTCGGTTCTGATCGACACGACACCAGACATGCGCAGTCAGTTGCTGGATACGGGCACTGGCCGTCTGGACGGCGTGGTCTATACCCATTCGCATGCAGATCACGTACACGGCATCGACGATCTGCGCATGATCGTTTTCAACATGCGTGAACGTGTGCCCGTCTGGGCGGATGGAGACACTCAAAACGATCTTCTGGGACGGTTTGGATATGCGTTCATTCAGCCCGAAAGCTCGCCTTATCCCCCGATCCTCGATCTGAAAACCATTGATGGCCCTTTCGAGGTCAACGGCCCCGGAGGACCCATCCCCTTCCGTCCGTTCAAGGTCAACCACGGTTCGATCGACGCATTGGGGTTTCGGATGGGCAATCTTGCCTATCTGCCCGACGTTGCCGAGATTTACGACGATGCCTGGACGATGATGGAAGGGTTGGACTGCCTGATCATTGATGCGCTGCGGCGGTCTCCGCACCCTACTCATGCACATCTGGAAAAAACGTTGGGTTGGATCGAAAAACTGCAACCCAAGACCGCCGTGCTGACCAACATGCATATCGACCTCGACTTTGCCACGGTCCAAGCGGAAACCGCTGATCACATCACCCCTGCTTTCGACGGCATGGTGATCCATCAGGCGCTGTGACGCCCTGACCGCCTGCACCACGATAACCATGCCCAACGCGGCAATTTTTGTGGGGCGGTAGATGCTGCAAAGCCTGCTTGATGTAATTCTTCCGGTTTTCCTTGTGATTGGAGCGGGTTACGCCTCAACTCGGGCGGGATATTTCAAGCAAGTCCACGTCGATGGGCTGATGAAATTCACCCAAGGGTTCGCGATCCCATGCCTGCTGTTTCTGGCGATTTCCCACCTGGACCTTAGCGCCAGCTTTGATCCGCGTTTGCTCGCCAGCTTCTACACTGCCGCCGCGCTATGCTTTTGCGTCGGAATGTTCGGTGCGCGCCTGATTTTCAATCGAGATTGGGAGGACTGTGTCGTCATCGGGTTCTGCTGCCTGTTCTCCAATTCGGTTCTGCTGGGGCTGCCGATTACAGAACGCGCCTATGGGCCCGAGAACCTGACGGGCAACTACGCAATAATCGCCTTCCACTCTCCCTTTTGCTATGGCGTTGGCATCACGGTGATGGAGGTAATTCGGAATCGCGGCAATGGCAGGGCGCTCATGGTTCGGTCTGTCCTGTCGGCCATGTTTCGGAATGCCCTGATCCTCGGCATCGCCTTAGGTTTTGCCGTCAACCTTTCGGGGATCGCAGTCCCTGCGGTCGTGGATGAGGCGCTTGGCCTGATGACGCGCGCAGCGTTGCCCGGCGGGTTGTTCGCATTGGGCGGTGTTCTGGTCAAATACAAACCCGAAGGCGACTTGCGTGCGATTGCATTTGTCTGTTGCGTATCTCTTATGCTTCACCCAAGTCTGGTTTGGCTGTTTGGATCAACGGTTGGGCTGCCACAGGATCTGTTCCGTTCCGGCGTCTTGAATGCGGCCATGGCACCCGGTTTTAACGCCTATATCTTTGCGAATATGTACGGGCGGGCAAAACGGGTCGCAGTGTCCTCGGTTTTGATCGGTACGGCGGCATCCATTCTGACGGTGTGGCTCTGGCTGACATTGCTGGGGTAACCCACTCGAAATACACTTTGACTTTGTCCATGCCGGACACACCTTTCGCGAAAACAAGCAGGACGACTTCAATGCCCCACGCTCTTATCGTTGCCCACGGTCAGCCTTCTGACCCAGAGCCCGCCGAGGCAGCGTTAGCCGCATATGCAGCCGAGGTAAACAATCTAAGCAACGGCATAACCGTTACGTCCTCTACGCTCGCCGCCCCTGGCAGGCTTGAATCCAAACTGGATGAATTGCCCGATGACACAGTTATCTACCCACTGTTTATGGCCAAGGGGTGGTTCGTGACCAGCGCGCTGCCAAGTCGCGTTGGGGACAGACCTGTGCGTATTCTCGATCCTTTGGGCACCGACGCCAACTTACCCTCGCTGACTTCGGAAGCCCTGCGAGACAGCCTGGCGGAAACCAAATGGGAGCCCAACTGCACGCACCTCATATTGGCAGCGCACGGATCGGGCCGCAGCCGCAACCCGTCGGAAGTCGCCAGAACTTTCGCACGCAATCTCGATAGGGTACTGGCGTTTCAATCGGTGCGCGTCGGGTTCGTCGAGGAACCTCCATCCATTTCCGAAGTGGCCGAGGGTACCGGTGCAAAAGCAATCTGCCTGCCATTTTTTGCCAGTACGGGCGGCCATGTGCTTGAGGACATCCCGCAAGAGCTGGATCGCGCCTCTTTCCAAGGTCGGGTTTTGCCAGTTGTCGGGGAACTTCCGCGCGTTAAGCGGCACATTGCAAAGGTCCTAACCGCTGTCGCTAGGGAAATGTGACACGGCTCGGCAACTCCACTCTGTCGTCGTTCCTAAAGCCGACAATGCCCTATCCGTGCGTACGCACCTTATGCCGTCGAATAAAAACAATAGCGGGATCGTCCCATCCGTTTTGCTTGGTACAGGGCTTGATCTGCCGCGTTTAGTAGCCCTTCTTTTTTCAGGTCACTGAATTGAGTGGACATCGCTATGCCAATGCTAGCGGACACCCGACAAGTCTCATTCTCAAAGTCCTTTGGCTGCTGGAGTCGTTGTATCAACCGCTGAGCAATCGAGGCCAAAACGTTCTGATTTATTGAGCCTTTTATCACAATGACGAACTCGTCGCCGCCAATACGCGCCACCAGGTCGTCATTTCGGGTCTCCTCCTCCATGATGCGTGCAGCTTGTTGAAGGACAAAGTCACCTGCCGCGTGGCCGAGCCTGTCGTTGACGGATTTGAAGTAGTCCAAATCCAGATGCATCAATGCAAAGGGCACATTGCCAGACGTCATGTGCCCCAGAAATACATCCATTGCCCGGCGATTCTTTAACCCGGTCAGCATATCCGTAAATGCCTGCTCCTCAGCCGCAAGCATGGCCTCTTGCAAACGCAGGTTCAACGAACGAGACGCCTCCATCGCTGCTGATTTCGCCTCGACCAGATAAAGCAGTTCGATGGCAAGATCCGTCCCGGAAAAGTCAGCGCTTGTCAGCGCGTAGTCCCGAACGGCGTCCAGGATCGAAATACCGAAAGACAAGTTTATGATTGCCCCTTTGCCGCCGGGCAGCGGTGCGATCAGCCCCTTGAGCGCGGTGCGGGGTTCGTCCTTCAACTTCAGGTGCAGTTTCGCACCGGCTAGGGACAACAGCGCCGACGTTGTGGTGACAGAGCGCGGGCGCACCAGATCGAAAACGTCCAGAAAATTTCGACCCTGCATTGGCTGTTTCGGTCGGAGCTTTTGCAGGGTTGGTCCAACGAATTTTATCTCACCTTGTTCGTCCACCAGCACGAACATGGGGCATAACATCTCTAACAGCCCGGTCAGATCAGCGGTTTCCATCATGATCTGCGCGCCCCCAGATCGAAATGGCGACCCTCTGCAAAGGCGCTTTCGATCAAGACAATGGAAATTACATCCACCTCACCCTTGCGGCCGTCATGCGACAACATGGCCAACGCCCCGTAATCGTCTGCAATGGCCCGCAAAACGCCAACCATTACAATGGAATAGCCTTGCAGACCCGGATAGCAGTACAGTTGGAACTCTGCCGGCGACAGCTCTCGCAGCTCAAGCATTGGAAGCCTCAGATCAGAGACTGCCAACCTGACCCGGTCAGACAAATCGTCCAGCGAATGCAGAAACTCGACGTACGTTTCCCCTCCGAACCGCAGCAGACGCCGCAATCCTTCCATGTTGGGATGCGACACCAGATACGTGCCAAGGTCTTCGAGGATTTCAGCGCGGGCCCGTTTCAGCTTGGCACAGAGGACATCCAGAACCCTAAGGGTCATATCGTCATCGTAGACAAGCATCGCCTCGAACTCGGAGAAACCCAAGTCTGCCGCTTCGGTCACTTTCAGCCAGCACGACTGCCCGTAGGTCGCACAAACAAATGACTGTACCGCCCGATTGATCAGACCATGCATAAGATGCCCCAGTGTGGTTACATCCTCAGTCTGATCCTAGAATCCTTAACAAAAAGCCAAGAAACCCGGTGAGATAGGTACAATACGCCCTAGTCTCAAACCAGAAGTTGCCCCCGTGGACTAGAAATCCGTCGGAGCCCCTCCTTCTGCTTTTCGGCGGGTCACGAAGTCTGCCAATTCTTCGCGTATTCCGTCATCCATCGCCGGAGACTCGAAGCTGGTGATAATTTCCTTGAACATGTGATGCGCACGCTCTGCCGTCCAGATTCCTCCGGCAACGTTCCAGCCTTCGTAGTTTTTCCAATCGCTCAGGAACGGCTGATAAAACGCGGTCGTATAGCGATCCTGCGTGTGTTGGATGCCAAAGAAGTGGCCATCGTTTCCTACCGCCTTAATTGCCTCCAACGCAATTTCATCCGGTCCGGTGGCCGTGATTTCTGGCTGCATATAGCGTTGAATTTGCTGCAGAATCTCGCAGTCCATAATGAACTTTTCCGGGCTTGCGATCAGCCCACCTTCAAGCCAACCGGCTGCGTGATAAACCATGTTGGTGCCCGATTGAACGGCTGCCCAAAGAGAGTTTGAGGTCTCCCAAACGGATTGCCCGTCTGGAACGTTGGCCGCGCACACTCCAGAAGATCGCATCGGCAGACCGTAATACCGCGCCATCTGGCCTGTCATCTGGGTCGAGCGCATGTATTCCGGTGTCCCGAATGCAGGCGCACCCGACTTCATGTCGACATTGGAGGTAAATGTACCGATCACGCAGGGGATACCCGGACGCACATACTGGAACAAAGCGATCGCACACAGCGCCTCGGCCAGAGACTGCGCCACCGCCCCGGCCATCGTCACCGGGGCCATTGCCCCCGCAAGAGTGAACGGGGTCACGACAATGGCCTGCCCTCTCCGCGCCAGGCGCAGGCATCCGTCAATCATTGGATGGTCATGTTTCAACGGCGAGGTCGAGTTGATGTTCGTATACATCCGGGGCTCTGCCTCGAATTCCTCATCGCTCAGACCACCTGCGATCCGCACCATCTCCATGACATCTTCGACCCGCTCCTTGCCCAGAGAATAAGCGTGCATCGCCTTGTCCGTCAGGGTCAGCTTGTCATAGAGCACATCAAGGTGGCGAACGCTGGCATGGATATCAACCGGCTCAACCGGATACCCGCCAGCAAAGTGGATACAGTTGAAATACTGCGTCAATTTCAACAGGTTCCGACACATTTCTCGGTTGCCCGGTACTTTGGTTCCGATCTCCATGTCCCAGTAATTCGGTGGCGAAGACACGTTTCCGAAAAGCATGTTTTTCCCGCCGATCTCGATCTTCCGATCCGGGTTGCGCGGCGTTATCGTGAAAGAAGACGGAGCTTTTCGGACCATCTCCATGACAAAGTCGCGCCCCATACGGACATTGTCGCCCTCTATCGTGCATCCGGCTTCGCGCAGGATTGCGATGGCTTCTTCGTTGTAGAATTCGATCCCGATCTCTTCGAGGATGCGCATGGCCCCTTCGTGAACCGCCTCGATACCGGCTTCATCCAGAGGTTCGGTGGGATTGTCGATATTGACCGGAGGGCTCCAGGGCATCTGGTCAATCACCGCGGTTCCTCGGCGCTCGGCGGCACCCGCGCGCCCTCCGCTGCGGCGTCTACGCGTTTTTGTCTCGGCCATTGGATCCTCCCGGAGCTTGCCTTTTCTCAAGCAAGCCCCGAAGTCCGACGGCTGGCCGCTCTGTCTGCGACAAGCTATGTCGGATTCAATGCCCGAACCGGCGATTCTGACGCCAATTTGTTCAGAACTTCGCCAACCATCCCGGAATATGCCCGATGTCAGGCAGCACAACATCAGCCATTGGCGCCAGCGCGTCGGCTTGCGCAAGTCCGGTCAGCACTCCGACTGTAGTCATGCCTGCCGCGCGCCCGGCTTGCAGGTCGTGAAGGCTGTCGCCAACCATGGCGACCCGTTCGGGGGAAACCTCAACATGCGCAGCAAACGCCAAAAGCTGCCCCGGACCCGGCTTGAAACCGTGCCCGCTGTCATACCCCGCGACAAAATCAAAGTGATCGCGAATACCGGCCGAGGCCAGATGCTCTAACGCGGGCATCTCTCCGTCATTCGTGGCCACGCCCAGTTTCAAGCCTGCCTGCCGTAGACCATCCAAAAAGGGAACCAACGGAACCGCAGGTGCCTGCGGCGCCAAAGCTGACTCGGTATTCAATACATCTATAAGGGCGTCCTGCGTCATTTCAGGAAGATGAGGGGCCAATGCCTCGGCGACCTCCTCCACTGTTCCTGCGATAACGACGCTATCTTCCGAATAAGCCACCTTTTCCAGGTCAAACCCGATAACGCGACCCAGTTCGGCAGCGTGCTGGTGATTTCCCTCTGCCAGCCGCAACAATACGTTGCGCCCAAAAGCCCCCCAGGTGTTTGCGAAATCAAACAGAGTACCGTCCTTGTCGAACAGGATCGCGTCGATGGGCATTGTAGACTCCAGAAAAGTTAGAACTCAGGTCCAGTGAACATCCGCGCCGCCAGATAGAACGACACGCGCTTGGCCGGGCAACTCGTAAGGTACGGAATTGGCATCACAAAAGGCCACCACCCACGAATCGTCAAGCATTAGAAAGTCCAGCACGGACCCAAGGAAACCCGTGTCACCCGCCCCGTCTCTGATGTCCCGAGCGGACGCACCGGTCGAGCCAAGAAACACAGGCAAAAGTTCTTCGTTCCCCACCAGCCAGCCCAGAACATCGAGCGCCAGCGTTTCAGCGGATTGGGCAGAGAGTGCCATAAAAGTGACCCCGGATCAGACATTGGAAAGGGTTTGTTAACCAGACTCATAAAGACTTTGGCAACACATGCAATCAACGGTGACTCATATGTCCGTGCAGGGAACCATCCTTGTCCTAGACGGGACCTCTACCAATCGCATCATGCTGAAAGTTCAGCTGACAGCCGCTTGGTATCACGTGGTCCAAGGTGAAAAACTGGACGGTCTGACCGGGTTATTAAGGCGTACGCGGCCCGATCTTGTGCTGACGGCGCAATCGCTTCCTGATGGCACTGCCGCGGACGTCAAAAATCTGGTGGCGGCAGACCCGGATCTTGTGGACGTGCCGGTTGTCGCCATTGCCGCGCAAAACGACAGGGCCGCCAGGCTGCAAGCGCTTGCCGACGGATTGGACGATGTCCTTGCCCCGCCTTTCAAAGATACACTATTGCTGGCCCGGGTCCGCAGCCTGCTTCGTGCACGAGTCGACACGCAGGAGCTCAAGGTCGGAAGCGGGTCGCAGCCGATTGGTTTTGCTGAACCTGTTGCGGGTTTCAATGCTCCGCGAAAGAAAGCGCGTGTTGCTGTTCTGGCCCAGACTTCCAGAACAAGCGCGCTGTGGCACAAGGCGCTGTCAGATCGCACGCGCCATAACCTGACCGCTCACACATCCTCGAATTTGCAGAGGCTTTTGTCAGGGCCGCTTCCGGATGCAATCGTAGTTGAAATCGGGGCAAACGCCTCAGATTTAAATACCCTTGCCGATCTCAGGTCCAGGGGTGCAACGCGGCGAACCGTATTGATCGGGGTTCTGCCCCAAGAAAACGCCGCTCTCGCGTCCGAGGCGCTTGATCGTGGGGTGGATGCGATCTGTTTGGGCGGTTTTTGCCCCGAAGAAGTTTTACTGAGACTGGAAAACCAGATCGCTCGGAAAATCCGAATGGACCAAATGCGCGCGTCGCTTCACCGCGGGATCGCCGAATCCTGGATCGACCCCCTGACCGGTCTGCACAATCGTCGCTATGCAATGCGGGCAATGGATCAGATCGCTCGGAAATCCTCTCGGGTCGAGCAGGGATTTGCCGTTATGCTGGCTGATCTGGACCATTTCAAATCCATTAACGACCGCTATGGCCACGACGCGGGCGACTTTGTTCTGACCGAAGCCGGACGAAGGATGGAGCGCACAGTCGGTTCATCCGGCTTCGTCGCTCGCATAGGTGGCGAAGAGTTTCTGATTGGTTTGCCAGAAACGACCCAAGCATCGGCCCTGTCCACGGCCCGTACCCTATGCGACTGTATTCGCCAGACACCGTTTGCCCTGCCCGGCTCTTTGAACAGGGTGCCGGTGACAATCAGTATCGGGCTTATCGCGACCCAACCGCCACATTCGCAACGGGAACCGTTGGATGGTTTGATAAAATCCGCCGATACCGCGCTTTATGCCGCGAAACGGGCCGGAAGAAATCAGGTTCGGGTCAGACAATGCGCTGCCTGACCCTTCAATTCTTTTTCTTGCGGTCATGCGGCCCGCGCCGAATGACTTCTTCCAGCCGGTTCGCATAGGCCGCGCGCTCGGCATCGGTCATCGCCGAAATGCGAGCAAGCCACTTGTTCTGCAATGCAACTTGCAGTTCGGCCGTGGACTGCGCTTGTCGGGTCAGAAGGGTCTGGATGGTGGCCGGGTCAAAAGGTTTGGCGCGCAATGCCTCGTTCAGCGCCGCAAAGTCCTGATACCGACTGCTGGCCCCTTTCCTGTGCCGGTCCGACAAATCCCCACGCAAAGCCTTCCGGTCCTCTTTCGGCAAGGCCCGATAGAGCGCCGAACCAAAGCCGGGCGGAGCCTTGGCGCGTTCGCCTCCTTTGACACGAAGGGTCGCTCCAACTGCAATTCCAATGATCAGCAAGTTCAGGGCCAAGGACACGCCCAACAAGACTGGCATCCACCGACGCTTGGGTTTTGGGCTATCGCTCATTCGGCGTCCTCCAGAAATGATGTGTCAAGATCCGCGAGCACTATGCTGGTGTCTTGACCGAATAGAATTGTCGCCGGGTCCGGCAGGAAACCAGGCGCGGCAAAACCGATCCAAACCCCTGCAACACTGGCCGCAACCAGCCCGCCCATGCCTTGCCAACCTCCGACGCCGTCAACAATCCGCGCCCAAAGCGCCCGAGAGGGCTTGCCTGCCGGCTTCGTCTGGCCGAGGCGCACTTCTTCCGCGTCGGTCAAGATGCGAACCGCAAGCGCGTCAGGCAACTCTGGCCGGTCCTGCCGGGCCTGCGCAAACAACTGATCCAAGCGTTTTTCGTCTTCAGTCATCGGTCATACCCCAGTTCATCTCGTCTTCCGGCCAATATCCCTGTCAAAGCCCGCTTGCCACGAGCAGTCAAACTCTCGACCGCTTCTACGGAAATGCCCATGATCCCGGCAATCTCGGGGTTGGGCAATTCTTCGATATGCCGCAATACAACGGCCTGTCGCTGACGCTCGGGCAATTGCGACAAGGCCAGTTGCAGCGCATCTTTGCGGGCGTCGTCCTGCATGCGCTCGGCAACACTGGCCTGACCATTCTCTGGCTCAGGAATCTCTGCCAGTTGGTCAGGTTTCTGCTTGCGCAGATAATCCACGCACAGGTTCATCGTTACGCGATACAGCCATGTTGAAACCTTGGCCTGCCCAGAAACCCATTCCGGAGCCACCTTCCACAGGCGCATCATGGCCTCTTGCGTGATATCTTCGGCCTCAGCCCGTGAACCCAGCATCCGTAGGGCAACCGAAAAACTTCGCGGCCCAAGCCGGTCAGTCAGAACGCGCGCGGCGGCTGCATCGCCAAGGGCGAACTGACCCAGCAAGACGTCATCGCTGGGCGTGTCCGCGGTGCAGGCGGCACCGCGAACATCGTTCAGTGGAGAGGTCAGATCCTCCATCCCGCATCAGCTGTCGTCAGAACCGCCCTTGTCGCGTTTCTTGTGGTGCCGACCCATCTTGCTTTTCGCATCCGCAAATTCCTGTTCCGAAATCGCACCGCTATTGTCTGCGTCTATACGGTCAAACATCTTGTCAGCGCGGCGCGGTTTGGGCAACTCATCCTCGCTCAGAAAACCGTCCTGATTGGCATCGTGCCTCTCGAACATCTTCGAGACGCGCTCGTTCACCTTCTTCTGGCTGGCCGCCTGCAGTTCCTCAACGCTCAACTGGCCATCGCCGTCAGTATCGGCGTCGGTGAATCGCTGGCTTCGGTGGGCCTGCATTTCTTCAAGCGTCACCTGACCGTCATTGTTGGCGTCTAGTTCTTCAAAGGTCACAGGTTCGTGACCGCGCGGACCTGCCGCCAGAACCGAGGTGCCTGTAATCGCGACCGCAGAAAGGACAATCGCCGGGATAAACTTCGCGCTTTTCATATCGGTTTTCCTTTGTTTGTGCGGCGTCTTTGCCGCTGCTCACATAGGTTCAAACGCGGCGATGCGTGGGTTCCGTCGCAGAAATCCGAAAAAGTTTATTCACTGCGCAGGCGCACAAAGCGACGCACCCCCCTTTTCTGCAGAGGAAAAGATGCGCAATATCCCTCAAACTGGAACGTGTGAGTATCACAATGACAGATCAGACGATCGACACCATAGCCCAGCACGAACGCCCGACCTGGCCTGCATTGGTCAAAGGGTTTCGGTGCCGTTGCCCGAAATGCGGTGAAGGAAAGCTGTTGCATAGCTATCTAAAGGTGAACGACAGTTGCGCGTCCTGTGGGCAAGAACTGTTTCACCACAGGGCGGATGACGGCCCGGCTTACCTGACGATTCTGCTGGTCGGACATTTGCTGGCACCTGCTCTGCATGTCTCATACGTGCATTGGCGGCCCGAGCCTTTGACGATGTTCCTGATATTCGCGATAGGCTGCACGGCGCTATCCCTTTTCCTATTGCCGCGACTGAAAGGTGCCGTAGTTGCCTATCAATGGGCGCGCCGCATGAACGGGTTTGAAAAGTCGTAATGACCCGGACTATCCAGATGGGCACATCATGACGGTTGATAAAACAGCGATCCGTGACGCGGCGACGGTTATCGTTCTGCGTGACCGTATGACAAAGCCGTCCATCCTGATGGGGCAACGTGGGGCTAAAGCCGCGTTCATGCCCAATAAGTTCGTGTTTCCCGGAGGCGCGGTCGACAAGGAAGATGCCGAGATCCCTCTGGCCTCTGCCATGCCGCCCCTGTGCCAAGAACGCCTGGCCGAGCGGTCCGAACCGAACCTCCAAAACGCGCTGGCCGCCGCCGCAATTCGTGAGTTGTGGGAGGAAACCGGGCTGGTTTTGGGGCACCCCGAAGCATGGCCTGCGCCCGCCCCAGTGGATTGGACCGGTTTCGCCGAGCTAGGTTATCGTCCGGCGGCCGAGGCACTGCAGTTCGTGTTCCGCGCTGTGACCCCTCCTGGGCGTCCCCGTCGATTTGATGCGCGGTTTTTCCTTGTCGATGCTTCTGCAATTCAAGGGGATCTGGATGATTTCAGCCGCGCGTCGGATGAGCTGTCCCATCTGCAATGGGTCCCGTTGGAACGCGCACGCGAATTCGACCTTCCTTTTATTACCGAAGTCGTTCTGGCCGAAATCACGGCGCGGGTTACAGACACCGCACCGCCAACGTCGGTCCCCTTCCTGCTGAATCAGGAAGAGGAGAGCTTGTTTCTAAAGCTCAAAGGCTATCCTATGCCCTAAGACGACTGATGACAGTTGTGACTTCGGGCTTTTTGCCAATCTCTGCCTTGGCTGTCTGGCGCACAATACGGCGCATCGCTTCTTCCAGCTTGTCGTCATCGCGCAGCGTCTTGGCATCGGCGCGCATCAGGAACTGGTTCAGGTCTTCTTCCAGCACTTCGACCAAGGCCGCCCTGGACGTTCCCAACTCAGGCAGTCCCATCGTATCGCACCATGGTTCGCCCAGCGGTTCGTCTTCATCATCAAGAATGACCGTCACGGTCACATGACCGTTCAGCGCCATTCGGATTCGGTCACGCACCACGCCGTCCAAAGCGCCAACCTTGACCGTACCGTCCAGATATGTCCGGCCCGTTTCGACATAATCCACCACCTGCGGCGCATTGCCGGTCAGGTCCAGCATGGTGCCGTTCACGGCCAGAACACCCGCCCGACCACCGGCTTTGGCCAATTTCGCGTGCTCGCGCAGGTGTCGATGCTCACCATGCATCGGAATGACGATCTGAGGGTCGATCAGCGCGTGCACTTTCTCAAGATCCGGCCGGTTGGCATGGCCTGAAACGTGATACAGGCCGGAACTGTCATCCACGACATCCACGCCTTTTTCGCTGAGCTGGTTGATGATGAAGATCACGCCCCGCTCGTTCCCCGGAATTGTCTTGGACGAGAACAGGAACAGGTCGCCCTCTTTCAACTCCAGCCCTCGGTATTTGCCACGGGCCAGTTGTGCACTGGCAGCGCGACGCTCGCCCTGGCTGCCGGTCACGATCAGCATCAGGTTCTGGCGCGGCACATCCACCGCCTCTTCTGCGCTGATTACTTTGGGGAAATCCGAGAGAATTCCTGTTTCGGTCGCTGCTTCGATCATCCGGCGCATCGCGCGGCCCAACAAAACGACCGAGCGCCCCGCTTTTTGCCCCGCCTCGGCCAGCGTTTTCACCCGCGCGACATTCGACGCAAAGGTCGTGGCCACGACCATGCCGCTGGCATTTTCGACCAGCTTGGTAATTTCTGGCCCAACCTCGGATTCCGATCGCCCGTCATGGGGGGAAAACACGTTGGTACTGTCACACACCAGCGCTTTAACGCCGGGCTTTGCGACTTCGGCCCAGAGATCCGGGTCGAAAGGCTCACCCACAACCGGGTTGGCATCCAGCTTGAAGTCACCGGAATGCACGATCCGCCCTTCGGGTGTATCAATGACCAGTGCCGCGCTTTCGGGGATCGAATGTGAAACCGGCAAGAATCCAACCGTGAAAGGGCCAACTGAAATCTGCTCTGGCCAGGCAGAAACCGTCTGCACGGCATCTTCGGGATGGCCATGCTCTTCCATTTTGCGTCGCGCAATGTTCGCGGTGAAGGCGCGGGCATAGATCGGCGCGCCCAATGCCTCATAGCAATGGGCGACTGCACCTACGTGGTCTTCGTGGGCATGGGTGACAAACACCGCGTCCAGACGATCAGCACGCTCTTGCAGCCACGAGATGTCGGCGTGGATCAGATCGACGCCCGGCGTTGTGTCCATGTCCGGGAATGTCACCCCGAGATCGACGAGGATCAGACGCTCCTGCCCCGGCTTACCATAGCCGTAAACATAGGCATTCATGCCGATTTCGCCTGCACCGCCCAGCGGCAGATAGATCAGTCGTTCACTGCTCATGTTGAGCCATTTTCCTTGTTATAGCGATGGATCACGGTCAGGCCGTGCATCGTCAGGTCATCCTCGATCGCGTCAAACCCAACGTCCGCCTGGTCGAACAGGGGCGCAAGCCCCCCGGTTCCAACGACCTTCATCGGCATTCCGTATTCCGCTTTGATGCGGGCAATCAGCCCTTCGATCAATCCCGAATAGCCCCAATACACGCCGGATTGAATACAGCCAACCGTATTCGTACCGATCACCTTTTCGGGACGTGTAATGTCGATATGCGGCAGCGCGGCCGCGCCCTGGTGCAATGCCTCAAGGCTGAGGTTGACTCCCGGAGCGATGATCCCACCGACATAAGCCCCATCCGAGGCGACCACGTCAAAATTCGTGGCAGTGCCGAAATCGACCACGACGACATCGCCGCCGTGACGGTCAAACGCGCCAACCGCATTGGCCAGCCTGTCCGGGCCGGGGATGGTTCCTTCGTCAATGCGAGGGGCCACGGGCAGCAGGCATTCAGGTTTGCCAACCACCAGCGGTCTGCAACCAAAGAACCTGTCTGCGAATATACGCAGGTTGAAGACCACGCGCGGCACGGTTGAGGCGATGATCACATCCGTGATGTCCGCATCGATGCCATAGTGTTTCACCAGTGTGGAATACCACGTGAAATACGCATCTGCTGTTCGTGAGTGGTGCGTCGACGTGCGCAGAGTGCACAGGAAGGTTTCGCCATCCCAGATCGAAAACACCGTATTCGTATTGCCGCAGTCAATTGCCAGAAGCATTTGAGCCTCCTTCAGAAAAACACATCCGCCGCCGGAATGCTGACGCGGCCTTTGGCGGTGTTTAAGACAAGGTTGCCGCCCGCGTCCACTGTTTCAAAGGTTCCCACCGTCTCGGACGCTGCGGTACGGGCGGTGATCACCTCACCCAGCCGAGCCGCGCGCGCAAGCCAGGCGGTGCGGATCGGTTCAAAGCCGTAAGTCACGAATTGGCTTTCATACTTTGCAAATGCAGCAGCAAGCTCGGTCAAGAAGTCCTCGGGGGTCACATCCGCGCCGGTTTCCGATAGCAGCGAAACCGGACGCACGGCACCGGGTTCAATCGCCTGCGCAGGTGGGGCTTGGGACAGGTTCACGCCAATCCCAACCGCCAGGTGAGATATCCCGCGCCCCTGCCCGGTGCTTTCCAACAAAATGCCTGCCAGCTTGCCACCGTTCAGCAAGACGTCATTTGGCCACTTCAGAGACAGGCCACTGGCGCGACCCGTGACCGCCACACAAGCATCAAATAGGGACAGTGCTGCCACGAAACTGCGCAACGCAGCGTGTTCCGGGCTTCCCTCGGGGCGAAGAAGCAAGGTCGCCGCAAGGTTGCCCTTTGGGTTCTCCCACGCCCGACCGCGCCGACCCCGAGCTGCTGTCTGGTGGTGCGCCAATATCCAAACCGGGCCTTGCGCAGTCGACGCGATGCGCGCTGCCTCGTTCAGCGTGCTGTCCACTTCCTGCAAAACGTGCAGACCATATCCTTGCGGCCATTGGGTCATGTCAAAAAGGCCCGGTCTGACGACCGAGCCTCCTGCGTCTGGATGATGCGGCTATCAGTTGACAAGTGTTGCAGCCGCAGCAGCCGCTGCGCCTTCGACACCGAACTGGTAAAAAACCCCGATCAGCATCAAGGCAGCCGACCCCATCAATGCCCCCCACAGTACAGGAGAGGAATTCGTTTCGATCGGGTCATCATTCTCAGCGCCGAAATACATGTAGAACACGATCCGAAGGTAGTAGAACGCCCCAATGACCGAAGATATGGCCGAAACGATTACCAGACCGGTCAGCCCTGCGCCGACACCAGCTTGCCACACGCCGAACTTGGCAAAAAAGCCCAGCATCGGCGGTACACCCGCAAGGCTGAACATCAAGATGAGAACCGCAAGCGCCTTGCCCGGATCGCGTTTTGAGTACTGACGCAGCGCGTCGATATCCGTCACCGGCTTGCCATCGCGCTCCATCATCAGGATGAAGGCGAAAGTTCCGATATTCATGGTCACGTAAATCGCCAGGTACATCAGCATCGCCTTGATGCCCATTTCCGTACCAGCCGCCAGACCAATCAGCGCATAGCCCATATGAGCAATCGAGGAAAACGCCATCAGTCGCTTGATGTCTCGCTGACCGATCGCCGCAACCGCGCCCAGCAGCATCGACAGGAACGAGAGCAGGACGATCACCTGCTGCCAATCCTTGACCACTCCGCCAAAGGCATCGTGCAGCAGCCGCGCAAACAGAGCCATCGCCGCCACTTTTGGCGCTGTAGCAAAGAAAGCGGTGATCGGCGTGGGCGAGCCTTCGTACACGTCCGGCGTCCACATGTGGAACGGAACAGCCGAGACCTTGAACGCCAGACCCGAGATCAGGAAGATCAGCCCGAACAGCAGCCCGACCGAGACGTCTCCGTGGTGAACCGTCTGGATGATGCCCGAGAACAGCGTGGTGCCCGTGAAGCCGTACACCAGCGACGCACCGTACAGCAGCAGGCCCGAGCTGAGCGCGCCCAGAACGAAATACTTCAGACCGGCCTCGGTGGATTTCGCGCTGTCACGACGCAGGGCAGCCACGACATAAAGCGACAGCGATTGCAGCTCTAGCCCCATGTAAAGAGACATCAGGTCGCCCGCGCTGACCATCATCATCATGCCCACAGCAGCCAAGGCCACAAGCAGCGGGTACTCGAACCTAAGCAGTCCGCGCCGCGCCATATAGTCCTGACTCATCACCAGAACGGCCGCGGCAGACAACAGGATCGCAACCTTGGCAAAACGCGCGAAACCGTCGTCCACAAACATGCCGTTGAAGGCCACGTTGGTGCCATCACCATTCGTCGCGATCCATATCGCAAGCAAAGCCATCAAACCGGCAGTAGCCCACACCAATGCCGGCGCCAGCCCATCCTTGGTGGTGTAAACTGCCCCGATCAGCGCCGCCATCGCATACAAAGCCAGAACGATCTCTGGCAGAATTATTGTCAGATCAGCCTGGATCATTTCTCCAAAGCCTCCTTAATGCGAAGCGGCTGTCTGGTTCACGGCCTCAGCCGCGGCCAGAGCCGTGTCATAGTTAGAAATCAATGCCGCGGTCGAGTTGCCGATAACATCGGTCACAAGCGACGGGTAGACACCCAACAGGATCGTCATAATGATCAGTGGCGCAAAGATCAGCCGCTCGCGCGAGCTCATGTCGGTCATTGCCTTCAGGCTTTCTTTGATCAGGTCGCCAAAGACCACCCGGCGGTAAAGCCACAAGGCGTAACCGGCCGAAAAGATCACTCCGGTCGCCGCCACTGCGGTCACCCATGTATTGACCTGGAAAGCACCCATCAGTGTCAGAAACTCACCGATAAAGCCCGAGGTACCCGGCAGGCCCACATTGGCCATCGTGAACAGCATAAAGACCAGTGCATAAGCGGGCATGCGAATGACCAGACCGCCATACGCCTCGATATCGCGGGTATGCATCCGGTCATAGATCACGCCGACACATAGGAACAGCGCCGCCGAAATGAACCCATGGCTCAGCATCTGGAAGATCGCGCCATCAATGCCCTGCTGGTTCGCCGCAAATATCCCCATGGTCACAAAACCCATATGCGCGACTGAGGAATAGGCGATCAGCTTTTTCATATCCTCCTGCACCAGCGCCACCAGCGAGGTATAGACGACAGCAATCGCCGACATCCACAGGACCAGATCAGTCATCACAGCCGAGCCCACTGGGAACATCGGCAAGCTGAACCGCAGGAAACCATAGCCGCCCATCTTTAGCAGGATCGCTGCCAGCACGACCGAGCCTGCGGTCGGCGCCTGCACGTGTGCATCCGGCAGCCAAGTGTGGACCGGCCACATCGGCATCTTCACCGCAAACGAGGCGAAGAACGCCAGGAACATAAGCGTTTGCATCCCACCCACGATGTAGACGCCCAGCACGCTGAACCCTTCGGACGAGAACTGATGGCTCATCAGCGCCTCGATATCCGTGGTGCCCGCATCCGCATACATCGCGACCATCGCCACCAGCATCAGCACCGAGCCAAGGAAGGTGTAGAGGAAGAACTTGAAGCTGGCATAGATGCGGTCCTTGCCGCCCCATATGCCGATGATCAGGAACATCGGGATCAGACCGGCTTCGAAGAACAGGTAGAACAGCACCAGATCCAACGCCATGAACACGCCCAGCATCAGCGTTTCCAGCAGCAGGAAGGCGATCATGTATTCCTTGACCCGGTCGGTCACGTTCCAGCTGGCCAGAATAGTCAGCGGCATGATGAACGTGGTCAGAAGCACGAACAGAACACTGATCCCGTCGACACCCATCTTGTATTTCAGGCCCAGCAGCCACTCACCTTCTTCCACCATCTGAAAGCCGGTGTTGGACGGATCAAAGCCCGTATAGATACCGATCGAAACCAGGAACGCCACCGTAGTCGCCACCAGCGCGACCCATTTCGCGTTGCGCTGAGCGGGCGCGTCCTCGCCATGCAGAAACAGGGCCAGTATGCCTGCTGCCACGGCGGGGATGAAGGTGACGATGGAGAGGATATTATCCATTAGTGAGCGCCTCCGCCGATCGACATCCAGGTGACAAGGGCCGCGATGCCCAAGACCATCCAGAAGGCATAAGTAAAGATGTAACCCGTCTGCGCCTTGCCTGCGAGGCGGGTAAAGAAGGGAACAACGCCCATTGCGACACCGTTCAGGAAGCCGTCAATCGTGTTGCCGTCGCCGCGTTTCCACAGGAACCGACCAAGCGCCACGGTGGGTTTGACGAAGATCGCGTCGTAGATCTCATCAAAGTACCACTTGTTCTTGAGGAACAGGTAGAGCGGGCGCTGGTTCTGAGCCAGACGTCCCGGCAGTGACGGGTTCACGATGTAGAACCAATAGGCCACGACAAAGCCCAACAGCATCGCAACGAACGGCGAAACTTTCACCCATTTCGGGGCTGCATGCGCTTCGTCCAGAATATGATTGTCCGGTGCCATATACAGGGCACCCTCGCCCGGCTCACCTGCAAAGACGTAGTGATGATCGCCATGAGCGTCTTTCTCACCATGACCGTCATCCGCGTGATCGTCACCGTGGCCATCTTTTGCGTGGCTGTCATCGCCATGCGCACCGGCAGTACCGTGATCACCAGCCTCGGCATGTTCCGACGCCTCAGCCACCGGGATGCCGTAGAACTTGCCGACTTTATCCGCATGACCGAAGAAATTTCCATACCAGATCATGCCCGCAAAGACCGCGCCCAGGGACAGAACACCAAGCGGCACCAGCATGACCATTGGGCTTTCATGCGCGTGTTCATGTGTATGTTTGTCGCCGCGCGGCTCACCGTAGAAGGTCAGGAAGATCAGACGCCAGCTATAGAAGGACGTGAACGCCGCCGCGATCACAAGCAGCCAGAATCCGTAGGCCGAACCACCTGCATAAGCGCTCTCGATGATTGCGTCCTTCGACAGGAAGCCAGCGAAACCAAAGGTGGTCAGCGGGATGCCGACACCAGTAATGGCCAGCGTGCCGATCATCATCGCCCAGAACGTATAGGGGATCTTTTTGCGCAGCCCGCCATACTCGGTCATCTCCTGTTCATGATGCATGGCGTGGATCACCGAACCCGCACCAAGGAACAGCAGCGCTTTGAAAAAGGCATGCGTGAACAGGTGGAACATCGCCGCCGAATACATGCCGACACCCGCAGCGACGAACATATAGCCCAACTGCGAACAGGTCGAATAAGCGATGACGCGCTTGATGTCGGTCTGAACCAGACCCACGGTCGCAGCAAAGAACGCGGTCGAGGCACCCAGCACCGTGATGAACCCGGTCGCACCCGGAGCAAACTCCATCAACGGCGACATGCGGCAGACCAGGAATACACCTGCGGTCACCATGGTCGCGGCGTGGATCAGGGCGGACACCGGTGTCGGGCCTTCCATCGCATCCGGCAGCCAGGTGTGCAGGATCAACTGCGCCGACTTGCCCATCGCACCGATGAACAGCAACACGCAGATCACTTCGATCGCAGTCCATTCGCCCCACAGGAAATGCAACTGCGTTTCCGCAAGCTCTGGGGCTGACGCGAAAATGTCCGAGAAGTTGATGCTGTCCGTTAGGAAGAACAACGCGAATATCCCCAGCGCAAAGCCAAAGTCACCTACGCGGTTCACAATGAACGCTTTCATCGCGGCAGCATTGGCGCTCGGCTTTCGGTAATAGAACCCGATCAGCAGATAAGACGCGACGCCCACGCCCTCCCATCCAAAGAACATCTGCACAAGGTTATCCGCCGTCACCAGCATCAGCATCGCAAAGGTGAAGAAGGACAGATAGGCAAAGAAACGCGGTTTATAGCTCTCGCCCTCGCGCCATTGCGGGTCGTGATCCATGTAGCCGAAGGAATACAGGTGAACCAGCGCCGACACGGTCGTCACCACGATCAGCATGATCGCGGTCAGACGGTCCAGACGGATGGCCCAGCTTGTCGACAGCGATCCGCTTTCGATCCAGCGCATGATCTCAATCTGCTGCGTCACCCCATCGAAGGTGAAGAACACGATCCATGACAACAGACAGGCCAGAAACAGCAGGCCCGTGGCCGTCCACATAGCTGCCTTCTCACCAATGAACTTCCAGCCGAAACCGCAGATCAGCGCGCCCACCAGCGGGGCAAAGAGGATGGTGGTTTCCATGATCCCTTACCCCTTCATCATATTGACGTCTTCAACCGCGATGGTGCCGCGGTTGCGGAAGAAGCAGACCAGAATGGCCAGCCCAATCGCCGCCTCAGCCGCCGCAACGGTCAGAACAAACAGCGTAAACACCTGACCGACCAGATCGCCGAGGAAGCTGGAAAACGCCACGAGGTTGATATTCACCGCCAGCAGCATCAACTCGATGCTCATCAGCAGGATGATGACGTTCTTGCGGTTCAGGAAGAGACCGAAGATGCCGATGACGAACAGCGTCGCCGCGACCGTAAGATAGTGTTCAAGTCCGATCATCGTCTTAAAGCCCCTGCCCCGGTTTCACGTCCTTCAACTCCATCGCCTTGGCCGGGTCGCGCATCATCTGGCCGATGATGTCCTGACGCTTGATGTCCTGACGGTGGCGCAGGGTCAGCACGATGGCGCCGATCATGGCCACCAGCAGGATCAGGCCCGCCAGTTGGAACAGAAGGAAATATTGATCGTAAAGGATGACGCCGAGCGCCTCAGTGTTGTGACGGTCCGCCGGGACCGGCTGGGCAAGGTTAGCCGCCGCACCCTGAGCGCTATCCCATGCGCCAAAGGCCATGACGAATTGCATCAGGATCACAAGGCCGATCAGCAAGGCCAGTGGCATATAGCGCGCCATCTCAGCCTTAAGCTCGGCAAAGTCCACGTCCAGCATCATCACCACGAACAGGAACAGCACCGCGACCGCGCCTACATAGACGATGATCAGCAGCATCGCCACGAACTCGGCCCCCAGCAACACGAACAGCCCCGCCGCAGACAGGAAGGACAGGATCAGCCACAGCACCGAGTGCACCGGCTGGCGGCTGATCACCGTGAACAGCCCGCCGGTGATGGCGCTGATGGCAAACAGGTAGAAGGCAAAGACGGTCATTGATCCTCATCCTCGTTGTCGCCCATGACTTCCTGCGCCAATTCCAGCGCGCGGGTCATGGCCGGGATGCCGGCAAAGACCGACATCTGACCGATCGTTTCCACGATCTCTTGTTTCTTTGCGCCCGCCTCCAGCGCATGGCGCACGGTCTGGCGCACGGCGGTATCGGCCTGTGCGCCTTGACAGGTCAGCCCGGCCAGTGTCAGCAGCAGACGGGTCTTGGCATCCAGGCCGTCGGTGTTGACGGTGTTGCCGAACATCATCTCCATGACCTCTTTCGGCATGGTCGGCCACAGCGCCTCGAACCCTTTGGGCGAGAAATTCTCCATCGCCGGGTTCATCGCCTTGGCCATGTCCTGAGCCTGCTTCATCATCAACTCGAACGGATTTGTCGGCGTGTCAGTCATCGGTACGGCGCGTCCATTTCCAGATTGCGGGCGATCTCGGCCTCCCAGCGTTCACCGTTCGACAGGAGTTTTTCCTTGTCGTAGAACAGCTCTTCGCGGGTTTCCGTCGCGAATTCAAAGTTCGGGCCTTCGACAATGGCATCGACCGGGCACGCCTCTTGGCAGAAGCCGCAATAGATGCATTTGGTCATGTCGATGTCGTACCGCGTGGTGCGGCGGCTGCCGTCCTCGCGCGGTTCGGCGTCGATGGTGATGGCTTGCGCCGGGCACACGGCCTCGCAGAGCTTGCAGGCGATGCAGCGTTCCTCGCCGTTGGGATAACGACGCAGGGCGTGCTCGCCCCGGAACCGCGGGGACAGAGGGCCTTTTTCGTGCGGGTAGTTCACGGTGGCTTTCGGGGCGAAGAAGTACTTCAGCCCCAGCTTCATGCCGACCCAGAAGTCTTGCAGAAGGAAGTACTTGGCGGCGCGGGTGTAGTCGATTTGGGTCATATCAGCCTCCTACGCTCCAACGGGCGAACGCGCCCCAGAACCAGTCAAACCTTGCAGCGAAGGCCACGAACACCACCCAGACCAAGCTGAACGGCAGGAACACTTTCCAGCCCAACCGCATCAACTGGTCATAGCGGTAGCGAGGCGTGATCGCCTTGACCATCGCAAACAGGAAGAAGAAGAACGCCATCTTCGCGACCATCCACAACACGCCATCTGGCAGGCCCGGGATCGGCGACAGCCAGCCGCCGAAGAACAGCAGCGAGGTCAGCGCGCACATCAGGAAGATGGCGATGTATTCACCGGCCATGAACAGCAGGAAGGGCGTGGCCGAATATTCGACCTGATAGCCCGCGACCAGTTCCGATTCCGCTTCGGGCAAGTCAAACGGCGGGCGGTTGGTTTCGGCCAAGGCCGAGATGAAGAACAGGAAAACCATCGGGAAGTGTGGCAGCCAGTACCAGCTAAAGAACCCGAACGAGCCATCCTGCGCACGCACGATATCGCCAAAGTTCATCGAGCCGGTCGAGATGATGATGCCGATGATGATCAGACCGATTGAAACCTCGTAAGAAATCATCTGAGCGGCCGAGCGCAGCGATCCAAGAAACGGGTACTTTGAGTTCGACGCCCAACCACCCATGATCACGCCATAAACTTCCAGCGATGACACGGCGAAGACATAGAGGATCGCGACGTTCAGATCGGACAGAACCCAGCCGTCGTTGAACGGGATCACCGCCCAGGCGATCATCGCCAGCACGAAAGAGGTCAGCGGTGCCAGGATAAAGACCGTGCGGTCTGCACCGGCCGGGATCACGACCTCTTTGACCACATATTTCAGCGCATCCGCCACCGATTGCAGCAGGCCATAGGCACCGACCACGTTGGGCCCGCGCCGCATCTGGACAGCGGCCCAGATTTTGCGGTCTCCGTAGACGAGGAACAAGAGCGAGATCATCACAAAGGCAACAACGGCAAGCACTTGCGCCAGAATGATGATGGCTATTCCGCCTGGGGTGTTAAAGAAATCAGCCATTGGTCCTCACACCGTGGGTATTCCGTTTTCCGCGCGTGACGCAAAGGCCAGATGCCTGCGCGTTTCGCGGCTGGGTCGGCGCGTTGGTGTAAACAGCATCTACTGCCATTGCGCCACCCTTATTCTTTCGCTTCAAACGCAATTCGGACGCAGGTACCTGCCACAAGGCGGCCGCGCGCGAGTGCGATATGAAAAGGTTCTGGTTCATTCGGCCGCAATCTTTTCGGATTTGCGGGCCTGCGCCTGCGCTGACAGCTCGGCCATCAGCTGAGAGGCGCGCGCGACCGGGTTGGTCAGGTAGAAGTCCTTGACCGCGCTCCGGAAAGTCGCTTTCCCCAGCGGACCGGCCTCAAACGGCTGAACCTCGTTTTCGATCACCTGGTCGATCTGAGCGAGGTGCGGCACAGCTTCGATCAACGCGCTGCGGAGTTGCGCCAACGAGTCGAATGGAAGCGTAGCGCCAAGTTCCGCGGACAGAGCACGCAAAATGGCCCAGTTTTCCTTGGCCTCACCCGGAGCAAACCCCGCGCGCATCGCCAGTTGCGGTCGCCCTTCGGTGTTCACAAACAGGCCGTTTTCTTCTGTATAAGCGGCACCCGGCAAGATCACATCCGCGCGATGAGCGCCGCGATCACCGTGGCTGCCCTGATAAATTACAAAGGCGCCTTCGCCGATCTCAACCTCGTCTGCACCGAGATTATAGATCACGTCTGCGGCGCTGATTGCGTCCATACCGCCTTCGTTGGTGGCCGCCACATCCATCGCGCCCACGCGCGACGCGGCTGTGTGCAGAATGATCAGTCCGCTTTCTGTTTTGGCGGCTATCGTCTGCGCAGCGGCCAAAACCGCTGCACCGTCTGCCTCTTGCAATGCGCCCTGCCCAACGACGACCAACGAGCGTTTGGCCTTGATCTCGTCATCACCACCCATATCAAGGACTTTTTGCAGCGCGGCACGGTCATCGCCCATGTGGTGATAGTCATAGGTCAAATCCGCAGCCGGACCGACCAAGGCAACCTCGGCCCCGTGCGCCCAAGCCTTACGGATGCGCGCATTCAGAACCGGAGCTTCGTCCCGAGGGTTGGTTCCGATCAACAGGATACGCTCGGCCGTGTCGATATCTTCGATGGCAGCAGTCCCGGCATAAGCACCACGATTGCCCGCAGGCAGCTTGGACCCGTCGGTACGACATTCGACGACACCGCCCTGCCCTTCGATCATCTGCTTAAGCGCAAAGATTGCCTCGACCGGAGCCAGATCGCCTACGATACCGGCGGGCTTTTCAGCACCTTTAAGTGCTTCGGCGGCTTTGGTCAGCGCTTCGGGCCACGTGGCCGGACGCAACTTGCCGTTTTCGCGCACATAGGGCTTATCCAGACGCTGGCGGCGCAGCCCGTCCCAGACGAAACGGGTCTTGTCGCTAATCCACTCCTCATTCACGCCGTCATGGTTGCGCGGAAGAAAGCGCATCACCTCGCGCCCTTTCGTATCCACTCGGATGTTCGAACCCAGAGCGTCCATGACGTCGATGCTCTCAGTCTTGGTCAGTTCCCACGGACGAGCGGTAAAGGCATAAGGCTTTGAGGTCAGCGCCCCAACAGGGCACAGATCAATAATGTTGCCCTGCAGGTTCGAGTCCAGCGTCTGGTTCAGGTACGAGGTGATCTCGGCATCTTCGCCACGCCCCGTCTGGCCCATCTGGGTGATCCCGGCGACCTCGGTGGTAAAGCGCACGCAGCGGGTGCAGCTTATGCAGCGCGTCATCGCCGTGCCGACCAGCGGACCCAGGTCCAGATCGTCAACGGCGCGCTTCGCTTCCTTGAAGCGTGTACCCGACAGACCATAAGCCATCGCCTGATCCTGCAGATCACACTCACCACCCTGATCGCAGATCGGGCAATCCAGAGGGTGGTTGATCAGCAAAAACTCCATCACCCCTTCGCGGGCCTTCTTGACCATGGGCGAGTTCGTCTTGACCACAGGCGGCTGACCCTCCGGTCCCGGTCGCAGATCACGCACCTGCATCGCGCAAGACGCCGCAGGCTTCGGTGGCCCCCCTACAACCTCAACCAAACACATCCGGCAGTTCCCGGCGATCGACAGACGCTCGTGGTAACAGAAACGCGGCACCTCGACCCCGGCTTGCTCACAAGCTTGGATCAGGGTCATCGCACCATCGACTTCGATTTCCTGCCCGTCGATATTAATCTTGCGGAGGTCAGACATGGCTTTCAGTTCGCCCTCAAATACACGCCAATGGCGCTGTTTCTATCGATTTCCTTCTTGCCCAACGCGCAGAAGGATTTGGGGTTTTCGTAGGACGCACCGTTTTGCGCCAGATACGCCTCGCCCTTGGCGCGCATCCGGGCTTTTTCAGCGCCAGACTCCACGTACTCTCGGATTTCCTTATCCGAATACCCCAGTTTGTTTGCTTTGGACCGGAGGTTCCACATCACGCCTATCGCCTTCAGCCGACGTCCGGTGATCGTCGGGCAAATCTCCGAAATCTCGTTTGCGATAGCGATGTAGTAAAGTTCGTTGTCGATCTCTTTGACATCGCGCAAAGGCGCTTTGGCCTGCGCCAAGTCCGGGAAAGTCAGCAAAAGCGTTGCGACAAGCAATTTCGCACCCAGCCGCACGACGCCAAACTGCTCGGAAAGCCCGAAACCTCTGGCGCGCATAAAGGCTTGATATGCGAAAGTGCGCTTCATGGGCGCAGGCACTTTCCGGCAAACGTCAGCTTGTCATCACTGATGCGTAGGTTCTGCGGATCCGTATCCGGCCCGACTTTCCAATCAATCCGAGACGAGCCAAAATTCGCGATACAGAACTTGGTTCCCTCGTAGCGCCCAGCCTCACGTGCTCCGTCAAGCGAAGCAGACACCCCGTTCACCACCACGGTAAAATCGGTAAGCGACACTTTCTTGTCGACGACTTTTGCCTTTGCGCGAAAGTACTGACCGTCAAAAACCACGCGGTCAGAGGACGGCGTGACCAATCCACACGAGGACACGAATACCAGGGCGGCCAACGCGCCAAGAACCCGGGCATGCGGTGCCGTTCGGTAAGACCGGGAAGCCAGATGATCGTCTCGCAATACCATTAGAACGCGGCCACCAACGCCAGAATTGCCGTGACGAACATACACGCCCAGCCAACCACATAAAGAACCGATCGCAACCCACTGTAAGGTTTGCCAATTCCGCGGATGTGAACAAACAGCATCGCTAGGCGCGCCAACAGCGCAATCGACGCCAGCAGGTTCACCCAGAACGGGCTGACACTCATCAATATCGCAGCGAATGTAACCGCTGCATAAGCTGGCAGCGTTTCGGTTCCGTTCAAATAGGCGCGGTTCAGGCGATAGGCCCGGTCCTCATAATCCTGCTCGGGCGAGGCACCCGGAGCCAGCCCTTTACCCTGCTTGGCCAATGCCGTGAACGGTGCCAAGAACAGCACGGCAAGAGTGAAAACCATCACCGACGCGACTGCGTGACCGTATTCTGCAAAAACGTCCATGCCCTCTACTCCGCTGCCATCGCACCCAAACGACCCGATTTCTGAGCCTTGATGCGATCTTCAATCTCTTCGCGGAAGTTGCGGATCAGCCCTTGGATCGGCCATGCGGCGGCATCCCCCAGGGCGCAGATCGTGTGACCTTCGACCTGTTTGGTCACGTCGAACAACATGTCGATCTCTTCCAGTTCAGCCTCGCCCCGAACCAGACGGTCCATAACGCGCATCATCCAGCCTGTACCCTCGCGGCACGGCGTACACTGACCACAGCTTTCGTGTTTGTAGAACTTCGACAGCCGCCAGATGGCCTTGATGATATCAGTGGACTTGTCCATCACAATCACCGCCGCCGTCCCAAGGCCCGAGCCAAGATCGTTGCGCAGATAGTCGAAATCCATGATCGCATCGCGCATGTTCTCGCCCCGCACACACGGCACAGACGAGCCACCCGGAATGACCGCCAGCAGATTGTCCCAGCCACCGCGAATACCGCCGCAATGGGTTTCGATCAGCTCCTCGAACGAGATCGACATCGCCTCTTCGACCACACAAGGGTTGTTCACATGGCCTGAAATCGCGAACAGTTTGGTGCCAGCGTTGTTCTGACGGCCAAAACCGGCAAACCAGTCCGCGCCACGGCGCAAGATGGTAGGCACAACCGCGATGGATTCCACGTTGTTCACTGTGGTCGGGCAACCATAGAGGCCAGCTCCCGCAGGGAACGGAGGCTTCATCCGCGGCATACCCTTCTTACCCTCAAGACTTTCGATCAGCGCGGTTTCTTCGCCGCAGATATACGCTCCCGCGCCGTGATGCAGGAACAGGTCGAAATCCCAGCCCGAGCCAGCGGCGTTCTTGCCCAGCAGCCCGGCGTCATAGGCTTCGTCAATCGCGGCCTGCAGCGCCTCGCGCTCGCGGATATACTCACCGCGCAGGTAGATATAGCAAGCATGCGCATTCATCGCGAAAGAGGCGATCAGGCACCCTTCGATCAGCGTATGCGGATCATGGCGCATGATCTCGCGGTCCTTGCAGGTGCCCGGTTCGGATTCATCTGCGTTTACAACCAGATAGGCCGGGCGTCCGTCGCTTTCTTTGGGCATGAACGACCATTTCAGGCCAGTCGGGAAGCCCGCACCGCCGCGACCGCGCAGGCCCGAGTCCTTCATCGTCTGGATGATCCAGTCACGGCCCTTTTCGATCAGGCCAGCCGTGCCGTCCCAATGCCCGCGCGCCTGCGCACCACGCAATGTGCGCTCATGCATCCCGTAGATGTTGGTAAAGATCCGGTCCTGATCCTTCAGCATCGCGTGTTACCTTCAGCTATCCTGACGCATGCGCCAGAGTTGAAAAATGTTGACGCCCGCATAGATGAAACCCGCCAGAGCAGCGAGATCAAACAACACCGCATGACGCGCTGTCAGTTGCAGGGCCGGGCCAACGAACAGGTTCATGGCAAGCCAGAACAACATCGTCACGGCGATGACGATGCCTATGTGACGTCCCTTGCGGGCTATGGCTTGTTCTTTGTCCTTGTTCATCTCACCCTGATGCCCCGGATGGGCACCGTTGTTCCATTTTCGCAAGCGCCGCCAGAAGCCGCGCTTTTTGCAGTTTCAAATTCACTCGCCAGCAGCGAGTTCGGCGGCTTGTTCAATCCAGCCATCGCGCTCGATCCGGCCCTTGAACTTCAGTTGCGCGTCCACCCAGGCCACCTGTTCAGGTGTCCAACTCGCAATCTGGTCAAAGTGGAAAAATCCAAGCGCGTTCAGTTTTTCTTCCAGCTTCGGTCCGACCCCTTTCAACAACTTCAGGTCGTCGGCCTTGCCGTCTCGTGCTGCCGTCAGAGTTTCGGGCTGCACTTCCTTGGCCTTCGCCTCCTCTGCCTGCTTTACCGCTGGTTTCGCTGGCGCAGGCCCTTTCGGTGGTTTCGGCGCCGCCTTGGTCGCGGCCGCCTTGCCATCCGCACCCAGCCAAGGCGTCAGAATCGGGACTTCGGTGCCGTCTATACGCTTGACCGTGTCGCCCAGATCGGTCGCAATCTCAACACTGGCGTTGTACTTGGGCTTTCCAGCTTCGTATTCGTTCAGGCTGCTCAGGCCGCTCAGCGGTTCCGCCGCATAGCGCCCATTCTGCGGTCCCGGTGTCGGCACCTTGCCCGCAACCAGATCGTCGATGATCTTGCCAAAGCTCTCAGCCGTCAGGTCTTCGTAATAGTCCTTGCCGATCTGCGCCATCGGCGCGTTGGTGCAAGAGCCGAGGCACTCGACCTCCTCCCAGCTCAGCTTACCATCGGCGGACAGTTCATGCGGTTTCGCTGCAATCTTGTCCTTGCAGACGGCGATCAGATCCTCGGCCCCGCAGATCATGCAGGACGTTGTGCCGCAAACCTGAATATGCGCGACAGAGCCAACGGGCTGGAGTTGGAACATGAAGTAGAACGAGGCCACCTCAAGCACGCGGATATAGGCCATGCCCAACATGTCGGCGACAGATTCAATCGCAGGACGGGACAGCCAACCCTCCTGCTCTTGCGCGCGCCACAGCAGAGGGATCACCGCACTGGCCTGACGACCCTCGGGGTATTTGGTGATCTGCGCTTCGGCCCATTGCTGGTTGGCTGCGGTGAAGACAAAGCTTTCGGGTTGTTCGGGGTGAAGACGGCGGAGCATTAGCGGTCAATCTCTCCAAATACGACGTCCATGGTGCCAATGATGGCGGCAACGTCGGCCAGTTGGTGGCCCTTGGCGACGTGATCCATGGCTTGCAGGTGCAGGAAGCCCGGCGCGCGCAGCTTTGCGCGGTAGGGTTTGTTGGTGCCGTCGGCGACCAGATAAACGCCGAATTCGCCCTTTGGGGCTTCGACGGCGGCATAGACCTCGCCCGCAGGGACGTGGAAGCCTTCGGTATACAGCTTGAAATGATGGATCAGGCTTTCCATCGAGGTCTTCATGTCCGAGCGTTTCGGCGGGGTGATCTTGCCTCGTGCAAGAACGTCTCCGGGGCATTCGCGGATTTTGGCGATCGCCTGACGGATGATCGACAGCGACTGGCGCATTTCCTCCATGCGAACAAGGTAACGGTCGTAACAATCACCGTTCTTGCCAACCGGAATCTGGAACTCGAACTCGTCATAGCATTCGTAGGGCTGCGCGCGGCGCAAATCCCATGCCAGACCCGAGCCGCGTACCATCACGCCCGAGAAGCCGTATTTCTGGATGTCATCCTCGGACACCACGCCAATATCGGCGTTGCGTTGCTTGAAGATGCGGTTTTCGGTCAGCAGCCCGTCGATATCATCCAAAACGGCGGGGAATTCGTGGCTCCATGCCTCGATATCGTCCAGCAGCTCGGGCGGCAGGTCCTGATGTACACCACCGGGGCGGAAATACGCGGCGTGCAGGCGGGCACCGCAGGCACGCTCATAGAACACCATCAGCTTTTCGCGCTCCTCGAACCCCCACAGAGGCGGAGTCAGCGCGCCCACATCCATCGCTTGCGTGGTCACGTTCAGCAGGTGGTTCAGGATGCGCCCGATCTCGGAATACAGAACCCGGATCAGCGAACCTCGGCGCGGCACTTCCACACCGGTCAGTTTCTCAATGGCCAGACACCAGGCATGTTCCTGATTCATCGGCGCGACGTAGTCCAGACGGTCGAAATACGGCAGATTCTGCAGATACGTCCGGCTTTCCATCAGCTTTTCGGTGCCACGGTGCAGCAGGCCGATATGCGGGTCGCAGCGTTCCACGATCTCGCCGTCCAGCTCAAGCACAAGACGCAAAACTCCATGCGCCGCAGGGTGTTGCGGGCCGAAGTTAATGTTAAAGTTGCGGATCTTCTGTTCTCCGCTCAGCGCGTCCGTGCTGCCGTCATCGTATCTTGAGCCGTCCATCAACGCCCTCGTTTCTTCTTCGCTTCGGCCCGAACCCGGACCTTTTCGGCCTCGGCCGCTTTGGCTGCGGCCCCTGCCAGCAATACGCCCAGCGCGCCCAAAATTATCAGTTCGCCCATCATGTCAGCGTCGCTCCATCTCTTGCAGCTTCAGCGCCATCATCCAAAGCAGGACAATCACCACCGGAGAGATGATGCATGCAAACGCCCAGTTCTTATTGATCCCGAAATGCGGAAGCAGCTTGATCATCGGAACGACCGTCGCCACCACCAGTGCTATCCAGATCAGGAACTCAAACATGACTACGACTCCTGTTTTTCATCCCCCGGCAAAATGTAATTTGCGCCTTCCCAAGGGGACATGAAATCGAATTGGCGGTATTCCTGAACAAGGCTGACGGGTTCGTAGACCACGCGCTTTTGCGACTCGTCATATCGCACTTCGGTATAGCCAGTGGTCGGAAAATCCTTGCGCAGCGGATAGCCACGAAATCCATAGTCGGTCAGAATACGCCGCAAGTCCGGATGCCCCGAGAACAGGATGCCGAACATGTCGAACACCTCACGCTCGAACCAGTTGGCCGAGGGGTGAACGTCAACGATCGAAGGCACCATGTCTTCTTCGCGGATGGAGACCCGCAGGCGGATACGCTGGTTCTGGTACATCGACAGGAAGTGATAAACCACATCGAACCGCTTGGCGCGTTCGGGGTAATCCACGCCCGTGATGTCCACGAGGGTCGAGAACTTGCAGTTCTGATCCGATCTGAGAAACTCTACAAATTCCACCAGGTTCGACGGAGCCACGTCCACGTTCAGTTCGCCATGGGTCACATCCCAGGACAAAACACAGTCTGCCCGCTTCAGCTCTAGCTGCATGCCGAGTTCTTTGAGTGCTTCGCTCATTTGCCCCCTCCTCAGCGCACGATGGTTCCGGTGCGGCGGATTTTACGCTGCAACTGCATCAGCCCGTACAAAAGCGCCTCGGCCGTCGGAGGGCAGCCGGGTACGTAAATGTCGACAGGAACGATGCGGTCACACCCACGCACGACGGAATAGGAATAGTGGTAATACCCGCCACCATTGGCGCAAGACCCCATCGAGATCACATAGCGCGGCTCGGGCATCTGGTCGTAGACCTTGCGCAGCGCCGGGGCCATCTTATTGGTCAGCGTCCCCGCAACAATCATCACATCCGACTGACGCGGAGAGGCGCGCGGCGCAATGCCGAACCGTTCGGCATCATAACGCGGCATCGAGGTGTGCATCATCTCAACTGCGCAGCAGGCCAGACCAAAAGTCATCCAGTGCAAAGACCCGGTGCGCGCCCAGTTAATGATGTCCTCGGTCGAGGTCAGCAGAAAGCCTTTGTCCTGCAATTCAGCATTCAGGGCTTGGGTCGCGACTTCCTTGTCGACGCCTGCGGTATTTGCGCCCGTCATCACTCCCATTCCAAGGCCCCTTTCTTCCATTCATAGGCAAAGCCAATGGTCAGAACGCCCAGAAACACCATCATGGACCAGAACCCCACGTCGCTGATGTCCTTGAACCCAACGGCCCAAGGGAACAGAAAGGCAATTTCCAGATCGAAGATGATGAAAAGAATCGAAACCAGATAGAAACGGACATCGAACTTCATCCGCGCATCATCAAAGGCGTTAAAGCCACATTCATATGCGCTGACCTTTTCAGGGTCGGGATTGCGGACCGCCAGAACCACAGCAGCCAGAATCAGGACGATTCCAAGGCCCACGGCAACGGCCAGAAACACCAGGATCGGGAGGTACTCCCGCAGCAGGTCTTCCACGAATAGCTCCTTTCCTGCGCATGTCCCGAAAGGACGCGCCGTCAATTGGCGTGTTGACTGGACATTCTCTATCCGCGCGGGGTCAGAGGGTCAACCGAACACAAACGCGCAGGAGCTTATTAATACCTTTCCCCTGGCGGATATTCTGGTGGTTATTTCCCTTTTGGCTCTAGGCACCTGCCGGAACCTAAACCTTAGTGTTCCATACAGGTTTTCTCTTGCTGAAAAACGCGCTGATTCCCTCGTGAGCCTCATCGGTTTCCCAGCGGTCCACAAGCGCCCGGATCGTTTGATCAATCACCGCGTCGTCGATCTGTGGCCCCAGCTTTTGAACCAGCGCTTTGGCCGAGGCCACGGCACCCGGCGCACAGGACAGATAAGGCGCAACCTCAGCCTCAACCGCCTCGGCAAGCGCGTCCACTTCAACTACCCTGGCAAGCAACCCAAGTTGTACAGCTTCGGTCGCGTCGAAGATGCGCGCCGACATGAAAACACGCCGCGCCCGCGCCTCGCCCATACGGGCAACGACATAAGGGCCAATGGTTGCGGGAATCAGGCCAAGGCGGGCTTCGGTCAGCCCCATCTTTGCTGTCTTCACTCCGATCGCAACATCACACACCGCCGCCATGCCAACGCCGCCGCCGAATGCGTTGCCCTGAACTGCTCCGATCAGGGGTTTCGACAACGTGTTCAGCGCCTGCAACATCTCGGCCAACTTGCGCGCTTCGGTAAAGCGGGTCTGGGGATCGGCAGCCATCTGGTCCTGCATCCATCCCAAATCCCCTCCGGCGCAGAAACTTTTACCCGCGCCGGACAACACGACCACTCGCACCGATGGGTCAGCGCCCAACTGTTCGGCGGCCTGCGTCAGTTCGGAAATCATCTGCGCCGACATCGCGTTGTGCTTTTCCGCACGATCAAGCGTCAGTGAGGCCACACCTCGGGTGTCCACTTGAACTGAAATCGTTTCAAACATGTCTGCCCTCACGCCCCGCGCATTGCGCGCGCCATCTCCGCGGCTTCTTCAACGATGATCGGATCGACACCTGTTTCGTATCCAAGCCGCTCAAGATGCGCCGCAACTGCTTCTGTCGCCACATTTCCTGCGGCTCCGGGCGCGTAGGGGCACCCTCCCAATCCTCCGACCGCCGAGTCGAAGGTGCGCACACCCAAGGCAAGCGCAGCGTCGATATTGTCGATGGCCCGTCCGTTCGTGTCGTGAAAATGGCCTGCCAAACGCGTTACCGGCACCCGCTTTTGCACCGCCAGCAGCATATGTGCGACGGTATCAGGCGTGCCCTGTCCAACCGTGTCCCCCAAAGACACTTCGTAGCAGCCCAGCGCAAACAAAGTATCCGCAACCTCTGCCACTTTCTCGGGATCAGTGGGGCCATCATAGGGACAGTCCGTCACGCATGAGACATAGCCCCGCACTGGAAGGTCAATGTGCCGAGCAGCTTCCAGAATCGGGGTAAAGCGTTCGATGGATTCCGCGATCGAAGCGTTGATATTGGCCTTTGAAAACCCCTCGGAGGCTGAGGCAAATACGGCAATCTCATCTGCTTTGGCCGCCAGCGCGTCTTCGTACCCGCGCATATTCGGTGTCAGCGCGGCATAGCGCACACCATCGGCACGAGAGATCCCGGCCAGCACTTCGGCACTGCCCGCCATCTGCGGCACCCATTTGGGCGAGACAAAGCTGGCCACCTCGATACGGTTGAACCCGGCACGGCTCAGACAATCGACCAGAGCGATCTTTTCGGCCACCGGGATTTCCCGCTTTTCATTCTGCAGGCCGTCGCGGGGCCCCACTTCAAAGATTTCAACCCGATCACCCATGGCTGCGCCCCTCCCTGATTGCCGCTGTGAACCCGACCTTGCCACGTTGCGTCCGCATGGGACAGGTCATTCCTCCTCCAACCGGACCAGAGCGGCACCGGCCTCGACCTGCCCGCCAGCTTCGGCGAGCACTTCGGCAACCACGCCGTCACGCGCCGCCAACAAAGAATGCTCCATCTTCATGGCCTCCAGAATGGCCAGACGATCGCCTTCCTGCACGGTTTGCCCGACCTGCGCGAAAATGGCCTTTACCAATCCGGGCATCGGAGCCTCGATCACATTTGTGTCGCCAACGGCGCTTGCATCTCGGTCCAGCGGGTCAACGACATCGAACGTCTGCCCGTAGTTCTCGAAAACCGTGATCCTCGACCCTGCCATGGCAACGCGCGGCATGGGCTGGCCACCCACGATCCATTTCCCGGCTTTTCGTTCGGCCAGAACCGAGTTGTCCCCGACCTGCCAAAGTTGTCGGTCCGGTCCGTCCACCTGAACATCCAGATCAATCACGTCCTCGGCCATCAATTGGGTCGCCCGATGCAGGGGCGCCCAAAGAGAGAACCCACATTCTTCGTCCGTATCCACCAGACCCAGTGCCGTCATCGCCGCCGAAACACAGGTGGACGCCGCAACCGGAACCGGTTCGATCAACGCATCCAAGTCTCGCCCGATCAGCCCTGTATCCACATCCCCCGCCGCAAATCCGGTATGTCGCGTCAACGCCCCCAGAAACCCAAGGTTTGTCACGGTCCCGGCGACCTCAGTACGCGACAACGCCCGGTGCAACTGTTCCAACGCAATCTGGCGTGTTGGCCCGTGCACAATGACCTTGGCGATCATCGGATCGTACCAGGGACTGATCGTATCACCCGCCCGAACGCCGCTATCCGCCCGACAAGCCGTCGGGAACTGCAAGTGAGTCAGCTTGCCCGTCGCAGGCAGGAACCCCTTGGGCACATCTTCGGCGTAAAGCCGCGCCTCGAACGCGTGGCCGGTGATCGACAGCTCTTGTTGTTTCTTCGGCAGCGTCTCACCCGAGGCAACGCGCAGTTGCCATTCAACCAGATCGACACCCGTAATAGCCTCGGTCACAGGATGCTCGACCTGCAGGCGCGTGTTCATTTCCATGAACCAGAACCGATCTGGCCGCAGCCCGTCCGAAGCATCGACGATAAATTCAACCGTGCCTGCGCCTTTGTAGCCAATCGCCTCGGCCGCCCTGACACCCGCCTGACCCATGGCATCGCGCATTTCAGGCGTCATACCGGGGGCAGGCGCTTCCTCGATCACCTTTTGATGGCGTCTCTGCAACGAACAGTCGCGCTCGAACAGATGCACCGCATGGGTCCCATCTCCGAAAACCTGCACTTCGATATGGCGCGGCTTGGCGACGAACTTCTCGACCAGCACGGCATCGTTACCAAAGGCTGTGCGCGCCTCGCCGCGCGCGCTGTCCAACGCTTGCGTGAAATCCTCGGGTTGTTCAACCAGCCGCATCCCCTTGCCGCCGCCGCCCGCGACCGCTTTGATCAGCACAGGATAGCCGATGGTATCCGCAGCACCCGCCAGATGCTCGGGGTCCTGATTTTCGCCGTGATAGCCCGGCACAACCGGAACGCCCGCCTGCTCCATCAACACCTTGGCTGCGTCTTTGAGACCCATTTTGCGGATCGCATCGGCCGAGGGGCCAATAAAGGTTAATCCAGCCGCCTCAACCGCATCGACGAAGTCCGGATTCTCGGACAAAAAACCATATCCGGGATGGATCGCCTGCGCGCCGGTGTCCAGTGCGGCCTGAATGATCACATCGCCCTTCAAATAGCTCTCAGCCGGGGCCGCACCGCCGATATGCACCGCCTCATCCGCCATCTGCACATGTTTGGCCGAGGCGTCCACGTCAGAGTAGACCGCGACGCAGGCCACACCCAACTTCTGAGCGGTTTCCATCACGCGGCAGGCGATCTCACCCCGGTTGGCAATCAGGATTTTGTTGAACATGTTTCTTACTCCTCCGACGCCAAATCTTCGACCAGCCGAAACCGCTCGCAGAGCAATTCTATCTCTGGGTCAAATCCACCGTTGCGCTCGAAGTATCGGCGGTGATCCTCGCGCCAACCTTCAAGTGTTTCGTTCTCGCCTTCAGCCAGGGCAAACGCCTCGGTCATATCGCAGAACCGGCTGACCGTGACCTCAAGCGTCTCGATCACCAAAGCCGGACGACCATCCCACTCCAGAGCAATATCGCGCCGCCCGACCACTGGGGTTTCTGCGCTGCCTTCCGGATAATCCCGCAGCGCGCCGCAGGTTGCCGTTTTCCGACCTGCGCGTACCAAGCCCAACAGTTCAGCGCTCATCGATGCGCTGTCACCGAACTTGAAGGTTTGCGCACCGGGATAACGGGTCAAAACGTCCTTTAAGGTCATGACGGTCACATCCTGAACACGCCGAAACGTGTCTCCTCGATCGGGGCGTTCAACGCAGCGCTCAGCGACAGGGCCAGCACATCGCGCGATTTACGCGGGTCGATGATGCCGTCATCCCAAAGCCGCGCCGAGGCATAGAGCGGGTGCGATTGCTCCTCGAACATATCCAGCGTCGGACGCTTGAATTCGGCTTCTTCCTCGGCCGACCACGAGCCGCCCTGCCGTTCGATCCCGTCGCGTTTGACTGTGGCCAGAACACCCGCCGCCTGCTCGCCGCCCATCACGGAAATGCGCGAGTTCGGCCACGTCCACAGGAACCGTGGCTGATAGGCACGACCGGCCATCCCGTAGTTCCCAGCCCCGAATGAGCCGCCCACCAGCATCGTGATCTTCGGGACCGAGGTCGTCGCCACCGCCGTCACCATCTTGGCCCCATGCCGCGCGATGCCCTCATTTTCGTATTTCCGGCCCACCATGAACCCGGTGATGTTCTGCAAAAACACCAGTGGGATGCGACGCTGCGAACACAGCTCGACAAAATGCGCGCCCTTCTGTGCGGCCTCGGAAAACAGCACGCCGTTATTGGCAATGATCCCCACCGGGCAGCCTTTGACATGGGCAAACCCGGTCACCAACGTTTCACCAAACCGAGGCTTGAATTCGTCGAACCGAGAGCCATCGACCAGCCGGGCAATCACCTCGCGGATATCGTAGGGCGTGCGCAGATCGGCGGGGACAACGCCCAGAATTTCCTCGGGATCATAGGCCGGGTCTTCGGGGTTGGCCCAATCCACCGTCTGCGGCTTGCGCAGGTTCAGCGAGCCAACAGCCCGACGCGCCAAAGCCAACGCATGCGCGTCATCTTCGGCCAGATAGTCCGCCACACCAGACAGGCGCGTATGAACATCGCCACCGCCCAGATCCTCGGCGCTGACGACCTCACCCGTCGCGGCCTTGACCAGAGGCGGCCCGGCCAGAAAGATCGTACCCTGTTCTTTCACGATGATCGTCACATCCGACATCGCAGGCACATAAGCCCCGCCCGCGGTACACGACCCCATTACCACCGCGATCTGAGCGATCCCCTTGGCGCTCATCCGCGCCTGATTGTAGAAGATGCGGCCAAAGTGGTCGCGGTCGGGGAAAACCTCATCCTGATTAGGCAGGTTCGCGCCGCCGCTATCGACCAGATAGATGCAGGGCAGTTGGTTTTCCTCGGCGATCTCCTGCGCGCGGAGGTGTTTTTTGACCGACATCGGATAGTAAGTGCCGCCCTTCACGGTGGCATCGTTGCACACCACCATGACCTCGCGCCCCTGCACCCTGCCAATGCCCGCGATCACGCCGGCAGCAGGTGCGGCATCGCCATACATCCCATGCGCCGCCGTCGCGCTGATCTCCAGAAACGGAGACCCCGGATCGAGCAGGTTCGCCACCCGCCTGCGCGGAAGCATCTTGCCGCGCGATTCATGCCGCGCACGGGATTTCTCGCCCCCACCCATTCGGGCGGCTTCGGCAGCGGCTGAGATTTGCGCCAGAGCGTCCAAGTGCGCTGCGCGGTTCGACCGAAAGCCCTCAGAGGCGGGCATGGCTTTGGATGTGAGTTTCATTTACGCGGTCTCCAATTCCAACTTAGCACGACGCTTCAATTCCTTCCGAATAACCTTCCCCGTCACTGTCATCGGCAATTCCTCCAGAAACGCCACCTCGCGCGGATAGGAATACTGCGCCAGACGGTCCTTGACCCAGTCCTGCAACTCCTCGCTGGTTGCCTCGGCCTCTGGTTTCAGCACCACATAGGCCTTCACGATCTCGGTCCGCAGCTTGTCGGGCTTACCCACCACACCCACCGTCGCAACCGCCGGGTGGGTCAGCAGGCAATCCTCGATCTCGGCGGGGCCGATGCGGTATCCGGCCGAAGTGATCACGTCATCATCGCGCCCGACAAAGCGTAGGTAGTCGCCCTCCCACACGCCCCGGTCTCCGGTGATCAGCCAATCGCCCCGGAATTTCTGCTCCGTTTCTTCAGGCCGGTTCCAATATTCCAGCAGCATCGAGGCCGAGCCGCGCCGGATGGCCACGTCACCCTCGTCGCTGGTTGGGTTGCCGTCTTCGTCGATCACCGCCACCTCATGCCCCGGCACCGGTTTACCGATACAGCCGGGACGCACGGGGAAATCTTCGGCGCAGGAGGAGACGACCATATTGCACTCGGTCTGCCCATAGAATTCGTTGATCGTCAGACCAAACGATTGCTGCCCCCATGCCAGCATCTCGGCCCCCAGCGGCTCACCGCCCGAGGCGACCGAGCGCAGGCCGGGGATGCTCTGATCCGCCGCTTTTAGCATCCGCAATGCGGTGGGGGGAAAGAACACGTTCCGTGCCTCACCGCGCGCGACTACATCGGCGCAGGTTTCGGGGGTGAACTTTTCAAGCCGTGCCGCGACCACCGGGATGCCCAGCGCCAGACCCGGCATCAACACATCAAACAGCCCGCCAATCCATGCCCAGTCAGCAGGCGTCCATAGGCAGTCGCCTTCACGCAAGTGATTGTGGCTAATCGAAACACCCGGCACGTGGCCCGTCAGAACCCGGTGCCCGTGCAGCGCACCTTTCGGGCTTCCTGTGGTGCCAGACGTATAGATCAAAACTGCCGGGTCATCAGGACCCGTATCGGCAAAAGGAATTTGCTCGTCCGTTGACGGAATCTGGTCAACCTGAACCGGACGCGCCAGACCATCCAGCATTTTGCTGCCCTCGTAGTCGGTCAGTACACTTTCGACGCCCGCGTCCGCTATCCGAGAGGCAAGCGCGTCGTGTTTGAACAGTTTGAACAAAGGGACCGAGACCGCGCCGATCTTCCAGATAGCCAAATGTGCCGCAGCGCACCACGGTGATTGACTGAGAAGCACACCAACCCGATCGCCGGGTTGCACCAGTTGCCGCAAATGCCCAGCGACCCCATCTGTCATTCGGGCCAGTTTTCCAAAATTGATGTCCTGACGCGTACCAGACGTCAGATTAACAATCGCGGTGTTCTCGTCGGGTTGAGAAAGGCATTGCCGCGCCATGTTCAACCGGCCGGGGATCGCCCAGCCTCCATCAGCGTACAAACCGGGTATGCGCCTAGAGGGACACATGACGGAAACCCCTTGTTTTCCTGAGGTTTCCTTGACCTGCGTCGCCACCACAAATCACGTGAACTTGATGCAGATCAGAGTTGGCAGCGATCCGGTCGTGCAAAACGCCAGCATCAACAAACCTAAAGGCAGTAAAATGACCAATAAACTCGCCGCTTTGACCCTCTCCACTGCGCTTGTTGCGCTGGCTGTCCCCGCTTACGCCCAATCCCAGGGTGACTGGACTGTAGGTCTCGGTATCGGCTACCTCTCGCCCAAGTCCGACAATGGAACACTTGCTGGCCTCGACGCCGAAATTGATTCGGACACACGCCCGATCTTCACTGTCGAGTACTTCGTTCGTGACAATCTGGGCGTTGAATTGCTGGCTGCCACACCGTTCAGCCATGATGTAACCCTGGGAGGCAGCATTGACGCCGGAACCGTCAAGCACTTGCCGCCCACCCTGTCGCTGAACTATCACTTCCCCACCAACAGCGCGTGGAAGCCTTACGTCGGCGCGGGCATCAACTACACCTTTTTCTTTGACGAAAGTTCGCCTCTTGGTGACCTGAAGCTGGACGACTCGGTTGGCGTTTCGCTGCAGGCCGGTCTGGACTACATGGTCACCGAAAAAGGCGCGGTACGTCTGAACGTCCGTTGGTTCGACATCGAATCCGACGTCAAGCTGGACGGCGTCGACATCGGCACTGCCGAGATCGATCCGTGGCTGGTCGGCGTTTCCTACGTCCATCGCTTCTGATCCTTTTCAGGAACGCCCCGCAGTGACTTCGTCTGCGGGGCGTTTTCTTTCGTCAGAGCATTTCGCTCATCAGCTCACGACCAATAAGCATCCGGCGGATTTCACTGGTGCCCGCGCCGATCTCCATCAGCTTCGCGTCGCGGAAAATCCGGCTGACGGGTGAATCCGACAGGAACCCGGCCCCGCCCATCGCCTGCACAGCCTGATGCGCTTGCGTCATCGCGGCCTCGGACGCGTAAAGACAGCAGGCCGCAGCATCCTGACGGGTCACATCGCCACGATCGCAGGCCTTGGCCACCTCATACACATACGCCCGCGCCGAATTCATCGCCGTGTACATGTCGGCAATCTTGCCCTGCATAAGCTGGAAATTCCCGATAGGCGTCCCGAATTGCTTGCGTTCGGCCAGATAGGGCATGATTTCGTCCAGACAGGCCGCCATGATGCCGGTGCCAATTCCGGCCAGCACCACACGCTCATAGTCCAGCCCGGACATCAGAACAGCGACGCCTTTCCCTTCCTCGCCAAGCACGTTTTCAAACGGCACTTCAACGTCTTCGAAAATCAGTTCCGCTGTGTTTGACCCACGCATCCCCAGCTTGTCGAAATGGGGTGAGGTGGAAAAGCCGGTCATCTCTTTCTCGATCAGAAAGGCTGTGATTCCGCGCGATCCGGCCTCTGGATCGGTCTTGGCGTAAACGACCAGAGTATCGGCGTCCGGCCCGTTGGTGATCCAGTATTTGCTTCCGTTCAGACGGTAATGATCATTGCGCTTCTCTGCGCGCAATTTCATGGAAACCACGTCAGACCCTGCCGACGCCTCAGACATCGCCAGCGCGCCCACATGCTCACCCGAGATCAGGCGCGGCAGGTATTTCGCCTTTTGCTCATCCGTCCCGTTCAGCTTGATCTGATTGACGCACAAGTTCGAGTGCGCCCCGTAAGACAGCGAGACCGAAGCCGACGCCCGAGCGACCTCCTCTACGGCCACGGTATGGGCCAGATAAGACATGTCAGCCCCGCCGAATTCCTCGGGCACCGTAATGCCCAACATCCCCAAGTCGCCCATTTCCTTCCAAAGCTCGTTGGGGAATGCGTTCGAGGCATCAATCTCGGCGGCCATCGGCTTGACCCGCTCCTGCGCCCAGCGGTGAACCATTTCACGCAGGGCGTTCACGTCCTCGCCCAGATCAAACTGCATGGTAGCCGCGAACATATGCGATCTCCTCCCTCGCATTAATGAACAGTTGTTCAATAAGTATCAGCGAATCTTTTCCGGGTCAACGATAGCCACACAGAAACACACCACCGACCCGTCAGGGGTGGTGGTGTCAAAGCATCAAGCGTGCGCTTCCAGCGCACTCCTTTGGGTTACGATTGGTAGACGGCCCCGACCTCGGCCCGGATGATCCGCGCGATCAGGCGGCAATCGTCCAGCGAGAATGTCAGCGGAACCCGCATATCCATGATCCCGGCCAACACCCGGTCACTGTCGGGTAAAGGCGCGCTGTCCGCATAGCGCCAGCTATCATAGCGCGATGTAAACCCGGTTGGCTCAGCACCGCCGAACCACTTCAATTCCACTCCGCGAGCCGCACAGCGGCTAATCACTTCGGCAATGCGTTCCGACGTCCAATCCAGAAGCAGGAACTGAATGGATGAGCCCACATAGGTCTCGTCCTCTGGCCGTTCGACGATCGTCAGACCGGGCGTGCCGCGCAGACCGGCCTCGATCTCGGTATAACGCTCATTCCACCGCCTGACCTGCCGGTCCAGATCCCGTAGCTGAGGCCGCAGGATCGCCGCCCGCAGATTATCCATCCGACCCGAGACATTGGGTGTGGTGTATTTGATCCGCTCGAACACCTCCGGCCCCGGCGCGGCCAGATGACGTTCGTACAGCATATATGACCCCGACAACATCGTCGCCTTGGCCGCCAGTTCCTCATCATCGGTGATCAGCAAGCCGCCCTCACCGGAATTTACATGCTTATAAGTCTGGCAGGAATAGCACCCGATCGCCCCTTGCCGCCCCGACAGCTGCCCACGCCAAGCCGCGCCCATCGTATGCGCGCAATCCTCGATCACGGTCACACCGGCCGCGTCGCACATCTGCATCAACCGGTCCATGTCGCACAGATGCCCGCGCATATGGCTGAGCATCAGAACCCGCGCCTGATCCAGCTTGGCCTCTAGATCATCCAGATCAATCACCAACGCCTCGGTCACGCCCACAAAAACGGGCTTTGCCCCGACCGAGGCGATTGACCCCGGCACCGGGGCCAGCGTGAAGGCATTGGTTAGAACCGGATCACCGGGCTGCACACCCACCGCACGCAATGCAGTCGCCAGCGCGTAGCCGCCCGAGGACACGGCCAAACAGTATTTCGCCCCCATCTGCGCGGCAAATTCCTGTTCGAGCAAAGCGGTTTCGCCCAACTCTCCGGCGGCCACGTTGTAGCGATGCAGCCGACCGTGGCGCAGAACCGCCAACGCGGCCTCGATCGCTTCGTCGGGGATGGGTTCCTGCTGCGTGAAACTGCCAGTGAATGTCTCGGTCATACGCCCGTTCTGAGGCCGCGCGTGCGCAGCGTCAAGGGCTTACGCCACCGCTCCGATCAGACTGGTCACAACCTCGGGCAGATCATCGAAATGATGCAGCAACGCCTCGGGCTCAAGCGCGGCCATATCTGCGCCCGACGGACCAAACGTGACCAACACCGATGGTACGCCAGCGGCGCGCGCCGTGTTGCGGTCGGTATCGGAGTCCCCGATCAGCACGCAAAGATCGGGATGCCCCCCTGCCCGTCGCGCGGCCTCGCGCAGAGGTTCGGGATTGGGCTTGCGAACCGGAAGGGTATCGGCCCCCACCAATGAAGCAAACTGATCGCGCACGCCCATCTGCGTCAACAACTGATCTGCAAGAGCTTCTGGCTTATTGGTGCAGATTCCCACGCCGTAGCCTGCCGACTTAAGCCCTTCAACCGCATCGAGTGCCCCTGGATAGAACTGCGTATAGGTGTCTATGGACTGGGAATATGCCTCAAGCAGCGTCGGATAATACGCCAGAACGGTGCTTTCGTCATAGGCTCCGACCCGCTTCAATCCGTGCGTCAGCATCATCCGGCCTCCCCGCAGCGCGACCGCGGCATCCTGCCCGTGAACCAGAACGTCTCCGTGCCCCATATGACGAAAACAGTGGTTCGCAGCCTCGAGCAAATCGCCCGAGGTATCGGCCAATGTCCCGTCCAAATCGAAGATAACCGTTCGCATCGTGCCTCCTGCTTCGGCGGTTTTTCGCCGTATCCTGTTGCAAACGGCAATCTTGTTTGATGGCTGAACCGCTTGCGCCTTTGCCCTCAGCGGATAAAACGGACCGCAACAAAACACAAAGAGAAAACGATTTCATGAGCACCGCCCTTGTCATCCTTGCCGCAGGTAAAGGCACCAGGATGAATTCGGACATCCCCAAAGTCCTTCATCCGATTGCCCAGGCACCGATGCTGGTTCACGCCATGCGTGCCGGAGCCGCGTTGTCGCCCGAACGTACCGTTATCGTCACCGGGCACGGGTCCGAGGCTGTGGCGAAAGTGGCAAAGGCCGAAGACGAAACTGCCCAGATCACGGAACAGGGTGAACAGTTGGGCACCGCTCATGCCGTCGCTCAGGCGCGCGCTGCGCTGGAAGGGTTCGAGGGCGACGTGGTGGTGTTGTACGGTGACACTCCGTTCCTTCAGCCTCAGACGCTGGCACGCATGATCGAGGCCCGCGCGCAGAACGATCTGGTTATCCTGGGGTTCAATGCCGCCGATCCAGCGCGTTATGGCCGCCTGGTCATGGACGGAGACAATCTGGAGCGGATTGTCGAATTCAAAGATGCCTCAGATGAAGAACGCGCGATAACCTTCTGTAATTCTGGCCTTTTGACCTGCAATGCTGAGGTTTTATTTTCCCTGATCGACGCCGTGGGCAACGACAATGCGGCTGGGGAATACTATCTGACCGACGTCGTCGAAATCGCCCGCAGCCGTGACCTGAAAGTCACCGCAGTCGCTTGTGACGAGGCCGAGACGCTGGGCGTCAACTCACGCGCAGATCTCGCTGCCGCCGACGCGGTTTTCCAAACCCGCGCGCGGTCGGAACTGCTGGACCTTGGTGTGACCTTGATGGCGCCTGAGACAGTTTATCTTGCCGCCGACACGATCATCGGACGCGACACGGTCATTGAACCCAACGTAGTTTTCGGCCCCGGTGTCACTGTCGAAAGCGGCGCGACCATCCGGGCGTTTTCTCATCTGGAAGGCTGTCACGTCAGCCGTGGCGCTGTCGTCGGCCCTTATGCCCGCCTGCGCCCCGGCACTGAACTGGCCGAAGACACGCGCATCGGCAACTTTGTGGAAATCAAGAACGCCGAGATCGCAGAAGGCGCGAAGGTCAATCACCTGAGCTATGTCGGCGACGCAACGGTCGGCGCGGCCACGAATATCGGCGCGGGCACGATCACATGTAACTATGACGGCGTGATGAAGCACAAGACGACCATTGGCCGGAACGTGTTCATCGGATCGAATACCATGCTGGTGGCGCCTGTGAACGTGGGCGATGGCGCCATGACCGCGACCGGAACGGTGGTCACACGCGACGTAGAAGCCGACGCACTGGCCGTGGCACGCGCCAAGCAGGACAACAAACCCGGCTATGCGCGCAAATTGTTTGAGATGCTCAAGGCGAAGAAGGCTCGCCGCGACAAAGGAGCCTGACCGATGTGTGGAATTGTAGGCGTTCTGGGGCAACACGAAGTCGCCCCCATCTTGGTCGAGGCGCTGAAACGCTTGGAATATCGCGGCTATGACAGCGCCGGGATCGCAACGGTCAATGGTGGCGATCTGGGGCGGCGCCGGGCCGTGGGCAAGCTGGTGAACCTCAGCGATCTGCTGGTGCATGATCCTCTGCCCGGCAAGTCCGGCATCGGCCACACTCGCTGGGCGACCCATGGCGCACCCTCGGTGACGAATGCGCATCCGCATCAGGCGGGTCCAGTTGCCGTGGTGCATAACGGCATCGTCGAAAACTACCGCGAGCTGCGCGCGGAACTGGCCGAACATGGCGTGGGCTTCGTGACCGAAACCGACACCGAAACCGTCGCTTTGATGGCTGAGCACTACCTGTCTACGGGGCTTACCCCAGTTGAGGCCGCCTTTAAGACAATTGACCGGCTGGAAGGCGCGTTTGCACTGGCCTTTCTGTTCGAGGGGCAAGAGGACCTGATCATCGCAGCGCGCAAAGGGTCGCCACTGGCGATCGGGCATGGGGATGACGAGATGTTCGTGGGCTCCGATGCCATCGCGCTGGCACCGCTGACAGACCGCATCACCTATCTTGAGGAAGGCGACCGCGCGGTGCTGACCCGTACCTCGCTGGAAATTCGCAACGAAGCGGGCGATCTGGTCAACCGCGACGTCCGCCGGATCAAGCTGGACACTGCGCGCGCTGACAAAGGCGGGCACAAGCACTTCATGGCCAAGGAAATCGCGGAACAGCCCGTGGTCGTGGCCGAAGCGATCCGCTCGTATTTGCCCACCGGCGGCGATGAGGTTGTTCTGCCCGCAGAGCTGGACTTTACCAAGCTCGACCGTCTGACGATGGTTGCCTGCGGCACCGCCTTCTATGCCTGCCTGACCGCCAAGTACTGGTTCGAGAAGTTGGCCAAGATGCCGGTCGAAGTCGATATCGCCAGCGAATTCCGGTACCGGGAACCTCCGATCAGTGACCGGACCGCCGCGCTGTTCGTCAGTCAGTCCGGGGAAACAGCGGATACGTTGGCGGCCCTTCGATACTGTGAAGGCAAGGCCGACAAGATCGTTTCGGTGATCAATGTCCCCGAAAGCTCGATCGCACGTGAAAGCGATGTGGCCCTGCCCATTCACGCCGGGGTCGAAATCGGAGTGGCCTCGACCAAGGCTTTCACATGCCAGTTGAGCGTGTTGCTGATGCTTGCGCTGAAGGCCGCCTCGGATCGCGGAACGTTGACAGCAGACGAACTGGCCGACCACGCCGCTGCGTTGCGTGGCTTGCCTGCGGTTCTCAACGTCGCGCTAGAACAGAACGACGCCATCCGCGCATCCGCCCAAAGACTATCCGAGGCGCGAGATGTTCTGTTTCTGGGGCGTGGCCTGATGTATCCCCTGGCCATGGAAGGCGCACTGAAGCTAAAGGAAATCAGCTATATACACGCCGAAGGTTATGCGTCTGGAGAGTTGAAGCACGGCCCCATCGCCCTGATCGACAAACACATGCCGGTGGTTGTCATGGCACCGCGTGACGCCGTTTTCGACAAGACAGTATCGAACATGCAGGAAGTCATGGCGCGCAAGGGCAAGGTCATTCTGATCTCGGATGGAGACGGGATCGCCGAAGCCGAGGACGGCGTCTGGAGCACGATCCGCATGCCGCTTGTTCACGAAAGCCTCGCCCCGATCCTGTATTCGATCCCGGCGCAGTTGCTGGCGTATCATACGGCCGTCGCCAAGGGGACGGATGTGGATCAGCCACGCAATCTCGCGAAATCTGTTACGGTGGAGTAGCAAATCGTGGACGCCTATCTGGATCAGATCAAGGCGCATGCCGACCCTGAGCGCGCCACGCAGATGGCGGCCTACCACAAGGCCGACCGTCTTTATTTGGGGGTCGCAAACCCGATCCTGAACGAGCTGACAAAAGCGTGGCGGCAGGACCTTGACGTGGCCTCTCGGGTCCAACTGGCCGATGATCTGTGGCAAACAAATATTCACGAGGGTCGCTTGGCCGCCGCCAAGCTGCTGACACAGGCGCGTATCCGGCCGGATGATGCGGTTTGGGACGTGCTGCAAAGCTGGCTGCCAGACTTCGATGCCTGGGCCGTCGCAGACCACGCGTGTATGGCGATGCAAAAGCGACTGTCGGCCGATCCGGTCAGGCTGGAACAGGTGGAAGGCTGGACAACCTCTGACCACATGTGGACACGCCGCGCAGCATTGGTGGCAACCTTGCCGTGGACCAAGCAAAACCACCCCAAGCCGGATGATCTGGATCGCCGGGATCGCATTTTGACCTGGGCCGCCGGATATGTCCCCGACCGTGACTGGTTCATCCAGAAAGCCGTCGCGTGGTGGTTGCGCGAGCTATCCAAGCACGACCCGTCCCGAGTTATCGCCTTCTTGAATACGCATGGGGACGCAATGAAGCCGTTTGCGCGCAAAGAGGCCGGAAAATACCTGAAAAGTCAGTTTGAGTAGATCTCAAGCTCGACCAATTCATCGAAAGGCAGCAGCAATGCCCGCATCGCATCCAGCGACAACCGGCTGCCCCCACCTTCCGGCCCCGGAGCAGGCACCAAAGTAATGTAAGCCTGCGCTCCGGTCCTCGGAACGACTACCCGCCCTGTAAATTCGGTTTCGACCAAAGGTGTTTCCAGCCAGCGTCCGGGCGTTGTGGGGTCCCCTAGCCCGGCCACCGTGGTTTTCGGGCCAACCCAACTGGCAGCGGTGACCGCTACAGGTTCGGGATCGGCAACTTCTGCCACTTCTACCGCTTCGGGCTCGGCCTGGGCCTGTTCGCCATCGCCGCCAAAGACGCGGTCTGTCGTGGACCGGACAGTGTCACACCCCGCAACAACGGTTAACAAAACGAAAAATGCAATCCTCATACCAATAATCTACCGCTCAAGGGACATCTGATCCAGACCAAAGCGCAGTTCGCCCTTGTCGCAGCCGGGTCGCCGCTTTACCTATGTGGCATGACTGCTGCTCCGCTTATTGACCCGTTTGCCCGTGCAATCACCTACCTGCGTGTTTCCGTCACGGATCGCTGCGATTTTCGCTGTGTTTATTGTATGTCCGAGGACATGAAGTTCCTTCCCAAAAAGGACCTTCTAACCCTGGAAGAACTGGATCGGATGTGCTCGACCTTTGTCAACATGGGTGTCGAAAAGCTGCGCATTACAGGGGGTGAACCCTTGGTGCGCCGGAACATCATGGCGTTCTTCAACGCAATGACCCGCCATCTAGAGAGCGGCGCATTGAAGGAGCTGACCCTCACAACCAATGGATCGCAACTTCACCGCTTCGCCGACGACCTCTACGCGGCTGGCGTGCGCCGCGTGAATATCTCGCTGGATACGCTGGACGAGGACAAGTTCGCACAGATCACACGCTGGGGACGCCTGAAACAGGTTTTGAAGGGCATCGACGCGGCTCAGAAGGCCGGGCTGCGTATCAAGATCAACGCTGTTGCCCTGAAGGGTTTCAACGAAGAAGAACTCCCGCACATCACGCAGTGGTGCGCCGAACGCGACATGGATCTGACCTGGATCGAAGTCATGCCCATGGGTGACATCGGCAATGAAGACCGCCTTGATCAGTACTGGTCTCTGAAAGACGTGCGCAAAGAGTACGAAAACCACTACACGGTCTCTGATCTGGCCGAGCGCACGGGCGGACCTGCCCGCTATGTGCGGCTAGAAGAAACCGGACAGAAAATCGGGTTCATTACCCCGCTGTCCCACAATTTCTGCGAAAGCTGCAACCGTGTGCGCCTGACCTGTACCGGAGAATTGTATATGTGCCTTGGTCAGGAAGACATGGCTGACCTGCGCAGTTCCCTCAGGGATCACCCCAACACCGAGGAACCGCTGGAACAGGCGATCCGCGCGGCCATCAATCTGAAACCCAAGGGCCACGACTTCGACTATTCCCGCCAGTCCGTTGACGGAAAGATGAGCCGTCACATGAGTCACACAGGCGGCTGACATGCCCGATCCCTCAGAACGGCCAACGCTGCTCTACAACCTGTATTGCGGCCTGACCGGGGTTATCGCGCCAATCGCTTGGCAATCGGTCAGAAAGAAAATGCAGGCCGCCGATGTCCCGGTCGAGCGTCAGCACGAGCGGTTAGGCCATGCAAGCCTGCCGCGACCCAGCGGCCAACTGATCTGGTTTCACGCTGCAAGCGTGGGGGAAACCCTGTCCGTTATCACTCTGATCAAACGCCTGGGCCAGCGCCTGCCAAAGGCCGAGTTCCTTATCACATCCGGCACGCCAACCTCAGCCGCGTTGATCGCAAAGCGGATGCCCCCGCGCACGCGCCACCAATTCCCGCCACTGGACACGTCCGGGCCCGTTCAACGTTTCCTGAACCATTGGCGGCCTGACGCCGGCATTTTCGTCGAAAGCGAAATCTGGCCCCGGCTCATCGTTGAAAGCGCCGATCGCAACATCCCGCTGGCCCTGCTGAACGCCCGCCTGTCCGACAGTTCCGTCGAGGGCTGGAAAAAGCGACCGAAAACCGCGCGGTTCATCTTGGACAAGTTCCAACTTTTCCTGACCCAAAACGACAAGACAGCCGAAAATCTACGCCAGATGGGGGCCGCGCCCGAACGCATTCAACAAGGCACCAACCTCAAGGCTATGTCCGAGCCACTGCCCGTTGACCAGAACACCGTATCGGAGATCCAAAACCAGATTTCTGGCCGCCCGGTCTGGATCGCCAGCTCCACCCATCAAGGCGAGGAAGACGTCGTTCTCGCGGCACATGCGCAGCTGTTGAAACAACGCTCCGATTTGCTGTTGCTGCTTATCCCCCGCCATCCAGAACGCCGGGACGAAGTCGCCACCCTTATCACGCAAGCCGGGCTGACAGCCGCATTTCGGTCTTCAAACGAAGCGATCTCGGACACAACACAAATCTATGTGGCGGATACTTTGGGGGAAACCGGTACGTGGTACGCAATCTGCCCCATCGTGTTCCTCGGCGGCTCATTGAAAGAAATCGGAGGACACAATCCCTTTGAACCCGCACAAGCCGGGGCTGCAGTCATCACCGGGCCGGGTTACTACAATTTTGCCGAAACATTCGCGCCCCTGATCGAAACCGGAGGCGCGGTGGAAATAAACTCTGCCCCGCAACTGGCAGCTATCGTTGACAAATGGCTGTCTGACCCAAGCGCATTAAACTCAGCCCAATCCGCCTCAAAATCCTGCGTCAATACGCAAAAATCTGCCCTCAACAACGTCGTCGAAACTTTGTGCGACAGGCTTTCTTTACTGCCTCGGGATCCCGCTTCATCTGGCTAAAAATATCCCGGGGGTGTGGGGGCAGCGCCCCCACGCACGTCGCAAGTCACGCAGCAGGCATTCGCTGTTCGACAATTTCTGCCCACCAACTGCACCCGGCGGGAATGGCCTCATCATTGAAATTGTATTCCGGATGATGCACGGCCGCCGTGTCGCCATTTCCGACCAGAATATAAGCCCCGGGCCGCTCCTCCAGCATGAAGGCAAAGTCCTCGCCTCCCATGACCAACGGTGCATCGGCACAATCACCAGCCACGGATCGCGCGACATCAGCCGCAAAATCGGTCTGTTCATCGCTGTTCACCATCACCGGATAACCGCGATAATAAGTGACATCGGCCTTGCCACCGAAGGTGGCTGCAACGCCGTTGCAGATTTCACCGATCCGTTTCTCGGCCAGATCCCTCATCGCTTCGCTCATCGTGCGCACAGTCCCCCTCAGCTTGACTGTCTGCGGGATCACGTTGAACGCCGTCGAGGACGTTTCAAAAGACGTCACCGACACGACCACCTGATCAATAGGGTCAGCATTGCGCGACGCTATTGTCTGTAGGGCCATGACCGCTTGCGCGGCAAGGACTGTGGTATCAACGGTTTCATGAGGCTTGGCCGCATGCCCCCCTTTGCCCTCAAACACGATATCGAACTGATCAGTCGCGGCAAAAAACGCACCGGGGCGAATGGCAAAACTCCCGACCGGACGGCCGGGCCAGTTGTGCATTCCATAGACCTCCTGAATGCCCCATCGGTCCATCATCCCGTCTTCGCACATCTCTCGGCCTCCTCCACCGCCTTCCTCGGCGGGTTGAAAGATGACCACAACAGTGCCGTCAAAGTTCCGCGTTTCCGAGAGGTATTTCGCCGCCCCCAACAGCATCGCCGTGTGCCCGTCGTGACCGCAGGCATGCATGGCACCGTCTGTCTTGGACGCATAGTCCAGCCCCGTTGCCTCATGAATCGGCAGCGCGTCCATATCCGCGCGCAGCCCGATCACCTTGCCTTTCGTGTCCGTCTTGCCCTTGATGACGCCGACAACGCCCGTGCGTCCGATCCCGGTTACGATCTCGTCACATCCAAATTCCCTGAGCTTTTCAGCAACCAGAGCGCTGGTGCGATGGGTTTCAAACAGGATTTCGGGATTTTGGTGGATATCACGCCGCCACTCGGTGATTTCATTTTGCAGTTCCGCAAAGCGGTTTTTGATCGGCATGTCTATCTCCCATATTTTTCTTGTTCCCTGCTCTCGGCCGTCAATCCAGTGCCGCAGGCCTCAGCGCACCGGACAAGATAACAATCATGATTGCAAGCGGCAGCAGGGCCATGAATGCCAACCGCAATGTAAGCATCTCTGCCAAAAACCCAATAAGCGGAGGTCCAATCAATAGCCCTCCGTATCCCAGGGTTGCCACGCTTGCGATGGCTTGACCGGGCGGGACATGCGGATCGTTGGCGGCTCGGCTGAACGCCAAGGGCATGATGACCGCATAGCCAATCCCCATCAGCGCAAAGCCTGCGAGCGCCAGCATAGGCTGCGCCGCCGATACGACCCCCAAGACACCCAATGCCGCGCAAACACCGCCAAATCTGGCCGTCGCGACCGGCCCGAACCGAGAGATGACCAAGCCTCCGGCCAATCGGAACGCAACCATGGTGACAGAGAATACAGCGTACCCCAAGGCCGCGACACTCTCGGCTGCACCGGTCACATCCCGCAGGAAAATCGCGCTCCAATCCGCGACCGCGCCCTCGCCCAATGCGCCGCACAAGGCTGTGAAGCCGACAAGGATCAGCGCCCCGGATGGCAAGGCAAAAACCGCCCCGCCAGACGACGCAGCCCTGCGGGACGTCCAGCGCACCCAAGACAAGGCCAGCGCCAAACCAACCACGACGCCGCCCGCAAGCAGAAAGTGCTGCATCACAGTCATACCAAGCTGCACCGCCCCGTACCCGCTGAGCGCTCCCAGCCCGGCCCCAAGGCTCCACATCGCGTGTAACGAAGACATGACGGGCTTGTCATAGGCTTGCTCAACCTCAGCAGCCCACGCGTTCATCGCAACGTCCATCGACCCGTGAAACGCGCCGAAAACAAACAAAAAGGCCGCCAGCGCCCAAAAACTGCCGGCAAAGGCCAGCAGAATAAGCGACAGCGTATAGAGAACCGCAATGACGCGCGTAATGGAGACCGCCCCAAACTTGTCCGTCAGGCGACCGGTAATCGGAAAGGAACACACGGCCCCGGCCGCCATGAACAGCAAGCCAAGCCCAAGCGCTTCGTGCGTCAGGTCCAGCCTGTCCCTAACCGCCGGGATACGCGACGCCCATATGCCGAACAACGCACCATTCAGGATGAACATGGCGGCTACAGCCCGCCATGCGGCTACGATTCCAATCACGGGTCTACCCTCAGCTCTCCCCCTACCCCGGTCAGTACTACAGACACGACACAGAATGGCAAACGAGGTTTACTCCAACCGCTTTCGGATTTGCCGGATCGCAAACCACACGATCAGCACAACCGGAATCGTGACAATCGCCGTCAGCATGCCCTTGCTGATCCCGGCTTTGGTCACCGGATACAACAGGTAGCTGACCAGCGAGACAGCATAATAACTGATGGCAACCACCGACAACCCCTCGACCGTGTGTTGCAAACGCAGAGCTAGATCGGCGCGGCGGTCCATACTTTCCAACAGCGCCTGGTTCTGTGCGCTGCGTTCAACATCCACCCGGGTCCGCAACAGCTCACCTGCTCGGATGGCCCGATCCGACAGGGCCTGCAAACGACGCTCGGTCGACTTCACCGTGCGGATCGCGGGGTCATAGCGCCGCATCATGAAATCGGCAAAGCTCTGACGGCCATCGAACCTCTGCTCGCGCAACACCTCGATCCGTTGATTGACGATGGCCTCATAAGCGCCCGTTGCGCCGAAACGAAACGAGCATCGGGCAGACAATGTCTCCAGCTCAATCGACGTGGCAAGCAGGTCCGGCAAAAGATCATCAGGATGGGCCGAGTTATCCGTCATCTGCCCCATAAGCTGCGTAAGCTGCGCGTCCAACTCACCGATCCGGGGTGTCAACTGCTTGACGCGAGCAAAGCCCAGCATCGACATCGCCTTATATGTTTCGATCTCGCACAGGCGCTGAATGATCCGCCCCGTTCTGCGCCGTCCGCTGCCTTGGGTCACAAACAGCGCAAAGCGCATATGACCAGCCGGATCAATCCGAAAGTCGCTGGCACAAATGGCCGCATCATCCAGCACTCTCGCCACGGCAAGGCTTTCAGGCTCGAACCAATCGGACAGAGACGCCTTGACCGCCGCATCGCTCTCCAAATCCACAACCCGCATCATGGCCGAGGTCACACGCTGACCCGGGCTGGCCATCAACCAATCCGGTGGAAACACCTCAAAGTCGGCAGGGTTAAAGGCACGGTCGCTGACATTCTGCGTGATCGCGGTATAGGTCACAAACTCGGTATGCTGCTCCCACTTGAGCCAATGACGGCCGATCTGCCCCGCATAGTGGGTGGCCTCGGGCTGCGGATGCGGCGCACCATGACGATCCAGCAGATTGATCAAATGCGCCATATCTTCGTTTCGATCCCGCGCAACCGCTGCAGTGGGCTTCTTTATGGCCAGAAACACCACCGTACATGGGGTCGACGCCACCGGAAATGGCCGCGCGTGCAGTTCGTTGGCCAACGCATAGCGCAACGGATGGTCATCAATGGGCGTCATTCAAGGCTCCGGGTCTGATCGGCGCACTATACGATACCTCAAAAATACATCAATTCTCTTTTTATTTCATATGCTTACAAGGATACAACGGTATACAAATCCGCTATCTCATTGATTTGGCTGCCACAGCTCAATCGGGTTGCCCTCTGGATCATGGATTCGGGCGAACTTTCCGACCTCACTGTCCCATTCAGCGCGTGTCTCAACGAGGATGCCGGCGGCCTCAAGCTGCGTGATCATCGCGTCCAGATCATCGACGCGAAAGTTAATCATCCATTGCTGTTCGGTGCGCCCAAAATAGTCCGTGTCCTGCGCAAAGGGCGCAAAGACCGTGTACCCGGCGCTCTGCTTCCACGGCAGCGGGTTGAGCTGGTTCACACCGAGGTGCTTTTCATACCACCGTCCAAGCGCCTCTGGATCGCGCGCGCGGAAAAACACACCGCCTATGCCATTCACTTTCTGCAAAACCAACCCAATCGTGATTAACTCCCTTCAAGAGTATCACATCCCGCCCGCTTCATCTGGCCAAAAATATCCTGGGGGCTTGGGGGCAAAGCCCCCAACAACAAAAAAGAAAAGGGCGCCCGCAGGCGCCCTTTGCAATGTCCCTGAACCAAATGATCAGTCGATCATCGGCAGCAGCTTGTCCAGCGACTGCTTGGCGTCGCCATAGAACATGCGAGTGTTCTCTTTGAAGAACAGCGGGTTTTCGATGCCCGAATAGCCAGTACCCTGACCACGCTTGGACACGAACACCTGCTTGGCCTTCCAGCATTCCAGAACCGGCATCCCGGCGATGGGGCTGTTGGGGTCTTCCTGCGCCGCGGGGTTCACGATGTCGTTCGACCCGATCACGATAGCCACATCCGTTTCCGGGAAGTCCTCGTTGATCTCGTCCATCTCCAGCACGATGTCATAAGGCACCTTGGCCTCGGCCAGCAGCACGTTCATGTGACCCGGCAGACGACCGGCAACGGGGTGGATCGCGAAACGCACCTCTTTGCCCTTGGCGCGCAGCTTGCGGACCAGCTCGCTGACCGACTGCTGTGCCTGCGCAACCGCCATACCGTAACCGGGAATGATGATCACACTGTCGGCGTCATTCAAGGCCGCGGCAACGCCATCGGCGTCGATGGCAACCTGCTCGCCTTCCACTTCCATCTGCGGACCCGAGGTGCCACCAAAGCCGCCCAGGATCACACTGACAAAGTGACGGTTCATCGCCTTACACATGATGTAGGACAGGATCGCACCCGACGAGCCGACCAGCGCGCCAACCACGATCAGCAAGTCGTTGCCGAGGCTGAAACCAATCGCTGCCGCAGCCCAACCCGAATACGAGTTCAGCATCGACACAACCACCGGCATATCCGCGCCACCGATTCCCATGATCAGGTGATAACCGATGAACAGCGCCGCCAGCGTCATCAGGATCAGCGGGAACAAACCGCCCGACGCGGTGTACCAGATCAGACAGATGAACGAGAGACCCGCAGCCGCCGCGTTCAGTGCGTGACCGCCGGGCAGCTTGGTTGCCGCCGAGGTCACTTTGCCTGCCAGCTTGCCATAGGCCACGACCGAACCGGTAAAGGTGATCGCACCGATGAAGATACCCAGGAACAGTTCCACATGCAGGATCGTCAGTTCCGCCGCCGTTTTCTTGGCGATCAGCTTGGCAAACGCGCCCAGATCGGACAGGTCCGCCTCTTTCGCGCTGTCGGCAATCGCCATGACCTGCGCCACGTTGCCGATCTCAAAATGCGCGTTGAAGCCCACGAACACAGCCGCCAGACCCACCAGCGAGTGCATCGCGGCCACAAGCTGCGGCATCTCGGTCATCTGCACGCGTTTGGCCACGTAGGAACCGATCAGACCGCCGCCTGCGATCAGCAGCAACGACAGCAGCCACAGGCCCGAGCCCGGACCAACAAGCGTGGCGAAAACCGCCAGCGCCATACCGACAATGCCGTACCATACGGCGCGCTTGGCGCTTTCCTGGTTCGACAACCCGCCCAGAGACAGGATGAAAAGGACAGCCGCAACAACGTAAGCGGCAGTGGTGAAGCCAATCATCTACCCGGCCTCCTTAAGATTTCTGGAACATGGCGAGCATGCGCCGGGTGACAAGAAAGCCGCCGAAGATGTTGATCCCGGCCATAAAGACAGACAGCGCCGCCAGCAGGATCACCAGGAACGAACCCGACCCGATCTGCATAAGCGCCCCAACGATGATGATCGACGAGATCGCATTGGTGATTGCCATCAGCGGCGTGTGCAGCGAGTGCGCAACGCCCCAGATCACCTGGAAGCCCACAAACACGGCCAGCACGAACACGATGAAGTGCTGCATGAAGCTGGCCGGAGCGACCAGACCCACCAGCAGCATCAGCGCGCCGCCCACTCCCAGCAGGGTGAACTGCTGCTTGGTCTGGGCCTTGAACGCTGCGATCTCCTGCGCCTTTTTCTCTTCCGGGGTCAGTTCCTTGACCTCGGGCTTTTTCTGCGCTGCGATTGCCTGCACTTTCGGCGGTGGCGGCGGGAAGGTGATCTCACCCTCAAAGGTCACGGTCGAGCCGCGGATCACGTCATCTTCCATGTCGTGATTGATCTGACCGTCCTTTTCAGGCGTCAGGTCCGACATCATGTGACGGATGTTGGTCGCGTACAGAGACGACGACTGCGCCGCCATCCGGCTGGGGAAATCGGTATAGCCGATGATGGTCACGCCGTTGTCGGTCACGATCTTCTCGTCCGCCACGGTCAGCTTGCAGTTACCACCCTTTTCCGCCGCGAGATCGACGATGACCGAGCCCGGCTTCATGCTTTCGACCATGTCCTTGGTCCAAAGCTCTGGCGCTTCGCGGTTCGGGATCAGCGCAGTGGTGATCACGATGTCCATCTCGGGCGCAAGCTCACGGAATTTAGCCAACTGAGCGTTGCGGAATTCCTCGGACTGGACCGAGGCATAACCGCCGGTGGCTGCGCCATCCTGTTGGTCTTCCTCAAAGTCCAGATAGACGAACTCTGCCCCCATGGATTCGACCTGCTCGGCCACTTCGGGGCGCACGTCGAAGGCGTAGGTAATTGCACCCAGCGAGGTCGATGTCCCGATCGCCGCCAGACCAGCCACACCGGCACCGACGATCAGAACCTTGGCTGGCGGTACTTTACCCGCAGCCGTCACCTGACCGGTGAAGAAACGACCAAAGTTGTTGCCTGCTTCGATAACCGCGCGGTAGCCCGCGATATTGGCCATCGATGACAGCGCATCCATCTTCTGCGCACGCGAAATACGCGGCACCATTTCCATGGCGATCACGTTCGCGCCTTTGGACTTGGCCAACTCCATCCCTTCTTCATTCCCCGCAGGGTTGAAGAACGAAATCAGCGTCTTGCCTTTGGTCAGACGCTTGAGCTCGGTCTCATTCGGCTGACGCACCTTGGCAACGATATCAGCAGCCTTCCAAAGCGCGGCGGCTGTTTTGACAATCTCGACGCCTGCGGCCTCATAAACGGCATCCGAAAACCCGGCCGAAGCGCCCGCACCGGATTCAATGGCGCAGTCGTAGCCCAGTTTTTGAAGCTGAACTGCTGAATCCGGAGTCATTGCGACCCGATTCTCACCGTCCATTATCTCTTTTGGTGTACCTATCTTCACCGGCATTATCCCCCTAATTTTCACTCACAATGAGCGGGTGGTCGGTATTGTTCATCAAGCATCCATGTATCCCGCGCAATATTATTTCGCAAGCGCAGCAAAACTTACGTTGTGTCATAACGCGTAAATCCTCAGATCCAACGGCGCGTGCTGCGCTCGTATCTTGCGAAGTCGGCGCGGAATGTTTTTCGCAGGCGATCCTCTTCTGGCAGAATGAAGCGGCGCTCCAGCAGCCATACAAAAACAGGTATCAGCACAAGAGACAGAACTGCGTCAAAGCGAAGAACGAGCCCCGTCAGAATAAGGATATCGCCCAAGTAGATTGGATTGCGGCTACGCTTAAATATGCCACTTTGCACTAACGACGTAGGTGTTTCATGCGGAATAACGGTCGTGCGGTGACGTCGGAATTCGACAATGGCCATCAAGACAAGGATCAGGCCTCCGCCAATAAGCACACCGCTCAGCAAGTCTGTGAACCCGCCCTCCAGAGACAGTCCCAAAGATAGATGTTGCGCTTGAAGCCACGCGAGCGCAGCAAAGCCCAGCAACCAGACCGGCGGTATGTCGAGTTTACGCATGGACAGGGCTACTTTCTGCTCGGCCTCAAAGGGGAATGTCGCTTTTGCTCATTCGTTTACCGCTTTCTGACACAAATCGCAAAATAACAGATAGTCGCAGGAATTTTTTTCAACCACGACCGGCACCGGCATCAATAGACAGGTGGTGTCGTATCAGCTAGCCCTTGTTCACTGACCAATATCAAGAGCAAGCCGATGACCGATTTTGCCGCGACCAAAGCCATGTTCGATTTGCCTGAGGGCGTGATTTACCTTGACGGGAACTCGCTGGGTCCCTTGCCCAAAGCCGCTGGGCGTCGGGTCAGCGACATGATGACCGAGGAATGGGGACAGATGCTGATCACCGGCTGGAACAAGGCCGGATGGATGGGGCTTCCGACTGGGTTGGGTGATCGCATTGGCCGCCTGATCGGGGCCGAGCCCGGCAGCGTCGTTACCGGCGACACACTATCCATCAAGGTTTATCAGGCTGTCGCTTCTGCATTGGACCTATGCCCTGATCGCAGGGTGGTTCTGTCGGACTCCGGCAACTTCCCTTCGGACCTGTACATGGTGGACGGGTTGCTTCGCTCTCTGGGGCCGGACTACGAATTGCGTGTCGTAGCGCCGGAAGATGTAGCCGAAAACGTGACCGAAGACGTTGCTGTTTTGATGCTGACCGAGGTCGATTACCGTTCGGGCCGGATGCACGACATGAAGGCGCTGACCGAACTTGCGCATGCCAATGGAACCGTCACCGTCTGGGATCTGGCCCACTCAGCGGGGGCGATCCCGGTTGACCTGTCTGGCTGCAACGCCGATTTCGCGGTTGGCTGCACGTACAAATACCTTAACGGAGGACCGGGCGCGCCTGCCTTTATCTATGTCGCCCCGCGTCTGGCCGACCAAGTGCGCCCGGCACTGTCGGGCTGGCTTGGACACGAATCCCCGTTTGCCTTTGACCTGGATTACCGCCCTGGCAGCGGGATTGAGAGGATGCGGGTCGGCACCCCTCCGATACTCCAGATGACGGCTTTGTCCGCCGCGATGGACATTTGGGACATGGCAGACATGGAAGATGTACGCGCCAAGTCCATCGAGCTGACAGAACTGTTCATCCATCGCGTCGAGGCCACCTGCCCCGACCTGCAACTGGCCAGCCCACGCGACCCCGACCTTCGCGGCAGCCAAATCTCATTCCGCTTTGCCGAAGGCTATGCTGCGATGCAGGCGTTGATCGACCGCGGAGTTATCGGAGATTTCCGCGCCCCCGACATCATGCGTTTTGGCTTCACCCCTTTGTTCATCGACGAACAGGACGTGCTTAAAGCCGTAGAGATTCTGGCCGATATCATGACGAACAAGCTGTGGGACACGCCAGAATACAAAGTGCGGCAGCGGGTTACTTGACCTCAAGCCCCGCGCCGATGACCGTGGCAAGGTTCGAGTTGGATCGGGTGAATTCCTGATAATCCGTCGCCGACGTCTTTACCCCGCGCAGCGCAAAGGAAATCATTTTGGCCGTTTCGCGCGGGCCGTCAAACAATCGAATTCGCCCCTGTTCTGCTTCGCGCCCAAGCCATTCAGCGTATAGCGCCATCAGCCTTGCCTCTCCCTGAGTTACGATGTCTGACGCGGTGGACACGCTTGCGTCCAGCAACTCCAACCCGTGAGGCGATGACATGATTTCGGCCATGCCGTCCGTCTGAACATGTATCGCGTTGCCAATGATCTGAGAAACCGACCCCTCCATGCTTAGCGCTTCGGCAACGGCGATGGCCCGACGCTCATAGTATAGACCAGTCAGCTTGCGCAGGATCGCCTCTTTGTTGTCGAAGTACAGATACAGGGCCGGCCGAGACATGCCCGCGCCCTTCGCGATATCGTCCATCGACGTTTTCTTGAACCCATAGGCCGAAAACGCACTCAGCGCTGACGCGAGGATCGTCTGGCATTTATCGTCTAAAACAACGTCTTTCATTTGAGCTCGTGACATTTTTAACTCATTTTGTCAGTTGACTGCCTGACACTTTAAACTATCTATGTCAGAAAGTTAGCAAAGCCACAAGGCGAGAGGGTGCACGATGGCGACCAATCTTAAAGTTAACGGGACCTCTTATCAGGTGGACCTGCCTGACGATGTTCCCCTGCTTTGGGTCCTTCGCGATGAGGTCGGCTTGACCGGCACCAAGTTTGGCTGTGGCGTGGCCGCGTGTGGTGCATGCACCGTTCACATTGATGGCGAGGCCGTCCGGTCGTGCCAGGTCGCGCTGTCGGATGTCTGGGGCGATGTGACCACGATCGAGGGGCTGGGCACTCCGGATGCGATGGCCAAGATCCAGCAAGCGTGGGTCGATCATCAAGTCGCGCAGTGCGGATATTGCCAGTCGGGACAGATCATGCAAGCGGCAGCTCTGCTTTCCGAAAACCCCGCCCCCACAGACGCTGATATTGATGACGCGATGCAAGGCAATCTGTGTCGCTGCGGCACCTATCCCCGTATCCGCGCCGCGATCCACGACGCAGCCTCGAAGCTGAAGGAGGCGTAAGCGATGGCGTCCATTGGTAAAATCCTCCGCCGCACCTTCCTGATTGGCTCGGCCGCCGTGGTCGGCGGCGTCGCGTTTGGTGCGTATTACGTCACCCGCCCTGCGGCAAACCCGCTGAAACCGGGCGAGGGAGAGACTGCCCTCAGCCCCTTTATCCTGATCGACCAGCAGGGCGTGACGCTGTTCGCCCCACGCGCCGAGATGGGCCAGGGTGTCATGACAACCTGGGCCGCCCTGATCGCGGAAGAACTGGATGTGGAACTGGATGACATCCGCGTTCTGCACGGCCCGGCTGCAGCAGCCTACTACAACTCGGCGATGATTGGCGAAGGCTTGCCGAACAAGGGCTACGACATCTCGGACTTCCAGCACAATCTGGGACAGGCTCTGGGCGTCATAGGCAAGGTGGTCAGCCTTCAGGTCACTGGTGGTTCAACTTCGATGCGCGATGGGTTCGAGCGGATGCGCGAGGCCGGAGCAACCGCGCGCGAGACGCTTAAACAGGCTGCCGCAGACCGGCTGGGCGTCGACCGTGCGCAACTGGAGACTGAAAGTGGCGCAGTAGTTGCACCGGACGGAACCCGTATCCCGTACACCGAACTGGCTGAAGCTGCTGGTCAGATCGACCCACCGAATGTCGAACTGCGCGACCCGTCCAAGTGGCGGATGTTGGGGCGGAACCTGCCTCGCGTGGATGTGGTTGGAAAGTCGACCGGCACTGCCGAATTTGGGATCGACGTGCGCCCCGAAGGTTTGAAATTTGCGTCGTGCCGGATGAACCCCAAACTGGGTGGCGCGATGAATGGATTTGATGCCAGCGCAGCCGAATCCATGCCCGGCGTAGAAAAGGTAGTCGACTTGGGGAATGGCGTCGCCGTCATCGCCAACAACACCTGGCTGGCCATTCAGGCGGTCGAAGCGATCGACGTGGACTGGGCAGACGCCCCGTACCCGCCCGAGACGGATCAGATTTTTGCGCAGATCGCAAAGGCATTCGATGACGCGCCGAACACAACTCTGCGCGATGACGGCGACGTAGACACTCTGCCCGAAGGTGCCACCGAGATCACAGCCGAGTATCAGGTGCCGTATCTGGCGCACTCGACGATGGAACCGATGAACGCGACGGCGCTGTTCACTGGCACCAAGCTGGACCTTTGGTGCGGTAACCAGGCTCCGACCTTCGTGCAACGCAAGGCCGCCGCCACCGCTAATCTGGACCGCGATGCTGTTGAGGTTCACACCACCTATATGGGTGGCGGTTTCGGTCGGCGCGGGGAACTGGACTTTGCCGAAATTGCCACCAAGGTTGCGATGGCAATGCCCGGAGTGCCCGTTCAGACCACATGGAGCCGAGAAGAAGATACGCGCCACGACTTCTACCGCCCAGGCGCAATCGCGCGGATGCGCGGTGCGGTAAAAGACGGCGCTGCGGTGCTGATCGACGGCAAGGTCGCGACGCAATCCAGCTCTCATCAGGTGGTTGGACGTTACATGGACCTGCCCGGTGGCGGACCCGACAAGGTGATCGTCGAAGGGCTGTTCAACCAACCATATGCCGTCCCGAATTACCGCATCAGCGGCCACGTCGCAGACCTATCGCTGCCCGTAGGATTCTGGCGCTCGGTGGGCAACAGTCACAATGGTTTCTTCCACGAGACATTCATGGACGAGATGGCGCACGCAGCCGGTCGAGATCCTCTGGACTTCCGTTTGGAACTGGCCAAGTCCGAACACGCACCCTCGGCAGGAGTTCTGCAAGCCGTCAAAGAGATGTCGGGCTGGACCGGAAAAACACCGGACGGTATCGGGCGCGGCGTGGCGATGACCTACAGCTTTGGTACTCCGGTTGCGCAAGTGATCGAGGTGGTTGACGAAGACGGCACGATCCGCATCTCAAAAGCGTGGATCGCCTGCGATGCCGGCCTTGCGCTGGACCCCGGAACTGTCGAGGCACAAATGTTCGGCGGCATGATTTACGGCCTGTCAGCGGCCGTGATGGGTGAAATCACATTCGCCGACGGCGAGGTCGAGCAATACAACTTCCCGGACTACGACGCCCTGCGGATGCACAACACACCCGTCACGGAAGTGCAGGTTCTGGAAACCAACCAACATTTGGGAGGCGTGGGCGAGCCAGGCACACCGCCTGCGATGCCAGCGCTCGGTAACGCCTTGTTCGATCTGACAGGCGAGCGCGCGCGGACCTTGCCGTTGATCAATCAGTTCAATTTTCTGATTTGATCCTGATGCGCCGGTCTGGTTCTTCTCTCCCGGACCGGCGCACGTTTTACGCGCTCTGCTGCATCAGGCTCGCTCCTGATCCGGTGGACCATGCGTGCACAGCTTCTCCGAAGGCTTTGAACAATGGGCGCGAGACGGGGTCGTTTTCAGCGTCCCATTCCGGATGCCATTGCACCGACAGTGTGAAACCGGGGGCGTCCTTTACGTAGATCGCCTCTGGCGTTCCATCGGGCGCGTGACCGTCGATCTCAATCCGGTGCCCCACAGTCTTGATCCCCTGCCCGTGCAGGGTGTTCGTCATCACTTCGGTCGCCCCCATGAGCCGGTGGAACACGCCGCCCTCGGACAAAGACACAACGTGCCGAAGGGCAAATTTCTCCTCCAACGTGCCATCAGGCGGCATTCGGTGATTCATCCGCCCCGGCAAGTCACGAATTTCCGGGTACAGCGTGCCGCCCAAGGCCACGTTCACCTCTTGGAACCCCCGGCAAATACCAAAGAAAGGCTGGCCGCGTTCCACGCAGGCACGCACCAACGGCAGGGTGATCGCATCACGTGCACGATCAAAATCGCCATGCGCCTCTGTAGCGGGCTCTCCGTATTCCTCTGGGTGAACATTGGGGCGCCCGCCGGTCAGCAAGAAACCGTCGCAGATTTCAAGCAGCTCTTCTACCGAGACATATCGTGGGTCCGCCGGGATCAGCAGGGGCATACAGCCGGACACATTCGCCACTGCCTCAGAGTTCATTGTCCCGCCGGCATGGGTTGGGTATTGATTATCCACCAGGTACGAGTTGCCGATAATACCAACGATGGGTCGCGACATTCTGCTTTCCTAATTCTCAATGTTTTAGAAAAGCTATCCGCAGGGTCTGAGGCGCGCAATAGCACAAGCCCTGTGTGTTAGCGCAAGTACTTGTTCAACGTTGCACACAGAAAACAATGCCCGAGCTGGGCGCGTTTTTGCCCCACCTGCCCATTTGTAAGGCGTTCCCAGAACGCAGGGGCCGGAGAGCCGCAATCGGCTCTCCCAGAGTTCTTTGAATCAGATTTCGCCAGTCAGTCCGGCAGCTTCGATCCCGGCCATAGCGGCGATGGCGTCATTGTCCGAAGTATCGCCCGTGACACCAACAGCACCGATCACGGCGCCCTTCTTGTCACGCAGCAGAACGCCGCCCGGAACCGGCACGACCTGACCGCCATAGACGCCGTTCACGGCGGCCATGAAATAAGCCTGTGCCTCGGCGCGCGCCATCTGCGCGGTACCCGCCATGCCCAGCATGACCGAGCCATAAGCCTTGCCCTGCGCAATCGCAAAACGGCCGGGTGCTGCACCGTCTTCACGCTCAAACGCGATCACGTGCCCACCAGCGTCCAGCACGACTACCGACAAAGGTTTCAATTCCAGTTCGCGGCCCTTTTCCAAAGCCTTCCGCACAATCGTGCGCGCCTTACGCAATGTAACAGCCATCCCTGATCCCTTTCATCTGGCTAAAAATATCCTCGGGGGTGAATTGGCCCAACGGGCCAAGAGGGGGCAGACAGCCCCCTCGTTCCCACCCTATCCAATCACACCAAGCTGGCTTTCAGCTCCAAACGGCGCGCGTGCAAAACCGGCTCGGTATAGCCCGAAGGCTGAACGCGACCTTTGAAGACCAGATCGCAAGCCGCCTGAAACGCCACGCCGTCAAAGCCGGGCGCCATCGGACGATACAGCGGGTCACCTTCGTTCTGACGGTCCACCACGGCGGCCATTTTCTGCATGGCAGCCATCACCTGTTCTTCGCTAACCACATCATGATGCAACCAGTTGGCCAGCGCCTGAGACGAAATCCGGCAGGTCGCGCGGTCTTCCATCAGGCCGATATCGTTGATGTCCGGTACTTTGGAACAGCCAACACCCTGATCAACCCAGCGCACCACATAGCCCAGGATGCCCTGCGCGTTGTTCTCGATCTCACGCGTGATCTCATCATCGCTCAGGTTACGGCCACCCAGCAGCGGTACGGTCAGCAGATCATCCAGCGTGCCGCGCGCTCCACCGGCGGCAAGCTCATCCTGACGGGCCAGAACGTCAACCTTGTGGTAATGCGTGGCGTGCAGGGTCGCGGCGGTCGGAGACGGCACCCAGGCGCAGGTCGCGCCCGATTTCGGGTGACCAATCTTCTGATCCAGCATATCGCCCATCCGGTCAGGCATCGCCCACATACCCTTGCCGATCTGCGCCTTGCCCTTCAGGCCACAGGCCAGACCGATATCGACATTGCGATCCTCATACGAGGCAATCCACGGCGTCGCCTTCATGTCACCCTTGGGCAGCATCGGGCCTGCTTCGATCGAGGTGTGAATCTCATCCCCCGTGCGGTCCAGGAAACCGGTGTTGATGAAGGCCACACGCGACTTCGCGGCGCGGATACACTCTTTCAGGTTGGCCGAGGTGCGGCGTTCCTCATCCATGATACCCAGCTTCACCGTATTGCGCGGCAGGCCGAGGATATCTTCGACCATGTCGAAAATCTCAACCGCGAACGCAACTTCGGCGGGGCCGTGCATCTTGGGCTTCACGACATAGACCGAACCCTTAACCGAGTTTCCGCCCTCGCGCTGCAGGTCATGCATCGCAATCAGCGTGGTGCAGAGCGCATCCATCAGGCCTTCGCCGATTTCATTGCCCTCGCCGTCCAGAACGGCCGGGTTGGTCATCAGGTGGCCCACATTGCGGATCAGCATCAGCGAGCGGCCTTTCAGCACGTCCTGTGCACCGCCTGCGGTGGTATAGGTCAGGTCTTCGGCCAGCTTACGGGTGAAAGTGGTGCCGCCCTTGGTCACCTCTTCGGCCAGGTCGCCCTTCATCAGGCCCAGCCAGTTACCATAGGCGACAACCTTGTCTTCGGCATCCACACACGCGACCGAGTCCTCACAGTCCATGATCGTGGACAGCGCCGATTCCAGATAGACGTCAGCGATGCCAGCAGGGTCAGCCGCACCGATATTGCTAGAGGCGTCAACGACGATTTTGACATGCAGGCCGTTGTTTTTCAGCAGTACGAAATCGGGTTTCTCGGCCGCGCCGCCAAAACCCACAAACGCCGCAGGGTTGCCCAGCGCAGGCACCAGCGCACCACCTTCTACGCGCAGCTCGGACACATCCGCCCACGAGCCAGCGGCCAGCGGCACCGCATCATCCAGAAAGCCCTTGGCCCATGCGATAACACGAGCGCCGCGCGCCTCGTCATAGCCACCGGCGGCGGGCAGATCGCCCATCGCATCCGTGCCATAAAGCGCGTCATAAAGGCTGCCCCAACGTGCATTGGCCGCGTTCAACGCGAACCGGGCGTTGGTGATCGGCACAACAAGCTGAGGGCCGGGTGTCGCGGCAATCTCGGGGTCGACATTGGCGGTTTCGATCTGGAAATCTTCACCTTCCTCGACCAGATAACCGATCTCACTCAAGAAGGCTTTATATGCGTCGGCGTCGTGATCCTGACCTTTGCGATCAACGTGCCAAGCGTCCAACTGCGCCTGAACCTGCTCACGCTTGGCGAGAAAATCCCGGTTCTTTGGTCCCAGTTCTGATACCATGCGCGACAGACCATCCCAGAACGTATCTGCGGTCACGCCTGTTCCCGGCAGGGCTTTGCCCTCGATAAACTCGGCCAGAACCGTATCGACCTGAAGTCCGCTGCGTGTCTGACTGCTGGTCATGATTTTCCTCTCACCCATGTACGCCGTTGTATGCCGCCTGCATTTAGAGGGTAAGTTTCCGATAGGCAACGTGTGCCGTTGCGTTTCGGTAAAAATACTTTACCAAAATTCCTCATTGCGACAGCAAAGCACCGCTTTGCGCCGCTTGCAGCCCACAGCCACAGCCCATAACGTCGCGCCAGACACCAAATGAAGCGAGGTCCCGATGCGCGACGCTGCCCCCCAAACGATCTATCTGAAAGACTACACGCCGTTCGGCTATATCGTGGACAGCGTGCACCTGACCTTTGATCTGGCGGCCCACGCGACCCGTGTGACCTCGCGCATTGCGTTCCGCCCGAACCCCGACGCGTCAGACCGCACCTTCTTTCTGCATGGTGAAGACCTGACCCTGATCCGCGCGTCAATTGACGGCGTCGAAATCTCTCCCGAGATCACCGACAAGGGTCTCACCGCCCCTGCCCCCGACGCGCCATTTGTCTGGGAGGCCGAGGTTGAGATCGACCCCGGCAACAACACCGCGCTTGAGGGGCTGTATATGTCCAACGGCATGTACTGCACCCAGTGCGAGGCCGAAGGCTTCCGCAAGATTACCTATTACCCCGACCGCCCTGACGTGATGTCCACCTTCACCGTGCGCATTAATGGCGATCTGCCGGTGCTGCTGTCCAACGGCAACCCCTCGGGCAAAGGCAAAGGCTGGGCCGAGTGGACCGATCCGTGGCCCAAACCCGCCTATCTGTTCGCTCTGGTCGCGGGTGATCTGATCACGCATCCCGGCCAATTTACCACCATGTCGGGTCGTGACGTCGAACTGAACCTCTGGGTCCGCCCGGGGGATGAGGGCAAGTGCGCCTTTGGGATGGAGGCACTGAAAAAATCGATGAAATGGGACGAGGACGTCTATGGCCGCGAATACGATCTGGACGTGTTCAATATCGTGGCCGTGGATGATTTCAACATGGGCGCGATGGAGAATAAGGGACTGAACATCTTCAACTCCTCGGCTGTGCTGGCCAGCCCCGAGACCTCGACCGACATGAATTTCGAGCGGATCGAAGCGATCATTGCCCATGAGTATTTCCACAACTGGACAGGCAACCGCATCACCTGCCGCGACTGGTTCCAACTGTGTTTGAAAGAGGGGCTGACGGTGTTCCGCGACGCGCAGTTCACGTCTGATATGCGCTCGGCCCCGGTCAAGCGCATCCACGACGCGATTGACCTACGCGCACGGCAATTCCCCGAGGACAACGGGCCGTTGTCGCATCCCGTCCGTCCCGAAAGCTTTCAGGAAATCAACAACTTCTACACCGCCACTGTCTATGAGAAAGGCGCCGAAGTCATTGGAATGCTGAAACGGCTGGTCGGGGATGAGGCATACGCGAAGGCGCTGGACCTGTATTTCGACCGTCATGACGGCCAAGCCTGCACGATCGAAGACTGGATCAAAGTTTTCGAGGATACAACCGGACGCGATCTGAGCCAATTCAAACGGTGGTACAGTCAATCCGGCACACCGCGCGTGACTGTGGCCGAGGATTGGACGGACGGCACTTATACCCTGACCCTGTCGCAGCGCACCGAACCCACGCCGGGTCAGGATGAAAAACAGCCGCAAGTGATCCCGGTGGCTGTCGGTCTGCTGAGCCCCAACGGAGACGAGGTTCGCGCGACCGAGGTTCTGGAACTGACCGAAGCCAGCCAGAGCTTTACCTTTACCGGACTTGCGGCCAAACCAACCGCTTCGATCCTGCGGGATTTCTCGGCCCCGGTTATTCTGGAGCAGGATCAAAACAGCGCGGAACGGGCCTTTTTGCTGGCCCATGACACCGACCCCTTCAACCGTTGGCAGGCCGGGCGTTCGCTGGCCGAGGAAACTCTGCTGGCGATGATCCAAACCGGCGCGTCCCCCGATGCCGACTATCTGGACGGGCTGCTGGCCGTGCTGCGTGACCGCGATCTGGACCCCGCCTATCGCGCACTGATGCTGGGCCTGCCGACACAATCAGAGTTGGCGGCAGCTTTGTACGAACGTGGCGAAACACCTGATCCAATGGCGATCTGGACCGCCGTAGAAACCCTGCGGCAAGTGACCGCGCAGCATGTGCAGGACTTGCTGCCGCGTCTTCACAGCGAAACCGTGATCGACGCGCCCTTTAGCCCTGACGCCGAACAATCAGGCAAGCGCGCGTTGGGTGGCGCTGCACTGGCACTGACCTCGCGACTGGACGGTGGAGCCAAGGCAGCCGGGGACTACGACGATGCCGACAACATGACGCTGCAACTGACCGCTCTGTCCTGCCTTCTGCGCGCAGGGAAGGGTGAGGCAGAACTATCCGCCTTCTACGGCCAGTGGCAGCATGACAGGCTGGTGATGGACAAATGGTTCGGCCTACAGGTTTCAATGGCTACGCCCGAAACCACAGCAGATGTGACACGCAAGCTGACCGAGCACCCGGATTTCAACTGGAAGAACCCCAACCGTTTCCGCGCGGCTATGGGAGCGTTGGCGATGAACCACGCAGGGTTCCACTGCGAAGATGGTGCCGGGTACGCCCTGCTTGCCGACTGGTTGATCAAGCTGGACCCCGTCAACCCGCAGACCACCGCAAGAATGTGCTCGGCCTTTCAGACGTGGAAACGGTATGACGCAGATCGTCAGGACCTGATCCGCATGCAACTGAGGCGTATTGCCGATACAGCGGGTCTGTCGCGCGATACGACCGAAATGGTCTCGCGCATTCTGGGCGCATGACGCCGTTCACGTATACAAGGCACAACCGATCGCCACGGTCGGTTGCAATCCTGATCCTGGTCTACGCGGCCCTCATCGCGTTGGTGATCCTGTTCGACGCTGTCTGGTGGCTTGTCGGCTTGCTTGCCCTGACTACTCTGCCCGCGCTTTGGGACATCCTACAGGACACCAGCGCGGGGCTGACGCTCGATCAGGATGAGCTGAGTTGGTTCACCGGGACCCGCCAAGCCAAGATCGCTCTGGCCGACATCGACTATGTCCGGTTTGACACGCGCTGGGACTTCACAGTGCGCGTGTCACTGGTTCTGAACACGGGAAAACGAATACGGCTACCGGATGAATCAACCCCACCCCACACCGAATTTGAGCCAGTTCTACAGCAGTTTGGATTAAGGGTTGAACGGCATCATTTCAGGGTTTTCTAGGCTTAATCGCGAGAAAAAAACCTCACTGTTCACCAATTCAGGGCAAAAAGCCCCCCAAATCTTGAATTTGATGCAAATTCCGGTGACCTTTGATTTTACGTTACCAGTTTTTGCAGTTCCGAGTTTCACCATGTTCCGGTTTTTTCGTACACAGAATCCCACCGCTCCGTCTTCTTGCATGCAGTTGCAGGCAGACATGCACCTTTCGTCTGATGTAGCCGCCGCGCTGCCGGATCAGGGGCAACTCAACATCCCAGTGGCGGAGATGCGAGCCGAGGATTTGATCGGCCGCGAAACAATCGAAAAGGGACGGCATCTGGCGCGTCAGGGGCGTTGGTCAGAACTCTCACGACAAATGCGTGCAGCCGACGAAACCCGTGAAGCCGCGCCCGACGGGATGCCGATCGCGGACCTGCTGGCTTTTGGTGCTCGTTCGGACGTTGTTCTGGCGGTCGAACACGCCCTGTCCGATGGGAAGGCACTGTCAGATTACGATCTGTTGTGCGGAATATCCGAACTGGAAGACGAGATGCGCGAACATGACGGTGATCCCATGATCGCCCTAGTGGTTGCTCTTGCGCATATCGACTTGGCATGGGCATGGCGTGGCACCTCAACGGACGCCAAACTGCCGACCCTGCACCAATCGCGCTGCGCAGCACATTTCGACCGGGCGGCGGCGATCCTACCAAAGTGCCGCGAGGCCGCCCCGGAAAGCCCGCTTGTTGCTGCGGCCGACTGCGCTCTGCTTGCTGGACAACGTAAATCGAACATCCGCGTCGCCGACAAATACGAACGTCTGATCACTCTGGACCCGCATAACCAACGCCACATGCGCGCTATGGGGACGCACCTGCTGCCACGCTGGTTCGGCAGCTACGACGAGCTTGAGGTTCAAGCCCTGCGCAACGCCGCACGGACGCACGCAATCTGGGGCGCGGGTGGTTACACATGGGCGCAGTTCGACGCCATTGCTCTTGACCCAGAGGCATGTGCCCGGCTGGACGTAGAGTACTTTCTTGAAGGGCTACACGACATTCTGAACCGCCGCCCAGACCAGGAAACCGTCAACATGCTGGCGGCATACTGCGCCATCACGATCCAAAGCGGCGCTGGCCTAAACGAAAAGGCCGACGAAGTTCGCGCGCAAATTCACGAGGCCGCAAACTGGCTGATCCGCGACCACATGACCGAGCTGCATCCGCTGATCTGGGCGCACGCTGCCAATGGGTTCAACAACTCGGTCCGCATCAACTCGCCCGAGAGGTTTGCGGCGCGTGGTCACCGCGATGCCCTGCGTGCGATTGGCGATTTGTTCCGCGAAGAATTGCGCAGCGGTATGGACGTCACCTTTACGCCTTCGGGTCTGCACCTGTCGGGTCACTGATTCCCCCTTGCTCCTTTGGCGCAGCGCGCCTAATACGCAGGCTTAGACTTCTGCGGAAATAGAGGCGCGCCATGCTCGACCTGACATACGAAATGCCCAAAATCAAAACCATTGCCGGGGCCAAGCACGATTGGGAACTGGTGATCGGGATGGAGGTGCACGCTCAGGTTTCGTCCAATGCAAAGCTGTTTTCCGGCGCGTCGACCCAGTTTGGGGCCGAGCCGAACTCGAACGTGGCCTTCGTGGACGCGGCGATGCCGGGCATGCTGCCTGTTATCAACGAATATTGCGTGGAACAGGCGGTACGCACCGGGCTGGGCCTGAAGGCAGATATCAATCTGAAATCGGCGTTCGACCGCAAGAACTATTTCTACCCTGACCTGCCGCAGGGCTACCAGATCTCGCAGCTTTACCACCCCATCGTGGGCGAAGGCGAAGTGCTGGTGGAAATGGGCGACGGCACCGCGCGTATGGTGCGCATCGAACGCATCCACATGGAGCAAGACGCCGGTAAGTCCATCCACGACATGGACCCGCATATGTCCTTCGTCGACCTGAACCGCACGGGCGTCTGCCTGATGGAGATCGTCAGCCGCCCCGATATCCGTGGCCCCGAAGAAGCCGCCGCCTACATCGCCAAGCTGCGCCAGATCATGCGCTATCTGGGCACCTGTGACGGCAACATGCAGAACGGCAACCTACGGGCGGACGTGAACGTCTCGATCTGTTTGCCGGGCGCGTATGAGAAGTATCAGGAAACACAGGACTTCTCGCATCTGGGCACACGGTGTGAGATCAAGAACATGAACTCGATGCGCTTTATCCAGCAAGCGATTGAGGTCGAGGCCCGCCGTCAGATCGCCATCGTCGAAGGCGGTGGCGAGGTCGAGCAGGAAACCCGTCTGTATGACCCGGACAAGGGTGAGACACGGTCCATGCGGTCCAAGGAAGAGGCGCACGACTATCGCTATTTCCCCGATCCCGACCTGCTGCCGCTGGAGATTGAACAAGCTTGGGTCGATGACATCGCCGCCAAGCTGCCCGAACTGCCCGACGCCAAGAAAGCGCGGTTTGTCGAGGCGTTTGGCCTGACGGACTATGACGCTTCGGTCCTGACCGCCGAAGTGGAATCAGCCGCGTATTTCGAGGAGGTCGCCAAGGGTCGCAACGGCAAGCTGGCCGCGAACTGGGTGATCAACGAACTGTTCGGTCGGTTGAAGAAAGAAGACCACGACATCACTGAATCGCCGGTTTCGCCCTCGCAACTAGGTGGGATCATCGACCTGATCTCGTCGGATGCCATCTCGGGCAAGATCGCCAAAGACCTGTTCGAGATCGTCTATACCGAAGGCGGCGACCCGGCGCAGATCGTCGAAGATCGCGGCATGAAGCAGGTCACGGATACTGGCGCGATTGAGGCTGCTTTGGATGAGATCATCGCCGCCAACCCCGCGCAGGTCGAAAAGGCCAAGGTGAACCCGAAACTAGCGGGCTGGTTCGTGGGTCAGGTGATGAAAGCCACCGGCGGCAAGGCCAACCCGAAGGCCGTGAATGAGCTGGTGGGCAAGAAGCTAGGCTCGTAAGTCATCCAATTTCAAGGAAATCAGCGGCTGAGCGTTGCGCGCCCGGCCGCTTTTCTTTTGCGCTGACATGCGGCAAGACTAGCACCGGAAACCCTCTGGCACACGAAGATGACTTTCCCAATGCTGTCAACGTGCTAGATTGCCGGGAACTGACAGGTAGGAAGATCCGATGCCGCGCTACGAATACAAAGTTGTCCCTGCTCCGCAGAAAGGTGCCAAAGCCAAAGGCGCAAAAACCGTCGAGGATCGTTTCGCCGTGTCAGTGGAACAGGTACTGAACCAAATGGGACAGGACGGATGGGAATACCAGCGCGCCGAACTGTTGCCCAGCGAGGAACGGTCTGGCTTGACCGGGTCGACCGTCAACTGGCGCAATGTTCTAGTGTTTCGCCGTGCCATCGAAGATGAGCCCGCGCCTGCTCTGCCAGAGATCCCGGACGACACAGTCATGGCGCACCCGATTCCCGGACCCAGCGAAGTGGACGCTCCTGCCCCTATCGCCGAGGAACCCGAGGAGCCGCCACTGTCCCTTAAGGGCACCGAAGTGGAATTTCGGCATACCGAAAAACCCTAGACCGTCTCGGCCCGCCCCTAAACGCCAATATCCAGCGCAAGTGCGTGGATGCGCGGGACGATGTCACCCAGCGCCTTGTGAACAGCGCGATGTCGCGCCACACGGGACTTGCCCTCGAAGGCAGAGGCACGAATACGGACGTTAAAGTGGCTTTCGCCCCCCTCTTGATACCCGGCATGACCGCGGTGGCTTTCGCTATCATCGACCACCTCAAGCTCATGCGGATCAAAGGCAGCCTGCAGGCAGGTACGGATTTCGTCGGTCACAGTCATTTTTACGCCTAGCGGCAAAATTTTTGCCGCCCCCCTCTTCTACTTTCGGCTGCTTAGATTAAACTGCTGCCTCCGAGTCGAGAAGATGCGTTCTTAAGGATCACAGCATGACGAAATCAGACCCCTTTGGATTCGATATGTCCGTCTCCAACGCCAAGAAAAAGAACCCGCGTGGTCGCCGGGGGATGTCGGGCGCGTCTGAAACCTCGGTACGCATCTGTGACCACGAAGGATGCGAAGAAGCGGGAAAGTTCCGTGCGCCCAAAGCGCCGGACGTGCTGGACGATTTCTTCTGGTTCTGCCAGCAGCACGTGCGCGAATATAACCAGAAATGGAACTTCTTCGACGGCACGACCGAGGCTGAAATGAACGCGCAGCGGTCCAAGGACAAAGTCTGGGAACGTGAAACCAAGCCCATGGGTGACCCCGAAGCGCGTGCATGGGCTCGTTTGGGCATCGAAGATCCGCATCAGGTGCTGGGCGCGAACGCCACCAAGAACCCCGGTCGCACATCCGGCGGTGGTGGCCGCCGCCTTCCGCCCACCGAACGCCGCGCGATCGAGATTCTCGAGGCGAATGACAGTTGGACCAAGGCAGAGGTACGCAAGGCGTACAAGAAGCTGATCAAGGTTCTTCACCCGGATATGAATGGCGGGGATCGGTCTCAGGAAGAACAGCTGCAAGAGGTTGTTTGGGCTTGGGATCAGATCAAGGACAGCCGGAACTTTAAGTAATTCGGCAGATCACTGGAACAAACCTTGCAATGCGCTGGCCTCGGTCCGCTTGAGGCAACGCAGCCGCGTTTGTAGCTTTGATCTGGTGTGTTCCAGTTCGGGAAACAGCGCAAGCAATTCGGCAATGTCCTCGCGGTGGAAGGACTTCAGCGCGCGATCCCCCAGAAACAGGCTTTCGCTGCGCAAACCGTGGGATGTCAGTATGGCGTGTTCCTCGCAGGCGATGTGATAGTACGTCACCGGCTTATCCGCTTGCACCTGATGGACTGTATCTCCGTTCACCAGATGAATGGCGGCACAAAAGACGCTGTCTTCACCGAACAGTAACTCGGCCCGCCACCCCTCGAGAACGATCCGGTGCTGCGGCGACACATAGAGATCCCGGCTGGGCAACCCCGCACCCAACGCATCGCGCTGAATCCGCACCGGCCGATAGTTTGGCTGAATATGCAAGGTATGCGCACTAAGGGTTCGTTGACCGATCCAGACAATGGGTAGAGATTGCCCCTCTGCCCCACGAACCCAATCCCCGACTTTCAGGTCCTCTACGGCGCGTGAACCTCGATCTGTCTCGATCAACGTGCCCGCGACAAAGCATGGCGGGTCCGTCGGGTCGAGATCGCCCTGATCAATCTTCCAGTTGCCGGTACGCATCGGGCCAGTCGGATTATTGGTATCCCAGGCATAAATATTGCCGCCGACTTGGATAAATTCACCGGATTCACCGGTTCCCCGATAGTTCCCCTGACCAAGATAGGTATAAGGCTGATAGGTTGTCCCCCCATCAAACGAGATTGTCTGGCCATCAATGATCGCAGTTTGCGTCGAGTTGCGAACGATATAGTCGCCACCTCCGGTGGTCCTTACATCATGAAGGAGCACGTCAAATGCCATGGACTGCCCCCCTTGCCCTGCAAAGCGCCAACACAGACATGCCACCGCCCGACAGGACGCAGCAATCACACGTGAGTTTGACCTTGGAAACCATGGCCCGCACTCTGCACTCTCACAAAAACACTACACATCGCCAGTCTAACCGCCAACTAGCTCAAATCAAAACAACATATTGACTGATTTCTCAGATGGTTGCAGCAGCACTATGTGACAACTGCTCGTCCGTCCTGACAGAGGATGAATGTTGCTGGGACTGGGACCTATGTGCAGACGCGCCCTCGGCCTGTGGATGAGAGCGGCCCAATCAAACTACCAGCGACATTTCTCAGTGACGAAAAGTACACGACTTTGAGGCCAGCACAGAAGAAACACCCGCCAGCGGCACTGCGCGGGCGGCTTTCCCTTGCCCTTGCTCGTAATATGTTGCACCACACACAGGGCCGGAAGCCCCGCTCGAGGCTGCGGTATCAGGATAAGGACGACAGGCATGGATTGGCCGATTGACGCAAACGCACACCCTACAGAAGAAATTTCGGTCCGCGAAGTATTCGGCATTGACTCCGACATGCAGGTCAAACGCTTTTACGAATTGACTGAGCGGGTGCCCGAAATCGACCCGACATACAAGTTTGACCCTGAAACCACGCTGGCAATTCTGGCAGGCTTTACTCATAACCGCCGGGTGATGATCCAAGGTTATCACGGCACAGGTAAGTCGACACATATCGAACAGGTTGCCGCCCGCCTGAACTGGCCTGCTGTACGCGTAAACCTCGACAGTCACATCAGCCGGATCGACCTGATTGGTAAAGACGCGATCAAACTGCGTGATGGCGTTCAAATCACCGAATTCAGCGAAGGTATCCTGCCCTGGGCTCTGCGCAACCCGGTTGCGATCGTGTTTGACGAATACGATGCCGGACGTGCGGACGTGATGTTCGTGCTGCAGCGGGTTCTGGAAGCCAACGGCAGCCTGACCCTGCTGGACCAGAACGAGATTCTGACCCCGCACCGGTATTTCCGTATGTTCGCCACCGCCAACACAGTTGGCTTGGGCGACACGACGGGTCTTTATCACGGGACACAGCAGATCAACCAAGCCCAGATGGACCGCTGGTCCCTTGTCGCCACGCTGAACTACCTCAGTCATGACGCCGAGACGATGATCGTTCTGTCCAAGGCACCGCACTACAACACGGCCGAAGGTCGCAAGATCGTCAGTCAGATGGTCAGCGTCGCAGACCTGACCCGGACCGCCTTCATGAACGGCGATCTGTCAACGGTGATGAGCCCCCGAACCGTTATCAACTGGGCTCAGAACGCCGAGATTTTCCGTGACATTGGCTACGCCTTCCGCCTGTCATTCCTGAACAAATGCGACGAGCTGGAGCGCCAGACGGTGGCCGAGTTCTACCAGCGCTGCTTTGATGAGGAACTGCCCGAAAGCGCGGCAAGCGCCAGCTTGGGGTAAAAAAAGATGTTTTTTGGATCTCAGACGCCCCCTTCCTCTGGGATTGGGGTCTTCGAGGGAATTGCCGAGAATATAGTTGTACTCAGCCTTCCCGAGGCTAAAGAGCGCCGCGATCGCCTGCCACGGCATTTGGCCGCGTTCGGTATCACTGAGTTTGCCTGGCACGACGAGCTGACACCAGATGATGCCGCCGTTCAAGCGCTATACGAAAAACGACGTGTTGCGCCGTTCCCCCCTAGTTTTAGATGTGGGCAAGTACAGTGCGATTGCTCGAACAACATCTTGATTCCTGCGCAAGTAGCAAATTTTGCCAGCTTTTTGGAAATCTGGCGAAACATCGCCTCATCGAATAAGCGTACAGTCGTGATGGAAGACGACGTATTGCTCCATCCTTGGGCAACGTGGGTTTTGCGAGGATTGTCGCGGAAAATCAAAGTGGGCGAGATAGACTTTACTACCGACAACCCCAAACTTCTAAGGCTGAGCTCCCCTTTCGTGAACTGGAAAGATCGCTTTCGCCCGTTCAGCGTGAATCGAAAAGTTCGCATGTCGAACTATTGCTACGCCCTAACACCTGCCTTTGCTCAGAAACTTGTTGAAGATTTTTCAAGCGTCAGCACAACCTCTGACATCTACATTCACAAGAATGCTCCGTCAGAGACCGAGGCCGCAACAATAAACCCACCAATCGCATCTGACCTTTCTTGGGCTCTAGGCGAATTCAGATCGCATATTCACCCCAAGGAAAACCACCTAGAGCACCTAGAATCTAAGGGAAACCATAAAGAGGCCGAAGCCTATAAGGTCAAGATGCGTCAGCACGTCAAGCGTGCCTTCTACAGGCCGGTGCTTTGCGTAGGTCATCCACGGACCGGAACGGCTTTTGTTTCCAGCTTGCTAAGTAGTGCCGGCCTTGATGTGGGGCACGAGGGGGACGGCAAAGACGGAATCAGTTCTTGGATGTTCGCGGTGGACGACGTAGAAAACCCATGGGCCCATGACGATGCAGCACGAACCCGGCGTGCTTTGCATTGGGACGTTTTGATCCAAACAGTAAGGAACCCGGCCACGGCAATTCCTTCGATCATGCGCGAAAACGCCCAAGCGCCCGCATCTTATGATTTTCGACGCCGTCACATTCTAACAGAGACTAAGGTTGATCTAGACGATTTGGGGTCTGAAATAGAAAAAGCTATCGTCTCGTTGTGCCTATGGGCGAAAATTATTCGCGACCAGAACCCCGACTTTGTTTTCCACATCGAAACTGACTCTGAAACCTTGATAGATTTTTTGTCTTCGAGAGGCTTTTCCGTTCAAAAGGACAATATAGACATAAGTCCGGTTAACGCAGAAAAACTCTACAAGGGAAAACATTACGAAAAGCCCAAAATAGTTGCAAAAGAATGGGACAATGTCGGGCACAGGGCTCGTGCATTGCTAACGGAATACTGCGATCTCTACGGTTACGAAACTCCCTTTGACTCTTAAGCCTCCGAGCACCGGACGGATATCCTAGGAAAGATGCTACCAGCCGATCACTGAAAAAATGCCTGTCACATAGTGCAGAAAAGAATGACTGCATCTTTATTGTGGTGTCAGAGCGAAAGATCAGCACAAGCCCGCACCTAGTATATACAAGCAATACACATTGCATAATCAGTATTGTTCTAATTTCGGGCGATACTGAGGGCCAAGCTTGGTGCGATCAACTTCGCTTCACGCGCTACCTGAATTTTGTCAGGCTATGTAGAACTGTTCGCGGTGTGCTCTGGGCAGTTTGAAACTCTGGACGCGCACCAAAAGACGCGATCAGTTAACGGTGCCGGGCCGGCAACAGACTATCAGAAAGAATTTGATCTCTTACTGGAAGCGATCTTACCTTGAGCTTCGTCCGAAGGTGTCGAGCCAAATCAACCCAAACGATGGCACGTGCAGTGCTAGGTCAAAGTCGCGTATCTTCTGGCCAACATGGACTAAAGCTTTGACGCACGCCTGGGAGATGGAGCTGAACAGCAACTGGTGTTCAGAATCTCGGAGCACCAAGAGGTTCGACTAACGGATCGCGCCATGAAAAGCCGGCCGACCCTATGGTCAAGACACTGGAATGGCTCTAGGTTGCCGGGACAGAACAAGACCGGACCTGCCGCCGATGAGCAAACAAAACGATAACCCCGCCGATCCGTTCAAGAAGGCTCTGGCCGAGGCCACAAAAGTGATGGCCGACGATCCTGAGCTGAATGTGTCCTATACGGTCGATCCATCGGGCATGTCGGGTGAGTCGATGCGCCTGCCGCAAGTCAGTCGCCGAATGACTCGGGAAGAAGTGTTGTTGGCACGCGGCACGGCGGACGCGCTTGCATTGCAGCGCAGGTACCACGACGACGCGACCCACGCGCGGTATGCCCCTCCGGGTGATATGGCGCGGGATCTCTACGAGGCGATGGAGACTGCCCGGTGCGAAGCGATGGGGGCACGCGATATGCCCGGCACCGCCAGCAATATCGACGTCAAGATCGGGCATGAGGCGATCCGGCGCGGCTATGATCAGTGCAAACAGCCTGCGGACGCGCCTCTTTCGGTCGCGGCGGGATACCTGATCCGCCACTTGGCAACCGGGCGCGACCTGCCCCCGGCAGCAGCCAACGTTATGAACCTGTGGCGCGGCTTCATCGAGGAACAATCGGGCGGAACGCTTGAAAACCTAAATGAAATCCTGTCCGATCAGGCAGAATTTGCCAGGTTCGCCCGACAGATGATCAAGGACCTCGGCTACGGCGACCAACTGGGCGACGATCCTGATGAACTGGACGACGAACAGGAAGATCAGGCCGAGGAGGACGCGGAAGAACAGCCCGATCCTGATAGCACTGGTCAGGACGACCAGGATGAACAGGACGCTGACGCCACGCCCGAACAGACCCAGGAAGAGCAGCAGGACCAATCTCAGGCACAAGTCTCGATGGACGAGATGGCCGACGAGGAGATGGGTGAAGAAGCTGAGATGCCTGAAGGGGAAGCTCCGCTAGAGCCGCCTGCCCCGCCGCCCGCGTCCGAAGCGGATCCTGATTATAAAGTCTATCTGAATACCTTCGACGAAGAGATCGAGGCCGAGGATTTGGCCGAACCCGCCGAACTAGAACGGCTGCGCGCCTATCTCGATCAGCAGCTTGAACCGCTTAAGGGGGCGGTTAGCCGTCTGGCCAACAAGCTGCAACGCCGCCTTCAGGCTCAGCAGAACCGTTCGTGGGAATTCGACCGCGAGGAAGGCATTTTGGATGCGGGGCGTCTGGCGCGTGTCATCGCGAACCCGACAACTCCGCTTAGCTTCAAAGTCGAGAAGGATACCGAGTTCCGCGATACCGTTGTGACGCTGTTGCTGGATAACTCGGGGTCGATGCGGGGCCGCCCGATCTCGATCGCAGCGATCTGCGCAGATGTTCTGGCGCGGACACTTGAACGCTGCAACGTAAAGGTCGAAATTCTGGGCTTCACCACCCGCGCTTGGAAAGGTGGTCAGGCGCGTGAGGCATGGCTGAACGACGGTCGACCCCAGCAACCCGGTCGATTGAACGACCTTCGCCATATCATTTACAAGGGCGCGGATGCCCCGTGGCGTCGCGCGCGCCCCAATCTGGGCCTGATGATGAAAGAAGGTCTGCTGAAGGAAAATATCGACGGTGAGGCGCTGGAATGGGCGCATCGCCGGATGATGATGCGACGCGAACAGCGCAAGATTTTGATGGTGATATCGGATGGTGCGCCGGTTGACGATTCAACTCTCAGCGTTAACCCCGCGAATTATCTGGAAAAACACCTGCGCGATGTGATCGCAATGGTTGAAAAGCGCAAGATGGTCGAGCTGTTGGCCATCGGGATCGGCCATGATGTGACGCGCTATTACGACCGGGCAGTTACAATTACGGATGTCGAACAACTGGCCGGCGCGATGACCGAACAACTGGCCGCGCTGTTCGACAGCGATCCAAGGGCGCGCGCCCGTGTGATGGGGATGAAAAGAGCGGGCTAATACCATTTCCCGAAAACAAGTCGGGGTTTGCTCCGATCTGAACGAGGTGAGACATGTTTCAATCCTTTGCCGTGACCGCTCGTCCGGAACAAGGCCCGCCGCGGCTGGCTGCACTACGAACCGAGATGGCACGCGAGGGGTTGGATGGCTTTCTGATCCCACGTGCGGACGCGCATCAGGGTGAGTACGTCGCCCAGAGGGATGAGCGTCTGGCATGGCTGACCGGTTTTACCGGGTCGGCGGGGTTTTGCGCCGCCCTGACCGATGTCGCAGGGGTGTTTGTAGACGGACGCTACCGCACTCAGGTCAAAGCGCAGGTTGCCTCCGACTACACCCCGGTGCCGTGGCCCGAAGTCGGCTTGAGTGCGTGGTTGAAGGAACAACTGCCAAATGGCGGGAAAGTGGGCTTTGACCCCTGGCTGCATGCGGCCGGTCAAATCTCTGGCGCGCTGAAAGAGTTGTCCGGCAGCGGCATCGAGCTGGTGCGTAGCCCCAATCTGGTTGACCGCATTTGGAAAGACCAACCGGAACCGCCGCTAAACCCGGTCAAAGAGCATCCCTTGGAATTCTCCGGTGAAACCGCAGAGAGTAAAATCACGCGTCTTGCCAAGGATTTGCGCGACGCAGGTTGCTCGGCCGCTGTGATCACCCTGCCGGACTCGATCATGTGGCTGTTGAACATTCGCGGTTCTGACATCGGCTACAACCCCGTGGCCCACGGTTTTGCAATTTTGCATGCGGATGGGTCAGTGGACTTGTTCATGGCCAAGGAAAAACTGGTCATTCCTCTGGGCGATCAGGTAGCTGTCCACGAACCGAACGCATTTCTGGACAGCCTCGCCACGCTTGAAGGCAAGATACAGGTCGATCTGGGCACGTTGCCGCAGGCTGTGGCCGATGTGCTGCAAGACCGGATGGTGGACGGCGGCGATCCTTGCGCCCTGCCCAAAGCCTGTAAGAACCCGGCTGAGATCGCAGGCAGCGCCGAGGCCCATTTGCGCGACGCTGTAGCCGTGGTCGAAACGCTCTGCTGGCTGGATGCGCAAGCCCTCGGCACAGTGACGGAAACACAAATCGTAGCCCGGCTGGAAGAAAACAGGCGCAAGGACAACGCGCTGCAGGACATCTCGTTCGACACAATCGCCGGAACTGGCCCGAACGGTGCGATCATGCACTACCGTGTTACCGAAGAAACCGACAGCCTGCTGAACGACGGGCACATCTTGGTATTGGACAGCGGCGGCCAGTATTTGGACGGCACCACTGATATCACTCGAACCATTGCCATCGGGGATGTTGGTGCCGAGGAAAAAACCTGCTTTACCCGCGTGTTGAAGGGCATGATTAACATGTCCATGCTGCGCTGGCCGGTCGGTTTGGCCGGGCGTGACATTGAGTGCATCGCGCGCGCACCGCTTTGGGCGGCGGGGCAAGACTTTAACCATGGCGTCGGTCACGGAGTCGGGGCGTACCTAAGCGTTCATGAGGGGCCGCAGCGCCTGTCTCGCGTCAGCGTTGTCCCACTGCAACCCGGTATGATCCTGTCGAACGAACCGGGCTATTATCGAGAAGGAGCGTTCGGGATCAGGATCGAAAACTTGGTTGTCGTGCAAGAAGCACCTGCCCTACCCGGCGGCGATGCCGAGCGTGCAATGCTGAATTGGCGTACCCTTACCTATGTTCCTATCGACCGGCGGTTGATCGTGGTCGACATGCTGACGGCCGAGGAACGCAGTTGGCTTAACGACTATCATCGCGACGTTGCGGAAAAAATCCGGCCAAGGCTGGGCGCAGAGGCGCAACTGTGGTTGGATGCCGCAACCAAGCCGGTCTGACACCGGACTGTTACAATCACCGGGCAGAGGAGAAGCCCGGAAAAAAGATGAGGGGAAGGAACAGGTATGGCCAAGATCACCATCCGAAAAGCACCAGGAAAATGGAGCGTTCGATCAGGCGGCGCGGTACTGGGCGAAAGCACAAATGCACTGGAATTGTTGGAAGGTGATCTGGAGCCTGTAATCTATTTCCCTCGGTCAGACATCGCTATGGCGTTTCTGGACCGCACCGACAAGCTCTCCCATTGCCCGCTCAAGGGTGACGCCGCGCATTTTTCGATCGTCAACAAGTCATCGATTACCGAAAACGCCGCTTGGAGCTATGAGGATCCAATTCCCGAAGTCTCTGAAATCAAAGGGCATGTCGCCTTTTACCGAATCGAATCGGTTAAGGTTGAGCAGATTTAAATCGCCTCTCGCACCGCGTTAGATGCGGCAAGGTCATGGCGCACGCGCCCGAATGCCTGCGCCATTGAGGTCAACGTATGCGGCGGACAGCCGATCTCGGGCAGGCAGGACGCATCGATTGCGCGCACGCGCCCGTTGAAGGCAGACTTCACGACCTGGTCTACCGGCTCTTTCCGCCGTCCAATCGTCAACCGGTGATAGTGAAACCCCTGCCCCGGATCTGTCACGCCCAACGAGCCGCGAACTTTGTGTGACGCGAACCAACCGAGAAGATCCTGCAAACCCTCGTCCAGATCAGGGTTTGGCATCTGAATGGCTTCGATTCGCCCATGCCGTGGCAAATAGCGAAGCTGAACCTGGGTTTTCGGGGTCCATATCCGCACGGGTTGAACAAAATCAATCATTCGCCCAACGCGACGCCCCCGAAACCGTGGACCGAACCCGAACCGCGTTGTCAAAAGGCTGACGGGTGCCTGCGAAACAGTGTAAACCGAAGCGAACAGGTCGCACCGACCGTTCTTTTTCCGCCTAATCGTCATCGCGTTGTAGTTTCCCCGCTTTGTATAACTGCGCGGCGACCCCAGAACCCGACCTAACCTGAGACAGTTGATCGTATAAGGCGCGTGATCACTAAAACCGGTTTCAGAGACGCGCGAGAGGCTGCGCGCCAGTATCGAAGCCGTGCCGAAAACACCCGCCGCCAAAAAGACGCAACGCGCGCGAACCCTAGAGCCATCGTCCAGTTCCAGACGCACGGTTTCGCGTTCCAACTCGATACGGTTCACGCGACCGGTCCGGACTTCGACGTCAGACATTTGGTTCAATCGTTGCTTTACGGCGTTGGCCATAGCACGCAACCCGGAACCCGGCGCTCCTTTCGTTCCGGTCAAAAGCCTCGGGGCGCATTTTTCATAGCCGTTTTCCAGGCTTTCTTGCCGGTCACCGCCAACCACTTCAAAATCGGATTGCAGCGCCCTGCACGCCTCGGCGTAGGCTTTCCAATTCTTCAAAAAGGGACCCCGCCCCCAAGGGTCATCGCTTTCATACACCTGAAGCTGTTTTCCCCAGTAATTTGCAAAGCCGCCCACCTCGGCCGAGGCAAACATCGGGGGTGCATCCCCCACAACCGCAGTCCGCTCGGCCAGATGTGCCGGTTCTTGCCGCTCGTAGGCGACCGAGACAAACTTTGCGGTCGCCCCTTGAAAAGGCTCGGTCGCGGCCCCGGTAACAACGACCAATGAACCCGCATACCCGCGCATGGCGGTCAGTGCGGCGTAACCAGCGGGACCAGTGCCAACCAAGGCAACGTCAAAAATACGCATGACACAGCCCCGCGTTCAAAACCCTGCGCTGCACGGATCGACAGGTAATTTGGCTGCTGTTGAACGCACTGATGCCGCGCCTCATTCCACAGACGAACAGCCGCAGATCAAGAATGAGGCTTCTTGTTCGACAAGAGTACCGATAAGCGAGACGCAGTAAAAACATATGAATTGCCCCCAAATCAAATGAGTCTTGGTGCAAAGTCGTATTTTCGTCGTCCAGTCATTCACGGGTCCGCGTTTTCGCGGTGCCAGACATTGGGGAACTGGTAAGGAACTCGCTTAGATACTAAAAAATCAGTCCAGCTTTGCCGGACTTTATAGGAAAATCATGCTTTTGGTCAAGAAAACGGGGATTTTGGCGCATTTTGCTTAGTCCCAGCGGGTCTTGCGCGTGGCCAGCCTTTGGACCGCAAAGCTAGTTCCCAACGGGCGTCGAGTTTGATTGCTCAGTCTGCAGCCTTGCGCCAGATTTGTGCCTCACGCCTTCCTCACGCGGCTGTTCAATGCATTTGATCAGCAAACCAAGCAAACTGGAAAGGCACACCACCGGAGGACGCCATGCAGATCACCCGACGCAGTTTTTTGGGAACGTTCGGGGCGGGAACTGTTCTGCCCCAAGTGCTTTGGTCGCAGACCGATCCAGTACTGGAGGCGGTGCGATCAACCCTCTACGGCAGCAGCTCCGAATTCCAACGGGGCATGGCGTATTTGACAGAGAGGGGCAATCCCGATGTGGTTCCGGCCCTTTTGACCGGGATGCGCTATGGCCGGCAACGAAGCAACGAGATTGCGAAAGTGATGCGCGACTTGACTGGCGAGACGATTGGCGCTGATTGGTTCGACTGGATGCTTTGGCAAGAAAAGAACCCGCAACTGGCCCCACACCCATCGCTGATCCCGTTCAAGCGCGAGGTTCTGCTAGGGATCGACCCCAATTTTGACGATTTTCTGCGCCCCGAGTACTTGCAGCGCGACAAGATGAAGATTCGGCTTGAAGAAGTTGCCTGGGGCGGCGTTCGCAAGGATGGCATCCCCTCGCTGGACAATCCAACGCTGATATCCGCATCGCGTGCGGACTACCTCAAGGACGACGATCTGGTCTTCGGCGTTTCGATCAACGGGGACGAACGCGCCTATCCTCTGCGGATCATGGGTTGGCACGAAATGTTCAACGAAGTGATCGGGGGCGTTCCTGTCGCGCTTGCCTATTGCACCCTCTGTGGGTCTGGCATTCTGTTTGAAACGCAAGTGGAAGGGAGGCAAGAACCGTTCGTCTTCGGCTCTTCGGGATTTCTGTACCGCTCGAACAAATTGATGTTCGACCGTAAAACACACTCGCTGTGGAACCAGTATACTGGCCGACCCGTCGTAGGTCCTTTGGTCAACAGTGGGATCGAACTAAAGCAGCGCCCCGTCGTTATCACCACGTGGCAAAGCTGGAAAACCTCGCACCCCGACACCAAGGTCCTGTCACTCGAAACCGGTCACCGTCGCAACTATGGGTCGGGTGTGGTTTACCGCGAGTACTTCGCCTCGACCGAGTTGATGTTTCCCGCGCAGGTCGATCAGTCACAGCATCGGCAGAAGGACTACGTTTTCACCATCCGTCAATTCGGCGCGGCGCGGGCGTGGCCTTTAGATGCGTTTACAAACACACGAGTAATCAACGATGCAATCGCCGACCGTCCTCTGGTTCTCGTGGGTAATCCAGACAAACGTTCAGTACGCGCCTATGAGCGCAAATCGTATCGCTTCACCGCATCAGACAGAGTGTTGGTCGATCAAGACGGCCAGAAGTGGACCATGACCGAGGAGGAACTGATCGGACAGGATGGTACGCGATTGCCCCGCGTGGCCGGACATATCTCATACTGGTTCGCATGGGACAATTATCTAGGGGACGCAGCAACCGTGTATCCGGGTTAGGAATGTTCCTCGGCCGCTGTTGCCGCCAGCGCGCGGTTATATGCCTTGAGCGCATCAACGTGATACAGCGCGCCCACAGGGTTCTCGCAACCATCCTTGTCCACGATAACCACCGGTATGCATGGAATGTCCACCCGGTCGAAATACGGCATTGCCGCTTCGAGGGTGGCACTTGCCTGTACGCAAAGCCCTTGCTCGATCAACTCCAGCGCTTCTTCCTTGGAAATCGACCGTGCATCGCCGAGGGGACGCATAACCGATCCGGCGCGAAGCATCGCCAACAGATAGGCTTGCGGCCCGGCTGCAAGGTGCACGTCGCGCCGTTCCAATTGCGTCAAGAAGAACGACCGATCCACAAGACGTGACGCCAATGCAGTGGACATTGAGACCGAGACCATAACAGCAAGGCCGATCTGCCAATCCCCGGTCAGCTCGAATACGATCAACGTGGTTGATATCGGTGCACCCAGCACCGCAGCCGCCACAGCCCCCATCCCGGCAAATGCGTACAGAGTATGAGTTCCCGAGACATCCGGCAGCAACCCGGTGGCTATCAGGCCAAATGCGAGGCCGGTCAACGCTCCGATCATCAGTGAAGGGGAAAACACGCCGCCGCCCATGCGCCCGCCCATAGTGATCGCCACCGCGACCGTTTTTATCACGGCAAACAGGATGGCTGCGGTCAGGACCAGATCACCGGCCAAGGCGCGGATTGTTGTTTCGTAGCCGACACCGATGATGTGCGGAAACCAGATCGCCAGAAGTCCGAGCATTGCGCCCGATACGGCCGGTCGCAACCAACGCGGCAAAGACAACCGCGCCTGAATGTGGTTCCCGATATCCTCGGCAAAAAAGATCGAGCGCATCAGCAGCAGGGACACCAGCCCGCAGATCAGCCCAAGGATCAGGAAGGCGGGCAGTTCCACATAAAACTGCAATGACCCGGGCGTCTCGAGCACGAACTCGGTCACATCGCCATATTCCAATCGGTTGATCACCGTCCCCGCGACCGAGGCAATGACGATGGGCGCAAAGGCGTGAACAGCGAAATGGCGCAACACGACCTCTAGCGCGAACAACGCCCCCGCAATCGGAGAATTAAAGCTGGCCGAGACTGCGGCAGCCACAGCGCACCCCAACAGATCGCGACCGGTTATGCCGTCGGCGTGGATACGATTGCTGACCCACGTCGAAATCACCCCAGCCATATGCACCACTGGCCCTTCGCGACCTGTAGAGCCGCCCGTGCTGAGGGTTATCAACGAGGCAAATAGCGACGCAATCCCCGCCTTGCCCTCAACCCTGCCGTTGGTCAGCGCGGCACCTTCGATTACATCGGCAACCGACCGGACGCGGCCGTCATCGGTGAACTTGTGCAGGATAATCCCTACGACCAAACCTCCGATGATCGGGGTGATCAGGATCACGAACCACGGCAGCTTTTCGGCATGACTGTGTAACAACAGGATGTCGTCAGTGTCGTATACATAGGCTTGCAAAGCCCGGATCGCCTTGCGGAAACCCAGCGCCATGAAACCCGCAGCAACACCGATGGCCAGCGCGATAAACCAAAACTGGATCTGGCTTGGCCCCCGCCGCAGCATCACCCGCCACGCATCCTTGATCGCGGCCAGAGCCTGATTGAGCTGGTTGCGTAAGACTGTGCGGGTTGACTGGGTCATTTGCCCTCGGGGATCAATACATACCCCTTACTAAGCCACGGAGCGCGCAGATAAAAGGCGGATCGCGGCTGACTGCCGGCTACGCGTCCAGCAAGGCACGTGCGGCGGCACGTGCCTCGTCAGTGATGGTATCACCTGCAACCATGCGGGCGATTTCGTCTACACGGTCAGGATCGGCCAACGGGACCACAGTTGAAAGGGTCTGCCCATCCTCCACATGTTTCTGCACGCGCCAGTGATGCGCCGCACGCGCCGCGACCTGGGGGGAATGGGTTACGACAAGGACCTGCCCACCATGTGCCAAGGACGCCAGGCGGCGGCCCACCGCATCAGCGGTTGCCCCACCCACGCCCCGGTCAATTTCATCAAAAATCATGGTGCGCGCGCTGTCCTCACCGGTAAGACAAACCTTCAACGCGAGTAGAAAACGGCTGAGTTCACCCCCAGACGCAATCTTGTTCAGTGGACCGGACGGCGCGCCAGGGTTGGTCGCCACGGTAAAAGCCACTGCGTCGGCTCCGTCAGGGCCGGGATCGGCAGAGGTGATCTGAGTCACAAAGACCGCACGCTCCATCTTTAAGGGCGCCAGTTCCTCCATAACCGCTGCGTCCAGTTCAGCGGCTGCCTTTCGCCGCACAGCGCCGAGGGCAGCGGCGGCGGCATCATAACCCTTCTGCGCAGCCTGCAGTGCGGCGCGTTGCTCTGCGAGATCGGCGTCACCTGCCTCGAGCCTATCCAAACGATCACGCAATGTGCCTGCAAAACCGCCTAAATCGTCCGGGGCAACATCATGCTTGCGTGCCAGCGCGCGAATGGCGAACAGGCGCTCCTCTGTCAGCTCCAGTTCGGACGGGTTGAACTCCAGCGCCTGAAGACAGGCATTGACCCCTTCCTGAGCCTCGCCCAGTTCGATCAGTGCGCGTCCTAGCGCGGCGATCGGTTCTTCCAACTGACCGCCTGCGTTGTCGGACACACCTTCCAGCCAGCGTATGGCGTCAGACATGGTGCCCTCTGCCCCCTGGCCACCCAGCAGATCAAACGCACGCGCCACATCGTCACGGATACGTTCGGCCCCCTGCATCATACGGCGCCGGGAATCCAGCTCGGCATCTTCGCCGGGCTGCGGGTCCAGATCGTCCAACTCGGCAACGGCGTGGCGCAGGAACTCCTCTTCGGCGTGCATGGCGGCAAGCGTCGCCTCTGTCTCGGCCAGCGCCCTGCGGACACGGGACATTTCTGTCCACGCAGCGCGGACCGCCGCCAGGTGATCACCTGCCCCGGCAAAATCATCCAGCATTGCCCTATGGCCACGCGGGTTCAGCAGACCGCGATCATCATGCTGGCCATGCAGCTCCACCAGAGTTTCCGACAACGCCCGCAGCACCTCGCCCGAACAGCGCCGGTCATTGACCCAAGCCGTCTTGCGCCCCTCGGCCGTGTTGACACGGCGCAGGATCAGCTCGTCTCCGTCAGGCAACCCGGCCTCTGCCAAAATCGCATGGGCCGGATGGTCCGGGGATAGCTGAAATTCAGCCACAACTTCACCCTGCGCAGCGCCCTGCCGCACCAGCTCGGCCCGGCCACGCCACCCCAGAACGAAGCCAAGGGAATCCAGCAGAATCGATTTTCCTGCACCCGTCTCACCGGTCAGAGCGTTCAACCCCGGCTGGAATGTCAGTTCCAACCGGTCGATGATCAGCATGTCGCGGATATCGAGGGCGCGCAGCATCGGGTCTTAGCGTCCCACGCCTTTGGTCATGGCGATTACAACCACTCGCCCTTGATCGTCTGGCGATAGATCTGGCTGAGCCAATTATTTCCTCGGCTCTTCAGGTCAAGCCCACGCGAGACGAGCAGTTTGTAACCCGCGTCATACCACTCGGACGACTGATAGTTATACCCCAGGATCGCACCGGCTGACTGTGCTTCGTCCACCAGACCCAGCGACAGATAGGCTTCGATCAAACGATACAGTGCTTCGGCTGTATGCGAGGTGGTCTGGAAATCCTTAACCACGACACGGAACCGGTTGATGGCTGCGGAATAGTGATCTTGGCGCAGGTAATAGCGGCCAATCTCCATTTCCTTTCCGGCCAGATGGTCAAAAGCCAGATCGAATTTCAGTACCGCCGAAGTTGCGTACTCACTATCGGGATAGACCTCGATGACCGTGCGCAAGGATTGCAGCGCCTGGAAGGTCAGTCCCTGATCCCGCCCGACCTCGTCAATCTGGTCGTAATAGCTCAGCGCAAGCAGGTACTGGGCGTAAGCCGCATCTTCATCCGTGGGGTAGAAGTCGATATACCGCTGCGCCGCTGCGCGGCTTTCTTCGTAATTCTTGTCCGAGTGGTACGAGAACGCCTGCATGATCAGCGCGCGCTTGGCCCAATCGGAATAGGGATACAGACGCTCAACTTCCGAGAAGTACCACGCCGCATCATCCGAACGATTCTGCGACAGTTCATATTCCCCGCGCGTGAAAATCTGTTCCGGAGTGAACCCTTCAAGGTTCTGATTGCGGTCTGCGCCTTTTCCGCCGCAAGCCGTCAAAACTGCTGTCAGAAGAATCGCCCCTGCGAATCTGACTGCCGCTTTGGTGCCAACCATTCCGCCTATCCTTGTCGTATTGATTATTGGGGCAAACCCCGGATTTGGCCTTGGTTTAGCACATATAATTGCGGGGCAAAACGCCTTAGTAAGCCCTCAGGTGCAATTGTAGACAGAGTTGATCCAATCAGGCGACTTCTGGGATTTCGTCCCAGACAAGACCCTGCCCCGGCAGACGCGCGGCCTGTTCGGGCGTGCACAGGATCGGACGCACGGCACCCGGCGTTTCAAACAGTTTGCGCAGCAAAGTGTTGGTCATGGCGTGGCCCGACTTGTCACCAGTGAAGTGACCCAGGATGGGTCCGCCTGCCAGATACAGGTCACCCAGAGCATCAAGCATCTTGTGGCGCACGGCTTCATCTGCCCGACGGAACCCGCCGGGGGTCAGAACTTCTTCGCCCTGAACGACGACCGCGTTATCAAGTGTTCCACCAAGAGCCAGGCCATTCTCACGCATCGCTTCGACATCGGTTCGGCGGCAGAACGTACGACAATCGCTCAGCTCACGTGCAAACGAGCCGTTGCGCATATCCAGAGTCTTTGTCTGGCTTCCAATGGCGCTGTCTTCAAAGTCGATGTGGAAGTCAATGATCAGACCATCCGCAGGCGCAATTGAGGCGCAGGCCCCTTCTCGGGCTGCGGTCACTGGCTTGAGCACCTCGTAGGCCAAAACCGGGCTGGCCTGACGGCGAACGCCTTTGGCCATGATGCCACGCACGAACTCGATGGACGAACCATCCATGATTGGCACTTCGGGGCCGTCAATCTCGATCAGCGCATTATGGACACCGCAACCCGCCAGGGCTGCCATGATATGCTCGACGGTTGATACGGACACGCTCGCTTCGTTGACCAGACGGGTGCAAAGCGGCGTACGCTCGACCACGTCGTAGATGGCAGGAATCAATGCATTGCCCAAATCGATATCCGTCCGTTTGAACCAGATGCCATGACCGGCCGCGGCCGGCTTCAGGACCATCGTGGCAGGCTTGCCGCTGTGCAGCCCGACGCCTGTAAACGTGATCGGAGATTTGAGCGTGTGTTGCAAAATGAACCTCGGTGAGTGGTGTCCAGCCTGCTTTGGCCGTGTTGATCATTCAGTTAAGGAACCCTGACCAAAGGCTCAACTCACTCTTTGCAACTGAATGAAACATGAGTGCAACAGATCGGCAAAAGACTGCTTACACCCCCTTAAATACCCGCTTTTAAACAATAAAGGGCCGCCAAGTGGCGACCCTTCCAGAGTATTTTGTTACCGCGATCAGTTCGCTTGACGGCGCAAGAAGGCGGGAATTTCGATGCGATCCTGCTCGGGATCGACCTCATCCTGCGCAGGTGCCGTAGCGTCAGATTGGCGCATGACGGGCTGTTGGCGCGGTGGTTGAGCCGGTGTGTCAGCGGCGTGACCCGTCATCCGGTCGATCAGCCGGTTGAACCCGAACCGGGGCCGGTCGGCCTCTGGCTGCGGTGCTGACTGAGGCGTTTGCGCATGGGGCGCAGCATGGCCACGCTCGGACGTGGGAACGTTTTGAACCGCTGCCTGCAAACGCTGCAAAGCCTCGGGCGAGGGGGTACCCGCAGCAGGTTGGGGCTGAGGTGCAACGTAGCTTTCCGGCGCAGCTTCTACTGGTGCAGGGGTCGGTTCAAACTCGGCCACTTGCGGCTGATAAGCCGGAGGGGGAAGGCCATCGTCTTCCTGCTCGGCACGGGGCTCAAATCGCGGCTCCGAAACCTCCTCTGACGCCTCGAACAACGAAGGTTCGCGGTTCACTTCGGGCTGAGGTGCAGGTTCCGCCATTTCTGCGGCGGCGGGGGCTTCTTCCTGAGCCTGTTCTTCCGCCGCAACCGTGCGAGTCAGCGGAGCGGACATCGAGCGTCGTGCAACCGGAACATCTTCGTGTTTTTCGCTGGCGTCGATGCCTGTTGCAACAACCGAAACGCGCATGCCGCCTTCCATCGCGGTATCCAGCGTCGAACCGACGATGATGTTCGCTTCGGGATCGACCTCTTCGCGGATGCGGTTTGCCGCCTCGTCCAGCTCGAACAAGGTCAGGTCGTGCGATCCTGTGATGTTGATCAGCACGCCCTTTGCCCCTTTGAGGCTGATTTCGTCCAGCAGCGGGTTGGCGATTGCTTTCTCTGCCGCCTGAACCGCGCGATCCTCGCCGGTGGCCTCGCCTGTCCCCATCATTGCCTTGCCCATTTCGTCCATCACGGCGCGAACGTCAGCAAAGTCGAGGTTGATCAGGCCGGGACGAACCATCAAGTCGGTCACGCCTTTGACGCCCTGATACAGAACGTCATCCGCCATCGAGAACGCCTCGGTAAACGTGGTCTTTTCATTGGCCAGACGGAACAGGTTCTGGTTCGGAATGATGATCAGTGTGTCAACGACCTTTTGCAGCATCTCAACGCCGTCTTCGGCCTGACGCATCCGCTTGGCCCCTTCAAACTGGAAGGGTTTGGTCACAACGCCGACGGTCAGAACGCCCAGCTCACGGGCGGCCTGTGCGATGATCGGGGCAGCGCCCGTGCCGGTGCCACCACCCATACCGGCGGTGATGAAGCACATATGCGCGCCGGCAAGATGATCCACAATCTGCTCGATGCTTTCTTCGGCGGCGGCTGCGCCTACGGTCGGACGCGCACCCGCGCCCAGACCCTCAGTCACCTTGACGCCCAACTGCACCCGAGCCGAAGAATGGCTTTGCTGCAGCGCTTGTGCGTCGGTATTGGCGACCACGAAATCCACGCCATCCAACTGCTTTTCAATCATGTTATTGACTGCGTTACCGCCTGCACCGCCAACGCCAAATACAGTAATCCGAGGCTTCAGTTCGTCGTGCCCGGGCATCGAAAGATTCAATGTCATGCTCAGTCCGCCTGTTTATATGATCCGCCAAAGCGGTGTTTTTCTTACCTATCCTTAAACAATTCTACCGACCGAAACGGCAAAGGTCACGCCAAAAATCGCTGGAATCCACAAAATATGGAGGAAATAAGGCGGATCATCGCCGTATTTCGCATTGATTGCCAGATGTTGCGGAATGAACTCAAAGCACCACAAAACACGCGACCCACGCACCAAGGCTGACGGGCGCGTCACTTGAACTTCCATCGGTTTTCAGGTGCGGGAAACTGCTCTGGTCCTGCCGCGAGGCATCTGACGTGCCTTATGGACATTTTGGGATATTACAGCACGGTCCGCAACACATTTCTTTAGCTAATTTGGGGACTTGGGCAGTTCAGACCGTCCTCAGTTATGCTGCGCACTTCTTGGATTTCGGTATAAGAAAAGGTCGTCAGGCGAACCAGCAGGCGGCCTTCGTGCAGAAAGGGCCACCAGCAAACGGGTACACCGTCCGGGTCGTCATCGTACAGAAAACAGATTTGCCCGTCCGGGGTTGTGATCTGACCGTAAACACAGCCCCTGCCCTCCATTCGCCAGACCGAGAGAGTCGGACTGAGAAACTCCTCAGTGCCGACCAGATCGCCGTCGGGATATAAATGAAACTTGACGGTCTTGCCCTGAACAGCTTCCAGAAACGCTTCGGGAGTGATCCGGGTCTGCGCGTGCAAGGTAAGCGGAGTCGCGGCAAAAAACGCCGCGACCAGTGCCTTACCAATTGTCACGGAACCAGCGCACCGCGCGTTTGAAAGGCCGCGCGGCATAGGTGTCGACGGGAATTTCAAAGTCCCACCATTCGTCCTGCGGATGTGCCGCGAACAGGCTGAGGCCAACAGCAGAGGAAAAGCCCGGCCCCGTTGCAGATTGCGGCAACCCGTGGACGCGCAGTGGGCGACCCAGACGAACGCGCTGTCCCAAAATGCGGGTCGCTAGCCCATCCAGACCCATGATCTGACTTCCTCCGCCGGTCAGAACAATCTGCTGGCTGGGCATATGCTCAAACCCGGCAGCATCCAGTCGGACGCGGACTTCTTCGAGAATTTCCTCTACCCGAGGGCGCATGATGCCAATCAGTTCGGCGCGGCTTACGGTCCGGCGATCATGTTCCCAATCGCCGGTATCGCCGCCTATGTCGATCAGGTCGCGATCATCCGCTCCGGTCGCATGAACGCCGCCGTTAAAGGTCTTGATCCGCTCGGCCACACTCGCGGGAACGCCCAACCCCATGGAAATGTCCGAGGTCACGTGATCACCGCCCATACGCACGCAATCGGCGTATATCATGTGTTTCTTCATGAAGATCGACACGCTGGTCGTGCCACCACCCATGTCGATACAGGCTGCGCCCAGCTCTTGCTCATCCTCAACCAACGCAGAGATCCCTGACACATAGGCCGAGTTCGCAATTCCGGCGAGTTCCAGATCGCAGCGCTTGATACAGCGCACGATGTTCTGGATCGCCACGGCGTCAACTGTAAGCATGTGCATGTCAACTGCCAGCGATTGCCCCATCTGACCACGTGGGTCGATCAAGCCAGAGCGGTTGTCCAACGCAAAGTTCACCGGCTGCGCGTGCAGCACTTCCCTACCGGCGCCATAATCCGGTACGTCGCAGGCATTCAAAACGCGGCCAACCTCAGCCTCGGTCACGACCTGCCCTTCCAGATCGACCTGAGCGTCCAAACCGTATGATCGAGGATTGGCCCCCGAGAAACATGCGATTACGTGATCCACGCGGATATCAGCCATCTTCTGCGCTGTCTGCAAGGCCGTCCGAATGGCGCGCTCAGTCTCTTGCATGGCGGTGACTTCACCGAACTGCACGCCACGGGACCGGGTCGTTGCCGCACCGATCACACGAAACCCGGACTGACCAGCCAGCGATCCGATCCCGCTGTCTTCGTTCAGGCGACCCGCACCGTCAAACCGAAGTACAAGGCAGGCAATCTTTGAGCTGCCGACATCCAAAATAGCGACCACACCGCGCTGCATCGCCTGTCTGCGCATTTGCCGCATAGCTCGTTGAGACTGATAAAGGTCGGTCATCATGATCGTTACTGCCCGCTACTCACATCTACTTTTGTATTCCACCAGTCTTCGCTGGCGGCTTTGGTCATCCTGATTGTCGGTCGCTGGCCGAGGCGCATGTCAACCACGGCCACGTCGCGCTCCAACAGGTCCTGAACTTCGTTTACGGCCAGCACACGTTCCAGCGCGCGCACGGGGCGTTCGGTTGGCAGCATGATGCGCTGACCACGGTCCAACACCAGATCCCACCGGCGTTCGCCTATGCGCACCAATCCGCGCGCCCTGTTGCCAAGGCTGCGCGCGGTCGCCAGCAGTTCCAATGCCTCTGGGACATGCGCATCAGCGCCCTTGCCAGCAATCAGCGGCAGGCTCGAGTAATCCTTGCGCGAGGCAATACGCTCCACATGCGCGCCAGTTTCGTCCAGCAATTCTGTCCCGCGACGGGTACGCCAGACAACGACGGGCTGACGCTCGACCACGTCCACCTGCAGGATGCCACCCGGCCGCACGCGCACAGTGGCCGATTTAACAGGGTCCAGCGCCGTGATCGTATCCCGGATCTGATCTGCTTCCAGATCCCAGGAGCTGATCGGGAAATCCAGCGGCACAACCGCGCGGATGTCTTCTGCCAGACCGGGTCCCGCCCCGTCGATCGCCATCAGATTGACCATGAATTCGGGGCGTTGCTGGATGGACGTTTTGATATCGTTTGCATAAGCCACCAAGGCGTCGCGCCGATCCTGTGACCCGAAATAGAGGCCGATGGCCGCGCAGATCGCAAAAATCGGCAGCCCAACCTTCAAGCCACGCCGCACGCCCGGCGTCAGCATCCAGCGTTGCATCCGGTAGCTGAGGCGCGAGGGCGCGGGATCAAAGCGCCGGGACTTGCGGCCAAACAGCTTTGCCCCCTGTAAACGCAGCTTCGGCTCAACATCGTGGTGATCACCCGACGCGAACTCAGCGTCCGGCCCCGACAATGGTTTTGATCGGTGAATGACAGGTGCGCGGGTTGCTCTTAGCGGTCGCATGAGGCGTCCTCCACAATCCAGGCGCAAAGCTGTCCGAACGTCATGCCGCAATGCGCGGCCTGTTCCGGCACCAGAGACGTCGGTGTCATGCCCGGTTGCGTATTTGTCTCTAACAGGAACAACCCGTCCGCGCCCATGCTGTCATCCCAGCGATAGTCGGTACGGCTTACGCCCCGGCAGCCCAAAGCATTGTGGGCTTTCACCGCGTATTCCATACAGAGCTGAAAGATGTCCTGTGGAATGTCAGCAGGCAGTACGTGCCAAGATCCGCCCGGCTTGTACTTGGCATCGTAGTCGTACCAACCACCATCCGTCATGATCTCGGTCACGGTGAGGGCGCGATCCCCCATCACGGTCACGGTCAGTTCGCGCCCGGCCACGTATTTTTCGACCATGACATGCTCGGGCATGTCATCCGACAGTTGCGGCGGTCCGTTGGAGCCTTCGTGGACGATGTAAATCCCGACGCTGGACCCTTCGTTATTGGGCTTGGCCACATAGGGCGGCTCCATCACGTGAACTTCTACAACCTCGACCTTGGGCACGATCACGCTGGGTACGACGGGCAGACCTTCGGCTTGATAGACCTCTTTGCTGCGCTGCTTGTCCATCGCCAAAGCTGAAGCCAGAACACCTGAGTGTGTATATGGAATCCGCATCCATTCCAGCAGACCCTGCACACACCCATCCTCGCCCCAGCGTCCGTGCAGAGCGTTGAAAACAACGTCAGGATTGATATCCAAAAGGCGCGCGGAAAGGTCGGGACCCGCGTCCAGCTCGACCACTTCAAAGCCTTCTCCCCTGAGGGCGGCTGCGCATTCACGCCCGCTGCTGAGTGACACCTCGCGTTCCGCCGAGGGGCCGCCCATCAATACCGCCACTTTGGGGTGTGTCCTGCTCGACTTACCCACTTAGCGCCTCAATGTCCCCGGACCTTATCTGGTGGTCCGTATACGTTTATACCCTTGATCCGTCGCCTGAATTTGCCTGTTTTGGTCTGACGGTTGGGGTCTTAATCTGTCAGCGGATCACCGACCCGCATGATTTCCCACTCTAGCCTGATGCCGCTTGTTTCGTAAACCTTTTTTCGCACCTCTTCGCCCAGACCTTCCAGGTCGGCGGCGGTGGCTGTACCGGTATTGATCATGAAATTTGAATGCTTGGGGCTCATCTGAGCGCCGCCTTTGGTCGCGCCGCGCATTCCCGCGTCATCGATCACCTTCCAGGCCTTCAGATCATGCACGTCATCGGCGCGACCGGTTGAGGAAAATCCGGCCGGGTTACGAAAAGTGGACCCAGCGCTGCGATCCTTGGTGGGCTGGGTCTCGTCGCGTTTTTTTAGTTGCGCGGTCATGCGATCATGCAAGACCTGCGGGTCAGCAGAGGGACCCTCAAACGTCGCCGAGATCAGCACCGCGCCTTCGGGCAGATCGGACTGGCGATAGCTGAAATTCAGCTCACCGGGGCTCAGATCCACAACGTCACCCTTTCGCGTCACGATCGTCGCCTTGCGCAAAACATCCGCCGTATAGCTGCCATAACACCCTGCATTCATGCGCACGGCTCCACCGATGGACCCGGGAATGGTGCGCAGGAACGTCAGGTCCACCCCTGCATCCGCCGCCTTGCGCGCCACATGCGCATCCAGCGCCGCAGCCCCTGCCGTTACGCGGTTGCCTTCGACGGAAATCCCGTTGAACCCGCGCCCCAGACGGATCACAACCGCCCTCAGCCCTCCGTCACGCACGATAAGATTGGACCCGACACCCATCGGAAAAACCGCCATGTCCTCGGGTAGCTCTCGCAGGAAACCCCTCAGGTCATCCAAATCGGCTGGCTGAAACAGATAGTCCGCCGGACCGCCGACGCGCAGCCAGGTGAGATCGTTCAAAGGTCGGTTTTCAGAGAGTTTGCCGCGTGGCGTGGGTAGAGATGTCATGCCTGCTAATTCGCGGATTTGAACCTGCAACGCAAGCCGTATTGGTCAGGGCGTTGCGCCAAGTACTTTGCGCACCCATCGCCCCAGATAGATCACCGGCCAACGCAACACGGACATCCCCGCCGCCAGAACGATCAATCCAATCCAGGGACCGTTTTGCAAAGTGACATAGCCAAGGATTGGGATACCAACCAAGATAAGGACATAAGCCCTGGTCCAGTGGTTGTCTTTGCTGGGGATCATCGCCAAAACATTCGCGGCGATCCCCCACCCGAAAGCGAGGGCAAGAGACAGGTTCATTCGTCAACCTCCTGCCCTGTCCACCGTCGCCAGTAGTGACGGATGGGATTTCTGAACATTGACGCAAAAGCTGCGAAGGCCAGCGCAGCGAAGAACCAACCAAAGTCGTAGCCCAGCCAGACAATCAACGCCGGCGTGCTGACGAACAAAACAACGCCGGGTGGAAACTGCAGGCGCAAAGGCAGCATGGCCACGGCGGTCGAGGCTACAACCCACAATCCTGCAAATAGCACTGAATAAACCATTCGCCCCTCCAAGGACGCTTTCTGGCGATTCCGACCACGCTCTTTAAGGTTGTGCGTGGGCAGAGTCCATTGTCTTATCCAGCTTGCTTGCGCAGCAAACGCTCGGGCAGACCATTCGCCCACGTGCTGATCGTACCGGCACCAAGACAGACAACCATGTCCCCGGGGCGGGCTTGTTCGCGGACCAGACGCTCAAGGTCGTTCTCGTCCAGCAACGCGCGGGCGTGGCGGTGACCGTGGCGGATCAGACCCTGCACCAGATCATCGCGCGACGCCCCCTCGATAGGGTCTTCTCCGGCGGCAAAGATGTCGGCAATGGCGACCACGTCGGCGTCGTTGAAACAAGTGCAGAAATCGTCAAACAGGTTCGACAAGCGCGAATACCGGTGCGGCTGATGCACGGCAATCACGCGGCCCTCGGAAGCCTGACGCGCAGCTTTCAATACGGCTGCGATTTCAACCGGATGGTGGCCGTAATCGTCGATAATGGTGACACCGTCGACCTCTCCCACCTTGGTGAAACGACGATTGACGCCACCAAAATTGGCCAAAGCCTCGCGGATTTCTGCAGTTTTCATACCCAGATGGCGGGCGACGGCCACGGCGCTTAGCGCATTCGAGACATTATGGTCGCCCGGCATCGGCAGCGTGCAGCCTTCGATCACCGTGTCTTCATATTGCAGGTGGACATCGAAATGCGCGACGCCGCCCTTATAGGTCAGGTTCACCGCCCGCACATCAGCCTGCGCATTGAACCCATAAGTGCGCACGCGGCGGTCGGTGATACGACCGACCAGCGTCTGCACCTCGGCATGATCAGTGCAACAGACCGCAAGGCCATAGAAGGGAAGGTTTGAGACGAACTCATAGAACCCGTCGCGGAGCTTATCGAAATCGCCCCAATGCTCCATATGCTCGGGGTCGATATTGGTGACGATGGCAATGGTCGCGGGCAGACGATTGAACGAGCCATCCGATTCGTCGGCCTCGACCACCATCCATTCGCCCTGCCCCATCCGCGCGTTCGAGCCATAGGCATGGATGATGCCGCCATTGATGACGGTGGGGTCAAAATCACCCGCCACCATCAGCTCGGCCATCATGGTGGTGGTGGTGGTTTTGCCGTGCGTTCCGGCGATGGCGATATTCGACTTCAGGCGCATGAGTTCCGCCAGCATATCCGCGCGGCGCACCACTGGCAGACCCTGTGCACGGGCTCCGTCCAACTCGGGGTTCCCCGCCTTAATCGCAGTAGACACCACAACAACGGCTGCATTTTCAAGGTTTTCGGCCCGCTGGCCTACGAAAATCTCGGCCCCCAAACTGGCCAGACGGTCGGTGATCTTGGACGCTTTCAGGTCCGAACCCTGCACCCTGTACCCAAGATTCAGCAGAACCTCTGCGATCCCGGACATCCCGATCCCGCCGATCCCGACAAAGTGGATCGACCCTACGTCTTGCGGCAGTTTGGTTGCTGGATTCATGTGGTCTCCTTCTGCGCCAACTGTTCGACGAGGTGAACCAGACGCTCGGTCGCATCCGGTGCGCCAGTCGAGAGGGCGGCGTGGGCCATCTTTTGCGCGGCTTCGGGGTTAGTCAGAACTGCGGTGATTTGCTCGGTCAGCGCGGGAACGTCAAGCAGGTTTTCTGGGATCATGATCGCACCGCCTGCCTGTACCAGCCCACGCGCATTGGCAGTTTGATGATCTCCGGCAGCGGCGGCGAAGGGGATCAGGATCGAAGGCCGCCCGATCACCGAGATATCGGCGACGCTGGAGGCACCCGAGCGGCTGATGACAAGCTGCGCGTCGGACATGCGTCGCGGAACGTCATCGAAGAATGGCAGGACTTCGGCACGAATTCCGTTGTCGGCGTAAAACGCGGTGACGCGTTCGCCGTCCTCATCCCGTGCCTGATGAGACACTCGGATATGGGCACGCAACTCTTCGGGCAATGCCGCTATCGCACCGGGCACAACGTCGCTGAGGATACGTGCCCCCTGTGAACCGCCCATAACAAGGACGGACATCGGGTAATCGCCGGGGGGAATATACCCTGACGCCGCGCGCTCCAACACGGCAGCGCGGACCGGGTTGCCGGTATGGACGCCCTGCGCGCCCGCTGGCAGGTCCGTGGGCCAGACACCGCAGGCCACCTGCGCCACGCGCTTGGCGAACAACTGGTTCACGCGGCCCAACACACCGTTCTGTTCGTGGATCATGCGCGGGATATTCAGCAATGTCGCCGCCCCCAACGCAGGGATAGAGGGGTATCCGCCGAAGCCCACAACCACGTCAGGCCGGTCGCGCATCATCTGCATCGCCATGCTGGTCACGCCGCCCGCGATCTTTGGTCCAACCATCGCCTTGGCAGCCAAACCACCCCGCGCGAAAGTGGCCGAGGATGCCTCGACAATCTCGGTCGAATGGGGAAAGCCGCCAGTATAACGCGCACCACGCGCATCGGTAGACAGACGGACGCGCCAGCCTTTGTGCAGCATCGCCTCGGCCAGCGCCTGTGCCGGGAACATGTGACCCCCGGTGCCGCCAGCCGCAATCAGAAGATAAGGTGCTGTCATCAACCTCGTCCGCGCAGAATGTCGCCAAGTTCACCCTGTGGCCGGGTTCGGGTAAAGGCCAGCAACATGCCGACCGCAATACCACCCGCGATCAGCGAGGAACCGCCATAGCTGACAAACGGCAGCGTCATGCCCTTGGCAGGCAGCAGACGCACAGCCACACCCATGTTGATCATTGCCTGAACACCAAACATGCAGGCCAGACCGGTGCCCGCCAGACGGATAAACATATCGCGTTCACGCATCAGCCGCAGGAGCGAGCGCACGACGATCAAGGAATAAAGCGCGATGATGATCAACACGAGGATCAGCCCGTATTCTTCAGCCGCCACAGCGATGATGAAATCTGTATGCGCGTCAGGCAAGGACCACTTCACCTGACCTTCACCCACGCCAACCCCGAACAATCCACCCTCGCGGATGGCGTTGGTGGCATAACCAAGCTGGGTGGTCGGATCGACCTCTTGGTTCAGGAACCCGTCAATGCGGCGCGCAAAGTGTTCCGAGTTGGAATAGGCAAACATCCCGCCCAGAACGACTGCACCCGCCATGCCGACCAGCAGCAGCATCGGCGCGCCGGCCACGAAATACATCACGCCCCAGCCGAACAGGATCAGACAGGCTTGACCGAAGTCGGGTTGCAGCACCAACATCGCCACGATCGCCATGCACAACGCAAAAGACCACAACCGCCCCGGAGGGCCGTTGATCTCTTGCGACGCAGCCAAAAGCCACGCGGCCACGACGATAAAGCCGGGCTTCAGAAACTCGGACGGTTGCAGCGAGGCAAAGCCCAGCGAGTACCAGCGCACCGCGCCCTTGCCGAAATCGGTCCCGAAGACAGGCAGGAAAGCCAGCGCCACAAACGCGCCCAGAAAGCCCAGCACCGCCAGTCTCCGCACCAATGTCGGCGACATCATCGAGGTCAGCAGCATCGCAATCAGCGCCAAGCCACCGAACAAAGCCTGCCGTTCAACGTAATGGAACGGGTCGAACCCGTTGCGACCAGCCAACGGCGGCGAAGACGCCAGCCCCAGCAACAAGCCGATGACAAACAGGATCAGAACGCAGGACATTGTCCAGCGGTCAATCGTGCGCCACCACTTTGGTAGAATCGGTTCGCCGCGCTGGTCCTGGACCGCGCCATACACCATCTCAGTCATGAGATACCGCCACTCTCTGCCTCGTTCACGTCCCGTTTTCGGGATCTGATTGAGAGTCTATCCCGATTTTTGCGTCTGGGCCAGTAAAATGAGGGGTTTGAGCAAAAACAGCGCGTCGTCAGCAAAGTCCCGCCGGGACGGGAGTTTGCAGAATGATGCTGGCCTAAATCTGACTACTCAACTTCTTCAATCGGAGCGCCGGACTTGGCCCAAGCGGTAAACCCGCCTTCGATATGGACGACTGGTTTTAGCCCCATCTCCATCGCGGTTTTGGCGCTGAGCGCCGACCGCCACGCGCTGGCGCAATAGAACACGTATGTCTTGTCTTGGTCAAAGATGTCCTTGTGATACGGGCTTTCGGGGTCAATCCAGAATTCAAGCATCCCTCTGGGGCATGAGAATGCCCCCGGTATTTTGCCAGACCGCTTTAGTTCACGAATGTCGCGCAGGTCGATCAGAACGTGTTCGTCACTGTCCATCATGTCCTGCGCCTGCTCAATCGAAACCGAAGAAACAACCGCATTCGCTTCGTCCAGCAGCGCCTTGATTCCCTTTGTTATTGTCTGAGACATGTTGACCCTTCCCTAAAAATTCGTGCGTCGGCGCAGAGAATACTTCGCAGCTCATAGCATCAAAGAAAGCGTGACAACAAACGTGGCCAGTGCCAAGCCCTCTTGCCATCCTCTGTAATCCGCGCCATGCGCAGCACATGGACTTTGACACGATCATCCTTGGCGCCGGCGCAGCCGGTATGATGTGCGCCGCCCATTGCGGTGGGCGCGTGTTGGTGATCGACCACGCGAAGGCTGCGGGTGAGAAAATCCGTATCTCGGGCGGCGGGTGCTGCAACTTTACGAACATGTATGCAGGTCCCAGCAACTTCCTGTCGCAGAACCCGCATTTCTGCAAATCTGCACTGGCCCGTTACACCCAATGGGATTTCGTCGATCTGGTCGGGCGGCACGGTATCGCGTGGCATGAGAAAACGCTGGGGCAGTTGTTCTGCGACGGCTCCTCAAAACAGATCATTCAGATGCTGCTGGATGAAATGGCTACAGCCGAGGCCGAATTGTGGGTCCGGACCGAGTTGCGGGATCTTCGCAAAACCGAAAACGGGTTTACCCTTGACGTCGATCGTGAAGGGCAGCGCGTCACCCTGACCTGCAGCAATCTGGTGCTTGCGACCGGCGGCAAGTCGATCCCCAAGATGGGCGCGACAGGGCTGGCTTATGACATCGCGCAACAATTCGGCCTACGCATGACCGATACACGGGCGGCGCTAGTGCCGTTTACGTTCTCGGACGCAAAATTCAAGGAGCTCTCGGGCGTATCCCTGCCAGCGCGCTTGTCAAACGCGCGTACCAGTTTCGACGAAGCGCTGCTGTTCACCCATCGCGGCCTCAGCGGGCCATCCGTGCTGCAACTGTCCTCGTACTGGCGCGAGGGCGAAGACATCAGCGTAAATCTTATTCCTGATCTCGCGCTGTATGACGTGCTGCGCGATCAGCGGCAGGCCGGAGGGCGCAAGGCTTTGACCACCGAACTGGCCCGGCACCTGCCCGGCCGACTGGTGGACTACCTCAGCCGCATCATCCCCATGCAAGGCAACTTAGCCGACCAATCCGATGCCGCTCTGTCGGAACTGGTCAAAGCCCTGTCTAACTGGCAACTGACCCCATCCGGAACCGAGGGTTACCGCACCGCCGAGGTCACGCTTGGCGGGATCGACACCGACAACCTGTCGTCCAAAACGATGGAGGCCAGGGATGTCCCCGGCCTCTATGCGATTGGCGAAGCAGTGGATGTCACAGGTTGGCTTGGCGGCTACAACTTCCAGTGGGCGTGGTCATCGGGCCACGCCGCCGGAACTGCAATCGCGGGGCGTTAACCTACGACGTTATACCCACGTCCGCGCATACAGTTGCGCACGATCACTTCCTGATTTTGGGTGTTGTTGATCGCACTCGCGCCTGCACCTACAAGCGCACCTGCAACAGCAGCACGCCCCAGATCGCTGGCGCTGTCGTCAATGATCGCCTTGGTACCGGCAGCACCCGCAGCGCCAATCGCAGCAGCGCCAGCCGTCCGGCCATCAACCGTCGGCTGCGACCGCGCAAGCGCCTGACATTGGGCCAGATCCGCGTTGTAATTCGGCCCAACGGGTCCATCGACGATCGGCTGGTAGTTGGCACCGACATTGGTGCAGGCTCCTACCACCAAGATGGCGGGCAGGATCAAAGAGAATTTGCGGTATGGCATAATCATAACCTCACGTTGAATTTGACGGCAGGCAAAACTAATAATCTTGGCGCGTCAAGCTGATAGCAACTTAACTTGGCTCAACCGGCGGTCTATTGCAAATGACTATTCCGACAGTCTCTGCTGAACCTGCGCCTCGAAGTCTTCTCCGCGTCGCTCGAAACTGTCGTATTGGTCAAAACTGGCCGCCGCTGGTGCCAACAATACGGTTTCACCCGGCTGGGCGTCCGACATGGCCTGTGCCACGGCCTCGGCCATGGTGGTGCAGACCAGAGTGTCTGCGTCAAGCTGCATGGCAAATCCGGCAGCCTCGCGCCCGATCACATAGGCTTTGATTACCCGCGCCGAAGCAGCATTTAGTGCCGACAATCCACCCTCTTTCTCCAGTCCGCCGCAAATCCAGCGAATTTTGCCGAACGCGTTCAGCGCCTTCAGCGCGCTGTCTACGTTGGTGGCCTTAGAGTCGTTCACGTAGGTGACGCCATCTGCTTCGGCGATGATCTGGCTGCGGTGTGGCAGGCCGGGATAGCTGTGCAGGGCGTCCTCGATCACGCGGGGGGCCAACCCCAGCGCGCGACAGGCTGCGTAGGCGGCGCAAGCGTTCTGGTGGTTATGCGATCCGGGCAGCCCCTTGATCCCGCGCATGTCAATCGACCCGGCCTGCCGACCCTTGCGGTATTCGGACAGAAACCCCTTGCGCGCAAAGACCTGCCATCCGGGTCCAGTCAGTTTGCGCGCAACCGATACGCGGATCACCCGGTCGTCCGAGGGCCCCTCGGCAAGTTGACCGGCCAGAAACGCCCCCTCTTTCTCATCAATGCCGATCACGGCGCGGTCCGGTCCGCCTTCAGCAAACAGCCTCCGCTTGGCCGCGAAATACCCACCCATTCCACCGTGGCGATCCAGATGATCCGGCGAAAGATTGGTGAAAACCGCGATATCCGGCGTCAAAGCTCGGGCAAGTTCCGTCTGATAGCTGCTCAGTTCCAGCACCACGACAGAGCCATCCCCGCCCGGCTCAATATCCAGAACGCCCCGCCCGATATTCCCGGCCAGCTGAGCCTCTCGCCCCGCTTCGGTCAGGATATGGTGGATCAAAGCGGCCGTGGTCGATTTGCCGTTCGATCCCGTCACCGCAATCACGCGCGGAGGCATATCGTAGTTGTTCCACTCCGACCCCGCGAAAGACCGGAAGAACAACCCGATGTCATTGTCCACAGGCACGCCCGCGTCCAATGCGGCGGCCACCACAGGGTTCGGGTCAGGATAAAGATGCGGAATACCAGGCGAAACGATCAGCGAGGCGATGTCGTCAAACGCACCATGACGCAGAAGATCGGCGCAGGCAAAACCTTCGTCCTCCGCCTTCTCGCGCGCGGCGGGGTTGTCGTCCCAACAGACCGGCTCTGCGCCGCCAGCCCTTAATGCGCGTGCGGCGGCCAGCCCTGACCGGCCAAGCCCCAGAACCGCAACTTTATGGCCTGAAAACCCTTTGACCGGGATCATGCTGCCCACCCTTTTTTGACTTTGGTTTAGGCGTCACCCTGCGCAGAAGACCCCTTCATTGGCAAGGGCGTAGACAGGCTCGCGCGCCAGCGCGAGCCGGGCCCAACAGGTGGCAGGTGGACCGAAGGTCCGCCGAACCTGGCGGGAGCGTTACCGGACTTTCAGCGTTGCCAGACCAATCATCGCGAGGATCAGGGAAATGATCCAGAACCGGATCACGATCGTCGGTTCCGCCCACCCCTTTTTCTCATAGTGATGGTGGATCGGTGCCATCAGGAACACGCGGCGTCCGGTGCGTTTGAAGTACAAAACCTGAATGATCACGCTCAGCGCTTCGACAACGAACAGACCGCCGACAACGGCCAGCACCAACTCGTGCTTGGTAGCAACCGCGATTGCACCCAGCGCGCCCCCTAAAGCCAATGAGCCGGTATCGCCCATAAATACAGCGGCGGGCGGCGCGTTGTACCAAAGAAACCCAAGCCCTGCGCCGAAAAGCGCCGAGGTAAAGATGAAGATTTCACCCGTTCCCGGCACATAATGCACATCCAGATATTCGGTAAAGTCGACCCGGCCCACCGCATAGGCGATGATCCCCAGCGTCGATGCCGCGATCATGGCAGGCATGATCGCAAGCCCGTCCAGCCCATCCGTCAGGTTCACGGCATTCGCCGCGCCCACGATCACGACAATCGAGAACGGAATGTAGAACATTCCCAGATTGACCAGCGTGTCCTTGAAAACCGGCACGGCCAACTGGTTCTGCAAAGCCTCAGGATGGTGCAAAGTCGCCCAAAGCGAGGCAAGAACGGCAATAATGACCCCCAGAGCAAGCCTCATCTTGCCCGAAACGCCCTTGGTGTTCTGCTTGGACACTTTGGCGTAGTCATCTGCGAAACCGATCGCCGCGTAAGCCAAAGTGACAAACAGCACCATCCAGACATAGGGGTTGTCCCACCGCGCCCAGACCAGAGCCGACGTCACCAGCGCCCCCACGATCAGCAGACCGCCCATGGTTGGCGTTCCCGCCTTTGAGAAATGCCCTTCGGGACCGTCATCCCGGATCGGCTGACCCTTACCCTGCTTTCTGCGCAATACGTTGATCAGCGGTTTTCCAAACAGGAAACCAAAGATCAACGCAGTCATGAAAGCGCCGCCTGCACGGAACGTGATGTACCGAAAGAGGTTGAAGAAATCCCCCCCGTCCGACAGGCCGGTCAACCAATAGAGCATATTAAAACCTTTCTCGTGCGGCGATCATGGGTCAAGCGCGCTCCCTTGCCCCATTTTCCGCAGACCGTCAACAATCTGCGCCAAAGCCATGCTCAATGAGCCTTTGGCCAGCACCGTATCACCGGCCTGTATCAACTCTGGCAAATGCGCCGCCAATTCAGCGCTGGTTTCAAACCACAGACCGCGTTTTTCATCCGGCAAAGCGTCGTGAAGCGCCTTCATCAGCGGGCCGATACAATGAACACGATCAACCCGCTGCATGGCATCCACGCGGACCATATTGGCGTGCATTTCGGCTTCCTGAGCACCCAACTCTTTCATATCGCCCAAGAATGCGATCTTGCGGTTACCCTGTGATGCGGCCAGCACATCCAGCGCGGCCTCCATCGAGGTTGGATTGGCGTTATAGCTGTCGTCCAGCAATTCGACCTGACCACCAGCAGAAAGCGCAATCTGCTCTCGCACCCCGCGCCCCTTGACCGGAGACCACCGGGCCAATCCAGCAATCGCATCGTCCAGCTCGACGCCCAACTCGACACAAGCGGCCAATGCCCCCAGCGCGTTCATCGCGAAATGCGTTCCGGCAGATTGTACGTCAAAAGCGAATTGGGCATCGCCGACCATCGCCGCGGCATGGATCGAATCGGGCGATTGCGTGACGTCCTTCAGGACATAGTCCGCAGCGGATCGCCCGAACTCTACAACCCCAGCCCCATTTTCCAGGGCACACTCACGCAGAATCTCTGCGTGCTCTACATCCGCGTTGACGATAGCCGCGCCGCCTTTGGTCAGACCTTCAAAAATAGCGGCCTTTTCATGGGCGATCCCGGCAACGGACTCGAACGCCTCAAGGTGGACGGCCGCTACAGTGGTCACCAACGCCACGTGCGGGCGGGCCTGCCGCGCCAAGGGCGCAATCTCTCCGGGGTGGTTCATGCCAATCTCGATCACGGCATATTCTGTGTCGCGTGGCATACGCGCCAATGTCAGGGGAACGCCCCAATGGTTGTTGTAGCTGGCTACGCTGGCATGAGTTTTTCCCTGCGTTTCCAAGATGTTAGACAGCATTTCCTTGGTCGAGGTCTTCCCGACGCTGCCCGTGACCCCCATCACCCGCGCGCCCGTGCGCGCACGCGCGGCCTGCCCCAACGCCTCCAACCCTGCCTGAACGTCGTCCACGATCAGCAAGGGCGCGTCTTCAGATACACCATCAGGAACACGGGACACCAGCGCGGCACCTGCCCCTTTTTCCAACGCCTGCGCGACGAACTCATGCCCGTCGCGCGCCGCTTTCAACGCTACAAAAAGGTCGCCGGGCTGCAAGGTTCGCGTATCAATCGACACGCCGTCCGCCGTCCAATCGGTTGTCGCACGCCCACCGGTGGCTTCGGCAGCCTCGGATGCGGTCCACAAGGTCATGCTACTCTCCCGTCAAGGGCAGCCACGCTTATGCTTGCCTGCTCCACATCATCAAATGGCAAAACCTGATCACCGACGATCTGGCCCGTCTCATGCCCCTTGCCTGCAATCAGCAGCGCGTCGCCGGGTTGCAAGGCATCGACACCGCGCAGAATGGCCTCGGCCCTGTCACCGACTTCGGTTGCACCCGGTGCCCCTTGCATCACCGCCTCGCGGATCACTGCGGGGTCTTCACTGCGCGGGTTGTCATCCGTTACGAAAACCACATCGGCGTTGTTCGCAGCAGCCTTGCCCATCAGAGGGCGCTTCCCTGCATCCCGATCGCCACCTGCACCAACGATTGCAATTAGCCTGCCCATGACATGCGGACGCATCGCCTTGAGCGCGGTCGCAACCGCGTCCGGCGTGTGGGCGTAGTCCACAAAAACCGCCGCCCCGTTCTCTCGCGTTGCCGCCAGTTGCATGCGTCCACGCACGGTTGTCAGGTGCGGTAAGGTTTCAAAGACACGCTCGGGGTCTTCTCCGCCAGCGATCACAAGCCCGCAGGCCAAAAGGACATTCTCGGCCTGAAACCCTCCGATCAGGTTCAGGCGCGTTTGAAAGACCTTTCCCTTCCATGAAAAGCGCAGGTCTTGACCCGTGGAGTCAAACCGCTGGTTCATCAGACACAGGTCTGCATCCCCCAACCCTACGGTCAGCACATCCTGCCCACGGTCTTCGGCGATCTTGCGGATATGCATGCCTTTGGGGTCGCTCATGTTGATGACGACCGTTCCATCCTGTGGCAGCACGCGATCAAACAGACCCGCCTTGGCCGCAAAATAGGCCTCGAATGTTTCGTGGTAGTCCAGATGGTCCTGCGTGAAATTTGAAAACCCCGCCGCAGACAAGTTCACCCCATCCAAGCGCCTTTGTTCCAAACCGTGCGAGGACGCCTCCATCGCGGCATGGGTCACGCCGTTTTCAGTCGCTTCTGCCAGACACCGATGTAGGGTAATAGGCTCTGGCGTGGTATGGGCCAGTGGCGCAGTCCATGCCCCCTCAACCCCGGTTGTGCCAAGATTGACTGCCGCGTGGCCCAGCTCCATCCAGATTTGACGCACAAAGGTTGCGACTGATGTCTTGCCGTTTGTCCCGGTCACGGCAACGATGGTCTGCGGCTGCGCGCCGAACCAAAGTGCAGCACATCCCGCCAACGCCTGACGAGGGTCCTCGACGACGACCAGCGCCGCATCCGAGCCCGACAGTTCATCCGCCGCAATCGCAGCACCCTCGGCGTCCGTCAGGATGGCCGCTGCGCCCATCCGCAAGGCGAACTGAATAAACTCGCCCCCGTGAACCCGCGTTCCGGGAAGGGCAGCGAACAAGTAGCCGTCCTTGACCTCTCGGCTATCGACGGCCAGCCCCGTAATTTCCGGGTTTGCGCCACCTCGGGCGGTCAGGGCCAGTTGGCTGAGTTTCTTTGTCCTTGTGCCCATCGCCCACCTCTTGCCGGACAGTCTAATTTGAGGTCAGCGTTATAGCAGCGCGCGCCTCAGGCTCAAGCCGGGGACGCAGCCCCAGCAAAGGGGCAACGCGACCGATCAATTCGGCGGCCACGGGCACCGCTGTCCAGCCTGCCGTGCGGCGCTTTTCGCCATAGGCAACGATGGAGGGTTCGTCCAGCGTGACGATCAGAACATATTTGGGATCATAGGCCGGAAAGATCGTCGCAAATGTCGCGATGACCTTGTCGTCATAATAGCCGCCGCGTGGTTTCGGCTTGTCGGCTGTGCCGGTCTTACCCGCAACATCATAACCCGCCACATCACCGAAGCTGGCTGTCCCGTCCGTAACCACCTTGCGCAACATCTTCTGCGCCTGAAGCGCGGCACCATGTGACAGCACGCGGGGACCGTATTGAGGGCCATTCTTTCGCAAGATCGTCGGGCTGACATAGTGCCCACCGTTGGCGATCGCCGCATATCCGGCAGCCAGATGCATGGGACTGGTCGACAACCCGTGGCCGTAAGAGATGGTTACGGTGCTCAACTCGCCCCATTTCTTGGGCTTTAGAGGCTCGCCGCCTGCGGCTTCGACAATCTCAAAGGGTGTGGGCTCAAACATGCCAAGCGCGCGCAGAAAATTCTGCTGCCGCTGTGCCCCGATTTGCAAGGCCAACCGCCCGGTACCCCGGTTCGAGCTGTGGACGATCACATCCGCAACGCTGATTTTACCGTAGTTCTTGCCGTTGAACTCACCAATCGGGAAACGCCCGATTTTCATCGGCCCAGAAGTGTCGATGATCGTCTCAGAGTTCACCAGCCCCAGTTGCACCGCCTGCGCAGCCGTGAAGATCTTGAAAACCGATCCCAGCTCGTAAACACCCTGCACATAGCGGTTGAACAAGGGGCTATCAGAGGGATCAAAACCCGAGGTCGGCGGGCGCGGGCGGTCGTTGGGGTCGAATGAAGGCAACGACGCCGCAGAGATCACTTCGCCCGTATGCGCGTTCATCAGAACGGCCGAGGCACCCTTGGCATTCATGATATTCATGCCGCCATACAGGACCTGCTCGACCGCAGCCTGAATGGTCAGGTCCAGCGACAGTTGCAGCGGTTTGTTGCCGTTCGCCGGATTGCGCAGATAGTCATCGAACTGTTTCTCGACCCCGGCAACGCCAATCACCTCGGCAGCGCTGACGCCTTCGCGCCCAAAGCCCGATCCGCCAAGAATATGCGCGGCCATTTTGCCATTAGGATACAGCCGCATCTCGCGTGGGCCAAACAGGATGCCGGGATCACCGATGTCATGGACGGCCTGCTTCTGCTCGGGAGAGATGCGCTTTTTGATCCACAGGAACTTGCGGTCGCCGGTGAAGTCCTTGACCAGACGTTCTTTTTCCAGATCAGGAAAGATCGCGACCAACTGATCGGCCGCAGCCACAGGGTCGATCATCAGGGGCGGCTGGGCATAGACCGAATAGGTATCCAGATTGGTTGCGAGAATTCGCCCTTCGCGGTCGACGATATTGGCCCGCTGCATCGCTATCGCAGCCCCCGGCGCACTGGCCAGCGGCTCTTGCGCCTCGGACGTTGCCAGCATCCCCATTCGGATACCCACCACCGCGAAGGCACAGAAAAAGAACAGGCCGAGCACCAAAAGCCGCCCTTCCGCACGGGCGCGGGCGTGATCCTTCATGTCTTCGTGGCGCTGGCGAATATTCTCGCGCTCGATGGCCTTGGGGTTTTCCCCGCGCGCGCGTGCGTCGAGAATATGGGCCAGAGGGCGAAGTGGCGTGCGCGTCATGGGATCTGCACCTCGCCCAGAGCCTGAATGTTGGTCAGTGCCTGCAGCTCAAACGGATCTACGATTGGCAGATCGGGGTCTTCTGCATAGGCAATCTGGTCAGCACGACCGAACTGTTCGGCGCGCAGGGGAAGCAAGCCCAGACGCTCAAAATTCAGATCGGCCAGCTCGCGCAGGCGATCCGGGCGGTTGAGATACGCCCATTCAGCGTTCAGGACCGCAAGCCGCACCTGAGCCACGCCAATCTCGCGCTGCAACTTCTGAGTTTCTTTCACGACCTGCTGGGTGCGGTAATTCTCTTGATACGCCCAAAGCGCCAATCCGAACACGGCCAAGGCAGTCAACACATACAATACACTTTTCATTTTGCCCTTCCCCCAAGTTGCGGCATCCCAATGGCGCGGGCTTCAATTTCCCCCGCCGGTGCCTCGGTCCGCACAGCAACACGCAGCTTGGCCGAGCGCGCGCGCGGGTTTTCCTGCAATTCCTGCTCATCCGGCCCAACAGCCTTGCGGGTCTTGAGCGTAAACTGCGGCTGGTCCTGTTCCACCTCAGGCGCATACCGATTTGCACGCCCGGTCTTGCCAGCACGGGACTGCAGGAACCGTTTGACCATACGGTCCTCGATCGAGTGAAAGGTCACCACCGCAAGCTGTCCGCCCGGCTTCAACGCCCGCTCAGCCGCCATGAGCCCCTGGAACAGTTCTTCATATTCGGCGTTCACCGCGATCCGCAGCCCTTGAAAGCTGCGCGTTGCCGGATGCGATTGACCCGGCTTCGGACGCGGAAGGCAGGATTCTATAATCTCAGCCAGACGCAGCGTCGTGGTAATTGGCGCCTCGGCCCGCGCCTTTACGATGGCCTTGGCGATCCGGCGGCTGGCGCGTTCCTCGCCAAAATGGAAAAGGATGTCGGCCAGTTGCGCCTCGCTTGCCGAATTGACCAGATCAGCGGCGCTTTCACCCTGCTGGCTCATACGCATATCCAGCGGACCGTCTTTCATGAAAGAAAAACCGCGCTCGGCCTGATCCAACTGCATGGACGAGACCCCGAGGTCCAGCACCACCCCATCCAGATCCTGCGCGTATTCATCCATCCGAGAGAACACGCCCTGCTGCATCACCAACCGGTTGCCATACTCCCCCGCCCAATCAGCGGCCATCTCAAAGGCCAGCGGATCCCGATCCACGCCGATGACTTTTTCGGCACCGGCATCCAGCAAGCCGCGTGTATACCCTCCGGCACCAAAGGTTCCATCCAGCCAGACGCCAGACACGGGCGCCACGGCTGCAAGCAACGGACGCAGAAGGACAGGAATGTGAGGTTTCTCGGAGGGGGTCTCAGCGCCGGCCATGCCGTTACGCATCCCCGGTGCCGTCTAGGAACTCCAGAGGATCAAAGTCCCCCGGCTGTTCGTCCAACCATTCTTCGGCCGAAGCCAATTCTTCCGATTCATATGTCTCGGGCTTCCAAATCTGGAACGTGTCCCCGGCCGCGATAAAGAATGCCTCGCCCTCAAGTCCGATCTTGTTGCGCAGCTTGGCCGGCAACACCAGACGGCCGGTCTCATCCACCGTTGTCGGGAAGGACTGGCCATGGAACATGCGTTGCAACAGCTTCCGCTGCATCGAACCGCGTGGCAATGCGTCGATCTTGTCATCAACTTCGTCAATCGCCCGCATCGTGTAGCATTCAAGAAATTTCCGACGGTGGTCGCCATAGACAATCACAAGCTCTGGATTATCGCCGGGCTGCCAGTTGGGGTCACAGGATTCAAGCACACGGCGAAAAGAGGCCGGGATCGAGACCCTGCCCTTCGTGTCCACCTTATGGTGGCTTTCACCTCTAAACCTGCGCGCCAAGACGACTGTCCCTTTCGCTTGCGCCCCACCTAAAATTCACGTTCCCCCCGGATGAAAAACGGCGGGTTGATCTGCTGCCACTGATCAACCCGCCGCATTGACCCGCCTTGCGGGATGTCCAGCTGCGCGCGCCACCTGGGGGGATGTCTGCTCGCCCGCGCGCCGGATCTCTTGAATGATGAAAGCGAGATGCCTGTATGAAACCTGAATTTTTTTGGTTCGGGGTCGTTTGGTGCCCCATGTGCCTCGTCCTCATCGGATGAATAAGGGATGACATGGGAAATCATGGAAATCAACAGGAATTTTTAGCACGCAACTGCGATTCAATGAACATATCCAACAGAAACGAAGTTGAAAACACCAAAGTTTACCCACAAATTGTGCCACAAGGACATTTAGTCACATTATATAGTCAAAAGTTGCCCGCCCAAGTTATCCCATGATTTCCCAAAAAAATTTCAAGAATCGTGTTTTTGACTGAAAGTGGCCGCGTACCTCACCTGATGTCGACGAATCGCCCGCGCCCAATTCCCAATAAAACCGCCAGACGAAAGACCATTCCCAGAAAGGACCCATGAATTCCCGTGACCCTTTGAAACCGAGGCCAACCTCCGCGAAATGCGGCCATAAAATTTCAAATCGCCCAAATTTCAGGACACCTCGCCCAAAGAGGCGGCATAATCATGCACTGCAGTATCTACGTGAAAACCACTCACCAAGGCGCCGCTGACGAAAAGTCATATTTTAAAGGCACTTTCACACTCAGGTTTACAACTCTTTGATATCCATGCGCTTGCCGCATAGCAGCAATGATCACGTGACCTATTGTGCAACCGCAGCATTGGCTTATTTTCAGTCTCAAGCAAACGCCGGCAGACACCGGCAACGACACAACAAACCGGGTTACGCACATGGCTGTAGCAACACATCAGACCGCGCTTGAAAGCGCTCCGGCAACCGGCCTGGCTTCGCTGATCGAGGCCGCAAAAACCCGGTACGGTCGCTATCGCATCTACCGTCAGACGGTGAACGAACTGTCGGAACTATCGAACCGCGAGCTGGCCGATCTGGGCCTGCACCGTTCGATGATCCGCCGCCTGGCAATGCAAGCGGCCGAAGAACACTACGCGCGCTAAGCGCAACATATACCGAGATCAGGTCCTTCCTCCTCCCTTAGGATCTGTATTTCAGCGGCGACATTTCTCCTCCTCCCTAATGTCGCCGCACCTTATACCGGCCCTAACTGCCGGAAACTGATACACCGGGTACTCCTCCTCCCTTTCTCGGTGTTGAAAGCGCGCGGCGACGTCTCTCCTCCTCCCTGACGTCGCCGCGTCTTACAGATACCGGGATCAAACCCGGATAGAATACATCAGGGCTCTCCTCCTCCCTGCCCTGATGTTGAAAGAGCGCGACGACACCTCTCCTCCTCCCTGGTGTCGTCGCGACTTACACATACCGGGATCAAACCCGGGTTCGGATACATCGGGACTCTCCTCCTCCCTGTCCTGATGTTGCAATGAACGGCGGTTTCCTCTCCTCCTCCCTGGAAACCGCCGTTTTCTTTGCTCGAAACAAAAAAGAGGGCGCGAACGCCCCTTGCTTCTTCTGTTCAAAATACTTCGGAGCGCGAGGCAGAGCCTCGCAAAAAACTCAGAACGGCACGTCATCCTTGGCCGACAGGAATCGCGAGACGACCTTCTTCACCCCCGCCTTGTCAAAATCGACTTCGACCTTGTCGCCTTCGATTCCAATCACTGCGCCATAGCCAAACTTCTGGTGAAACACACGCTCTCCCATTGTGAAACTGGCCACTGCGGTCGCATCAATCACAGTGTTCCGGCTTTCGCGGGGTTGAGACGTCCCATATTGCCCCTGCCGCGCCTGCATCCGCTTCCAACCCGGAGAGTTATAGACATTCGCTTCGGCCGCGCGGTTTTCGATGCTGGCCGTCGCCTGCCCCCCGCCATAAAGACCCGGAGGCGTCAGAACCTCCACGTGATCCTCGGGCAATTCGTCAATGAAACGCGAGGGCATTGAGTTCTGCCATTGCCCAAACACCCGCCGGTTGGCGGCAAATGAAATCGTGCAAACTTCTTCGGCGCGGGTAATCCCCACATAGGCCAGGCGCCGTTCTTCCTCGAGCCCCGTGATCCCCGATTCGTCCATTGACCGCTGTGAGGGGAACAAGCCATCTTCCCACCCCGGCAGGAACACGGCGGGAAACTCCAAGCCTTTGGCCGCGTGCAGCGTCATGATCGAGACCTTAGCCCCATCGCCATCCTGTTCGTTGTCCATGACCAAACTGACATGCTCCAAGAACCCTTGCAGATTCTCGAAATTGTCCAGTTGATTGACCAGCTCCTTCAAGTTCTCCAACCGACCCGGAGCCTCGGGCGTCTTTTCGTTCTGCCAGTGGGCCGTGTAGCCGGATTCGTCCAAAATGATCTGCGCCAGCTCGATATGAGAGACTTCGGGCTCTCCAAACCGCAGCGGCGCGCCGTCGTCGATGACCGAATCGTCCTCGACCTCGATCCGCGGCCCGCGCGTCATCGCATTCCACCGCGCCAGCCCGTCGATCAACTCGCGCAGCGCCTTGCCGCCCTTGCCTTTGATCAGCCCGCTATCAACCGCAATCCGCGCCCCGTCGACCAGAGACACACCATTTTCGCGCGCGGTCATCTGGATCTTTTGCTGCGCCTTGTCGCCCAAACCCCGTTTGGGCGTGTTCACGATCCGCTCGAACGCCAGATCGTCGCCGGGGCTGACCACCAACCGGAAATAGGCCATGGCATCGCGGATCTCCATCCGCTCATAGAACCGAGGGCCGCCGATCACCTTGTAAGGCAGACCGATGGTCAGAAACCGATCCTCAAACGCGCGCATCTGGTGTGAAGCGCGAACCAGAATCGCGATCTCGTCCAATCCCATCGGTCGAACGCCGCGCGTTCCGCCCTGCATCGCGTCGATTTCCTCACCGATCCAACGCGCCTCTTCTTCGCCATCCCAGTGACCTATCAGACGAACCTTTTCGCCGTCCTCCGCGTCGGTCCAAAGCTCTTTTCCCAGCCGGCTTTCATTCCCGCGAATGACATTCGAGGCAGCGGCCAGAATATGCGGGGTCGAGCGGTAATTCTGCTCAAGCCGAACGACATAGGCACCGGGAAAGTCTTTCTCGAACCGAAGGATGTTGCCCACCTCGGCCCCGCGCCAGCCATAGATCGACTGGTCATCATCGCCCACGCAACAGATGTTCTTATGCGCCCCCGCCAGAAGGCGCAGCCATAGGTACTGAGCGACGTTTGTGTCCTGATATTCGTCCACCAGAATATAGCGGAACCAGCGTTGATACTGCTCTAGAACATCCTGATGAGTTTGAAAAATCGTAACCACGTGCAGCAGCAGATCACCAAAATCGACCGCATTCAGTTCGCGTAGGCGGGTTTGGTATTGCGCGTAAAGCTCAATGCCCTTGTTGTTATACGCCCCGGCGTCCGCAGCGGGCACCTTGCCAGGCGTCAACGCCCGGTTCTTCCAGTCGTCGATGATCCCGGCCAGCATCCGTGCAGGCCAGCGCTTGTCGTCGATATTAGAGGCTTGGATCAACTGCTTGAGCAACCGCAACTGATCATCCGTGTCTAGAATAGTGAAATTCGATTTCAGGTCGACCAGTTCCGCGTGGCGGCGGAGAAGTTTAACGCAGATCGAGTGGAAGGTCCCCAACCAAGGCATGCCCTCGGCAGGCTGACCCAATAGCCGCCCGACCCTTTCTTTCATCTCGCGCGCTGCTTTGTTGGTGAATGTGACAGACAGGATCTCATTCGGTCGGGCACGCCCGGTACTCAGCAGATGCGCAATCCGCGCAGTGAGCGCCTTGGTTTTTCCAGTTCCCGCACCAGCCAGCATCAGAACCGGCCCATCCAGACGTTCAACCGCTTCACGCTGGGCTGGATTCAACTCGTCAAGATAAGGTGTGGGGCGCGTAGCCATTGCCCGCGCCGACAGCGATGCGCCTTCAAAGGCGTCCATTTCGTCGAAACTGCTCATGAACCCAAACTACGCTGGATGAGCACTGAGGGAAAGGGTTTGTTCACGCCTTGTTCGCAAAGAATTTTACTGTTTGGTTTTCGACAATTCAACTCAACTCGTCCGTTTCGATCAGAGAGAAATTAACCTTCCATCAAAACTTGCGCCAGATGCTCTGCGACAAGCTGTGGGAGCGCGAACATGAAATACAAAAGCGAAACGGGCTGGTCGTCCCGCCTTAAATTTGCTGCCATCATCCTGACATTGGGGGTTCTGACGGTCCTATCGGGCTGGGGCATATATGCCGTCCCGGCACCTGTCGTCGACAGGATGCTGGAATCCGATCTACGGAAAGACGCCACCCGGCTGGGCAAGCAGGTCACTTCGCATCTTCGGGATGTAGAAGCCACGTTTCAGACAGGTTTCGTCAATGGCCAGGATCAGGAATTTCTGGAACTTCTTCCAGCAACGTCCGACATATACAGGTTCAAGCTGTTTAATGCCGACGGACGTGTTTTCTGGTCTTCGCGCCACTCGGATCTGGGCGCGACGAACACAAAACCGTATTTTCAAAGCGTCATCCGTCAGGGAAACATGTACTATAAACATGAAGAAAAGCCCCTGACCGAAGTAGAAGATTTTGATGGCGCGGCGATTCAGACATCCGGCCCCGAAACGCGTCACGTGGCCGAAATCTACACACCAGTTATTCGCGACGGTCGTTTTCTCGGGGCGATGGAGTTCTATTCGGACATCACGGATGTGCGAAACCTGTTCACTCAGCGCGTCCGACTGTTGCTGTTCATTCTAAGCGCCGTGGCGTTGCTGGCTCTGACCATCGTAACGCTGGTGGTCTTCCGCGCGAACCGCCGCCAGGTGAGCAGCCTGCGCGGACGGGCTGTGAAAGAACGGCAGTTGATGGACGAACAACTCCGCCTTGCGCGTGAGGTTCGCTTGCTCGGCGAATTGAACGAATGGCTGCAATCAAGCCGGTCGCTGGACGAGCTTTTTGACATGGTATCGCGCTTTATGACCCATATCCTCCCGGAAGCGGAAGGCAGCGTTTATGTCTACTCGAATTCTCGCGACGTGCTGGACGGGTGCGCCAGTTGGAACGGCGGCTGTCACAAGGCGCACATCCATCCCGAGGGGTGTTGGGGTCTGCGCCGGGGCCGGACCTATGAATTTGGGGCGTCGGAGATCGATTTTGTGTGTGAGCATGCCGAGCCCCATGACGGCAGACCCTATTTTTGTTTTCCAATCCTGGCGCATGGGGAAACGGTCGGCCTACTGCACTTACGTGCGCTCGAAGGGAAACAAGAGAGTTTTCACGCCAGCAAGAAGCTCGCCCAGCTTTGCGCCGAGCAAATAAGCATGGCGATCGCCAACGTTCGCATGCGCGATCAGTTGCACGACCAGTCGGTTCGCGATCCTCTGACGGGGCTGTTCAACCGCCGGCACATGACGGAAACCCTGCGCAAATCCATCAATCGCAGCCAACAAACGGGTGCGCCACTCAGCCTGATCGCCGTCGATGTGGATCACTTCAAAAAGTTCAATGACACCCACGGGCACGACGCCGGGGACATGGTTCTTCGTGCAGTCGGGTCCGCACTGGAACAAGGTTGCGACCGGGACGAGATCGCCTGTCGTATCGGCGGTGAGGAATTCATGCTGATCCTGCCTGACAACACCCCCGAAGACGCAATGACCCGTGCTGAACAAATTCGTCAGGCTGTCGAGGCTGTCTCGGTCCGGTATGGTGAGAAATCGCTGCCGCGCATCACAATCTCTGTCGGCGTATCCCACTATCCGGCGCACGGAACCATGACGCAGGATCTGATGCGCGCAGCCGATGACGCACTGTACACCGCCAAGGACAACGGCAGAAATCAGGTTCAGGTCGCGCGCGGCCACACTGCATCGAATGAAACTCCGCTGCGTTCGGTGAAGAAAGAGATGGGGGGTGGCTGAAACCGTGCCAAAAGCTTAATTTTCTTGCCGAATCGCACGTCAGGTCTGATCAATCCTTATGGACCTACACACCAGCTACCCCGGAATTGCCGACCTGAAACGCCGCGCCAAACGCAGGATACCACATTTCGTGTGGGAATATCTGGACAGCGGAACCGGGGCCGAAGCAACACTACAGCGCAATCGGGTCTCACTGGATCGTGTCGGATTTCTACCGTCGATCCTGCATGGTTCCATAAACTGCGACACGCAATGTCAATTCCTGGGCCAGACCTACCCTCTGCCATTTGGGGTCGCGCCAATCGGAATGGCTGGCTTGATCTGGCCCGACGCCGAAGGGTTGTTGGCGCGAGCGAGCGCAAAGGCTGGCCTGCCCTTTACCCTGTCAAACGTCGCCACCCAAAGCCCCGAGGACGTGGCCCCTCATCTAGGGCAGAATGCGTGGTTCCAGCTTTACCCGCCCAAAGACCCCGACATTCGCCGCGACTTGCTGGATCGTGTAAAGGCAGCGGGGTTTTCCACCCTTGTGATGACCGCCGATGTACCGGTCGCATCACGCCGCGAACGCCAAACGCGATCCGGCCTGACCAACCCACCAAAACTGACCCCGCGCCTGCTGATGCAGATTGCGCAGCGGCCCGCGTGGGCGATGGCCATGGCGCGCAGTGGACCCCCGAGAATGCGCACGTTGGACAAGTATACTGACAACTCCAGCAACCTGCCCCCGACAGCGCATGTCGGGTATCTGCTCCGAACATCGCCGGATATGGAATATGTGCATTGGTTGCGCGACGCGTGGGACGGCGACCTGATCGTCAAAGGCGTGATGAGGGCCGAGGACGCAGAGCCCCTCAAGAAGGCTGGCGTTGACGCGATTTGGATATCGAATCACGGGGGGCGGCAGTTTGACGGGGCACCTGCCGGTATTGAGGTCCTGCCAGCGGTCCGGGCAGCAACCGACCTGCCGCTGATCTTCGACAGCGGCGTCGAAAGCGGGCTGGACATATTGCGAGCGCTGGCTCTTGGAGCTGATTTTGTCATGCTGGGCCGTGGTTTTATGTACGGTTTGGCCGCATTGGACCAAAACGGACCAGCGCATGTGATCGACATTTTGCGGCAGGACCTGCAGGCGAATATGGGGCAGTTGGGGGCCGCAACACTGGAACAAATCCCACCGATCTTGACTCTGGATTGATGCCGCAGCGCAGCGCGTGTAGTAAGATAGCGCTAACAAAGGGCGTTTGCGAGCGTTAACATGCCGGTTCTACCCAGAACGACTGATATACGTGCGCGTATTGTCTGCCTATCAACACGGCCAAACAAGTAGGACCGGGACCTGACATGACCGACTTTACCAAGATCCTGATCGCCAACCGCGGCGAGATTGCCATTCGCGTGATGCGCGCAGCCAACGAGATGGGCAAACGCACCGTTGCTGTCTTCGCCGAAGAGGACAAGCTGGGCTTGCACCGTTTCAAGGCGGATGAGGCATATCGAATTGGCGAAGGGATGGGCCCGGTTGCGGCATATCTGAGCATTGATGAGATCATCCGCGTGGCCAAGGAATGCGGCGCGGACGCGATCCATCCGGGCTATGGCCTTCTGTCGGAAAACCCCGAATTCGTGGATGCCTGCGTCCAGAACGGCATCACGTTCATCGGCCCCAAGGCCGAAACCATGCGCGCCCTTGGAGACAAGGCCAGTGCCCGTCGCGTCGCGATCGAGGCGGGCGTGCCGGTCATCCCAGCAACCGAGGTGTTGGGCGATGACATGGACGCAATCCGGGCCGAAGCCGCCGAGATCGGCTATCCGCTGATGCTGAAAGCGTCGTGGGGCGGCGGTGGACGCGGGATGCGCCCCATCGAATCCGAGGCAGAGCTGGAAGAAAAAGTTCTGGAAGGCCGCCGCGAGGCCGAGGCCGCATTCGGCAACGGTGAGGGTTATCTGGAAAAGATGATCACCCGCGCCCGCCATGTCGAGGTTCAGATTCTGGGCGATAAGCATGGTGAGATTTATCACCTCTATGAACGCGACTGCTCGGTCCAGCGCCGGAACCAGAAGGTCGTGGAGCGCGCCCCTGCCCCGTACCTATCCGACGAACAGCGCGCGGAAATCTGCCAGTTGGGCCGCAAAATCTGCGCCCATGTGAATTACGAATGCGCGGGCACGGTCGAATTCCTGATGGATATGGAGACCGGCAAGTTCTACTTCATCGAGGTGAACCCCCGCGTGCAGGTCGAACACACCGTCACCGAAGAGGTCACCGGTATCGACATCGTGCAGGCCCAAATCCTGATCGCCGAAGGGAAAACTCTGGCCGAGGCCACCGGAGCCGCAAGCCAGTCGGATGTGCATCTGAACGGCCACGCGCTGCAAACCCGGATCACCACCGAAGACCCGCAGAACAACTTCATTCCCGATTATGGCCGTATCACCGCCTACCGCTCGGCCACTGGCATGGGCATCCGTCTGGACGGCGGCACGGCCTATGCAGGCGGGGTGATCACGCGGTATTACGACTCTCTGCTGACCAAGGTCACGGCATGGGCACCGACGCCACAAGCCGCGATTGCGCGGATGGACCGCGCCCTGCGCGAGTTCCGTATTCGCGGTGTCAGCACAAATATCGACTTTGTCATCAACTTGCTGAAACACCCGACCTTCCTGTCGAATGAATACACCACCAAGTTCATCGACACGACGCCGGACCTGTTCACCTTTAAACGCCGCCGCGACCGGGGCACCAAGGTTCTGACCTATATCGCGGATATCACCGTGAACGGGCATCCCGAAACCAAGGACCGCCCCGAACCCCGCGCCGACCTGAAAGAGGCCAAGCCCCCCGCGTTGAAGGGTGAACCCAAGATGGGCACCCGCAACCTGCTGGAACAGAAAGGCCCGCAGGCCGTGGCCGACTGGATGAAGGCGCAGCGGCAATTGCTGATCACCGACACCACCATGCGCGACGGGCACCAGTCGCTGCTGGCCACCCGGATGCGCTCGATCGACATGATCAAGGTGGCACCGACTTATGCGGCCAACCTGCCGCAACTGTTCTCGGTCGAATGCTGGGGCGGCGCGACGTTTGATGTGGCCTATCGGTTCCTGCAAGAATGCCCGTGGCAGCGTCTGCGCGACCTGCGCGAGGCGATGCCGAACCTTATGACTCAGATGCTGCTGCGGGGGGCGAATGGGGTTGGGTACACCAACTACCCCGACAACGTAGTGCAGGAATTCGTCCGTCAGGCGTCGCAAAATATCGACGTGTTCCGCGTGTTCGACTCGCTGAACTGGGTCGAGAATATGCGGGTTGCCATGGATGCGGTCGTCGAGAACGGTAAGATTTGTGAGGGCACCGTTTGTTATACGGGCGATATTCTGGACCCCGATCGCGCCAAGTACGACCTGAAATACTATGTCGGAATGGCGAAAGAGTTGCGGGATGCGGGCGCACATGTGCTGGGCCTCAAGGACATGGCGGGCCTGCTGAAACCGGCCTCGGCCCGCATTCTGATCCGCGCGCTGAAAGAAGAGGTTGGCCTGCCGATCCACTTCCACACGCACGACACCGCGGGTATCGCCAGCGCCACCATTCTGGCGGCGTCCGAGGCGGGCGTGGATGCGGTAGATTGCGCGATGGACAGCTTCTCGGGCAACACCTCGCAGGCGACGCTGGGCACCGTGGTCGAAGCCCTGCGCCACACCGAGCGTGACACCGGGCTGGACATCAAGGCCATCCGCGAGATCAGCGACTACTTTGAGGCCGTGCGTGGCCAATACGCGGCGTTTGAGTCCAGCCTTCAGGCCCCTGCGTCCGAGGTTTATTTGCACGAGATGCCGGGCGGTCAATTCACCAACCTCAAGGCGCAAGCGCGCAGCTTGGGGCTGGAGGAACGCTGGCACGAGGTTGCGCAGATGTATGCGGACGTGAACCAGATGTTTGGCGACATCGTGAAGGTGACGCCCTCGTCCAAGGTTGTCGGCGATATGGCGTTGATGATGGTCAGCCAGGGTCTGACACGCGATGACGTAGAAAGCGCGGATACGGATGTGGCCTTCCCCGACTCGGTCGTCGATATGATGCGCGGCAATCTGGGCCAGCCTCCGGGCGGGTTCCCCTATACGATTATCAAGAAGGTGCTGAAGGACGAAGCCCCCAACACCGACCGCCCCGGCAAAGATGTGCCCGCCGTCGATCTGGAAGCCACCCGCGCCGAGCTGTCAAAGCTGCTGGAAGGCAAGGAAGTCGATGACGAGGATTTGAACGGATACCTGATGTATCCCAAGGTGTTCCTCGACTATATGGGCCGCCACCGCACCTATGGCCCGGTCCGTACCCTGCCCACGCGCACCTTCTTCTATGGCATGGACCCGGGCGAAGAGATCACGGCCGAAATCGACCCCGGCAAGACGCTGGAAATCCGTTGTCAGGCCATCGGTGAGACCGACGAGAAAGGCGAGGTCAAAGTCTTCTTTGAACTCAACGGCCAACCACGCGTGATCCGGGTGCCGAACCGTCTGGTGACGTCGTCCACACAGGCCCGACCAAAGGCCGAGGCAGGCAACCCCAACCATATCGGCGCACCGATGCCGGGGGTTGTTGCGACCGTGGCCGTCTCTGCCGGGCAGGAAGTCAAAGAAGGCGATCTGCTGCTGACCATCGAGGCCATGAAAATGGAAACCGGTATACATGCAGAACGCGACGCGGTGGTTAAGTCGGTCCAAGTTCAGCCCGGCGGCCAGATCGACGCCAAAGACCTACTGGTCGAACTGGAATAACAAAAAAAGCGCGCCAACCGGCGCGCCCTTTCATTTTGTTTCATTACCAGTGTCAGCCGTCGATCACTTCTTCTTCGGTATTCTCTGGCAACGTTTGCACACCATCATCAATCGACACCTCGTATTCTTCAGGTGCAGGCAGGTCCAGAAGATCGTGCAGCTCGTTCAGCGCATCATCGCTCAGCTCGCGCCCACCTGTCAGTGTGTCCAAAGCCTCTTGCGGGTCAGTCTCGGCCAGCGTTTTTTCCGCTTCGTCCAAGGCCAGTTGAGCTTCTTCGACCGCCGCATCGTGCTTGTCCTGCGCGGTGAGTTCGGGGTTGTCCAAAAGCTCGTCTTCGGTCGGTGCGAATTTCGTTAGAACATCATCTTCATCCATGCCCAACAGGGTGTCCAATTCCATCTGTTTGTCCGAAAGATCCGTTGAGGCGTCCGTGTACCCAAGTATGCTCTGCTGATAGGTATACAGCTTGCCCGGCATGCTGTTGGGGGAAGCGTTCAAAAGCGCGGTCTGGCTGGCATGAGCGGCATTGAGCCCCTTGAGCTCAGAGGCGATCTTTCCGTGCTTATTTGGATGAATGTATTCTTCCTCCACAACGGCCGATTTCGTGACGACCTTCGTCGTCTTTTTGTTTCCCTTGACCAGATTCTCAAGAGTACCAAGCAGGCCGGGCTTGTTTTGACCGGAGGCTTGCGCCTTTGCTGATTTCTGCTTGTCCGTCTTCTTGAGGCCAATAGCGCCAAGCAAGCCTTTACCAGTCCCTTTGGACTTGGTTTCAGCACCTCCCTTGGCCTTCGCGCTTTTTTCGCCGGATTTGCCGCTGGACTTGCCACCAGCGTTTTCGCCTCCGTTGCCTTTACCACCCCCCTTGCCGCCGCCATTTTCGCCGCCATTGCCGTTTTTGGCGATGGCCGCTTCGGGGACAGCAATAACCGCGACAAAACTGGCCGCCCCAATCAAAAGAAAAGAGGTCGCCAAAACGCGCCCGATAGACACAATCCGTTTCATTTGTTCACCTGTCCCAGCTTCGAGTGGCAGCAAAAATCGGTCATTTGTGTGTGCAAAATCTCGATTACAGAGAGGTTAGTCACACAATCAGGCAGAAATGCGTCTTTTCTTTGTCATGGGGTGCGGCGCAATCAAAGCGCAAGAATCAGGTTTGCGACCGCCGAAACAAGAAGGGACGTAAAGGTTAGAACCATCCCGATCTGCCGCAAGATAACAACCTGAGGCGAGCGTCCAAAGCCATACGCGTGACATACGCGCCCCACCAACAGCATCAGTCCAAGAAAGTTTATCAACAGCCATCCACCGCCCTGCAGTTCGGCCATTGCTATCAAAAACAACGTAAAAGGCGCGTATTCAGCAAAGTTTCCATGAGTTCGGATCGCTTTGATCATTGGGTCTTTGCCGCCATCCCCATAAGAGATTCTGTTACTTCTGCGACGACCAATCACGCTGAAGCTCAATCCAAGATACAAAAAGGCAGCGAGAGAGGCGTAGATAGGTGTGATGGTTAGCATGCTGTCTCCGATTTCCAGTGCTTCCCGTTTGCGGGCACACGCTGTCTAGCGGATTTTGCTCAGCTTTTCAGGCTTGTTCGTGCAGATCGGTCTGTCTTGACGTTTGGTTAATAGAGATGATCACCACATCGTCGGGAAAGATTTTTTGCGAAAGACGCGTTTTTCCTCTTGCAGCTTTCCGCCAGAATTTATACTTCACGCCTCACTCAACGGCGCGGGCGTAGCTCAGGGGTAGAGCATAACCTTGCCAAGGTTAGGGTCGGGCGTTCGAATCGCCTCGCCCGCTCCATTGAGAGGTCTAAGGACCAACATATATGTATCTGATGCGGGCGTAGCTCAGGGGTAGAGCATAACCTTGCCAAGGTTAGGGTCGGGCGTTCGAATCGCCTCGCCCGCTCCAGATACGATTGTTTCCTAAACTTTTCTGGTTTCCGGAATGATGTTGCGCCATGCTAGTGGCGTTACCGATTTCAGGATTTTAACTATGTCAAATTATATTGTTCGCCCGCTAAGCGCTGCGGAATTACAGAATGCTGTGGATTGGTCTGGGCACGAGGGGTGGAACCCCGGCCATCACGATGCTCAATGTTTCCGGTCAATCGACCCCGAGGGTTATCTGGGCGGATTTCTGAATGGCGATATGATTTCATCCGTTTCAGCCGTTAACTATGACGATACGTTTTCCTTTCTTGGGCTATATTTCGTTCGCCCGGAATATCGCGGATCGGGCCACGGGCTTGAAATCGCTCAGCACGCATTGGCCCGTTGCGGGCGGCGCAATATGGGATTGGACGGAATTGCTGAGCTGCAAGACAGCTACCGCAAGTCAGGCTTTACATTCGCGCACAACAACTTTCGTTTCTGCGCAAAGGTTGCAGACATTCTGCCCAAGCTCGGTCAAGTCTTGGGGCGGGGCATTACAGCGGTGAACGACGCGCCAGATGCCCTGATTGCTTATGATCGCAAACTGTTCCCTGCCCCACGTGACGCCTTTTTGCAAAGCTGGCTGAGCGCGCCCAACCACGTTTCGCGGGTTTACACCGAAGCAGGGCAGATCAAGGGCTACGCCACACTTCGGCCGTGCCAGTCCGGGTTTAAAGTCGGCCCTTTGTTTGCCGACGACAGCGCAATCGCGCTTGCATTGTTGGCCAGCCTGCTGACAACCCTGCCGCTGGACAAGGGCCAGCACGAGGTTTTCATCGACATGCCTCAACCCAACGAAGCCGCATTTTCGGCGGCTGCGCTGCTTGGTCTTGAGAAAGTATTTGAAACGGCACGAATGTATTCCGATCACGAACCGGATATCGACATGAACCGAATCTTTGGCATTACCACGTTTGAACTGGGCTAAAATGCCTTGAAGGTCATCGTGGTCAGTGAACGCTCGATATTCGGGATCACCAGCAGATGCTCATTGATGAAATGACCCACATCTTCGGATTCGGGGATATAGAGCTTTAGCATCAGGTCATATTCGCCACTGGTCGAGTACAGTTCGGAGTGAATTTCGCGCAGGGCGATTTCCTCGGCCACCTTGTATGTTGTGCCGGGTTTGCAGCGGATCTGGATGAAGACGCAGGTGGACATGGGCCGGGCCTTGGTTGTTCAAGTTGCGTGCAGGCTGGCACGGCGTGACGCCCGGCGCAATCCCCTGCAACAGTTTGCGCAGAATGGCACGAGCGGTCTGGATAACCCCTCCCATCCGCGTCTATAAGCGCGGCTGTAGCAAAAGGAATTCGCCCATGCGCAGCGCAAAGATCAGCCGTCAGACCGCCGAGACCGAAATCTCGGTCGAGGTCAATCTGGACGGCACCGGCCAGTATGACAACCAAACCGGCGTCGGGTTTTTCGATCACATGTTGGACCAGCTTGCGCGCCATTCGCTGATCGACATGACGATCCGCGCAAAGGGCGACTACCACATCGACGATCACCACACGGTCGAGGATACCGGTATCGCGCTGGGTCAGGCTTTGACCGAAGCCCTGGGCGACAAGAAAGGTATTCGGCGGTATGGCGAATGTCACTTGCCGATGGACGACGCGCAGGTGCGCTGCGCGCTGGACCTGTCTGGCCGTCCGTTCCTGATCTGGAATGTGGACCTGCCCACACCGAAGATCGGCACGTTCGACACCGAACTGGCGCGCGAGTTCTTTCAGGCGCTCAGCACCCATGGCGGCATCACGCTGCATATCGACCAGTTGCACGGTTTCAACAGCCACCACATTGCCGAGGCCGCGTTCAAGGCGGTCGCGCGCGCGTTGCGTCTGGCGGTTGAAACCGACCCGCGCAAGGCCGATGCGATTCCGTCCACCAAGGGCGCGCTGTAAATGCTGACAGCCATTATCGACTACGAGAGCGGCAATCTGCACTCGGCAGAGAAGGCGTTTCAACGCATGGCGCGCGAACTGAATGCGGGCGAGGTCGTTGTGACCTCGGACGCTGACGTCGTTGCGCGCGCGGATCGTCTGGTGCTGCCGGGTGACGGCGCATTTCCCGCCTGCGCTGCCGAGCTGCGGGGCCACAAGGGTATCTATGACGCAATGGTCGAAGCGGTCGAACAAAAGGGACGGCCGTTTCTGGGTATCTGCGTTGGGATGCAGCTTATGGCCTCAAAAGGCCACGAATACGCCGAAGCGGACGGTCTGGGTTGGGTTGCCGGGGATGTGGTGCGGATCGCCCCTTCGGACAGCGCGCTAAAAGTGCCGCATATGGGTTGGAACGATCTGGTGCTCGAAAGTGACCACCCGGTGTTTGACGGGGTGAAGTCGGGCGACCATACCTATTTCGTCCACTCCTACCATTTCCGCGTCACCGATCCGGCGCAACGGCTGGCCTATGTGGATTATGGTCAGGAAGTCACGGCCGTGATCGGCCGCGACACGATGATTGGCATGCAGTTCCACCCCGAAAAAAGCCAAGATGTTGGCCTGCGTATGATCGGGAACTTCCTGAACTGGACGCCCTGAGCCTTACTGAACGCGGGTCCACGTCTGCCCACGGCAGACCAGACCGCCAGCAACACAGCCTTTTACGGTCAGTTGGTTCTGGCCGTTCAGCGACATTTTCGAGTTGTAGGTCTTGTCCTTGTCCGGGGCCCAGATTTTACCGCCGCCATAGGCTCCGTCACCCTCTGGGGTCATGTCCCAGATCATCTGTTTGCCCAAGTGCTCATAATCCAGCACCTGATCGCCCGAGCCGTCAAATGCGCTGTCGATGGTGCCGCAGGTCGCACTTCCGCAAGGCTGGATCGAAACCTGAAGATAATTGCCATCTTCATTCGGCTCGGTCTTCCACAGACCGTCAACCGGATCAGCCGTTGCCGCCGTGGAAAGAACGCACAGGGCTGCCGCTGCAATGATCGAATATTTCATGATGTTCTCCATTTGGTGGCGATACTGTGTCGCGCAGAAGGCCGTGCCGCAAGATTGACCCAGCGTCGCGTTGCAAACCCTGCCCCGCTTGTGCGATATCCCGCCGGAACGACCATGAAAGAAGGCCCAAAATGATCCTTTACCCCGCTATCGACCTCAAAGACGGCCAGGCCGTGCGCCTGCTGCGCGGTGAAATGGACAAGGCAACCGTGTTCAACGACGACCCGGCGGCGCAGGCCAAAGCCTTCGTCGACGCGGGATGTGACTGGCTGCATCTGGTTGACCTGAACGGCGCCTTCGCTGGCGAGCCGGTCAATGCGGCTCCGGTCGAGGCGATTCTGGCGGCCTGCAACGTACCCGCACAACTGGGCGGTGGCATCCGCGACATGGCAACGATCGAAACCTGGATCGAAAAAGGGCTGGCGCGGGTCATTCTGGGCACTGTGGCCGTTGAAAACCCTGATCTGGTGCGCGAAGCAGCACGCGAATTCCCCGGCAAGGTCGCCGTGGGCATCGACGCCCGCAACGGAATGGTCGCCACCAAAGGCTGGGCCGAAGAAACCGACGTGCAAGTCACCGATCTGGCCCGCAGCTTTGAGGACGCGGGCGTTGCGGCGATCATCTACACCGATATCAACCGCGACGGAGCCATGCAGGGGCCCAATATCGAGGCCACCGCCGCCCTTGCCCGGGCCGTGTCAATTCCTGTGATCGCGTCTGGCGGCGTCAGTTCCCTGGACGACCTGATTGCCCTGCGCGATTGCGGCGTGGAACTGGACGGAGCGATTTCCGGGCGCGCGCTTTATGACGGCGCGATTGATTTGGCCGAGGCCATCCGCGCCCTAGGCTAGGTTACTGCGCGGCCGCAGCGGTCAACTTGGCCAAAGCGCCGCGCATCTTGTCGATCACCGGTGATTTCTCGACCTCGTCTAGCTCATCCATCGTCTCTTTGGGGTCTTCGTAGGCCAGCCAAACCTGACCATCGGCGTCTTCGTATGCCTGAACCTTTAACGGCAGGAACAGGCCGGCCCTCGGGTCGATCTGCATCGCGGGTGTGCCAAGCGCTGGGTTGCCAAAGATCAGGACCTGATTGGCCGGGATCGGCGTGCCAACCTTTTCGGCACCGGCTGCATGGTCGACCCGGGCGAATACGGTCGCACCCGCATTGCCGACGGCTGCCTCGAGCGCGTCCAGCGCCTCGGCGACAGATTTGTCTGTAGGGATTTTGAAAATATCGTCTGCCATAGCGGACAGAGCGCCTCCGAAAGTCAGAAAAGTTGCCAGTATCAGATTGCGCATATCGGAATTCCTTTGTTGAATTTCACCCCAGTTTTCACAGCTTTGCGCCATGCGGCAATCACAAGTCTGGCATCGGCGGGGCTTTGCCGGTAGACGTGCCCGCAATAAAGGACACCACATGCTAAAAACCCGCATTATTCCCTGTCTGGACGTCGCCAATGGCCGCGTGGTCAAGGGCGTCAATTTTGTTGGCCTGCGTGATGCGGGCGATCCGGTTGAGTCGGCAAAAGCCTATGACGCAGCCGGAGCCGACGAGATCTGTTTTCTGGACATCCACGCCACCCATGAAAACCGGGGCACAATGTTCGATGTGGTCCAGCGGACGGCGGAGCAGTGCTTTGTTCCTCTGACCGTGGGCGGTGGTGTGCGCACCAAAGAGGACGTGCGCGCCCTGCTGCTGGCCGGTGCTGACAAGGTCAGTTTCAACTCGGCAGCCGTGGCGAACCCGGATGTGATCGCGGAATCGGCGGATCAATTCGGCAGCCAATGCATCGTCTGCGCAATCGACGCCAAAACTGTCAGCCCCGGCAAATGGGAGATATTCACCCATGGCGGCCGCAAGCCAACGGGTATCGACGCTGTGGAATTCGCGAAAACCGTGGTTGCCAAGGGTGCCGGTGAAATCCTGCTGACTTCGATGGACCGCGATGGCACGAAGGCTGGATTCAACCTGCCCCTGACCCGCGCCATTTCCGACGCCGTTGACGTGCCGGTCATTGCTTCTGGCGGTGTCGGTAATCTTGACCATCTGGTCGAGGGCGTGACCGAAGGCGGTGCAAGCGCCGTTCTCGCCGCCTCGATCTTTCATTTCGGCGAGTACACAATCCGCGAGGCCAAAGAACATATGGCCGCCGCAGGCATTCCGATGAGGCTGACATGAGCATCCTACAAGACCTGGCCACAACGATTGAGGCGCGCAAGGGCGCTGACCCGGACAGCAGTTGGACCGCTAAGTTGCTGGCAAAAGGCCCCGAAAAATGCGCCGAGAAGTTCGGTGAAGAAGCTGTCGAAGCGATCATCGAAGCCGTTAAAGGCGATCAGGCAAAGCTGACCTCCGAGGCTGCTGACGTGCTTTATCATCTTCTGGTTATGCTGGCCGCACGCGACGTCGCTTTGGACGACGTGCTGGATGAGCTGGCGCGGCGTCAGGGCGTCAGCGGTCTGGAAGAAAAGGCAGCGCGACCAAAGGGGTGACGCCTGCCCTCGCAATCTTTTAGTGTGTCCTTGGAAGGTTCACGGATTGAAGGCGCGGACATGATCAAAGCTTTGGGGTTTGTATTTGCGCTTGCGATACTGGGCGCCTGTTCGGTCGCCCCGCCGTCAACCGGAGACGAGGTTCAGCGGCTGGCGTCCGAAATTCGCAGCCTTGGCCCTGACATCGACCCCGAAGAAGCAGACCGTGCGGCGCGTATCGCCTATTCCTACACCGCGCAGTTGGTACAAGAATACGAAATCACGGACCCTCCGCTGATACACAATGCCAAGGTCAACAAGGGGCTACGCCCTCGCGGGTTGTGCTGGCACTGGGCTGAAGACATCGAGCGGCGGCTGGATCAGGAAGGCTTTCAAACGCTGGAAATGCATCGCGCTATCGCCAATGCGGACAATCCGTTCCGTATCGACCACAGCACCGCGATCATCAGCCGCAAAGGTGAAACCATGTACGATGGCGTCGTTCTGGACCCATGGCGGTACGGTGGAACCTTATTCTGGTCGCCATTGCCGGAAGATACGAAATACGAATGGGTGCCGCGCGAAATCGTACTTGAACAGCGGCGGCTAGAGCAGGTCGCGCGGCTGAAGCCCCTGCCCGACGGTTAAACCTTCAGAGCTTGGACGATATCACCCCGGTCGCAAAGCCGCCCATGCGAAGCTCTCCGAACAGGCGTTGATATTCGATTTTCGGGCAACGATTCATTACAACATCAACGCCGCGCGCTTCGGCTACTGCGGCGGCTTCAGGGTTTTCCACGCCGATCTGCATCCAGATTGTGCGCAAGTTTGGAAACGCTTTCAGCGCCTCATCAACGATTGGCGGAACAGCTTCTGAACGTCGGAAAATATCCACCATGTCTACCGGCCCGGAAATATCCGACAGCGAAGCGCGCACCGTCTCACCGAACAACATTTTGCCTGCGTGCCCCGGATTGACAGGGATCACCTTGTATCCCTTTAGCGATAGGTAACGCGCCACATAGTAGCTGGGACGGACCGGATTCATCGAAACGCCAACCACGGCGATCGACTTGGTTCGCTGCAGAATGTCTTTCAGAAACGCATCGGTATAGTCAGTCATGCGGCCACCCTATTCGGACCACACAAAAGAAAAAAGCGCTCAGATCGAAATCTGAGCGCCAGTTGTTGGAACGAGGGACAGTGAAATGACCCGCGGCAGTTCCGCTCCGCGGTCACTGTGACATTTAGGCATAAGTTTTCAGAAAAAAAGAGGTCGCGCTCATTTTTGTGATGACACGTCAAAAGAGGCGGGAATTCGCCTACTGATCATAAAGAACGGCAGGCCAATATGACTCGGCCATACGGATATATTCCGGGGCATCACTGTTCCAAATAAGTTCAATCTCAGGCGAATGGGTCAGGTAAAGGCGGCCATCGACCACTTGCCATAGGTTCGGGTCCGTACTGACCAATTGCCCCTGCGCCATTGCATATGCGCAGTACCCGCCAAACTGAGGGGCATAGGCCCGCGGGTTCATCTCAAATGCATCCCGATTCTCGGCTGACACAAAGTGCCACTCGGCCCCTTTCCACATCACAGAGAATTCGGGCAAACCTTGAACGGGTGTTCCGCCATTGAAATAGGAAACCGCATCGTAGCCCGCCATAGCTGCACCGCCCGTCTCGAAAAAGACGGGCATGTCCTGCGCATAGGCAGCCGGGGCAAAAACAGCAGCGGCGATCGCGCCAAGAAGGAAACGTCGGTTCATCGTCATCAAGTCACGTTTTGAGAGTCAGGGTATCAAATTGCAATTTTTCTTTGCATCTGGAACCCCCATTAACGTGGTTGTGATCAGGCGCGACGCGAAAACAGCCGATCAATCAAAGATATCTTCAATCACGTCCCAGGCTTCGTCCAGAACGCGAGAGAAAACACCCTTTTTCTTCTTCTTTTTGTTCTTGTAAGGGCGATGATATTTTGCGTTATCCCGCGTAGGCTTGCTTTCCGACAGTTTGCGCTTGGGCACCATTTTCAAGTCGTGCAGCGGGGCGCCACAGCTTGAACAACTCAGCTCATGACGCTGCTTCCCTTTGAGAACCAGCGCCGCGCGGGTTCCGCAATAGCAGCAGGTGGCGATTTTCGAGGGCGTGGAAATGGTGCTCTCCTGTTTATCTGTGCCTTGAGGCATATAGGGCAATCGCGGCCGCATTTGAGACGTTCAGAGAACCAAACCCGCCCGCTGCGTCGATTTTCACCAGGTGATCAACGGTTTCCTTGGTCTTTTGGCGCAGGCCCGGCCCCTCAGCCCCAAGCACCAGCGCCACTGGTTGATCCAGTTTGCCGTCCAAAGTGGCCTCGATGGTAAGATCCGCTTCGCCGTCCAGACCCAGCACCAGAAAGCCCATATCCTGCAACGCGACTATAGCATCGGCCAGATTGCGAACACGCAGGTAGGGCTGCCTTTCCAGCGCACCACTGGCGGTTTTTGCAAGCGCCCCCGTTTCCGGGGCCGAATGATGGCGCGTTCCGATAACCGCGCTGGCCCCGAGCACTTCGGCCGAGCGTAGAATCGCCCCGACATTGTGCGGGTCTGTCACGCGGTCCAGCAGGATAACGCGCGGGTGTTCGCGCCCGATGCAGTTCTCGGCCAGCCCACCCCAATCCAGCGGCTTTACCTCTAACGCCGCGCCCTGATGCACGGACCCCGGATCAATCGGAGCGGTGAATTTGCGCGGATCGACCATCTCGGGATCAATCCCTGCAAACTCAATGGCTTCGGCCAATTTGTCCCGCGCGTTGCGGGTCACTATCAAGCGCAGCTTCTGCCGTTCTGGGTTCATCAAGGCATCGCGTACAGCGTGCAGTCCGAACAGCCAGACGGTTTCGGACGCCGCAGCTTTGCGCGCCTGTTCCTTTTCAACGACCCACTTGGGTTTTTTCATTTCTTGGGCCTCCGGGCCGGGAAATCGGTTTCCTGCGCCAAAGCGATATTTTCCTGTTGACGCTCCTTTAAGGCGCTAGTAATCACGCCTCCACGTCAGGTGCAACGCCTGACAGTGGGCGACAGGCCGCAAGGTGTGGCAGGGGACTGTAACTCCCTCGCGGAGACGCACGCCTGGTTCGATTCCAGGGTCGCCCACCACTACCAATCCACCAACAAAATATAGCTCATTTGCCTGCCTTTCGGTGATCGCGGCGATTACACCGTGTATCCACCATTTCCACACCAATACCCCTGAATGCGCGTCGACGACTTTCTCAGTCTGGGCAAAGTCTGGAAAAGTATTATGTTCATTTAAGTGACCCAGGGTGCTGTAACACCCTGAGTCGTCCACCCGTCCTGCTGAAAGGAAAGACGGAATGAACGCTGACACTATAGCTTTTGATGGCACCAATCATCTACTCCAAAACATCAACCCGATTGTCGATGGGCTGGTCGGCCACCTCATAACGGGCAAGCCCGCTGTTGACCGCACAATGGATGCTCACCGGGATTTTTTACTTGGGAAGGCGGTCGAGCCACTGCCCAAGGATGAACTAGACGGTTTTACCCAACATCAATCGCGAGTGCTGAATTACGACAACGCTCTCAACCAGGTCGTCGATGTTGACCTGCCAGCCAGCCGATTTCGCACCTATTGCATCGACACGGAGGGCAAACCCGTCTTTTTCGGCTCACTGACGAACATCGTGCAACTCAAAAAGACGCTGGAGCCATACGCGCAGCCGAAACGGTGGAACGGCGACTTGTGGGAGCTGTTTCCAGTCATCCAATCTCAGGACGACGACCCTATCACCGACCTGCTGCACCTGGCCGCAATCCGCATCGACTTTGACAAGGCACGCGAGCGCCGCGCTGCGTTGGAGGAGAGCAGATGAACAAACGCAAGACACAAGGCCAGCGCGATGCCATCGACCTGCTCTATCAGGCTCACGATATGGTCAGGGGACCGCTCAGGACTGCCATTGCAGCCGCTATCGAGGTCGGAGAACAGGGCAATGCGACCGACCTTAACAACCTGTCATACGACCAGCTACGACCCGGTCACAAACTCACTGACCCCAAACGGCCCGGCCTGGTTATGCGACACGGGAAGCTGGATGGTCGCCGGTGGGTTTTCCGCACCACCGAGCCGATGACACGACACCAGATTGAGGTGCCGATGGGCAGCTACCCGGGTGTCACCATCGCTCAGGCCAGAGAGATGTGGCGACAACTGCGCGACCTGCGCAGGGATGCAAACGCAAAGTTTACCGAGGTGGTCGATGGCAAGCCGAGGCCGATGCACGCCGACAAGCTTCTTGGCAATGAGCCGAATGACCAGGTGATGACCATCGAGCGGCTGGTGCGCAGATACATCGAGGACTACGCCAAAAAGGTTAAGCGATCGTGGACCGTCGACGAACGGCTGCTGGACAAACACATCGTGCCAAAGCTCGGCAAACAGGCGGTATCAGGGGTCGAGGCTAAGGACATCACCCAGATTGTGCACTCGCTCCACGACCGGGCACCTCGGGAAGCCGAGAAACTACTGGCTTGCTTGTCCACTATGTTCAATGTGGCCAAAGGCAAGACGCGCAAAATCAAGATAGCCGAGCCGTGGTTGCCCGAGGACATTGCCAACCCGATGTCGGGGGTGCCACCTCTGCCCTCACGCAAGGTCGATGCTTACAAGCCGACAATCGACGAGGTGCGCCGCTACTATGACAACCTCGACGAACTCGGCGAACTCAATGCTGATGCGTTGCGGCTGCAAACACTGACCGCGACCCGCATCAGTGAGACAGTAGACCTACCGTGGTCGGAGATTGACCTGGAGTGTGCGCGGTGGACGCTGCCAGCCGAGCGCGCCAAGAACGGCACCGAGCACATCATCCTGATGCCTACGCAGGCGGTCGAGATATTGAAGCGTCGTCGTGAAGCTGACCCAGACGGTGTCTGGGTTTTCCCGTCTGCAAAATATCCCGACGAGCATATGTCGGCGGAGACTGTGGCCAAAGCGTTGTCAGCCGGTCGAGGAACACTGGAAATCAACAAACGGTTTGTATCTCATTCTGTAAGACATGCCGCAACGACCTGGTTTGCCGAGAACCTGATACCCATCGAGGTCCGGGACCGTGTGCTGAACCACCTGCCACCCTCGACCCGTGTCGACAGCACCTATAATGGTGCGGCGCTGAACCAGCCCGCAGCGACTGCCTGGCAGCGGTGGGCCGACGCGATCGTTGGTAATGAGAGCGCGGATGTTGTGAGCCTTGACGGTGCGCGTGCATGACTGTGCGCAAACCCTGGAGCGGGGTGGTCGTTGTCGATGTCACTGACAAGACAACCAACCAGAAAGCCGAGGACATACTCCGCGACATCATCGCAGCCGACGCACCAGCCATTTGCAACGGCGAGATGACCGCTGCGCAGCGAGCGTCAGAGTTTGAGCGTCTTTTCCGCTATCAGAAAGGTGTCGACGAGCTGGTGCGTGAGACGGAGGCTGCACGACGGGCGGCCGGTGGCAAGGCCAAGGCAGCGGTGCGGAAGGCAGAGCAGGAACGGTTCTGGCAAAACTGGCGCGAAACTTACCAGAGGCTGGTCGACAACGGCAAAGCGCGTGAGGCCATTAGCATTATCGAAAACCTTATGATTGCAGCTCAGGCAATCCCGCCGGGTAGCGACAGAGTTCCTAGCAAAGCGACTATTCGACGGAAACTTATACGGAATAAAAATTAAAGTTGCAGCTGCTAAGCAGCTGCAAACACCTACCTAACCAACTACGCCAAAGTGCACTTCATCAACAGCCGATGGAGAGCACTTTGCAATTTGATAACTATGGACTACCCGCCCAAGATGGCGGCAAATTCGGCCACCGCGACTGGTCAATCCGCGAGCTGTATCACGCAGCTGGCTGGTCGGAGAATTTCATCTACGGACTTATCCGGTCAGGCGAGATTACGGCTTACAAGCGTGGTCGCGTCACGTCGATTGTGGGTCGGTCGGTTGACGACTACCGTGCGCGCAATGCCATCCAGCCGCAGACGGATGACGCGGCGTGAAGCAGCTATTCGGCACCTGCGACCTCCAGAGCCAGATTCGGGAGGTTTTCAATGACTGACCCCGCAATGGTTAAATCTGGCCACGACCGCATAGAGAACGACGCCTACGACACGTTAGAGGCCAAATGGCTGGTCAAGGCCCTGAAACGGGCCTACGGTCTTCCTGCGGTGGCCTGGGAGCCTCACGCGGGCAAGGGTGACCTGGTCGATGCCCTGAAAAACGAGTCGGTGGCGGTTTACGCCTCCGACAAGACGCCGCGCCGCCACGATGTGCTGGAGCGGAATTTCTTTGATTATCGGCAGGTTCCGTCAGGTCAGATTCGCGGAATCGTAATGAATCCGCCTTATGACGATTTGGACAATCACGTCGAACACGCGCTGTTCCTGATGGCGCAGGTCAAAGGGACGGTGGCGCTGCTGGCACGGGCTGAATGGTCCTATGCCAAGTCACGGGCGCACCTGTTCAAGTTCGATGCCTTCGCAGCCAAGGTCGAGCTTTCAACCCGACCGCGTTGGTTCGCTGATGGCAGCGGTAGTCCGCGGCACAACTTCGCTTGGTATATTTGGGACTTTATCAAGCCACCAAAACAGAAACCCGTCATCACCTGGGGGGTGAAGTGATGGAAGTCGCTGTCATCGACGACGACCAGCGCAAACACCACGAAATGCGCCTGCGACGGCTTAAGGAAAAACGAAAGAGGTCGCGCGCAGCTGACTCGCGACACGCGACCCCAATCCAAAGGACAATTGAGATGAAACCGACAATATCAGATGACACCCGCAAAGTCATCGACGAGGTCTGGCCTGACAGAGCCAAGAACACCAACGACCTGGGCTGGTCTGGGCCGCTGACGCTGGAACTGACCGGCAAAGAGAAAGCGCCCGTGGTCCTGGAGGCTGGCGAGCATATGCTCCGCGTCGTCGGGGCCAGAGGACAAATCACCCGCAACCGCGCGCAGCTGGAGCAGCTAGACCTCAAGACATTTGAAGGCGAAAGCGTCGACGCGGCTCCGCTGGTTGTCGGTGTCACGCCTGGCAAGGCAGACAGCAGTCATGCACGGCAGTTTGTCGAGCGCAACCTAGGGGCACTGACCGCCATCATCAACGCTTGTGGCCTGGGCCACAAACTACCTGGCCTGGTCGCTCCTGTTCTGGATGAACTGATGGGTCGTGAGGCGCTGTTTACGCTTGGTTGTGAACAACGACAAGACAGGGTGCAGAACACCATCCTGAGCGCACGGGCATTGTCAGCTGACAACCCTGCCAATGCTGAAACCTCTGACTCCAGTCCCGACGAGTCAGACGATGTCATCGGTATGGCTCTATGAGTGCGCACAAAGAGACCCCGGCCCGCTTTGGTGAAGTCGCGACGACACTATGGCAACGCGGCTATCGGCCCATCCGTCTCAAACCGGACACCAAAATTGCCTATCTGAAGGGGTGGAGCAATCGCAACGAAACTCAGTGGACGCAAAACGCACTGACAAGGCAGATAAAAGCGAGCGGAGACGACGCTTGCGGCATCGCAGTCCAGAAGGAATTGTGCGTGCTCGACATCGACATCCTTGACCCTGCCGTCAATCAAGAGGTTGTCGGGCTGGCCAACGAATTACTCGGTGTAACCTCGCTTGTGCGAACCGGCAACGCACCAAAGCAGGTGCAGGTCAGGCGGTCAGACGGCTCCACAAGGTCCAGGAAGGCCCACCCGCTGGAGGTCTTCAGCGGCTCGGGCCAGGTGGCCGTGTTCGGTTTTCACCAGAAGGCCGGACGGCCTTACCTGTGGCCAGAGCAGTCATTGCTGGATGTGAATGCCACCGACCCGTCAATCCCGATTGTCAGCGGTGCCCAGGTCGATGCGTTTATGGTCGCTGCTGAGCCTATACTGCGCGAACTGCGCGCCGAGATGGCAGCTAAGCGGGGGCATCGTCTGAGCAAGTCAAGGAGTGTCGGGTCGTGGCCTGCGCGGTGGAAAGAACTCGCTGCTATGGGGCCGACGCGGGCGGCATTGACCATCGCCCAGGAGGCCGTGGCTATCGGGTCGGGGCGGCACGACGCGTTCTTTTACCTGGCTAACCAGTGGGTGCGAGAGGGTAAGTCGCCCGACGAGCTGATTTATCTACTGGAGCGGGCCGCGCCCGCCCTGCTGGCTCATACCGACAAAGGTGATGACTACTCAGGCAGGGTCGTCGGTTTCGCCCTGGACAACTGCTGACGCGGGCTTGTCGCCGATAACAAGCCGTGTCTGGAACGGCAGGCGGCTCAGACCAACACAACATCAAAAGCAGAGGGATGATACATCCCTCGAAAGGAAATTGAGATGCAAACCGAAAGCGAACAGCTGGACGCGTTGCTTGGCTCCGTTCTGGGCGAACCGGATGTGCGAGTTGACGGTGCGGACGCTCTGCTGGCCATCGACACACAAGACGAGGCGACAGAGGAAAACCCATACACCGCTGGCTCGATAAAAACAGCCGCTGATATGCTTGCGATATTTGAGGAGCGGGTCGGTCGTGGCGATGCTGACCTGCTCCAGGAAATGTCGATGGTCGCTGAGATACTGGCCACCAAAGACGACATCTCCGGGTTATACGACTTGATGCACGCCAGTGTTGCTGCCGCAGGGTGGGCAACCACCAAAGAGGCGTTCGTGGACGGGTTAACGAGCGAAATCGAGTCTCGCAGGGCAAACGAGGCGGCTGCGCAAACCGACGAAGACGAGGAGGCACCGAGACTGGCAGCGGTCGACAAAGTGCTCCAGATTGCGAACCAACACACCCTCTATACCGACCCCGGCGGGGAGGCTTACGCAGATTGTGTCGTCAACGGGCACAACGAAACTTTTCGTGTGGGTGGCAAGCAATACAAGGAACTGCTGGCTGGCTTGTATCTGCACCAGACAGGCAGGGCTGTAGTGCCAACGACCCTCGATAACGCTGTTCATACTATCAAGGCACTCTCCAAGCACGGCGACGGTGTCACCGCTCCGCAAGTCCACGAGGTGTATGTGCGATGCGGTCGTCACGGCCAAGACATTTACTTAGACCTTGGCACACCTGACTGGGAGATTGTGAGAGCCACGGCATCAGGGTGGGACATCATCTCGTATGATGTGTGCCCTTGCAAATTTGTTCGGTCGTCTGGAGCGAAAGAACTGCCAACACCCGTGCGTGGCGGGTCGGTCGACGACCTAAAGAAACTGATAAGGTTTCAGGCCGAGAACGACTTCCTTTTGACGGTCGCGTGGCTTCACGCAACGCTCAAACCCGAGGGGCCGTTTCCCATACTGGCAATCTCGGGCGCGCACGGAGCCAGCAAAACCGGGTCAACGCGCTCCTTGCGAAAACTGGTCGACAACCACTCGCCACTGGATGTTGTCTTTCCCAAAAAAACCGAAGACCTGATGATTGCGGCTAAGCACCAGCGCGTTGTGGCCTATGATAACGTCAGTTTCGTCAGCGAGGACCAAAGCGATGCGCTTTGCAGGCTGGCGACTGGTGGCGGATTGTCAAAGCGGGCGCTCTACACGGACGACGACGAAGCAACAATCGAGGTAAAGCGCCCGGTCTTGCTGAACGGAATTAACGAGCTGTTCGTCCGTGAAGACCTGGCCGACCGGATGTTGTCGATAGAGCTGCCCAGGATACCGGACAAAGAACGGAAGACCGAAGCGGCGATGGAAGCGAGGTTTGACCGCCTGGCTGGTGGCATCCTTGGTGGCCTGCTGGACGGGGTCGTCGCTGGTTTGAAGCACGGACCTAACCTCAAATTGCCAATGCTGCCGAGAATGGCCGACTTCGCGTCCTGGGCCGCTGCCTGCTCGCTGGCCACCAACAACAAGCCCGACGCCTTCCTGGATGCCTATACGGAGAACCAGGGCGAGGTGCTGGCTGGGGTGCTGGAGAACAATCCGGTCGCGGGGGCGATAGTCGCTGTTCTGCACGACCCCAACGGACCATCAGTGCTGACCGGGTCGTCGAGCGAGCTCAAACGACACCTGGAAGGGCTGCTGGTCGATGACGGCAAAGGCAATAAAGTGTTCTTGGTCAACAAAACCGCACGAGGATGGCCGAAAGCGCCCAACGCGTTTAGCAGCGCCCTCGCACGAGCCAAACCGCTTTTGGGCCACAACGGCATCTATGTCGGTGGGGGGAGACGGAGCAAAAAAGACCGTGTCAGACGGCATGTTTTGAAGCTGGTAATCCCTAAGCCGAAGGTGCCGTAGTCGTGGCTGCGGCGAAAACGATAGAGGCGAACGGTCGCGAACGATGGGTGAACGAGGATTTTCGGGGGTCATCGTTCTACCTTAAAAAATTGTTTTTAAAAGCTATTTTTAGAAAAAGCGAACGATGCGAACGATGTTTTCGCGAAACCTTTTATTTAAAGCCTGAAAAAGACCTCAATTTTTACACAGACGACCGCTGTGTAATTAAAACTAACGACTTCAAAGACTTAAGAATTACACAGGAGTCGTTGATATTTGACGGTGCAGCTGTCGGTTTCTGGGTGTCTAAAAAAGAGTTTGCCGAAAACATCGTTCGCATCGCCCGCCTATCTGTATTAACCCTTTACTATCTTGGACTTAAGGTAGAACGACACCCCCTCACAAACATCGTTCGGACATCGTTCGCATCGTTCAACCCCCAAAACCAACGTGGAGACCCGGTTATGACCCTAACCGACCCAGAACTGTATGACGTGCGAACTGAGCGCGTCGAGATGGAAACCGACGGGCCTTATGGCGCGTTCGCCGACCCTTCAGTGCCCCTGCCGCCACTCGACAACCCGCAGTCCCTGTTATCACCGATGGTCGCTGTTCACGCCGCGCTGGCGAGCTGTATGCCAGGGGCACAGCAACACCGCGTGACCGCCTTCAACACAGGTAGGAAGTGGAAGCACCCCCGCCCTACTCCAATGCCCCCGCTTAACATTCGGACAGTCCGAAAGAAAGTCGACCGGCTCAAGGTCGTGGTCCGTGAACACCAACCCGACTTCGCGCCCTACCTGTCGGTTCTGGATGCTGATGTCAGGGCACTGGAGCGGTTATTCCTGACGACGACCAAACCATCCGGCACGGCAATACTTCGGGCACGCAACCTTTGTCGCTGCTCACTGCTGCGTCTCGCTTGTCTGGCAGTCGGTGTCCGGCACGGCTCGATCGTCCTCTACAAATCCGACCAGGTCGGCGTTGTCAGGTTTCCCCCGGTCAGAAAGATGCTGGAGATGCCCAGGATAACAGCAACCGCAATGTCGGTCGAGGGCGGTGCGCTCGATGCACCCGGCGTCTGGCAACGGATTTACGCAGTGGCAAAGCGCCAGGGAAAGCTGGACCACTACGGCTATATGCGTGGCACATACGAACAGTTAATCAAACCCCTGCGTTGGCACACCACAAACAGCGTCAGTATGGGTGTCAGGGGGGTTATGGCCAACCTCGTCGGTTTCGGTGCTGATGCAACCCTACCCCTTGAGACGCGGATGCTACTCGGCCCGGATTGCGCGTGGGATGTTGTCGAGGCCATGGCTAGGACGCACCCACCCAAGCACCTGCTTTGAGGCTTTTGTGGTTGTCAGGTATCCTCGGCAACGACGAACACACCAGCGGAAACCAGATTATGTCGTTTATCGAGGAACTCGCCAGGAAGTCAGGACGACCACCAAACTATTTCTCAAGGCCGTTCTTTGAGCAATTGCGATACATCCAACACCAGGACACCCTCGACATCCCTGCCCAGAGGGTCGCCGACTGGATACGCGTCAACGGACAACGATTTGCTTATCTGAAAGTCGAGCGCGACAAAGGTCAGAGGAAACTGAGATACGAATACGAGCTTTTGTCGGCTCCAGACGATGGGTCGCTTGTCGGGATGGTCATTGAGTCATCTGAGGCGTTGTCGACTGTCGGTGCGTTCCTGGTGTTCTGCTCTGCGTTCGACAAACTTGCAGCCGAGGTCGGAATAGCACCGAGGATGTTGCGCGAAGAACTGAACTCCGGCGGCTATCTCAGGCGCGACAAAAACAGGCTGACCCTGTCGTTGACTCCGTCGCCTGTATCCAAAATTCCACCGGAGGCGGGGCCGCGCGCTCGCAGGGCTGTTAGCATCAAGGGTCGTCTGCTTGACGACCACCCACCGATTTAGGGGTCACGCAGGAAAAACTCATCCGCTGCGAATTTTAGCTAAACTGGGATTAGTCTAGTAGCAGAGATTGAAGTTGCGACATTTCGATTGGCGTAGCCACCAAGCTGATGAAGTCGAACTTAATTCCACAAACTCGAAAAGTGACTCTTTTTTGAGATAGATTCCGGGCCAGGTAAAATTTCACTGGCCCCGCCGAAAACCTGATTTTCACTACTGGTTGGAGCCTTGAAAACCAGATAGATAACGGACAAATCAGTGCTGGAGGATCCATGGAAACACCCGAATCAGTTCCAAGCGAACTATTTAGTGACGACTCGAGAGAAACGGCAATGGACTGGCACTACCTACAGAAGTTGCCAAGTTTTCTTTCCGATGCACAAAAAGTGATCCAGTTTCTGGATTTGGGCGCGGGGAATGGCGCTTCACGGGGCAAAGCTTACAGATTTTTGGGCGAGGAACGCGTAAATTGGACGGGCGTCGACATCGGCGACTCCAGTGAACACCTGAACCGCCCAAAAAGCGCACCACCTATCGACGTTTATGACGGTGTAAAGCTTCCCTACGAAAACGAGACTTTTGATGTCGTTTGGTGTAGGCAGGTCCTCGAGCATGTACGCTATCCCGACGCCGTCATCTCCGAGGTTTCTCGCGTCTTGTGTCCAGGTGGTCTGTTTCTGGGGTCAGTTTCTCAACTGGAGCCTTTTCATTCACGCAGCATCTTCAATTGGACGCACTACGGCATTCGGGTTGTTTTTGGTGACCATGGCCTCGAGGTTTTTGAACTTGCGCCGGGAGTAGATGGCATCTTGTTAGGAATGAGAGCCGTCTTTGGGTACGATACGGGGTTGAATGCTTTTTTCTCCAAAGAAACGCCGGTAAACACCTTGCTGGAGGCGCTACTGGAGAGAAGGCTTGATGCAACGGAATCCAACAAAATTCGTGCAATCAAGAGAGAAAAACTCAAGTTGGCAGGTCATATTCACTTTGCTGCCAAAAAGAGACTGGGCTAGAGCAGGCCAAAGACTTCATTGTGATCAATCATGATTTCGCTTGGCTAAATACTTGATCGAGAGGCGGACCTACTGAATGAACCTTGAAGAAGATAGAACTCGTATCTTTGAAGCGCTGGCCGGACAGAAGTTAGTTTGTGGCAGCGTCGAATACGAAACGCTATCTGGGGGAGACCAAAAAAGGTCAGGAAATAGCCTGCCACTTGTTTCTGTGGTCACGGTGACTTTCAACGCTTCAGCGAACGTCGAGGCGGCAATCAAGTCAATCTCAGAACAAACTTACCCTGGTCCAATAGAATACATTGTCATTGATGGTGGATCAACGGACGGCACTATTGAGCGGGTTAAAAAACATGGGGATGTTGTCGATTGTCTGATTTCTGAACCGGATAATGGAATTTATGATGCAATGAATAAGGGGCTTTTGAGAGCCCGAGGTAAATACGTTGCGCTTCTGAATTCCGACGACTCGTTTTATCCGGATTTTATTAAATCTTCGGTGGAAGCTCTGGAGGAAAGCGGAGCCGATATCAGTTACTGTGACTATAAAACTGAAAAAGGTCCAATAGATGTAGGTGTAATCAACGACGGTATTTTTGTCGCGCAGTTAGGGATAAAGCATAATACGTTTTTGTTCAAAAGTGATTGTTTCGAAAAAGTGGGGCGCTTTGACGCTTCTTACAAAATCGTTGCAGATGCAAAGTGGAACCGGGCGGCTTATGCCTCTGGACTGAAGTTTGTCAAAGCACCCGGTCGGCATGTGTTTTATTCGTCACAAGGCTTGTCTTCATCTTCGACGGACACTGTCCGGAATAGAGTAATTTCCGAATCCAGCAATTTACTTTCAGAGTGCTTTCCCTGTCTCGATAAGAACCAAGCGCGGCAATTGTACTTGTCAAATTTCGACGCAAAGAAGGCTAGCATTGCGTTGGACATAGCAAAGAACCAAGGGGGTGTATTCACTAGCCTTAAAAGCGCAGTCAAATTTGCTTTGGAGTGGAATTTTTTGAACCGCCCGGGGTATTTCTTAAATCCTAAGAATTCCGTGGCAGTCCCTATCCTAAAAGCTGCTGTCGAGGCCGAGTTCCCGCTTGACAAACTAGTTGTGTCTAGTGAGGACAAACAGGCTGAAAGTGATTGGACGGCTCTTCTTTCGGCAGTTACGCAAGTGAGTGAGTACCGAAAAAACACGAACCGGAATGTCGTGATTCATTTCACAAAGGTTTTCTCGGCGCCTTCTGAAACATTTATCTTTGATTTATTGAACGATCTATCGTGCGCTGAAAACGACAATATGCACGTTGTTCTTTGCGACATTCGAAAAGAAGCGGAAAATCGCCCGTATCATCACGTGCTCACACTTCCTTGGGATCAGTCAAGAAAAGACTTGCGAAGCTTTGCTTACAAGCTGATTTGGCAGGTCTTAGAGCCACAGAAAGTCATCGCGCATTTTGCACTTAATGGCTGGTGGTTGCATGATCGGTTGGAAGCCGACCAATATGATTTACCGTGGGTGAATATGTGCCATGGAATAGATGTTTTTAGCGCACGTGATAATGAAGACTACCATTCGTACTTGACTGAGTACTGCGCTGATGCGTCGAACGTTGCATTCACTGCAGTCAGCTCCTTTCTTAAGAACCTATTGGTTGAAGTTGGGATTCCAGAGGAAAAAGTATTCTCAGTTCCCAATTCTGTGGACCCAAGTTTCCAAGACTTTAAGAAAGTCGAACGTTTTTGGAAGAAAGGGCGCCCTTTACGCATTGTAACTGTGGGGCGTCTGATAAAATGGAAAGGTCACGATCACCTGCTGCGGGCGATCGCAGAACTTAAGAAAGACCCTGACGCGCCTGAGGTAGAGGTAGAAATTATCTTCGGGCGGTGGCGCGAACGGCTGGACGTGCTGGAAAAGCTTGCACGCTCTCTGGGGGTCGATAAGTGTATTAAGTTTGTCGATTTTGTCGATTTCAAGAAGCGTCCGGACTATTTGTCTCAGTTCGACCTGTTTGTGCTGCCTTCGACCCTTAGTAACGATTCCATCCCGCGAACAGAGACCTTCGGTGTTGCAATGATTGAGGCGATCGCTTCCGGGTTGCCTGTGATTGGCACCGATGCAGGTGGTATTCCTGAAGTCGTAGGGGCCGACGCTTCGCAGGCTAAGATAGTTCCGCATGGTGATCCGATTGCTTTAAAAAACGCGATCCTTGACATGGTTGCCAATGCGGCAGACGTGTTTTGTGACAACGGTGAATACGCTCGCAGCCGTTTGGCGCAGTTTTCGTCAAATTCTAGGTTGACCGCGTTAGCACAAGTTCAGAAATGGTTTGATCTTCCGCGTATTCGAGTTTTGCACTTTTGCGCTTTGGGCCTTGGCGGTGCTGCCGGTGCGTCACTAAACGTTCACCGTGGTCTCCTGCGACGTGGTTTTGACTCTCGCTTTGTTACACGGCCAGGCGAAATTCGCCGAATGCGCGGCTATACACCCAATGTTCTATCTCTGCCTGCTGATAACTCAGTCGATTTTGAACATAGCTCTGTTCCCGGTCGTTCTGGGCTAACCACTTTCAGCTTAGATAATCATGCGATACCGGCCGAAGACCTTCTGGAATTGGTGCAAGGGGCTGACTTAATCAACATAACATGGCCAGCCAAATTCCTTTCTGTGGAAAACATCGCTACGCTTACAAGACTTGGAGTTCCTGTTACGATAACATTGAGAGACATGAACGCCATAACTGGTGGATGTCATTTCTTTCATGGGTGCAATGGGTGGCAGTCAGGCTGTAACCAATGCCCGCAACTACAGGATAACGAAGACGACTACCCTGCAATTGTTCTCTCCGCCAAAAAGGCGGCCTGGAACTTAGACGCTGTGACATTCGTCGCCCTGAGCGAGCATTCCGAGAGAATTTTGGCGAAGTCATCGCTTGCAGAGAAAGTTAGAAGAACGAAGATCTCAAACTATGTGAACTGCAACGCCTTCTACCATGATCCGCATAACAAGCTACTAATCGGCAGTAAGTCAGTTCAGAAGAAATTCAAGCTAGGGTATCTTCCATCTTTTTCGAGCCGTATCAAAGGTCACGAGAAGTTTTTGACGTCTCTTCAATATCTCCACCAAAAAAACCCAGACTTGGAGTTGGCCGTTGTGGTCGCCGCAACCAAAAACTCCGCCGAGGAGTTACTTCGAGAGTGCCCCTTTGAAGTCGTTCAATTCGAGCCGTTCAGGTCAACAAGCGGTTTGCGTGAATACTACAATTGTTTGGACGCTGTTATTGTTCCATCGCTTGAAGAAACGTTTTCAAACACAACAGTTGAAGCTCTTGCGTGTGGCAAACCAGTCGTAGGTTTTGATACTGGTGTTCTGGGCGAAGTTCTTACTGACGACAGATTTGGTCAGGTTGTCCGAATGGGCGATGCGTATGCGCTAGCAGACGCGATCAAAGGGTTAATAACCAAGCCTAGGGATTCTGAGTTCATTGCGTCTGAAACAGCACGAAGCTTCAGTGAGGCAAACAGTATCGATGGCTACGAAAGCACATTCCGAAGTTTGATTGATCAAGGCGTACAACAAGTTCCATTTAGTGATGACGCGAGGGAAGCTTTGACAAAACTGGGTAATGCGCAGCTAAAAAGAAAAGCCAAGAACATCACCCGAAGACATTATTGTCCTGAAAACTCGCCAGCTAACCTGGAACTGTTGGCCGATTGGGAACTATTGGAGTTGGCAAGTCAAGCAGACTTAAATCAGCTTGATTGGAAAAAGCAGTTCCTTAAGACCCCTTGGAATATCAAGAGATGGCGGGCGCTCAGGAGGTACGAACGTAGAAGGAAGAAACTTGGAATCCTCAAAGAGCGGCTGTAATGATTCAGGACCCCCCCAATACCCCCATAGCCATTAACAGCATCAGGATCGATCGACGCATTTGATTCTCCATTGTGCGAAGCGGGCTGACAATCTTAAATATGCTTTTGCTTTGTCGTCGAATGCAGCCGAGAGTCCAAGCCAATCGTTGCTGATGCTCAGCACGCGATCAAGGTCTGAGGAGAGCTCAACGCGGTCGTTTGCGACAGTTTGCACGGATGTCGCCTCTGCGGAGGAATCTGCCAGTCAACCGAAATAAAGGAACACCTGCTGCCTACACAAAACGGTCCAAAGCGGTCGCTCGAATGCGACATCCTAGTGTTTTCGTCAGATGACCACTTTGTCTCGTTAAACCGGAATCAAAGGATACTTTTTGTATTCTGACAGGTGACAACCATTTTTGACTCCGAGATATGAGTGGTAGGGGTGTCAAGGACTACAGAGCGCACCCCGCCTTGCCATCTACCCCCGGGGTAGCGTCGCGCAAAACCAGAGGCACGAACGTACACATGTACGAGCGCGACGCAACCTCGGCGTTGCCAAGTGTAATGTTACGTTTTGTACGTTATTCAAATGCTAACCATATGCTCTCTGACCGTTATCCTGTAGTAAGCGGCATTGATCGCATATGTTACATGCTGGATCTTGTCTGGAATTTTCTTCGGTCAATCCCATATAAATAAAGTCAATCCTAGGACTGTAACTCCCTCGCGGAGACGCACGCCTGGTTCGATTCCAGGGTCGCCCACCATCTTCTTCAGATGGTGACAAAGTTCAACGGGCCGTTAGTTCGGCAGGCATTGCCACTCGTCCACCACCTGCCCCCCTTTCAAAACCAGAAGCGGTCCGAACTGATTCAGCACAGCCTCGCTTTGTGTTGGCCGCAACAGAGCGATGTCCCCGGGTTTCACGTTTGAACCCAATGGACCGGTCCATACTTCCTGATTGCTTGAGCGGCCGAAGATCGACGAATAGGAAAAACCGTCTGGAAACACAGGCTGCCCCAGAAAATGCCCGCCAAATATCGCCAAGTCGGTCTTCCGTCTGGGCAGGATGTCCAAACCGGGCAACGCGTTGCCTTGCATCACTTTCAGAATTGGCGAGGCAATAAAGCCGGCAGGTTGAAACGCCGCAGTCGTCGCGTGGTCAAAATCGGTGGGCTTGACCAATACCGACCCAAAGGCGACCTCGTTGGCTGCTCCGTCAGCGGCATAGGACTGAAACGTCAGACTGCCCCCTGTATTGAGGCAAAGCCCCTCGCCTGCATTTGGCAGCCCCTCTACAGCGCGTTGGAACGCACCTGCGCTGGACCGTGCGGCGCGGGATTTCAGGACACGGGGCAACTTGGCCAGATGCGCCTCGTACCCCATGACCCCGGCCAACCGCGCATATGGATGACTGCCAATATGCTGTGCGATCCCAGGGACGTCTTCGGGACGCAGCCCACCCCGGTGTAAGCCGATATCGATTTCCAGCGACACGCGAAGCGGAAGACCAGTTTTTTCTGCCAGCTTCAGATAGGCGCCCAAGTGTTCCTGTGTGTCGATGAGCCACTGCACACGCTCGGCCGCACTTGGGTAGTTTCGCAAAATCCGTGCTGCTGAGCTGACAGGAAGGGGTTTGCCGATCAGATGGTCAGTGTCAGGTTCAGCCTGCAATAGCGCCGCAAGCATAGGCTCGGAGAAGGTCATGAGCCCTGATGACGGTATCTGCGCCCGGATATGATCAAGCAGCGGCAAGCATGGCAGGGACTTGGCAACAAGACGACACGCCAGACCCGGCGCGACCAAGCTGCGCGCCGACGCGCAATTTGCATCCAGCCGATCCAGATCGATGACGGTCACTGGTTTGTCGACGCCATAGTCGCGCAGCGTGCTGGACAGGTTTTGCAAATTCGTCGCTGTCATGGCCGGAACAGCTTGGCCAAGGCAGGCGTGAGAAACTTGCCGGCAGGGTCCATTTGTTCCCTCAACGCGCAAAAACGGTCGAAGTCAGGGTAGAGGCGCGAAAGCTCTTTATACGTCAGATTATGCATCTTTCCCCAGTGTGGGCGGCCTCCGGCCTCAAGCAGCAGAGGCTCGATCGCCGAGAAATAGCGGGCGTGGTTCTCTGCCGCGTCGGTGTGCAGCGCGATCGAAATGCGCGGCCCGCCCTGAAACGGCGAGAGGCAGGCCGTGTCACCCGCAGTTTGCCTGACCTCGATGGGAAAATATATGTCCTTATGATCACGATGTAGGCGCGTCAGCACCTCACGCAACACCTCGTCCGCGACACCGGGTGGGAGGTGATATTCCATCTCGTTGAACCGAATGTGGCGGTCGCTGCACAGAACACGCCAGCTTTCACCCACATAGTCTTCATCCGAGTGTGCCAATGTCAGCAACTTCAGCAATACGCTTCGCAGGCTGTCGCTGACCCGGCCAGCGTTTCTGGCCAGTCTCATCATCTTGACCGCGATCATATCCAAATCGCGCGGGGCTTTGGTCTCGGTTGCTTCGGTCAGTTCATGACGAATCTCAACGGCCTTGCCGGTGAAGGGGATATAAAAGAACTCAAAGTTCCGAAATTCGGCCCACTTCTGATGCATGCTGGCCAGAGTTTCTTCAAGCGGAGCCAGCCGCACGCGGCGGCGCAGGTTGTGTTTCGGGACCACGGCGATCTGAACCTCGGACAAAACGCCAAGAGTACCAAGCGAGACCTGCGCCATTTCAAGTGGAATGTCCTGCGTCGACAGGATGTCCCCGTCCGCGCCGACCAGACACGCCGCAGTTATTTCCGCCGCAAGGCACGGCAACGTGCGCCCCGTCCCATGCGTCGCGGTTGATACTGCGCCCGCAATCGACTGCGCGTTGATGTCGCCAAGGTTACGAAAGGCCAAGCCGTGTTCGGCAAGCGCCGGAGACAGATCGCTCAGACGCGCGTTGGCATTTGCCCACACCCTGTCTTCGCCGACCTGACCTAATGCCGCCAATTCAAGGCTGGACAGGTCCAGTATCCGGTCCGCGCCCGACACAATCGGTGTAAATGAATGCCCCGATCCGACAACCCGCAGACTACCGGGTTGTGCGACAGCCTGTTGCAGATCAGCGAGCGAAACAGGGCGTGTAATTGGCGCGCTTGAACTTTGGCTTCCCGACCAGTTGGTCCACATCTGCGATCTCCTCCGGGTCGGAGGATTGCAGCACATTGACCCTGAAACAAGTCAGGTTTCCAGTAACTTACCCTACGGAAAGCACCTTCAGGCAGCAGCCGCGCGCTCTGCCGTCACCCGGTCGAACCACCCTATGATCGCCTCAAGTTCGGGTGCGATCTGCTCGGCGGCCCCTCCGGTGAACTCCTCGAACTTTTCCTTGTTCAGACCATTCACTCCGACCAGAACCGGAATGTCCTGCGCGAGTGCCTCGGCGATAACGGGACGGAAACCGCGCCCGTCCGCTTCGTGCTTGCCGAACTTGTTCACGATCAAAAGTTGCGGTGCATCCGCCAGCGAAGCCGTGACATACCCAACAGCCTTCTCAAGCGCGGCGGGATCCAGACGGCACCCACGTGATTGCGAACCAAGCGACTGAGAGATGCGAATGGTTTCTCCTGCTGGCAGGACGCGGACATCCATATCGCACTTGCTGCTGTCGGCGCATTCGGTGTTGGTTTGCACCACGCCCACCAGCCGCGCACCGGACACGAGCATTTGTTCCGCAGCCGCGCTTAGCAACCGGTCAGTGGCTCCGCGATCAGTGGTTGTTACATAGGCCAAGTACATTCAGGGGACCCCCGTCGAAAAACTGTGACATTCCAAATAGCACGCATGTCCCTGTCCGACCACTGTTCTACGTCATGGTAGAGGAGAAAGCCCGATCACGGTTGCGTGCAGGTAAAGCAGTCCCGCAAAGACGACCAGCGAAACCACCCAGATCCAAAGGCCAGGCCAAGGGCGCGGTGCGCGCAGAGACAGACGCGCGGTATTGCGGGAAAGGCGTATCCATTCGGCACCCATTTCGGTCGATTTACGGCGATCTATCAACATCATGCCCATTGCAGAGAACCCCGCGAATAACCCAAAGAGGATCACATGGGACAGGCTGCCATTTGCAAGCAGATGCGAGATCGACCACAGCAAAAGCGCCGCAAGTATCGGGTGGCGCGTGCTGCGCAGAATACCGGGGTTGTCCGGGTCGAAGGCGCGGCTCCCCACCCCTCCGAATGAGAAAGGGTTCTGAATCGACAGCCCGGCAATGGCCAGCCAGCAAGCGACAGGCATTATCAACAACGGCACCCACCGCAAGATCGCAAGCGGCCGGATGACCTCGACGTAGGGTGCGTGTGCTGCGGCGGTTATAAGCCATCCAAGAGCCGACAGGGACACTACGGAATAGGTCGCAAAATATCCTTTGCGGCCCAGCACTTGAATCAGCCAATTTCGCACGGACGGTCGGGCCGGAATAACGTGCGTCAGCAGAAAAGTGATTAGCGCGGCCAGGAACACTACCCACCCGGTCATGCGAGCCTCCAAACAACCCGCGGCTGGTTTAAGCCAGCTCGGAAGAAGTGTCTTTGTCCGATATCATTTGGGACGCAGAGGCGGACACGCCGCCCCTGCCCTTGATTACAGGCCCAGCGCTTTGCGGCGTTCTTCGGCAAACCCCTGCACCATGCGGTCGGCGATCAACGCAAGTATGGCCATTGCAGCCCCCGCTGAAACACCCAAGCCCACATCTGCCTGCCCTAGCGCCAGATAGATCGACTGACCCAGACCGGTGGTCCCGATCAGCGCCGCGATCACCAGCATGGCAAAGGCATAGAGGATGGTTTGGTTCAGCCCCAGCAGAATGGTCGGCGCGGCATAGGGCGCGCGCACGTCGCGCATGATCTGCCACTCGGTCGCGCCGCTGGAAATGGCGGCCTCCATCATTTCCTCGGGAGTGTTGACCAGACCGTGCCGTGTGTAACGGATCATCGGCACGATCGCATAAGCGCAGATGGCAAGGAAGGCCGAGAACTCTCCGATCTGGAACACCATCAGCACCGGGATCAGGAACACGAAAAGCGGGATCGTCTGAAGCATGTCGCAAATCGGGCGGACGACTTTCCACACCGGCTCCCATACTGCACTGGCCAGACCGATCAGCCCGCCGACTACGGCGCATGAGAACACCGCCGCACCGCTGAGGTAAAGCGACAGCAAGGCGCGCTCCCACAGGCCCGAGACGAGGATGGTGCAGAGCAGCCCCACCGACAGTGCCGCCAAACGCCAACCTCCCGCGACATAACTGAGCGCAGCAGCGCCAGTCAGCACGAAAGGCCACGGCAGGTTTGCGATGCCGGTTTCCAACATGCCGATCAGGATCAGAACGACCAGCCCGCCTGTCAGGTGCCCGCGCCATGCCATCAGGATGGCGATGACTGCGGCCACGGCGAACAGGCCATAGCTCATGCCCGGCGTCCACTGGAACCCCCATGTGAAAGGCAGCACCGCCTGATCCAGACCGATCCGCAGTGGCAGCAGCACGTAGAACAGCGAGTTATTCTTGAGCGCATCCAGCCACGGACCATTGGCCTGAGTGAACGCGGTCAGGCCACTGTCAATCGCCCCGGCTACAGGGTCCAGCAGGGTCAGCTCAGAGGGGTTCGGAAGCCACAGCCAGAAAGCGGCGGTGAACAGGACACTAAAGCCCAAAACTGCCCAGACAACACGCTGGTCATAGCGTTTACGCTCGGTCGCAAGCGTTCCGCTCATCCGGTCGATGACGACGGCAAAGACGACAATGACCAAACCGGCCATCAGGGATTCGCCGAACTGCGCCTTGCGCATGGTCAGCAGGACTTCCCATCCGATATCGTTGAAACCGCCGATCACGGCGGCGATGATCACCATCGACAAGGCGGCCATCAGGCATTGGTTCACACCAACCATGATCTGCGTTGCAGCCGCCGGGATTTCCACCTGAAACAGTTGCTGGAACCGGGTGCCGCCGGACATGATGGCGGCCTCTTTGATCTCGGGCTCGACACGTTCCAACCCCAGCATCACATTGCGCGCCATGGGTGGGGCGGCGTAGATGGCCGAGGCGATCAGACCCACCACCGGGCCGAAGCCAAACAGCAGCAATAGCGGTGTCAAATAAGCAAAGGTCGGCACGGTCTGCATGATATCAAGCACTGCCTGAACCAAGGATTTCACGCGGGGGATTTCATTGGCGAGGATACCGATCCCGCCCCCAACAACCAGCGCCACAGGGACCGAGACGGCCACCAGCGCCAATGTATTCATGCTCTCGGCCCAGTAGCCCGAGGCCAGCACGAAGCTGAGGCCAAAGAACCCCAGCGCCGCCATCGGCAACCCACCCAGATACCAGCCCAGCGCGGTGACAAGCCCGATCAGGATCGGCCAAGGCGTGTTTGCCAGAACGAAATTCGCCGCGTCCATCGGATAGGTCATCAGGTCAGAAAACAACCGCATCGCCGGTTTGATGCCGTTCAGGAACCAGTCGAGGAAGGCTCCGACCCACTGCGTCGCGGGCAGCTCCCACGTGGCGGGCCATTTAACCAGCCAAGGGGCGACGCCCTCAAGCGCCAGACAAACAGCCCCGACGATTACCGTGATCAGCGCAGCCTTGGCCCCCACCGTCAGACGGGCCTGCGTGGGGATGTCCGTGACGGCGCTCATGTCTCATCCACCTGAAGCGCCGCAGCCAGATCGGACGGGTGCACCGTGCCGACGATGTTGCCCGCCTCATCGCGCACAGGCACAGGCTCGTACAGTTCCATGCAGTGGGCAAGAGCCGCGTCCAGCGTCATGCTGGTCGTCAGACCAGGATCGTCCGGGCCACGCTCGGATTCGTCGCGCATGACCGAGGCGACCTTGGCGTGCTGCCCCTTGGCGACGTCCTTCGAGAATTCGCGCACATAGTCATCGACCGGACGCAGCACGATATCTGTCGGCGTGCCGATCTGCACGATCTTGCCATCGCGCATGATGGCGATCCGGTCGGCCAGTTTCAGCGCCTCTTGGATGTCATGGGTGATGAACACGATGGATTTCTTCAACGTCGCCTGAATGCGCAGGAATTCGTCCTGCAACTGGCGGCGGATCAAGGGATCGAGGGCCGAGAACGGCTCGTCCAGAAACCAGATGTCGGGGTTCACAGCAAGGCTGCGGGCGATGCCCACGCGTTGCCTCTGACCGCCCGAAAGCTGGCGGGGGAAACTGTCCTCGCGGCCCTCCAGACCGACCAGCGAGATCACCTCTTGCGCGCGGGCCAGACGTTCCTTTTTGCCGACACCCTGCACGCGCAGTGGATAGGCCACGTTTTCGGCGACGGTCATATGCGGGAACAGACCGAAATGCTGGAACACCATGCCCAGTTTCTTGCGACGCAGGTCTGTCAGAACTTTCTTTGACGCACCCATGACGTTTTCGCCGTCCACGCGGATTTCTCCGCCCGTGCCGGACAGCAGTTGCGAGATACAGCGGATCAGCGTCGACTTCCCCGAACCCGACAGGCCCATAATGACGAATAGTTCGCCTTCCTTGACCTCAAAATTGGCGTCCTGGACAGCGGGAATAAATCCGTTTTCCCGCAATTCAGCCGCGGCTTTGTCGGCGTCGCTCCCTGACCGAGACAACGCGTCGGTCAGGGCTTTTTCAGCACCGGAACCAAAGACCTGCCAGAGATTCTGGCAGGCAATGGCTGGCGTACTAGCGTCAGTCACTTAAACAGGCTCACTGGGTTGCCGCGTCAACGACCGGACGCCACTTGCCTTCGTTCTCGGTCATCCAAGCGGCGACGACCTCTTCGACCGAGCCACCATCAACGTCGATCGCGCCCATCATCGGCTGCTGGTCTTCGACCGCCAGTTGATAGTTGGTCAGGATCTCATATGCAGCGGGCCATTTGTCTTCCATGCCGCTCCAGCTTGCCTTGAAGATGCGCGAAGGCGAAAAGTCACAGTCGTTCACCGCGTTCGGGTTCGGCCCCCAGGATGGGTCATTAAAGCACGCTTCTTCACCGGCTGGCAGTTCAACGAATTGCACGTCATAGGCCGACATCGCCCAATGCGGCTGCCAGAAGGTGATCAGCAGCGGCGATTTACGCTCGGTCGAAGCACGCAGCTCTGCGATCAAAGCGCCCTCGGACCCAGCAGGAACCGCTTTGAACGGCAGCTCAAGCCCAACCATGCGGTCTGCACCGGGGGTGCCCCAATCGGCCGGGTAATCGACCAGACGACCACCGGGCAGCGTTTCCGCCGTCGCAAAGACCTGCGCGCAGTCTTTCAGGGCTTCCCAAGCAGGCAAGCCCGGGCACAGTTCGGCCACGTGCGCGGGGTACGCGATACCTTCCTTGGCATCCAGACCCAGATCACCGATTTCAACAACGGTGCCTTCTTCGATCTTCTTGGCGTATTCATCCGAGACGTTCGACGACCAGATTTCAAGCGTCGCGTCGATGTCGCCATCGGCCAGCGCCTGGAACTGGTTCATCATGCCCGCGGTGACATATTCCACGTTATAGCCCGCGGCCTTAAGCATCTCACCAGCAACATGCGTCGTGACATGCTGACCGGTCCATTCGTTGATCGCCAGTTTGATCGGCTCGTCCACAGCGCCCATATCGGCTGCGTATGCTGATCCGGCTACCGTCATCGCCAAAAGGCTTACACTCAGTTTTTTCATCGACATTCTCCCTGTCTTCTATTTTTTGCCCAAACCGGCGCGGTCGTGCGCCGGAAGGCTTGTCGCATGACAATACCATGTCGCAACATGCACAAATTTGGCCGGAAAAGGGAAGCAAGCAGTTTAGTCGAGGCAATTAGCCCCGCCCATCAACTGATTGTATTTTCCCACCGTTCGTATTGCGCAGCGCACCCGCCCCAACGTGTTTTCACATTTGGCCGGGCCGGAAGTTGATTGACGAGTCAATCACAAACCGGAATCACTCGCTTTGTCGAGTATTTCTTTCTCAAATTGCGTGAATTTCTGTATGTCGCGCAAAAAACAGACCCCAACAGGAACCTTGCATCGGCCGCATCTACACGCGACCCTGCACTCGGAGGACGCCTTTGATGCATCATTTTGACGAGATTTATTCCATCGCAGCGCAACGACATGGCGGCCCGGACGCCCTGGAACAAAACCTTGGAAAACCCAAAAGCCTGGCTGAGCTTGCGTCGATGCCCGAGGACAGATGGCTATCGATCATAACCAAGTGCATTTTTCAGGCTGGGTTCAACTGGAAAGTCATTGAGAACAAGTGGGAGGGATTCGAGACCGCTTTTGATGGGTTCGATGTCGGTCGGTGCGCCTTCATGGACGATGAGAAATTCGACTCGCTGCTTCAGGATACTCGTATCGTCCGCAATGGCACCAAGATCGCGACAGTACGCGACAACGCCGCCTTTCTGCTGGAGCTTCGCACAGACGGTGGCGCAGGACAGGTTCTGGGGGGCTGGCCCTCGACCGATTTTGTCGGGTTGTTGGCAATGCTAGGCAAGCGTGGGTCTCGCCTTGGCGGAGCTTCGGCCCAATACGCAATGCGTTTCGCCGGTCGCGACAGTTTCATTCTGTCCCGAGACGTAACCGCGCGCCTGATTGCAGAAGGGGTCGTCGACAAGGCTCCAACTTCAAAAAAGGCAATGGCTGCCGTTCAATCGGCCTTTAACACTTGGATGGAACAATCGGGGCGCTCGCTGACCGAAATAAGCCGCGTTTTAGCGATGAGCCTGTGAAAACGGCTTGCAGAGCGTAGGCAACGCATTAGGCTTTGATTATGACGCGTTTCATTTTGATGACGTTTCTATTGCTGCTCGCCGCCTGTGGTCGTCCACTGACGGATCAGGAGGTCGCGTTTGCCAGCGCTGTACAGGGCGACACGCTGAATGTGAAAAACGTGCGTCTCGTCGAAGGTGCTCCGGTCGCGCCAATTACGTTTTATCGCGAAAAGCGCCCTCGCCTCGCTTGTCGGGAACGTATCCTACCGCCTGCCGAAGAAGGGATCGTTACGGCGAAACCTGCCGCTGTTGCCCTGTTCAATCGTGTCTACTTCACGCGCGATTGGTATCTTGAGGATTATATGTCGGAATTCCCCGAGCAAATGGACCTAATCGCAGCAATGCTGCTGGCGCATGAGCTTACCCACGTCTGGCAATGGCAAAACCGGAAAACAACTGGCTACCACCCCCTGCGCGCAGCCGCAGAACATGGCGGGAACAAAGACCCCTACCTGTTCGATCTGGACAGTTCACCCGATTTCCTGTCGTACGGGTTTGAACAACAGGGTGCGATTGTCGAAGAATATGTGTGCTGCAGGGCATTGGACCCGGCCGCCCCACGCACCCAAAGATTGCACGTCATGTTGGGTGAACATTTCGACTTGTCGCCGCTGCCGAAACAGCAACGCGAACGTGCCGTCGTCATTCCCTGGGCCGACGCCAAAATCGAAGGCATCTGCCACTAGGGATCAGCCGCCCTGCAATGTCTCAAGATACGCCACCAGATCCACAATCGGCTGGCTTGTCAGGATCGGCTGGCCATCAGGCGTTTTCATCGAGGTATCCTGTCCTTCAAAATATGGCCCGTAGACCGGCATCGGACTGCCGTGGCTGACCAGTGGATCGCGCCCGTCAATGCGCGCCACGACCCGAGCGGTCGGGAAAACGCCAACATCACCGGCAAGCTGGGTCAGGTCTGTGGGCTGAATGACCAGAACCCCGGCCATCGGTCCGTGTCCCGTCGCGTCGATCCCATGACATGTCGCGCAATAGTGCTGGTAGAGTTCGGCCCCGGTGTCCACATCCTGAGCAACCGCCTGCGACGCCATCGTCGCCAGCCCTATGGAAACTGTCCTGAGTATCTGTCTGATCATCCTATCCTCCTGTCGCGATTGACATTTACAGGCTTGCCCGAAGCCTCGCATGGCGCAATGATCCAGATCAACGAAGCAGGAGGGTACAGGCAATGACTCAATATGCAGCTATCATGCTGGCGGCTGGAATTGGCGTGCCCATCCTTGCGGCGCTGAATGCGGCACTGGGGAAACTGATCGGTTCGCCCACCACGGCTGCGGTGATCCTGTTCGCCATCGCCTTCATATCATCTGCTGTGGTGATGCTGCTTTTTCCCGGTGTCGGGTCGCTGCCCAAGGCAGTAGACGCCCCCAAACATCTTCTGCTGGCTGGCGTCCTAGTCGCCTTTTACGTCCTGTCGATTACCCACGTGGCCCCGCATTTCGGCGTCGGAAACGCCGTATTTTTCGTGCTATTGGGACAGTTGGTCAGCACAGCCGCAATCGACCACTTCGGTCTGTTTGGCGCTCAGGTCACGCCGCTGACATGGGTGCGGGCTGGCGGTATCGCAGTTATGGCCGCAGGGGTTGCCATCACTCAACTGGCCTGAGCACGCCTCCATCCAGCTTCAGCTTGCGGTCCATCCGTGCCGCAAGATCCATGTTGTGAGTGGCGATCAGGGCGGAAAGCCCTTCGTCCCGAACCAGCGCCATCATCGCGTCAAAAACCTGATCCGAAGTATCAGGGTCCAGATTGCCCGTCGGTTCGTCCGCCAGCAAAACCCGAGGTCTATTGGCAAGCGCTCTGCAAAACGCCACCCGTTGCTGTTCGCCGCCGGACAAGGCCGCCGGTCGGTGATCGGCGCGTTGAGCAACACCAACACGTTCTAGCAAAGACTTCGCCCGGTCCTGCGCCGCCTTCTCAGAGACACCATTGGCCAGTTGCGGCAGAGTGATATTTTCAAGCGCAGTGAACTCGGGCAACAGGTGGTGAAACTGGTAAACGAACCCGATATCCTGCCGTCGCCGCGCCGTTCGCGTGCGGTCGCCTTTTCCAGTTACGTTCTGCCCAGCTATTTCCACGGACCCCGCATCGGGCGTATCCAGCAACCCTGCGATATGCAGCAGGGTAGACTTACCCGCGCCCGAAGGCGCAACCAGCGCAACTGCTTCACCCGAGCGCAACTCCAGGTCAGCGCCGCGCAGCACCTGAACCTCGCCCGGCGTCCCCTTCAGGTAGGTCTTTGTCAGACCGTTCAACCGCATCGTCACATCACTCATAGCGCAGCGCCTCAACCGGGTTCAGCCGCGCGGCTCGGCGCGCCGGAAAATAGGTGACAAAAAAGGACAGGCCCAACGACAGCCCGATAGCCTTGAGAACATCAGCCAAGTGCAACTCGGCCGGCAACGCATAGATGCCTCGGATGGACGGATCCCAAACCCCTCCTCCCATGACAAAGTTCACAAAGCTGAAAATCGGATCGATATAGATCGCGAACAGGCATCCCAGAACTACGCCCATCGCTGTTCCAATAATCCCCGTGAACGCTCCGCAAATAAAGAACACGCGCAAAACGGATCCTTCGCTCAGACCAATCGTGCGCAATATCCCGATATCCCGCCCTTTGTTTTTAACCAGCATGATCAGCCCGGAAACGATGTTCATCGCGGCAATCAGGACGAGGATCGACAGGATGATGAACATCACATTGTCTTCGACCTCAAGCGCCCGGAGGAACCCACCCGAAGCATCTTGCCACGTCCAGATTTGGCTGCGTTCTCCGGCAGCCTCAAGGATCGGGATCAGGATTGGTGTCATCTCCTCTGGGCGTTCGACCATGACTTCAATCTCGTCGGCGACACCTTCGCGGTTGAAAAAGCTCTGCGCCTGCTCAAACGGCATGTAGACCCGCGTGCGGTCGATGTCATAGCGCCCAGCCGAGAACACATAGACCACGCGATAGGCGTTCACCCGCGGCGAGGTGCCAAACGCGGTCTTTACCCCGTTGGGCGAGGTCAGCTTGACGGTATCCCCAACGGTCGCGCCGATGCTGCGGGCAACCCCCGACCCGATGGCGATCACATCCTCACCGTTCTGAAACTCCGAAAGATCGCCGACGGCTTGCTCGCTTTCGGCCACACCCGGCAGATCAAGCAGGTCATCGGGCTGGATACCGAACACTTCTACACCACTGCTGCGATCACGGTTGGTGATCAACACCTGCCCTTTGACCAAAGGTGCGGCACGGCTCACACCGGGCACCTGTGCGATGCGCGCGGCCATGTCAGAGTAGTCCGGGATCGTGCGGTCCACGCGGCCCTGTGCGTCCAGCTCTCCGGCCGAGAAAACCGTGACATGCGCATTAGCGCCCAAAATCGTGCCCACAAATTCCGACCGGAATCCCGACCGCACCGCCAGTGTCGCAATCAGAGCGAACACCGCCAGAGTAATTCCGATCAGCGAAATCCACGTCATGACACTGACGCCACCTTCGGCACGGCGCGCGCGCAGGTATCGCCAGGCGATTTTCCATTCAAATGGGGCAAAGGGCGGGGGTGTTTTGGCCATGCCTGCTCCGGTTTTTGGTTTGACGCGACACTTTCGGCATTTCACCAGATGGTCAAGCAGGTAGTCTGTCGAAAGGCTTGGATTTCACCGCACGCCCGCCCAGCGCGAATCGAATTTGCCCGAACCAGCCGAATCAAAGGCAACGTATGCCCAAACCGTCACCCCCAAGGGTGTCACATCGCTCACAGACAGCCCGCAATTGTTTCAGCTATGAAATTAATGTGAGTATTCGGGCGGCAACTGAACTTAAAATGCAACATTTTGAAAGCAACTTTGTTTCACTTTTTGCTTATTTTCGGAAACTTTGTCACCCTATTAGTGGGGGAATACATTTCAGAGCGGGGGTCGCTCATGAGTATTCAAATTGAAACGGAAGAAACGGGTGCAATTTCAACCCGACAAGCCTCAACAGAACTGGATTGTGAAACCGCAGCCCTGCTGCGCGCAGCGATCCTGCCTGTATTCGCCAGCGCAGTAAGCTGGGGCAGTCTGACGGACGTTCTCAAAGACAAAGGGTACCGCCTTGCATTTCGACAAGGAAGGCTGTGCGTTACAGATCGCGTTTCAGGCGACAGGATTTGCGGAATGAGGTTCCTTGGACTCGAGTTCCAAGACCTTGTGAGCAAGCTGGGCAGACCGATTGTCGTTGCCAGAGGCAGTGGTGCCGATGGTGATCTTTTGGCAACGCGACCAGGACTGACCGGGTTTCAGTAACGACGCCAGAACTGCACCGAACGCCGCATGGTTTTTGTCATGCTGTATATAGCAGCCCGCGCGATGGTTGGATGCGTGAGGGAATTCGCCAGTATTGAGGCCGAAACCTTCACCGGAAGGTGCCCTTTCTTGTACCAAGCGATACGCTGTTCCTCGTCGTAGGCAGACATGTCGCAGTAATCCGCAAAGTTCTTACGCCAACATTCCGCCATCTCAGCTCCGACTGCATCAATGTCCGCCGAAACACCGCCCTTTCGGAAATACGACAACGGGGATTGCAGCCTGTACCCCTGGTGGCCCGCCAAAATCATCCGAAGGATCATGTCGTAGTCTCCGACGATACGAAAACGCAGATCATGCCCCCCCAATTTCTGAAACAGAGACTTTCGGATCAGCATCGCGTTATGGCCGAAGGGCATCCGCTGCAATATCGACTTGATTGTCAGCCGTTTGGCATGACGTTGCCGCCCGTCCTCTTCAACAAAGATGGTTTCTCCGTAGATAAAGTCGGGCCGGGTTTCCTTGATCGCCTTGTCCACGTTTAGCAAACAGTCTTCGCCCGGGATCAAGTCGTCCGAGTTCAGGAACAGCACATATTCGCCTGTGCAGCGCTCAACCGCTTTGTTCATTGCGTCGTAGAGGCTCTGATCTGCCTCGCAAATATAGCGGATTGGGATACTACCGGGCGACGACGCGATTTCTTCGATGGCCTGTGTCAGCAACGCCTGAGTCCCGTCAGTGGACTCACCGTCCCAAATGACATGCTCGACGCCGCGAAACCTTTGAGATTGCACGCTGCGAAGGGCGTCGAGAATGGTTTCCTTGCGCCCTTCCTCAATCAAGTTTCTGGTTACGGTAATAACAGAAACAAGCGGCGGATTCTTGGTTTCAGGCAACGTTCTCATAGATCTCGGCAATCCTTGTGACGGCGGCCTCGGGGCTAAGCTCTTCGCTTTCCCCGGTGCGGCGGCAGGTCAGTTCGACCACACCGTTCTTCAGACCGCGCGGACCAACGGTGATGCGCCACGGCAAGCCGATCAGGTCCATTGTGGCGAATTTGCCCCCTGCCCGTTCGTTTCGATCATCGTATAGCGGCTCAAGCCCCAGCGCGGTCAGGGCCCCGTAGAGTTTCTCGCACGCCGCGTCCGCTTTTTCGTCGCCTTGCTTGAGGTTCACGATACCGCAATGGAACGGGGTCACGCCTTCGGGCCAGATGATGCCCTTGTCATCATGGCTGGCTTCGATGATCGCACCGATCAGACGGCTAACGCCGATGCCGTGGCTGCCCATGTGGACGGGGGTCGGCTTGCCATCTGGCCCCTGAACCGTCGCGCCCATCGCCTCGGAATACTTGGTGCCGAAATAGAAGATCTGCCCCACCTCGATCCCTCGCGCCACGCGGCGGCGTTCCTCGGGCACCTGATTGAACAGAGCCTCATCGTGGGTTTCGTCGGTGCGCGCGTATTTCGAGGTAAACTCCTCGAGGATAGCCTGACACTGTGCGCGATCGTCATAGTCGATCTGACGATCACCAAAACTCAGGTCGGTGACGGCGCTGTCATAGAAAACCTCGGACTCACCGGTATCGGCCAGCACCAGGAATTCATGCGTGTCGTCGCCACCGATGGGGCCGGAATCGGCACGCATCGGGATGGCTTGCAGGCCCATGCGTTCGTAAGTGCGCAGATAGCTGACCAGATGGCGGTTATAGGCGTGCAGCGCGTCCTCTTTGGTCAGGTCAAAATTGTAGCCGTCCTTCATGTAGAACTCGCGCCCCCGCATCACGCCGAAACGCGGGCGGATTTCGTCGCGGAATTTCCACTGAATCTGGTAGAGCGTCAGCGGCAGGTCTTTGTAGCTGTTGACGTGACCACGGAAGATATCCGTCACCAGTTCCTCGGCGGTGGGTGTGAACAGCATATCCCGGTCGTGCCGGTCCTTCATCCGCAGCATTTCCTGACCGTAGTCATCGTATCGTCCAGATTCGCGCCACAGGTCCGCTGATTGGATGATCGGCATCTGGATCGCGATGTGGCCGGCGCGCGCCTGCTCTTCATGGATGATATTTTCCAGTTTGCGCAGCACTTTGAAGCCCAGCGGCAACCACGAATAAATCCCGGCGGATGCCTGCTTGATCATACCCGCACGCAGCATCAGCCGGTGGCTGACGATCTGAGCCTCGGAGGGGTTTTCCTTGAGAACGGGCAGAAAGTAACGGCTGAGGCGCATTGGGTGACCTTCAAAGGTGAGAATTTCGCTGCAAGGTGATTATGCCAAAGCCTCGCCGGGGGCAATCACGCATTGGCGTTTTTGCGACCTCGGGTCAGTCGCATTTTTTATTGACCCGCCAGTCAGGAAACTCAAATGTGGCAGAAATGCAAAATCATGAGGCTGCGATGCAGACAATCTCGGAACCCGCCCGCCAAGTTCCTGTCGTACATCAAACGGATGTTCTGGTCGTGGGCTCTGGTCCCGCTGGACTGGCCGCTGCGCTGGCCGCCGCTCGGGCCGGGGCCGAGGTGTCTCTGGTCGACCGGTTCGGCTGTATGGGCGGCAACATCACCGCCGTTGGCGTCGAGGGGTTCGCCTGGTACCGCCATGAACAGACGGTCGAAGCAGGCGGCATCGGCATGGAGTTCGAGACCCGCGCGAAAGAGATGGGCGCGGCGGTGCCCGAAAGCCAGTCGCTCAGCTATGAGCTGGATAGCGAAGGGTTCAAGCTGGTGGCTGACAAGCTGGTGCAGGAGGCGGGCGTGCATCCGATGCTGCACCGCCAATTCGTCGCGCCCATCATGGACGGTGACCGGATCACCGGCATCATCACCGAATCCAAAGCGGGGCGCGAGGCGATTCTGGCCCGTGTGGTGATCGACGCGACCGGAGACGCCGATGTCGCCCACCGCGCAGGCGCCCCCACCCACAAAACCGCGCGCGAGGATATGATGGCCGCCTCGGTCATGTTCCATCTGGCCGGAGTCGACAAACGCGCGTTCATGGAGGGCGTCAAGGCCGATCCACAAACCTACAAGGACTGGGGTGGTGGCGGTGAATGGAACATCGAAACCTCGGGCAAAGAGGACGACATGTTCTCACCCTTCGTGCACAAACCCTTTCAGCAGGCGATTGATGCGGGGATGATTCCGCCGCACCTGAACACCATCGCAGGCACATGGGGCGCGATGCATGACACGGGTGAGCTGACCTATATGAACCTCATCCATCTGGCCGAGATTGACGGCACCGATCCCGACAGTCTGACGCGCGGCGAGATCGAAGGCCGCCGTCAGTCCATGCTGGCGATTGAGGCGCTGCGCCGCTTTATGCCGGGTTGCGAAAACGCCCGACTGCGGAACTTTGGCATGACCATCGGCATCCGTGACACCCGCAAGATCGACGCTGTTTACAACATGACTGAGGAAGACGCCCGCCATCAGGGACGGTTCGAGGACACGATTGGCATCTATCCCGAATTCATAGACGGTTACGGCATCCTGATCCTGCCGACCACCGGGCGGTATATGCAGGTGCCCTACCGCTCGATGCTACCCAAGGGGATCAAGGGGCTGCTGGTCGCGGGGCGCTCGCACGGGGCGGACAAGGTGGCCCACGCCGCCACGCGCAACATGGCCTGCTGCGCTGTCATGGGTCAGGGCGCGGGTATCGCAGCCGCGCTGTCGCTCAAAAGCAATCAGGACGTACACGAACTGAACCTCGTCCCCGTTCACAAGGAATTGGGACGACAGGGCGTCAGGATTCACTGATGGAACATATACCCACGATCAACATTGAACCGCTCCGTCAGCCGGACCATCCGCGCTATGCAGAAACAGTTGCGCAGATCATCGACGCCTGCACCGGGATCGGCTTTTTGTCCATCACGGGCACCGGTATTACGCCTCAGACCGTGGAGGCGGTACGAGCTTGCGTCCGGGACATTTTCGCGATCGACGAAGACTCGAAATGGGATCAGGCGATCACGCGTCAGAATTACCGAGGCTACATTCCAATGGGGTTTTTCACCCCAAACGACGGCTCGGGCAAGGCAGACAAATACGAAGGCTACAAACTGCATTGTGAGGTCGCCTCTGACGCGCCTATTCGCAAGGACTGCGAACTTTACGGCCCGAATATCTGGCCCCGCGAAGTACCCTCTGCCCGCGCTACCATCCTGAATTACTGGGCCGAGTTGGACGGCGTGGCCGACCTGTTGCTTGCTGCGCTGGAAACTGGGTTGACCCTTCCCAAGCGCACCCTGCGCGATGCGTTCCACGCGCCGATGACCAACATGACACTGCTGCACTACCCGCCACAGGCCGCTGACGAAGGCGGCTATGGCATTCATCCACACAAGGACACTGACGCGCTGACCATCATCGCGCCCGATCCAGTCGGCGGGCTAGAAGTTCAGACTCGGGACGGTGGCTGGATCACGCCGGACTGCCCTCCGGGTGGGTTTATCGTCAATATCGGCGATATGCTTGAACTGTGGTCCGGAGGTCGGTTGAAATCCACACCGCACCGGGTCGTCAACCGGTCCGGCAAAGAACGCTACTCGTTTCCCTATTTCGCCGTCCCTCGTCACGACGTTGTCGTCTCTCCCCTACTCAATCCAGTTCCCGGATTTGACCGGCCCTCCGTCCATTGCGGCCATTGGTCGGCGGAAATCTGGCGTACCAACTGGCCTGATGAGGCAGCACATGAAACCACACCAGAGTTGGGAACTCTGAGCGACTAACGGCCATATTTGCATCATATATGAACCGCTTGCATCAAAGGCCCACATACGCCAAGAACGTCTGTAAGAACCGATAAAAAGGGGACGAGCATGGCTTTGCCGGTGAAGGATCAACTCAGATACTGGGGCATCGCCACCGCGATATTTGTTCTGCTTTTATGGGCACTTGGCGACGTTTTGCTTCCGTTCGTGATTGGCGGCGCAATCGCGTATTTCCTTGATCCCATCGCTGACCGGCTGGAAGACATGGGCCTGTCACGGATAGCGGCAACCGGGATTATAACTGTCGTCGGCGTATTGGGCTTCATCTTGATGGTTCTGATGGTAGTGCCCGCACTGATCACGCAGCTTATTGAATTGGTTGAGTTCATGCCCAACCTGGTCAAGCAACTGCGCGGGTTCATCGAACAGCAGTTCCCGTCTCTACTGGATCGCGAGTCCAACTCGCACCAATTTCTCGTGTCATTGGGCGAGACCCTGCAGTCCAAAACCGGGGATGTCCTGCAATCCGTTGCCGCATCACTGGGGTCTGCCATCAACGTTGTGGTGCTGATGGTGATCGTTCCAGTGGTGGCGGTCTATCTGCTGCTGGACTGGGACCGCATGATCGCCCGCATCGAAGAGCTTTTGCCACGCGATCACGCCCCAACAATCGAACGACTGGCCAGCGAGATCGACGACGTTCTCGCGTCATTCGTGCGCGGCATGGGAACGGTCTGCCTGATCCTCGGAACCTACTACGCCGTGGCGTTGATGGCTGTCGGGCTGCAATTCGGTCTGATCGTAGGATTTATCGCCGGTCTGGTTACCTTCATCCCCTATCTCGGAGCCTTGATTGGCGGAACATTGGCTATTGGTCTGGCATTGTTTCAATTCTGGGGGGACTGGGCCCAAATCGGTCTGGTCGCCGGTATTTTCGTGCTGGGACAGGTGACCGAAGGTAATTTCCTGACACCCAAACTGGTGGGTAACTCGGTTGGACTGCATCCGGTCTGGCTGCTGTTGGCCCTGTCAGTCTTTGGCGCTTTGTTCGGCTTTGTTGGCATGTTGATTGCCGTGCCGGTTGCAGCAGCTTTGGGCGTGCTGGCACGGTTTGCCACGTCGATCTATCTGGAAAGCCGGTTATACACCGGTCTAGAAAGCGCTGAACAGGCTGACCAGAAAGACGAGTAAATGGCCCAACAACTGAGTTTTGATCTTCCGGCCAAGACTGCGCTGGGACGAGGGGACTTTTTCGTCTCACCGGCGAACGCATTGGCTGTTGCCATGATCTCGGCCACGTCATGGCCCGGAAACAAGCTGGTTCTCAGCGGCCCGGCCGGGGCGGGAAAAACGCATCTGGCCCATGTCTGGGCAGCCGAAACAGGCGGACGCATCGTGCAGGCAAAAGACATCACGCATGACGCCGTGCCCGGACTTGCCCAGTCAGCCATTGCCGTTGAGGATGTGCCCATGATCGCGGGTAACATCGAGCAGCAGAAAACGCTGTTTCACCTGCACAATCTGGTTTTGGCCGAAGGACATGCCCTGCTGATGACGGGGCGCATGGCTCCGAAGTTTTGGGAACTGCCCCTGCCCGATCTGCAAAGCAGAATCGAAGGCGCACACCATGTCGCCCTGGACCCGCCGGACGACGCCCTTCTGGGTGCGGTTCTGGCCAAGCTATTTGTCGACCGGCAACTGAACCCCGGCCCCGAGGTCATTGCCTATCTGGTCAAGCACATGGACCGGCGTTTCGAGACGGCTGCCGAAGTCGTGGAGCAACTGGACCAGTTGGCACTGTCGGAAAAACGCGAAATCACGCGAACTTTGGCTGCGCGCGTCCTTAACTCGGAACGCGATGAATTCTAATCTGGCAATTGACCCGCACCCGGTGATCTCGCATTCTAAGCCCGGAATATCTGGAAAAGACATGGATCAGACCGTCGAAACCGACATCCCCGACTGGGGGCCTTTCGGAAAGCCACTGTTCGACGACCCCGAGGCCCGCGCCCTGTCGCGCGTGGGTGTTGTTGATGTCGGGTCAAACTCGGTCAGGATGGTGATCTTTGACGGGGCTGCGCGATCCCCGGCGTATTTCTACAACGAAAAAGTCATGTGCGAACTTGGGGCTGGCCTCTCTGAGACCGGTCGCCTGAACCCACGCGGACGGCAGCGTGCTCTGGCCGCGCTGCAAAGGTTCAACCAACTGGCCGAAGATCTGGGCCTGCCCGGGCTACATGTTGTCGCGACCGCCGCCGTGCGCGAGGCCAAAGACGGCCCCGAATTTTGCGCTGAAGTTCACCGTGAAACCGGCCTGACTGTGTCAGTCATCGATGGTGAAGAAGAAGCGCGCCTGTCTGCGCAGGGCGTCCTGCTGGGGTGGCCCGGTGCCTATGGGCTGATCTGCGATATAGGCGGATCATCCATGGAACTGGCCGAGATTGGCGACGGTCAGGTCGGGCGGCGCGTGACCTCGGCTCTGGGTCCGCTCAAACTGCGGGATATCAAAGGCGGACGGCGCGCGCGAAAAAACCATATCAAGAGCACGATGGAGGATCTGCGCGCACAAATGGGTCCGCAACGTGATCGCCTGTTCCTGGTCGGTGGCAGTTGGCGTGCCTTCGCGCGTCTGGACATGCTGCGGCGGGGGTATCCGCTGAACGTCCTGCACGAGTATCGCATGACCACGTCGCAAGTACGCGAAACCATCAAGTTCATTGAAAAAGGCGACCCTGAAAAGCTGCGCAGCCAGGCGGGTGTTTCCGGGTCGCGCATGGCACTGATCCCTTATGCAATGGACGTGCTTGCCCGACTGGTGCGAACATTCAAACCCAAGGACATCGCGATTTCCAGCTATGGAATCCGCGAGGGGCTTTTGTACGAGCAAATGCCCCAAAACCTACGGGACCGGGATCCGCTGATAGAAGCCAGCCGCTTTTCCGAGGCCAAGGACGCGCGTCTGCCCGGTTTCGGCAAACACCTGTTCGACTTCGTCATGCCCCTGTTCAAATCGGCCCCTGCTGCTCGGGTTCGGCTGATCAAGGCCGCGTGTCTGCTGCATGATGTAAGCTGGCGGGCGCATCCTGATTACCGGGCCGAAGTCTGTTTCGACAATGTGACCCGCGCCAATCTGGGCGGTTTGAAACACTCTGAACGGGTCTTCATCGGTCTTGCATTGCAGCATCGTTACCGCAACAAACGCGAGGGCAACCGGTTCGCGCCGCTATACGAACTGCTTGACGAAAAAGACCAGAAACAAGCTGAAATTCTGGGCAAGGCCATGCGCTTTGGGGCGATGTTATGGATGCAGAGCGATGCGCCTATGGGAACGTTGCGCTTCTACCCCAAAAAGCGGCACCTGGACCTTTTCCTGCCAAAGTCAGCGGGGCTTCTGTTCAACGAAGTTGCCGAAGCGCGGCTGAACTCTTTGGCCAGCGCGCTGAAATCCGATACCCGCGTGATCATCAAGGGCTGATCCTTAGATATCCGTTGCCCCTTCCGGCACTTCGTCGGGCTGTTCGGGCAGCGGTTCCGCCTCTGGCTGTTTTTTCCTGATGATAATGTCGCCATTGGGCAGGATTTCCGGTGCTTCGTAGGTGCTCCAGTCCTGAATTTCACCTGCCAATTCCGCCAATGCTGGCCCCATTTCCTGGAAAAAAGACTGCATGGCGGGACCGAACTGATCCGCCAGTCCCAGCAAATCTTCCAGCGCAGGTTCCATTTCCTGACGCAGCCCTTCTAAGAACAGCTCTGCGCCCTGCTCCATCAAAGATTGTCCGGTTTCGTCTTCAGCATGTGCTGGAAACGCCATCACGGTGGTTATCGCACAGATCGAGAAAAGATTTTTCATAGTCAAAGATATAAGCTCTTGAGGCGGTTGATGAAAGGTCACAGGTCAATATCCAAGGTTACCGGGAAGTGGTCTGATGCTGTTAGCAGAGCGTCGTGCAAATCTTGCCGATCGCGGCAAACCGGATCGTGAAACGGATGCCAGATGCGCCAGTCCGGGCGGTGCCCGCGCAACCTGTCACTGATCATGATGTAATCCAAAAGCGCATCAAGATACCCGCCTGTGTCCGGGCGTGGGAAACGGGCCGTAGACGGAACAAGTCCCGGCTCTGGCCCATAGGCGGTGATAGCGTTGGGATCAAACAACCCGGAACCCAGCAGAATCTCGACCGAAGACCTCCCGAACAGGTTCTCGAACTCATCAAGGCCCGGCCCATCGTTCAGATCACCCAAAAGAATGACGTCTTCGCCTTCGGCAATATGGGCCTTGATCCGTCGCGCCAGCCAAACCGCTTGGGCGAGTTGCTTGCGCCGGTTGGCAATAGAAATGCGGATCGCCTCGTCGCGGCTGTCCGCCCCATGCGGAGCTTTGGATTTCAGATGCGCTCCGATCAGGCGAAACGAAGCACCGGCCGGAGTTTTGATGGCCAGTTCCATCGGCGGTTTTGAAAATCGCACCTGATCCTCGGTCTCATCAATGTCGAGATCGATTTGAAACACCGAATCGAAGCGAGGGGAATCCGACTGTGCTGCGTCATCTCCAATCGGGTCATGAACCGCAGAAAGAGCGCCCGGATCATACAGCAAGGCCAATTCCTGATGCGTGTCGTTCGCAAACCCCATGACCGCATGACTGGTTCTCAGGTCAAATGCCTCGGCAAAGCGCTGCAAAGCGCGGACTGTATTCTGTGTTTTTCCAGTGTTCGGCGCTTCGACGATCAAGACGGCGTCGGCGTCGATTGCTGTCAGAACCTTGGCGATCGCTTCGACCTGCTGGGCGGTCGTGACATCGTGTCTGCCCGACCAACTGTCGTCAAAAATCAACCGGTCATTGCGGTCGAATAGATTGGCAAACCACTCGATATTGTAGGTCGCCAATCGCATAAGCGTCAGGCTCGGGCGCCGTTGATCTGATCCCAGGCGCGATTGATGTCGATCATCTTTTTCTCGGCCAGACGAATGGCTTCTTCGGGCACCCCGCGCGATATCATTGCGTCCGGGTGCGTATCCCGCACCAATTGCCGCCAGACCTTGCGGATATCGGGCAAGGGCATGTCACGCGGGACGCCCAGAACCGTATAAGGGTCTTTCGGCGCGTCCGGCACAAACCTTTCCCGCAGCGCAAGAAACTGGGCTTCGGTCTGCCCGAAAATCCGGCTGACTTCCTCTAGAAACTCGTTTTCGTTCGGATGGTAAAACCCGTCAGCCATCGCGATATGGAACAATCCTTCCATCAAATCGCAGAGCGTGGTGCTGTCATCAGCGAACATTCCGGCGATCTTGCGGGCGTATTCCTGATACCCCGCAACGTCGGTCCGGGCCATGTCGAAGACGCGGGCAGCGCCGGCCTCGTCTTCGCGTGCAATCCGGAACACATCGCGAAAGGCTGTGACCTCATCCCGCGTCACCTGCCCATCAGCCTTGGCCATTTTCGCACCCAGCGCGATTACGGCGATGGTAAACGCGATCGACCGTTCGGGAGGCGTACGCAGTTTCTCGAAAACAGCGGTCAGGCTTTCGCCCTGTGCAAGCGCGCTCAGCGCATCAGATATGCGGGTCCAGATCGACATGATCGCACCCTAGCGCCCCAATTCGCCGGTGTCAGGTGCAACCAATGGGTCTGCGGCAAGAATTTTCTGCATCAGCACAAGATCCAGCCTTTTGCCCCACTTGAACCCAACCTCGGGCATGTGCCCGACTGTCTTGAAGCCAAGTGCCGCATGAAACGAAACCCCCACCGGGTTTGCCGACGATATCCCAGCAACCAAGACATGAACGCCCTCGTCCTTGGCTACGGCCTCTAACGCGGTCATCAACGCTCGGCCAGTGCCGTGCCCACGCGCCTTGGGTGAGAGCTGGATGGAGTGCTCGCGGCATTGCGCGTATCCGGGACCTGCACGAAAAGGGCCGTAGGTGGCAAAGCCCACAACCCGCCCCTCCAACTCGGCCACCAGATAAGCGGGGCCACGGTTTTGGATATCGTCGGCTATACCGTCCACGTCGCGCTCGGCTGTGGTAAAGGTCACAAGCGTGTCCCGAATGATCTGATTGGTAATCTCAGCAATGGCATCCGCATCGGTAACTTTTGCCTGACGAATGATCATTCCAGCACGCGTTTGCCATGGGGCGTTTCAAATTCCGCGCGCAAGGCGGCGGGGCCGGAATCGAACACCACGTGGTCCATCGCACCTAGCAGTTTTGCCAGTTCAAGCGCGTCAGGATGGAACACAACCAACTGTCGCAGGCGACATCCGCTATCTTGCAGCATCTGCGCGGGGTGCAGATCCCCGTGCCATTGGATCAATGCAGGAAACAAGTTGTCAAAGGGCAGCCGCCCGTTAGGGGGAACCGCCATTCGCCAGCTCAGTGCGCCTCTGGTCAGGTCAATGGGATGTCCGACGCCATCCGGGAAAACGTCAAGCGATGCTTCGATGTTCGGGACACGGCAAATCCAGTTTGTCAGTCGCGGGCTTCCCTGAAACCGATCAAGGTCGAACCAGCGTGTCCGATCAGGGCGCGGCGCAGACGGGTCAATCGCGATCGCCTCAAGATACAGGCCATCCGCAAGGCCGAGCAGCCGATTGTATGTTCCGAACTTCTCGTGCTTTCCGCCGTCTTGAAGGGGGACGCCCAGCGCCTGCTCGACATGAGCAGCGGCTTCTTCAAGCGTTTCACCCGCGACAGCCAGATGATCGAGTAACATGCGCGCCCTCCTACGAAAAACGACCAGACCCAAGCGGATCTGGTCGCATGTTTCCGTCAAAGACGCAGGATCACAAGAGTTTTCAGCGGGAAACCCGCATTAACCCTTGGCCTCACCGATCAGGCGCAGAATGTCCTGCGCCGCCTCGGGGATATTTGTGCCCGGACCAAAGATCGCCTTGACCCCATGATCATAGAGGAACTGGTAATCCTGCTGAGGGATCACACCACCGCAAATGACGATGATGTCCTCGGCCCCGGCTTTCTTGAGTTCTTCCACCAACTGCGGGGCCAGCGTTTTGTGACCCGCCGCCTGCGACGAAATCCCGACCACATGCACGTCGTTGTCCACCGCATCCTGCGCGGCCTCGGCTGGCGTCTGGAACAGAGGGCCAACATCCACGTCAAATCCGATATCGGCAAAGGCGGTTGCGATTACCTTGGCACCCCGGTCGTGACCGTCCTGCCCCATCTTGACCACCAACAGACGTGGGCGGCGGCCTTCGGCCTCGGCGAACTCCTCGATGGATTTCTGGATGGCGGCGAAGCCTTCGTCGCCCTCATAAGCGGCCCCGTAGACACCGGCCAGCGTCTTCACTTCGGCGCGGTGGCGGCCGAACTCTTTTTCCATTGCCATGCTGATCTCTCCTACGGATGCGCGGGCGCGGGCGGCTTCGACCGCAGCAGCCAGCAGGTTTCCACCCTCCTGGGCGGTCTTGGTCAGCGCGTCCAGCGCCTTTTCGCATGCAGCTTCGTCACGAGTGGCGCGGATACGCTCCAGCCGTGCGACCTGTGCCTCGCGCACAGCGACGTTGTCGACGTCCAGAATGTCGATCGGGTCTTCCTGTTCCTTGCGGTATTTGTTGACGCCAACGATCACCTCTTCGCCCCGGTCGATCATCGCCTGACGGCGCGCGGCGCTTTCTTCGATCCGCAGCTTGGGCATGCCCGAGGCAACGGCCTTGGTCATGCCGCCCATCTCCTCGACCTCTTCCATCAGCGCCCAGGCTTTTTCGACCAGCTCATTGGTCAGACTTTCGATATAATAGGACCCCGCCAGCGGATCGACCACGTCGGTCACGCCGGTTTCTTCCTGCAACACAAGCTGGGTGTTCCGCGCAATGCGGGCCGAGAAATCGGTAGGCAGGGCAATCGCCTCGTCCAGAGCGTTCGTGTGCAGCGACTGCGTACCGCCCAGAACCGCGCTCATCGCCTCGTATGCGGTGCGGATAACGTTGTTATAGGGGTCTTGTTCCTGCAACGACACGCCAGACGTCTGGCAGTGGGTGCGCAGCATCTTGGATCGTTCGGATTTCGCCCCAAAATCGGTCATCACGCGGTGCCACAGGGTGCGGGCGGCACGCAGTTTGGCGATCTCCATGAAAAAGTTCATACCGATAGCAAAGAAGAACGACAGACGGCCCGCGAATTTGTCCACGTCCATCCCGGCCTGCGTCGCGGCGCGCACATATTCGCGGCCATCGGCAAGCGTATAGGCCAGTTCTTGCACCAGGTTCGCCCCGGCCTCTTGCATGTGATAGCCCGAGATCGAGATCGAGTTGAATTTGGGCATTTCGTTCGAGGTATAGTCGATGATGTCCGAGATGATCTTCATCGACGGCTCGGGCGGGTAAATATAGGTATTCCGCACCATGAACTCTTTCAGAATGTCATTCTGAATGGTGCCGGACAGGACGGATTTGTCGTGGCCCTGCTCCTCACCGGCGACAATGAAATTCGCCAAAATCGGGATCACCGCGCCGTTCATCGTCATCGAGACCGAGACCTTGTCGAGCGGGATACCGTCGAACAGGATTTTCATATCCTCGACACTGTCGATGGCCACGCCAGCCTTGCCCACATCGCCCACAACGCGCGGGTGGTCGCTGTCATAACCGCGGTGCGTGGCCAGATCGAAGGCCACTGAGACGCCCTGCTGACCGGCCGCCAGATTGCGGCGGTAAAAGGCGTTCGATTCCTCAGCCGTCGAGAACCCTGCATATTGCCGGATCGTCCAAGGACGGCCTGCATACATCGTGGCCTTCACCCCGCGCGTGAACGGGCCGAACCCCGGCAGCGTGCCCATATGCGGCAGATCAGCGGTGTCCTCGGCCGTATAGAGCGGCTTGACGTCAATGCCTTCCAGCGTCTCTTTGGTGAGGTCTTCCAGCGGACGACCGCGCAGCTCTTTCTCGGCCAGCGCCTGCCAGTCTTTGGTATCGGTCATGGCGATTTCCTTTTCCTATTTCGGGTCGCGCACAGAGAGGAACCTGCCCGCAGTTATGTTTCGGATTGCCCGGTCCAGTCGGGCCGCACGCAACAAATTGAGCGTGCATTGCATTTCACTGGTCGCATTCATCGACACAGGGGCTATATTCGATGGGACAGGAGGCCCAATGACACGAACGCTTGCCCTTGTTTTCTCGGCACTAATCCCGCTGGCGGCCCTTGCTGCTGACGGGTCTGCGCCTGCCGAAGACGAATTCGTCCGCCCCGCTGGTGACAGCGATCTCAGCGAGTTTTTGTGGGTCAGCCGACCCATCGTCGTCTTTGCCGACACCCCAGCGGACCCACGGTTCCAGCAGCAGATTGACATGCTGGTCGAGGGCGAAGCGGCCATGCGGGACCGCGACGTCGTGGTGCTGACAGATACGGACCCATCGGCCCGGTCCCCGATCCGGTCGCAACTGCGTCCGCGCGGGTTCCAGATGGTGTTTGTCGACAAGGACGGTGTGGTCAAACTGCGCAAACCGTCGCCGTGGAGCGTGCGCGAGATTGGCCGGTCCATCGACAAGACCCCCCTGCGCGAACGCGAAATCCGCGAACGGCGCGGGGGCGGCTGAACGCTTTTGCCACGCCCCAATCCCCCGGCGCAGAACGCCGGGGCACCAAGGGGATATGACAAAAGCGCCGTCATGATCACTCGAACTCGATGATCACATCGTCCACGGCGAGGCTGTCGCCGGGGCCAGCGTTGATCTTGGCGACCACGCCCTTTTTCTCGGCGCGCAGGATGTTTTCCATCTTCATCGCCTCGACGGTGCACAGCGCCTGACCTTCCTGCACCTCCTGCCCCACTTCGACATCGACCTTCACGATCAGGCCGGGCATCGGGCAGAGCAGCATTTTCGAGGTATCGGGCGGCAGTTTCTCGGGCATCAATTTTGCCAGTTCCGCCTGACGCGGACGGCGTACATGCACTTTCAGGTCTGCGCCCCGGTTGCGGATTCGGAACCCGCCCGAGACTTTACCGACCTTCATGACCAGCGGATCACCGTCCACTTCGACCACCGCAAGCTGATCACCGGGCGTCCATTCGGAGGCGACGCGCAGGGTCGATCCGTCCTCGAACCGAACTGTCGCGCCGTCCTTGTCCGCCCCGACGCGAACCGCAAAATCCTGCCCTTGCAGCGATACAACCCAACGGTTGCCGACTTTGCGTTCGTGATTGTCCATACGGCCCGACACACGAGTCCGACGGATTTCAGCAACGCGGTACATGGCTGCGCAGGACGCCGCGATACGGCGCAGGTCGCCATCGGGCAGTTCGACACCCTCGAACCCGTCCGGATATTCCTCGGCGATGAAGGCGGTGGTCATGTCGCCGCTGATGAACTTCGGGTGATCCATCACGGCGGACAGGAACGGCAGGTTGTGGCCAATGCCTTCAACCTCGAAGCTGTCCAGCGCCACGCGCATCGCCTCGATCGCGGCCTCACGGGTCGGTGCCCATGTACATAGCTTGGCGATCATCGGGTCGTAATACATGCTGATCTCGCCGCCCTCATAGACGCCGGTGTCATTGCGCACTGCGGCCTCGCCTTCGGGCGCATCGCCCTGCCATTTGCCGTTCACCAGCATGGGACCGGCAGCCGTTTCCATTGGCGGGCGATAGCGAGTCAGACGACCAATCGAGGGCAGGAAGTTGCGATAGGGATCCTCGGCATACAGACGGTTTTCAATCGCCCAGCCGGTCAGGGTCACGTCATCCTGCGTGATGGTCAATTTCTCACCAGCCGCCACGCGGATCATCTGTTCCACCAGATCGACACCGGTGATCAGCTCGGTCACAGGGTGTTCGACCTGCAGACGCGTGTTCATTTCCAGGAAGTAGAAATTCTTGTCGCCATCCACGATGAATTCCACCGTCCCGGCACTGGCATAGTCCACGGCCTTGGCCAACGCGACCGCCTGTTCGCCCATCGCTTTGCGGGTCTCGGGGTCAAGAAACGGCGAAGGGGCTTCCTCGACGACTTTCTGGTTACGACGCTGGATCGAGCATTCACGCTCGCCCAGATAGATGCCGTTGCCGTGGCTGTCGCACAGAACCTGAATTTCGATATGGCGCGGCTGGGTTACGAATTTCTCGATGAAGATACGGTCGTCACCAAAAGAGTTCGCGGCCTCGTTCTTGGACGACTGGAAGCCTTCGCGCGCTTCTTCGTCGTTCCACGCAATCCGCATGCCTTTACCACCGCCGCCAGCGCTGGCCTTGATCATGACCGGATAGCCGATTTCGTTTGAAATCTTGACCGCTTCGTCCGCGTCCTCGATCAGCCCCATGTATCCGGGAACCGTCGAAACACTCGCATCCTGCGCGATTTTCTTCGAGGTGATCTTGTCACCCATGCTTTCAATCGCACCAACCGGCGGGCCGACAAAAGCAACACCTTCAGCGTCCAGGGCCTCGGCAAACTTAGAGTTCTCAGACAGGAAACCATATCCGGGGTGAACCGCCTGTGCACCGCTTTGACGGATCGCATCCATGACCTTGTCGATCACGATGTAGGACTGGTTCGCAGGCGGCGGCCCGATATGGACAGCTTCATCCGCCATCGACACATGCAATGCGTTCTTGTCCGCATCCGAGTAGATGGCGACGGTGCCAATACCCATTTTACGCGCGGTCTTGATGACCCGGCAGGCGATCTCGCCCCGGTTGGCGATCAGGATCTTGTTGAACATGGGACGTCCTTTGTCTTGGTGTTCTGGAAACGCAAAACGCCGCCGCAGGGCCTAAACCCCGCGACGGCGTGATGCGCGATGACGGTCGAGGCGACGCGCGCCCCGAAGATTACGTTAGTAGCAGTTTCTCTGTGTTTTACAGTAAAGCACGTTGCCGGCGGCACCGACTGCAGCCCCCACAAACGGGTCGGCGCTAAGGACGGCCGCGCCCAACGCGCCCGCGCCGCCGCCAAGCAGCGCCTGTTCGCCCGTGTTTTCACCGCAGGCCGCAAGGCCCGCGCAGGTCGCCAGTACGAGAACGACTTTTGAAATTCGCATGATGTCTGCCCCTTCAGGTATTTAGATGCGTTCGGGGGCACATGTCGGATTCGCACCTTGTTATTCAATATCAGACAGATCAAATTTGGAGTTTGCGCAGATTTATGCCGCTTTTTGCGCAATTCATGCGCAAAGAAAAACGCGGGCAGGGAATTGTGGGTCTCACAAGCCTGCCCGCGGAAGGAAGGGGTACGGAATAGTAGGTGCATGTGCGGCGCAGGCAAAGTAGAGCCGCACGGCCCATTCACCATGCACGGAGAGGTTGCGGCTGCAAACCGGGATTCACGACGTTCAATCTTTCCGGCTGGAATCTGCCCATCCGGGCAGGTCTCGCGCAGAAATGCGCCGACCGGCAACCACCCATATTCCACTGAATACGCCAGAAAATCCGCCCCGACACCGCGACGAACCTGCGATGATTTCCGAATTTCCACTCGGCCCGCTGATCTCATCGGACGGCGAGACGTGCGCTCGCAGAGATATGAGGCAGCGGCGCGCACGGTCAGCGAACTCCGTCGAAGATATCTGGAAAGGATAGTTTTGCGACGTCGAGGTCTATCACCAGCAGCGCATCATAGCTGGCAGGGTCAAACGGATCCTCGGCTGGAACGACCTCACGCTCGAACAGCCAGCTCAGACGGCCAGCATCAAGGTTCCCGCGCTCGAACGGTTGATCCCCGAACTGGGCCCACAGCGCCTCAATGAAAGCAGCATCGGCGCGCCGGTCAGCAGGTTTGCGATCGCGGAACCGCTCACGTCGTGTCAAAGGCGTAACGCCTTTTGGGTTCGCCCGGCGAATTGTGAATTGATAATCCGTTCCGGCCAGTCGTCCCGGAAAACCACGATGTTTTAGCATGTTGTCACCTCGTCTGCGAAAAAACGAGATAAGATAAGAGAATTATGTCCACTGCAGGACGAAGCCATTTCGCGCACCTCCAAAGCCGCTGTGCTGTTCAGAAATGCTTTGACTGATTCAAGACTGTGTTTCACCGTCAAAGCCCCTCCCAGATACACTGCGACTGCTCCAGCCGGTAGGCTTCAAAAAACTGTGTGGCATCGGGGGACGCTCGACCGAATTCGGTGGGCCGATCAGACAAAGAGATAACAACCCGCGCCGGCACAAGTTCGTATTGTGCGACATAGGCAACTGCCAGCGTCTGGCACAAATGCTCCATATCCACCGATGCAACATCGTAACCGATTCGCCCGACCTCGGCCCCGATCTTGGGCGCGACAAAACGAAAGCGCACCCACAGCTCACCCGGATTGGTGTCCAGCAGAACATCACTCAGGTGCACAGGCTGGCCAGAGGGAACAGGCAACAAAGCCTCAGAATCTGCGAACGTAAGGGAAGGCAAGCCAAGAAAGATCAGAATAAAGGCGCGATCCCGGACCCGCCAAAGGCAGGCTCCTCTCTCCGGGATCGCGCGCGCATGGCTTGTGGCCCGCGCTTTCCAATTTCTGATAAACACATTCATTTAACAGCTTTGACCTCAAAGTCAAACTTGCCGCTAGGTAAGCCACCCCACCCGAATTCGCCTGCGGGCAGAATCCAGGTGGACCGGCTTGCTGACGGGGTTACAGCGGAATATTGTCGTGCTTTTTCCACGGGTTCTTCAGTTTCTTGTTCCGCAAACTTGCAAAGGCGCGGGACACACGACGGCGGGTAGACTGCGGCATGATCACCTCATCAATGAAGCCGCGTTCAGCCGCCACGAAGGGATTGGCGAAACGATCCTCATAGTCCTGCGTGTGCTGAGCGATCTTTTCCGCATCGCCAAGATCGGCGCGGTGGATGATCTCGGTCGCACCCTTGGCACCCATCACGGCAATCTCGGCCGTTGGCCACGCATAGTTGAAATCGCCGCGCAAATGCTTTGAGGCCATCACGTCATAAGCCCCGCCATATGCCTTGCGGGTGATTACTGTGACTTTGGGTACAGTAGCTTCACCATAGGCGAACAGCAGCTTTGCGCCGTGCTTAATGACACCGCCATATTCCTGTGACGTTCCGGGCAAGAAGCCCGGCACATCCACCAGCGTCAGGATCGGGATCTCGAAGCAATCACAGAAGCGCACAAACCTTGCCGCCTTGCGCGAGCTGTCGATGTCGAGACACCCGGCAAGAACCATAGGCTGGTTGGCCACAACGCCAACGGTCTGCCCCTCAAGCCGGATAAAGCCAGTGATGATATTCTTGGCGTAGTCTTCCTGAATTTCGTAGAAATCGCCCTCATCCGCCACCTTGGTGATGAGCTCTTTCATGTCATAGGGCGTGTTCGGATTGTCTGGTATCAGTGTATCCAGCGAGGTTTCTACACGGTTTGGCTCATCAAAAAACGGGCGAACCGGCGGTTTTTCACGGTTGTTGAGCGGCAAGAAGTCGACCAAACGGCGAACCTCGGCCAGGGCCTCGACATCGTTCTCGAACGCGCCGTCCGCGACCGAGGACTTCTTGGTGTGGGTGGACGCTCCGCCCAACTCCTCGGCCGTGACGACCTCATTGGTGACTGTTTTCACAACGTCCGGGCCAGTTACGAACATGTATGAGGTGTCTTTGACCATAAAGATAAAGTCGGTCATCGCAGGGCTGTAAACCGCGCCACCTGCGCACGGCCCCATGATCACGCTGATCTGAGGCACGACGCCCGAGGCCATGATGTTGCGCTGAAACACCTCGGCGTACCCAGCCAGCGACGCCACGCCTTCCTGAATACGCGCCCCGCCCGAGTCGTTGATCCCAATCACGGGGGCGCCATTCTGGATCGCCATATCCATGATCTTGCAGATTTTCTGAGCGTGCGTTTCCGAAAGGGATCCGCCAAACACTGTAAAATCCTGACTGAACACATAGACCATACGGCCATTGATGGTTCCCCAACCGGTGACAACGCCGTCGCCCGCAGGCTTTTGGTTTTCCATCCCGAAATCGGTGCAGCGATGGCTGACGAACATGTCGAACTCTTCAAAGCTGCCTTCGTCTACAAGCAGCTCAATCCGCTCGCGCGCAGTCAGCTTTCCACGCGCGTGCTGAGCGTCGATACGCCTTTGTCCACCCCCAAGCCGGGCGTCGTTGCGGCGGTCCTCAAGTTCGGTCAGGATGTCTTTCATGACGGTGATCCCCTATGAAATTTGGCGGGACATTATACGCATCACCCCCTGGACCAAAGCGACTTTCGGCAAATTTGCAAATCTTTGGCAATAATCTTATGGGAAATTGAAAACTTGCTAATCTCAGACAGAAACCAGCAAGTCGGATGGTAATTGCAAACAGGCCCTTTATACACATGAACCATGCAGTTTAGCTCATCCCAGGCGCGACGCTCGCCCCCCTCAATTGCCACGCTTGTCTTACTGTCGGGGCTGTCTGCGCTTAGCCTGAACCTGTTCTTGCCCAGCTTGCCGAATATGGCCCTGTATTTCGATGCCGACTACAAGGTCATGCAACTGTCGATCGCCCTTTACCTTCTGGTCAACGCGGTCCTTCAAATTCTCATAGGTCCGATTGCGGACAAAGCCGGGCGCAGGCCCGTTCTTCTCTGGGGGCTTGCGCTGTTTCTGCTTGCGACCCTCGGCAGCATCTACGCCCCGAACGTACAGGTCTTTTTAGCCTTCAGGATGTGCCAGGCGGTCATCGTTGTTGGGATGGTCCTAAGCCGGGCTGCGGTCCGCGACCTTTACGACCAGGACCAGGCCGCCTCGATGATCGGCTATGTCACGATGGGAATGGCCGTCGTCCCGATGATCGGACCAGCCATCGGCGGAATGCTGGAGGAGAGCTTTGGATGGAAGGCAAACTTCTGGCTGCCCTTCGCGCTCGGCGTACTCACACTGCTACTTATTTACATGGATTTTGGCGAAACAGCAGCCAAAAGCGGCAAGACATTGGGCCAACAATTCCGGGAATATCCCGAACTACTGATGTCCCCACGGTTCTGGGGCTATTCCCTGTCATCGGCGCTGTCATCCGGCGCGTTTTTTGCCTATCTGGGCGGTGCCCCGTTCATAGGCACCGAGTTGTTCGGCCTAAGTGCATCCGAAGTTGGCATATATTTCGGCGCCCCTGCGATCGGGTACTTTGTTGGTAACTTCGTCAGCGGCCGCTACTCTGTCCGGTTTGGTATAAACCGTATGGTTCTGTGGGGATGTATATTGAACGCCGCGGGGGTCGTACTGTCAGCCCTGGTGTTCCTTGCCGGCTTCGGAACCGCCCTTAGCTTTTTCGGTTTCATGACATTCGTTGGCGTTGGAAACGGTATGACCATCCCGAACGCAACTTCTGGAGCTTTGTCCGTGCGCCCCCACCTTGCAGCCACAGCATCAGGTCTGAGCGGGGCAATCATGCTTGGAGGAGGCGCCGGGCTCAGCGCCCTTGCCGGGACGCTGCTAACCCACGAAACCGGTGCAATGCCCCTGCTATGGTTGATGTTGGCGACCGCGGTTCTGGCTGTATGCGCAATTGCGTCTGTTATTCGGCGTGAACGGGCCTTGGGCCTTTGACGCGACTTGCGCCCAAGGATTTGCAAAGTTAGCTTGGCGCAACGAAAAGTTGCAAAGGCACGCGATGGCGACCCAAAAGCTGTACGCAGGAGCGAAACTGCGCGAAATGCGCACCCGACTTGCTCTGACTCAAAAGGAATTCGCAGCCAAGCTGGGCGTCTCTCTGCCCTATCTGAACCAGATGGAGAACAACAACCGTCCGATCTCGACAACGGTTGTCCTGGCGCTGGCGCAAGAGTTTGGCATGGACGTCACCGAACTCAGCACCGGCGATAGCGAACGGTTGGTCTCTGACATGCGCGAGGCTCTGGCCGATCCCGTCTTTGATGACGCCATTCCACCCCTTGCGGACCTGCGCCTTACGGCGTCGAACGCCCCTGCGCTGGCCCGCGCGTTCATTGCGCTGCATCGCACCTACCGCCAAACCCACGAAAGGCTGGCGTCACTGGACGAAGCGTTGGGCCGTGAGGACGCGCAAATTCAGGCAAGCCCGTGGGAAGAAGTGCGCGACTTCTTCCACTATTGCGACAATTACATCGACGCTGTCGATCGCGCAGCCGAGAGGTTTTCGAGCCGCGCTCAGGACGCCAGCAGCATACGCACAGCGGCAATAGACAGCCTTGGCCAACGCGGTATCCGCGTACAGTTCCCGGACATCGAGGCGACCCGCAAATACGACGCGGACAGTAAAACGCTGTTCCTTTCGTCGCGGACTACGCCTCAGACACAGGTTTTTCAACTTCTGCTGCAAGTCGCGCTGATCGAACAGGATAAACTACTCGAAGCCACGCTGGATTTCGCCAAGTTTCAAAGCGAAGAAGCCCGTTCCATCGCCAAGATCGGGTTGGCAAATTATTTCGCAGGCGCTTCACTGATGCCATACAGCGCGTTCCTGGCTGCGGCGCAGGAATACCGGCACGATCTGGAATTGCTGAGTAACCGTTTTGGCGCGTCAATTGAACAGGTCGCACACCGTCTCTCTACGCTGCAACGCCCCGGCGCCAAAGGAATTCCCTTTTTCTTTGTGCGCGTGGATCAAGCCGGGACGATCACCAAGCGACACTCTGCAACACGCCTGCAATTCGCCCGGTTCGGAGGGGCGTGTCCCCTTTGGAATGTCCACCGCGCGTTTGAAACACCGGGCCACTTCCTCAGGCAGCTTGCTGAAACACCTGACGGTGTTCAATACATTTCACTGGCTCGGGACGTATCCAAATCCGGCGGCTCATTTGGGGCCCCGGTGCGCCGCTACGCCATTGCCCTAGGGTGCGAAGTAAGACACGCCGAAGCGCTGGTTTACGCGGACAATCTGGATATCAACAACGACAGCGCCTATGAACCCATCGGCATCTCTTGCCGAATCTGCGAACGGCAGAACTGCCACCAGCGGTCAGTGCCGCCACTCGAAAGACGACTTTCCATAGACGCGCATACGCGCGGCACGCTGCCCTATGAAGTCACCTGATCTTCACCTGGCGTGAAAATATCCCGGGGGAGTCGCGGCCTGCCGCGACGGGGGCAGAGCCCCCGCCCTTCTTTCTCAGTCTTTAGACAAGATCGCCCAGATCTCGTCCTTCAAGGCCGCGCGCTTTTTGCGCAGCTCACCCTCAGCCAAATCTTCCATCGGCTCGATGTTCGTTTCCGCGCGATGCACGACGCGGTTGATCTCGTGATACTCCTCTGCCAGTCGCGCAAAATGAGCGTCCGTCTGCTTGAGCTGGCTCATCAGCTCGACTTTTTCCGGAAACTCTTCGGCCAGCTCGTGCGGGGTGTGGGACATTCCTGTTCGCTCCTTAAATATGTCGTTGCGATTCAGGTCTATAAGTTTTTCCCACTCCCCTCTTTGACGCGGATCAAATCAGCGCTGCTCAGAAGCCCATTGCGGATGAATCCAGGGACGGTCATTCGCCCTGGGCAATGGATCTTTGCCCAACAGATAGTCCGACACCTTTTCCCCAACCATAATCGACGGGGCATTCAGATTTCCGTTCGTAATCTGAGGGAAAACCGAACTGTCCGCTACACGCAGACCGCCTACACCGATCACTCGGCCTTCGGGGTCAACCACCGCCATCTTGTCGTCCGCGCGCCCCATCCGGCAAGTACCGCAGGGGTGATACGCGCTTTCGGCGTGCTCGGCGATAAAGCCGTTCAATTCCTCATCGGTCTGAAGGCCCGCCCCGGGCTGGATTTCCTTTCCGGCAAACGGCTTGAATGCCTCCTGACCGAAAATCTCGCGCGTCAAACGAATGCAGGTGCGGAAGTCGTCCCAGTCCTGCTCGTGGCTCATGTAGTTGAATTGGATTACCGGCGCGTCCTCTGGCCGGTTTGAACGCAGCGTGACCGACCCGCGCGACGGAGACCGCATCGGCCCCACATGCGCTTGGAATCCGTGCCCCTCGGCCGCTGCCTGACCGTCATACCGCACGGCGATGGGCAGGAAATGGTACTGAATATCGGGGTACTCGACGCCCGGCTTCGACCGGATGAAGGCAGCGCTTTCAAACTGGTTCGACGCGCCCAGACCCGTTTTGGTGAACAGCCATTGCGCCCCGATCAGACCTTTGCTGACCAGGTTCCAATGCTTGTAAAGCGTAATAGGCTTCAATGACGCCTGCTGGATATAAAGCTCAAGATGGTCCTGCAGGTTTGCCCCTACGCCCGGTCGGTCCGCGATGACTTCGATCCCATGCTCTGCAAGTTGCGCTGCGGGGCCGATGCCGGACAACATCAGCAGCTTGGGCGAGTTGATCGACGATGCTGCCAACACCACTTCGCGACGGGCACGGATGATCTCTTTCTTGCCGCCTCGGATCAGTTCGACCCCGGTTGCCCGTCCGTCCTCGATCACGACCCTTGAGGCCAGACCGCGCACGATATCGCAGTTTTCGCGCTTGAGCGCAGGCTTCAGATAGGCATTGGCCGCCGACCAGCGCCGTCCTTTCCAGACGGTCTGCTCCATCGGGCCAAAGCCCTCCTGCTTTTCGCCGTTATAGTCACCTGTGACTTCGTAGCCCGCCTGCTGCCCCGCATCGACGAAGGCCTGAAAAAGCGGGTTCGCGCGCGGTCCGCGAGATACGTGCAGCGGACCATCCGTGCCGCGCCACGCGGTGTCTCCGCCGTGGCCGCCATCGTGCCATGTCTCCATACGTTTGTAATATGGCAGCACATCTGCATAGGACCACCCGTCAGCCCCCATCTCGGCCCATGTGTCGAAATCACGAGCGTGGCCGCGCACATAGACCATCCCGTTGATCGAAGACGACCCACCGATCACCTTACCGCGCGGACAAGCCAGACGACGGTTGTTGAGATACTGCTCAGGTTCGGACTCATAACCCCAGTCGTAGCGAGACATATTCATCGGATAGCTCAGCGCCGCTGGCATCTGGATGAAAGGTCCAACATCCGTGCCGCCATGTTCGATCACCAGAACCGAGGCTCCGGCCTCGCTTAGTCGATATGCCATCGCGCAGCCTGCGGAACCTGCGCCGACGATGACGAAATCTGCTTCCATAATTACGACTCCTTGCCCCGCCGCGCCAATTCCCAAGGCTCCGGTCGGGAGTGTTCAAATGGTCTAAAGGTTATTCGCCGCGCGGGAAGCGCTGACTTTCCTCGACGATGTTCAGGTCCATGTGGTTGCGCATGTAGCGCTCGGATGCCTTTTGCAGCGGCTGGTAATCCCACGGGTAATAGCCCCCTTGCCGCAGCGCCTCGTACACAACCCAACGGCGGGCCTGGCTTGCGCGGACGTCCGCGTCAAAGCGGTCCAGATCCCAGCGTGCCTCGGACTTGGCACGCAGAGTTTGCAGGGTGCCTGCGTGCTCGGGCTTGTCCGCGAGGTTCTCCAACTCGTGCGGGTCGGCCTCAAGGTCGAAAAGCTGATCGGGGTCCAGCACACAGCGGTTGTACTTCCACTTGCCATAGCGCAGCGAAACCAACGGGGCATAAGACGCCTCGGCCGCGTATTCCATTGCAACGGGGGCGGTGCGTTCAGCACCCTTGGCCAGTGGCACAAGGTCCGACCCATCGGTCCACGGCGCGATCTCGGCCATATCGACACCTGCCAGCGCGCCCAGCGTAGGGGTCACGTCGATGGTCGAAACAGGCGTATCTATTCGCCTCACCGGAAGGTCGGGGGCTGAAATCATAAGCGGCACACGCGATGAGCCTTCAAAGAAGGTCATCTTGAACCACAAACCCCGTTCGCCCAGCATGTCGCCGTGATCGGACACGAACAGGATAATTGCCTCTTGGCGGGTCGTTTCCAGCACCTCGAGAATCTCGCCGATTTTATCGTCTAGATACGAGATATTCGCGAAGTAAGCGCGCCGTGACTTGCGTATGTCTTCCTCGGTGATGTCAAAACTGCGCCAGTCGTTTGCATCAAAAATCCGTTTGGAGTGCGGGTCTTGATTGTCGTAGCCGAGGTCGGCAACCTCGGGCAGCAGATGCTCGCAATCTTCGTACAGGTCCCAGTATTTGCGTCGCGCCACATAGGGATCGTGCGGGTGGGTAAAACTGACGGTCACGCACCACGGGCGCTCATCCTTGCCGCGTGCCAGATCATACAGCTTGGCCTTGGCGTTGTAGGCGACCTCGTCGTCATATTCCATCTGGTTCGAGATTTCGGCCACGCCTGCGCCAGTCACCGAGCCCATGTTGTGATACCACCAGTCGATCCGCTCACCCGGCTTGCGATAATCCGGGGTCCAGCCGAAATCGGCCGGGTAGATATCGGTGGTCAGGCGGTCCTCGAACCCGTGCAGCTGATCAGGCCCGACGAAATGCATCTTGCCAGACAGACAGGTGTAATACCCTGCCCGACGCAGATGATGCGCATAGGTCGGGATGTCGCTGCGGAATTCAGCCGCGTTGTCGTAAACGCCTGTCCGAGAGGGCAACTGGCCAGACATGAAACTGGCCCGCCCCGGCGCGCACAAAGGCGAGGCCGTATAGGCATTGGCAAATCGAGTTGAACGCTCAGCCAGCTTTTTTAGGTTCGGAGCATGAAGCCAGTCAGCGGGACCGTCTGGAAAGAGGGTCCCGTTCAACTGATCCACCATCAGGATCAGAATGTTTGGTTGTGTCATTTTTCAGCCTCAAGGAAGGTGTTGAGCACCCGGATGGCATGATTGACGGCCAGTTGCGGCTCTTCCGGGGCGCTCAGCGCGGCGCGGATGTAAAGGCCGTCAATCAGCGCAATCATGTTTTCAGCCGCCTCGACAGGATCAGCAAGCATGGGACGCAGGGCGAAAATCAGGTTCGACCGGATACGCGACTGATAGATTTGCCAAAGGCGCAGCGCATCGTCGTTTGTCTGGGCCAGCACATAAAAGGTCATCCACGCGGCAATCACGTCCGGCGTGAAGCAGGACGGCGCAAAACATGATCTGATGATGGCCTGCGCACGTTCATTCGGGGCAGCAGCCTTAAGCTCGTCGCGGGCCTCGGTCCCGAAGTCTGACAGGATACGACGCATGGCAGCCAGAAAAATCTGGTCTTTCCCACCGAAATAGTGATGCGCCAACGCACTGGACATCCCGGCGCGTTTCGCGATCTGGCTGACGGTCACGTCGAGAGATTTTTTCGCCCCAAGCTCGGCGATCGTTGCCTTAACAATCGCATCACGACGGATTGGCTCCATTCCGAGTTTCGGCATCACGACCCCTCACCTGCTACTGGTGCAAAAACGCTAGGGGGTTTTTATTGACTCGTCAATCAATAACGTTTTCTCGCGTGCGAAACAGCTAAAGTTTGGGCGCGATACTGGGGGTCGTCAAGCTGCTTCGGTTCAGTACAGCTTCGCGCCATGCGATGAAACTGACCGCCGATAGAATCAGTGTGCCGCCTGCAACAACCCAGATGTCCACGCTTTCGTGGAACACCAGCGCACCAACCAGTGTAGCCCAGATCAACTGTAGGAAGGTGACCGGCTGCGTGACGGCCACTGGCGCAGCCTGCAGCGCGAGGGTCATGAAATAGTGGCCCAGTGTCGCGAAACTGGCGACGAGGAACAGAATTGCCAGATCATACACACTGAGCGGTTCCCAGACCGCAGCAGCGAACGGAATAAGCGCAACCGTTACCCAGATCGACATATGAGCAACCACAACAGACGGCGGCAAATCCCGCACAAGGGTTTTGGCTAAAAGATATGAAGCTCCCAGCATCAGTGAAGTAAACAGCATCGTCAAATGCCCAGCTGATATTTCGCGGAACCCGGGTCGCAGGACGATGGCAACCCCTATCAAAGCAACGCAAATCGCCGCTATTCGACGAAACGCCAGCTTTTCGCCCAGAAACAGTGCCGCGCCCAGAGTGACGTAGACCGGGGTCATGTAGTTCATCGCCGTAACCTCGGCCAAGGGAATCTGGGTCATCGAAAAGAACCACAGCATGACCGCGACAGCGTGGACGACTCCGCGCACTCCGAACAGAACCAGGTGCCTGCGGGTTAAATGAGTCGTTACGATCAGCCGCAGCGCTGGCAGCAAAAAGATCAGCCCAAACGCGAACCTCAAAAACGCCGCTTGAATGGGATGCACGGTTGATCCCAGCGACTTGACCAGCGCTGTCATAACGACAAACGACAACCCGGCGGCAAACATCCAGAACATGCCCGCGACGGGGCGATAGGGGGCGGCTAAAGTTGACATGTTAACGGTTCAACACCGAATTGCCGGCGGGGACAAGCCGTTACATCGCCAAAAGCTTTGCCGTGATCGCCAGCATGACCACCCCAATCACCACATCCAGCGCCTGCCACGCCCTTGGTCTCGCAAATATCGGCGACAACGCTTTCGCGCCGAATCCCAGAGAAAAGAAGAACACGAAACTGGACAGCATCGCCCCCAATGCAAATGCCAACCGGTCTTCGTACTGAGCGGAAATCGAACCGATCAGCACCACGGTATCCAGATAGACGTGCGGATTAAGCCACGTAAACGCAAGTACCGTAGCCAGCACCGATCTCAGGCTTGCGCTGTGGCCCTTATCGACCTGCATCGCGGCTCCACCTTTCCAAGCGGAGTTCAAGCTGCGCAGCCCGTACCATGTCAGAAAAAGTGCGCCACCATAGCGCATGAGCGTTTCAAACCAAGGCGCTGCCTGCGCCAAAGTCCCGAATCCGGCAACCCCCGCTGCGATCAAGACAGCGTCCGAGACCGCGCAGGTCAGGCACACAGGCAATACGTGCTGCTGCCGCAATCCTTGACGCAGAACAAAGGCATTCTGCGCACCGATGGCAAGGATCAGACTAAAGCCAAGCGCAAAGCCAGCGATCAGGGATGTGGACATGGAACCTCCTGCATTTGTCACGTTGACTACGCCCAACACAGCGCCCTATCAAATTAAAGATGTTGACCTCAGTTAAGTTTGACTAATGATACTCGACCCCAATCACCTGACCGCTTTGTCCGCCATTCTGCGTCACGGCAGCTTTGAGGCGGCGGCCTCGGACCTTTCGGTAACGCCGTCAGCCATTTCGCAGCGCATCAAAGCGCTGGAGGATCGCGTCGGTGCGGCCCTGATCAATCGCGGCGCACCTTGCACTGCAACGCCTGCGGGCCTGCGTATTGCGCAACATGCCGAAGATATCGGCTTGCTCGAGGCTAAACTCGCCCGCGAACTGACGCTGGATCAAGACTCTGGCCCTGCACGGGTTCGTATTGCCGTGCCCGCAGACAGTCTTGCGACGTGGTTCATTCCGGCAATGGCAGAAGCTGAGGGTCTGCTTTTTGATCTGGTCATCGACGATCAGGACTATTCGGCCGAATGGCTGCGGCGCGGGGAAGTCAGCGCGGCAATAACCGTTGGAGGGCAACCTGTTGCGGGGTGCGATTCCGTTGCCATTGGTGCACTAAGGTATCTGCCCACGGCCAGCCCGGAATTCCTGCATGAATGGTTCCCGGACGGGGTCAACGAAACCAGCCTGAGCCGCGCGCCATGCTTGACCTTCAACCGCAAGGACGGCCTGCAAAAAGCATGGATCGCGCAGCAGACAGGCCGCCGAATTTCGCCGCCTTCTCACTTTTTGCCTTCGTCGCAGGGGTTCGTCGACGCGGCAATCGCCGGACTAGGTTGGGGTATGAACCCGGTTGGCTTGGTCGAGCCTGCCTTGTCGGACGACAGGCTAGGCGTCCTCGTACCTGACGCACCGCTGGATGTCCCGCTTACGTGGCAGGTCGGGCGTATTCTGGCCCCAGCGTTGAAACCATTGACCACCGCGGTTCTTGGATGTGCTGAAAGCGCGCTGCTGCCCGTCAGCGAAGGCGATGGTTAGGACTGAACCGCTGCCTTGTCCTGGGGGATGGCAACACGGAAACACGCGATGGCTGCGAACAGGCTGACGATCACGATAAACAAGATCGCCCAGGCTACTTCGTGCATATGGGCGACCCCAGCTAGGGCGGACGAAAGGATAACCCCGGAAATTCGGCAGATGCTCTTGATCGCGGCGGCGCCTTTCACCCGCTGATCCTTGGGCGCAACATCAAGAAAATAAAGCTTGCGCGCGCCACTGATACCCGTAACGGCCACCGTAACAATGAACAGAGCAACGGCGTGCAAGTGAACGTCGTGATCCATCCCCAAATAGTGGACAGACAACAGCGCGGCACCTGTCAGGGCCACCAACAGATTTCCCGCCACCATGACGGTGCGATGCGATTTCATGTTCACCAGTTGCCACAACGGGGCCGATACAAGGTAGCCGGAAGCCGATGAGACGATCATTGCGGTCAAGCCCTTGGCGGACGTGTGATGCGCCTCGGCTGCGATCAAGGCAAAGAACGGGACAGAAAGGGAAACCGCGACAAGAGGCAAGCGCATGACAAGATAGCGGCGGAACCACGCCTCACCGAACATCGCAGCAATATCCGTGAAATTCTCAATGAACTTCCTCCGTTGTGCTGGTTTTTCTTTGTCGGTTCCTTTGCGCAGGGAATCGCCTTCGGCCATGGCCAGGATCGACAGACCCGACAGGACAAAGAAAGCAACCGATACGGCGATGATCGCAGAGTGACGTGAAAATGGCGGGTTCTGTTTCGTGACCTCGTGCACCAGCAGCGCCAGCCCTATGGCGCCCAACCCTCCGACGCCAAGCTGCAGATAGTGCATGACCATCCGGGACTTGGACTGCAGATGGTCGCCCAGAAGATCCGTGTACATCAGCGATTGAATTTCTTCGATCAGGCCGATCAGAAAGAACGCTGAAACAAAGGCCAAGGCTATCAACGGAACAATACCTGTCGCGGCGATCGCCAGCGCCATGACAAGACACGCCCCGATTGCGATTTCCGTCATGGCAATGCCACGCTTTTTGCGTTGCCGCGCAGAAATCGGCTGCGCCAGGAACACGTCGGAAATCATACTGCCGCACATCCGCACCGATACCAGCGCACCCGCGACAAACATCGGCAGTTCCAGCGAGACCGCCAGAAACGGGAAAACGATGGAAGGGCTGCCCAAGGTCCACGCAACCTGAGACAAAATACTCTGCCCGGCCAGAACAGGTATGTTTCTTTTCGCGGCGTCCGAGGGGCTTTTCGTCATGCACTCGTTCGTGTGAAGACCCTGAGCGGCCTTGGAAATCCGCCTTGGGATGATTGCGTTTCAACGCAGCTTACCGGGTATGGCGCAACCGGCCAAGCGAACAAAAAAACCCGGCCCTTGGCCGGGTTCTTGAAAGGTCTTGCAGATCGGATCAGAGCTGAGCCATGACCTCGTCCGATGCCTCGAAATTGGTTGTTACGCGCTGTACGTCATCGTCGTCTTCCAGCGCATCCACCAGCTTCATCAGCTTTTGCATGTCGTCCAGACCCAGCTCGGTGGTCGTGGTGGGTTTCCAGACCAGCTTGGTCGACTCGGTCTCGCCCAGTGCGGCTTCCAATGCGTTGGACACGTCATTCAGATCGGTATCGGCGCACCAGATGATGTGACCCTCGTCCGAGCTTTCGACATCTTCGGCACCCGCCTCAATCGCCGCTTCAAACACGGTATCAGCGTCGCCTACGGTTGCGGGGTAAACAACTTCACCCTTGCGTTCAAACATGAACCCGACCGAGCCGGTCTCGCCAAGGTTTCCGCCATTCTTCGAGAAGGTCGAGCGAACGGTCGACGCGGTCCGGTTCCGGTTGTCCGTCATCGTCTCGACGATCACGGCCACACCGTTCGGGCCATAGCCCTCGTACCGGATTTCTTCGTACTCGTCGCCTTCACCTGCGACAGATTTCTTGATCGCGCGGTCGATCACGTCCTTGGGGACCGAGTTCGACTTGGCTTCTTTGACGGCCAGACGCAGGCGCGGGTTCTTATCGGGATCGGGGTCGCCCATCTTTGCGGCGACGGTGATCTCTTTCGACAGCTTGGAAAACAGTTTGGACCGCGCGGCGTCCTGACGTCCCTTGCGGTGCTGGATATTGGCCCATTTGGAGTGGCCTGCCATGATGCGTCCTCGTGATAGTGATTGCGTATTCGGCGCTCATATAGACGTTTGCGGGCCTCGGGATCAAGAGAGCGGCTTGCGGGGTGGTCCCTTGCGGGTATGGTGTCGGCATGACGACAGATCAGATTATTCTTTTTACCCTTTTCGCCACTGTATTTGGAATGCTGCTGTGGGGGCGTTACCGTTACGACCTTGTGGCGTTTTCGGCCCTGCTGATCGGCGTCGTTCTCGGGGTCGTTCCGGTGGACAACGCCTTTGCCGGGTTTGGCCACCCGGCCACGATTATCGTGGCGCTGGTTCTTGTTGTGTCCGCCGGGTTGGTGCGGTCGGGTGCCGTGTTCATGATCACGCGCACCTTGGTCGACGCGTCGCGCGGCCTTGGTGCGCATATCGCCTTGATGGGCGGAATCGGGGCCGTTCTGTCAGCATTCATGAACAACGTGGCAGCGCTGGCCCTTCTGATGCCGGTCGACATTCAGACCGCGCGCAAAGCGGGTCGGTCAGTCGGGCTGACGCTGATGCCGCTCAGCTTTGCGACCATTCTGGGCGGCATGGCCACGCTGATCGGCACACCTCCCAACATCATCATTGCCTCGATCCGCGCTGAAACTCTGGGCGAGCCGTTCCATATGTTCGATTTCGCCCCGGTTGGCGGGCTGGCGGCCATTGCGGGCTTGGCTTTTGTCTCGTTGGTTGGCTGGCGGCTGATCCCCAATCGCGGCCCGCAAGAAGAAAGCACAGAGGCGTTGGCCGAGTACATTGCCGAACTGACAATTCCGCCAGACTCAGCCCATATCGGCAAACGGGTCAGCGAGCTGTATGAGGCCGCCGAAAAGTCGGACGTCGCCATCATCGGACTGATCCGCGACGGAAAACGACGATACGGCCGGTCGGCGCACGCGACCCTGCACGAAGGCGACGCACTAGTGCTTGAGGCCCGACCCGAGGCGCTGGACGAATTCCGTGCCGCGCTAAACCTGAACTTCTCGGACACGCGGCGACAGGAGTTGCTGACGGCCGAAGGCGACGGGCTGGAAGTGATCGAGGTCGTCGCCACCGAGAGCGCGCGCATCACCGGGCGTACCGCGCAAGGGTTGGGCTTGGCTTGGCGTCAAAGCACGGTTCTGATGGGTATCTCGCGCCAGGGACGCCGGATCACCGAGCAGGTTCGGAAAACGGAAGTCGAAGCCGGTGATATCCTATTGCTGCTCTGCCCCCGCGACCGGAGTGCGGATGTCACCGAGTGGCTGGGATGCCTGCCCTTGGCTGAACGCGGGTTGAACGTCACCGCCAATGACAAGGCTTGGCTTGCGATTGGTCTGTTTGCTGCTGCCGTAATTGCGGCCAGCGTCGGGCTGATCTACTTGCCGATTGCGCTGGGACTGGTGGTCGTTGCTTACGTTCTGACCAAGATCATGCCCATTGCCGATCTCTACAACCATATCGAATGGCCCGTGGTTGTTCTGCTGGGGTCGATGATCCCGTTAGGCAGCGCGCTCGAAACCTCTGGAGGTACGGAACTGATCGCAAACGGGCTGATCCAACTTACCGACGGAATGCCCGCATGGGCTATCCTGACGGTACTGATGGTCGTCACGATGACCCTGTCGGATGTGCTGAACAACACGGCAACGGCGATCGTCGCGGCCCCTGTTGGCATCCAGATGGCCCGCACGCTTGAGGTTTCACCCGACCCGTTCCTGATGACTGTCGCCGTGGCAGCCTCGGCCGCGTTCCTCACTCCGATTGGGCACAAGAACAACACGCTGGTGCTGGGTCCCGGCGGGTATCGCTTTGGTGACTACTGGCGCATGGGGCTGCCGCTGGAAATCCTGATCGTTGCGGTTTCGGTCCCGGCAATCCTTGTGTTCTGGCCGCTGTGACGGGTAAAGGCTGCGTATGAAACGATTTCTGATCCTGCAACTGCGCCCTGAAACCGATGCATCGGACGCTGAATATGCCTCGATTCTGGACAAGACGGGACTGATGCCCGACCAAACGCACCGTTTCCGGCTGGACCGCGAAAACCTGCCTGAGGGGTTGGACGTGACCGACTATGCAGGCGTGATTGTCGGCGGTGGCCCCGGTTGCGTTAGTGACGATCCGGCGACAAAATCGGCGGTCGACGCGCGGGTTGAGGCGGCGATCATGGGGCTGATGCCCCAGATCACCGCACAGGATCACCCATTCATGGGGTGCTGCTACGGTCTGGGGATTCTGGCGGCCCATCTGGGCGGAGAGGTCAGCAAGGATCGCTTCGGCGAACCCGTCGGCCCATCTACTTGCCGCCTGACGGAAGACGGAATGCAGGACCCGCTGACCTCGGGGCTAGAGCCAAATTTTGACGCCTTTGTCGGCCACAAGGAAGCTGTTCAATCCTTGCCCGAAGGTTGCGTGCACTTGTTGGCCTCGGACCCCTGCCCGTTTCAGATGATCCGTTGGGGTCAGAACGTATACGCCACTCAGTTCCACCCCGAAGCCGACGCGCGCGACTTTGAAGAACGGATCAATATCTATAAGCATCACGGCTATTTCCCGCCCGAAGATGCCCAGCGCCTGATCGACATCTGCCATGCGGCGGACGTCACCCAGCCGCGCGAAATCCTGCGGCGGTTTGCACAACGGTACGGATGACCCTACGGCGCTATTGCCTGATCGCGCGCCCCTCGCATAGGCTGCCCGGAACAGCTTTGGGAGGAGTTGTTCTTGGATCTCATAATAAATGTCGGCCTGCCCCTGTCGCTGGCCATCATCATGCTGTCGTTGGGCATCGGGCTGGAAGTCGCCGATTTTCGCCGTGTTCTAAGCAGGGGCTACCCGTTCGCGATCGGTGCCATTTCGCAGGTCATCCTGCTGCCCGTTGCCGCCTTTGCGACGGTAAAGCTGTTTGCCTTGCCGCCGGAAATCGCAGTCGGCTTTATGCTTCTCAGCTTTTGTCCCGGCGGGGTCACAAGCAATATCCTGTCCAAACTGGCCAAAGGTGACGTCGCCCTCTCGGTCAGCCTGACGGCGGTCATCAGCCTGTTGTCCATGCTGACCGTTCCCATTCTGGCCGCGTGGTCCATCGCCCACTTCATGGGAGAGGACGCGCCCGAAGTCTCGATCACCGGGCTGGCCATCGCCCTGTTCCTGATCACCACACTGCCCGTCGCCATCGGCGTGAGTATCCGACATTTCGCAACCGGGTTCGCTAGTCGTGTCGACGCCCCGTTGTCTAAACTGGCAACGATCCTGTTTGTCCTGATCGTCATTGCCGCGCTTGCAGGTAACTGGCAGTTGTTCGTGGACAATCTCAGCAAAATGGGCGCGGGCTTGATCACGCTGAATGTCGCCTTGCTGCTGATTGGTCTTGGATTGGCGCGCGCCGCCAACCTGTCGTGGAATGAAAGTAAGACGGTCTCAATCGAAACCGGCATTCAGAACTCGACCTTGGGAATAACACTGGCCGCGTTAATTACGGGCACGGAAAGCGGGTTTAGCCCACTTGCACTTCCATCCGCCGTTTACGGGATAACGATGTATGCGGTCGCCCTTCCCCTGATCCTTTGGTTCCGCCGCCGCTGAGAGGAGTTTTCATGTCCAACAATACTGCTGACGCCATTGTCGTCGGGGCTGGTCTGGCTGGTCTGGCCGCCGCAGCCGAACTGGGGGATCGCGGCAAGAAGGTGATCGTTCTGGATCAGGAGCCGCAACATTTTCTTGGCGGGCAAGCGTTTTGGAGCCTTGGCGGGCTGTTCATGGTCGACACGCCCGAACAGCGACGGATGGGAATTCGCGACAGTCACGAACTGGCCATGAGAGATTGGCTGGGCAGCGCTCAGTTCGACCGGGACGACGACGCCTGGCCGCGCAAATGGGCCGAAGCCTATGTCGAGTTCGCCGCCGGGGAAATGCGCCCTTGGCTGCATGACATGGGTTTGCGTTGGTTCCCGATCGTCGGCTGGGCAGAACGCGGCGGGTCTTATGCGGACGGTCACGGGAACTCGGTTCCCCGGTTCCACATCACATGGGGCACCGGTCCGGGCGTTCTGGAACATTTCATCCGCCGCGTGCAGGAACATGTCGACGCCGGTCTGATCGAGTTGAAATTCCGCCATCAGGTCAGCCACATCATCATGCAGAACGGATGCGCCAAAGGTGTCTCGGGCGAGGTTTTGGCCGATGACACCGCTCAACACGGTGCCAAAACCAACCGCGATGAAGTTGGAGAGTTTGAAATCTATGCCCCGTCCGTCATCGTCAGCTCTGGCGGGATCGGCGGTAATTTCGAGATGGTCCGCAAGAACTGGCCCCGCGACCGTTTGGGGGAACCACCGAAAGATATGGTTGCGGGCGTGCCCTTTCATGTTGACGGCCGCATGATCGCGATCAGCGAAAAGGCTGGCGGACATGTGATCAACGGCGACCGAATGTGGCACTATACCGAAGGCGTGCGAAACTGGAACCCGATCTGGCCGTCCCACGGAATTCGCATCCTGCCCGGCCCAAGTTCGATGTGGTTTGATGCACATGGAAACCGGATGAAACCCCCTAGCCTGCCGGGGTTCGACACGTTGGGAACACTGAAGGAAATCCTGAAAACCGGGTATGAATACAGTTGGTTTGTCCTGACCCAGAAGGTGATCAAAAAGGAATTCGCCCTCTCGGGGTCCGAGCAGAACCCGGACATGACCGAAGGCGGATGGCGCGAAGTGCTGTTGCAGCGCATATTGACCGGCTCGAAGGCCACAGCCCCGGTTGAGGCATTCAAGGAACACGGCGAGGACTTTATCGTCGCCAACACACTGACCGAGCTGGTCAGCGGCATGAACCAGATGGGCGGCGGCCTGATCGACGAAGCGCATCTGCGCGCCCAGATCGAAGCGCGGGACTCGCAGATCGACAATCCGTTCACAAAGGATGCGCAGATGGCGGCGATTCTGGCGGCGCGCAACTATCGCGGGGACCGCCTGATCCGCACCGCCAAACCGCACAAGTTTCTTGACCCGGCCAACGGGCCTCTGATCGCGGTCAAGCTGCACATTCTGACCCGCAAAACTCTGGGCGGTTTGCAAACGAACCTCGACAGCCAGATGATCGGAGCCGACGGTCAAGTCGTCCCCGGCCTATTTGCCGCCGGAGAGGTCGCCGGATTCGGGGGTGGAGGCTACCACGGGTACAATGCGCTGGAAGGCACGTTCCTAGGGGGCTGCATTTTCTCTGGCCGTAACGCCGGGCGCTCTAGGGCCGTCGCCTGACGGCCCCGGCTATCAAGTCGCCCGCGCGAACTGGATAACGGCCTGCCCTGCGCTGTCCAACAGTACAAGTGTGTCCCCTTTGAACGCATAGGCCGTCACGACTGACAGAGCCTTGAGGAACTCTCGCTCAATCTCATCCAACGGCGGCGGGCATGCCATCAGGGTCGCGGCCATGTTGTCCGGGAAATCAATCTGACTGCCGGTGATCTCGGCCTGACCCGTGAACCGGTTGCAGCCGCTGCTGCCTGAAAACGCCCCGCCTTCGGCAAAGTTCAGTTCCGGTCGCTTTTCTGTCTCGAACGGCTTGCCGTTCAGCCCGGTCGCCATCCACTTTGTGTTCTCTAACGTGGCAACCCCCTGTGGCTGGGCCTGAACCAGAACCAGATCGGTCGAGCTTCCCCCACCATTCGTTAGAACCGGATAGGCCGTATCCGTGGTGAACAGCAGCTTGTCCCCCTGAAAGATCGACCCGCGCACGACATACCGCATTCCGTCGCGGATCAGCGCGTCGTCATAGCTCAGCTCGAATTGGGCGGGCACTCCGGTCAGTGCGTAGCGTTTCGAGGACAGCGTCACCGACGGCGCATCGGCGCGCGAAACATCCTGCAACTGGACCAACAGGGTCGCATCAGGCGGAACCGCGATACGCTCGCGATAGGTGGCTGTGCCTTCAATCGTTCCGGCGCATGCGACGCCCCCCAGAACGGTGGACATGGCGACAACGGCCAAGGCAGAAGATCCGAGTTTGAGCATACGTTTGCTCCTTCCTGCAAAATCACTTTCTACAAAGATTGTAATAGAGGTCGATTTTACAAGGACTTCGCCGGAAAACCAGCGGTTATGCGCCGATGCTACAGAGGCCAGATCAGCGGGATCAGAAGCGACGCCAGCAAACCCACGGTCAGGTTCAGCGGGATACCCACCTTCATGAAGTCGACGAATCTGTACCCGCCCGGACCATAAACCATCATGTTGGTCTGATACCCGATCGGCGTCGCGAACGACGCCGAGGCCGCGACCATAACCGCAACGACAAGCGGGCGCGGGTCAATTCCAACAGCCTGCGCCAACCCAATGGCGATGGGCGTTACGACGACCGCAACCGCATTGTTGGACACCAGTTCGGTCAGCACCGAGGTCAGCAGATATACGGCCCAGATAATCAGGAAAGGCGGCAGCGCGCTTAGCCCTGGCGCAATGGCTTCGACGATCAGCGAGACTGCGCCCGATTTGTCCAACGCGGCACCAATGGCCAGCATGGAAAAGATCAGCGCCAACAAGCGGCCTTCGACAAAAGAAAACGCCTCGTCCGCGTCGATACACCGTGTCAGCAGAACCACAGCGACGGCAAGAATCGACAACAGCAGAATCGGAGCAACGCCCAGCGCGGCCAGCACAACGATACCTGCAAGCGCGCCGATCGCAATCGGCGCATGGCTGCGGCGGAACGCACGGGCGGAGGGCTGCGTGACATCGACCATGTCCATATCTGCCGCAAGCCGCTGAATATCCTCGGGCGACCCTTCCAGCAGCAGGGTATCACCTACCCGCACCACAAGCTCATCCAGTTGCCGCCCGATATTCTGGTTCCGGCGGTGCACCGCAAGCACATAAACACCATAGCGCCGCCGCAAGCGCATCGCGCCCAGCGTGCGCCCAACCATGCGGCAACCCGGAGTAATCAGCACCTCGACCGTTTTGGTTTCAACGGCAGAAACCTGATCCACGCGCTTCAGTTCCTTGTTGCGTTGTAGACTTAGCAACTCGGTCATTTGGGTACGCAGAACCACGCGATCACCCAATTTCAACTGGACCCCCTTGAGGTTCCGACGCAGCGATTCGTCGCCGCGGATGACGTCGATCAGGCGCACTCCGGGCCGTTTGAAAAGCTGAACGCCGGTGACTTCCCGGCCGATCAGGTTGCTTTCCGGGGGGATGACCGCCTCGGTGAAGAACTTCATTTTGGACCTGTCGCTTAGAAGCGAAGCCATGCTGTCCCGCTCGGGCAGTAAACGTGGCGCGACAAATCGCAGATACACCATGCCATAGATCACCAGCGCGATACCCAGCGGCGTGACCTCGAATATCGTGAACGGAGTCATGCCCTGCGACCGGGCCACACCGTCTACCAAAAGGTTGGTCGAAGTGCCGATCAAGGTCAGCGTTCCACCCAGAATGGCCGCATAGCTCAGCGGGATCAGCAGTTTCGAGGCCGGGACGTTAAGTGTCCGCGCTATCTGCACAAATACCGGGATCATCACGACAACGACGGGCGTGTTCGACACAACCGCCGACGCTAGTACCACGAAGGCCATGAGCAATCCGATAGCGATACGTGGGTTCACCTGCGCCTGTTTCTGGGCGGTCGATGTGAACGCGTCCAACGCTCCGGTCCGTACCAGCGCCCCCATGATGATGAACATCGCGGCAATAGTCCAAGGCGCAGGGTTTGACAGGACGGCCAAGGCGCTTTGGTACGGAAGGATGCCTGTCACCAGCATCACGGCCACGCCGCCGATGGCGACGACCTCGGTCGGGTAAACCTCTCGCAGGAACATGACAAACATGCCTACGACGACCAACAGCGCCAGTATCGCGCTTCCTGTTTCTGTCAGTTGGAGGAAATGCATTCTTGGTATTCTGTCCGAACCCTGGCTTGGCAAACGCGCCCGGCAAGCAGTTTCCCGCATTGCGCGGGTCAGAGCAAGCCTTACTGCGGCCCCGCCTGCTGTAACCGCCCGCCAAAGCGTACCATTTGGACAGATTTCGCCTGCCCGTTCTGATCATCGGTCTCGACAAACACGCCGCTGAGCGTCGCTTCCCCATTGGCCGGAGTGAATCTTGCCTTGGGCATACCGGTGATAAAGCGGCGCATGGGTTCCACCTTGTCCATGCCGATCACCGAGTCGTAGTCCCCGCACATACCCGCATCGGTCAAATAGGCCGTGCCGCCCGGAAGAATCTGCGCGTCCGCCGTTGGCACATGCGTGTGCGTGCCCACCACAAGGCTGGCGCGTTTGTCACAGTAGTGACCCATCGCCATTTTTTCCGAGGTCGCCTCACAATGCATGTCGACGATGATCGCCTGAGCCTGCCCACCGCGTGGATGGGACTTCAGGATCGGCTCGATGGCCGAAAACGGGTCATCAAAGGGCCGTTTCATGAACACCTGCCCCAGCACCTGCACCACCAGCACCTTGCGCCCACCCGGCGCGGTATACAGGCGATGCCCCCGCCCCGGTGCGCCTTTGGCAAAGTTTACAGGGCGCACAATGCGCGGCTCATTTTCGATGAACTGCAGCATGTCTTTCTGGTCGAACGCATGATCGCCCAGCGTCAGGCAATCCGCGCCCGCATCCAGCAGCAGCTTGGCATGATCCCCGCTCAGCCCCATCCCGTTCGAGGCGTTCTCACCATTGACCACGACAAAATCCAGCCGCCATTCGTCACGCAGACGCGGCAGATGCTGCTGAATGGCCGCGCGTCCCGCCCGGCCCATTACGTCACCCAAAAACAGTATTCTCATTCAAACCGTCCTAAGTGTGGCATCCGTCAAGCACAAGTGGTTAAACTGGCGCTATAAACTTACAAATCCTATTCCAAGGGAGATCTTTATGAACCGTTTCCTTATCTCGGCTGCAATTCTGACGCCACTTGCGGCCTGTGACCCTGTGCCAGAGCAATCAACAGAACTGGCAAATCCCGCAGCGACATTCTGTGTTGAAAGCGGTGGAACATACGAAATCCGTGACGGTTCCAATGGGCAAACCGGGGTCTGCATTCTGGCAGACGGTGGTGAAGTCGACGCCTGGGAATATTTCCGCGAGAACAACCCGGGGTAAGGCAGTTTTCAGGTCGGAAAGGTCAATACGCGACTTTCAGTAACGACCATGTCTAACGGCTGATCGGTTGCCTCAAGAGGCAGCCCGTCAGCCTCTTGCGCATCGAATGCGAAACCAATGGCCAGCGTTGGCCGCTTTGCCCGCAGCCCTTCCAGCGTGCGGTCATAAAAGCCGCCGCCATACCCCAGCCGCCCGCCTTGCGCGTCAAAAGCAACTAAGGGGACGATCAGGATTTCCGGCTCAAAATAATCATCGATCTCGGGCACTTTCGCGCCGAATGATCCGTCCTTCAATGCGCCCTCTGGCGTCCAGCGAGAGAACTTCAAAGGCTGCCCCGCGGCCTGTATGACCGGCACTCCAACCGGGCCATAAGCCGACGCTTCGGCCATCGCAGGCAGAGGGTCAATTTCTGTTCGGATCGGCATGTAACCAGACAGCGCCACGCCCCGGTGACCGGCCAGAACTTCGGACAGGCGTCCGGCGGCACCGGGCAAGCGTATGTCAAACGCTGCCTTGCGGCGTGCAAAAGCCGCCTTACGCGCGGCTGCTTTAACTTCGGTCAGATCGGTCACAATAGCACCACGCTGGCAAGTCCAAGGAACAGGAAGAACCCCATGACATCCGTTGTGGTTGTCACAAAGGTGCCGGACGCAAGCGCCGGGTCAGCGCCCAGACGGTCCAGCACCACCGGTACTACCGTACCGACGAAACCAGCGATGATCATGTTCACGACCAAGGCGGCCCCGATCACGACACCCAAGAGCGGCGAGTCGAACCAAAGCATCCCGACCGTCCCCAGCACGATGGCGAAACACAACCCGTTCAACATCCCCACCAGCAATTCACGACGGATCACCCGCAACACGTTCGACGGGGTCAGGTCGCGCGTCGCAAGCGCACGCACGGCAACCGTCAGCGACTGTGTTCCGGCATTGCCCCCCATCGAAGCCACGATCGGCATCAAGATCGCCAGCGCCACCAACTGGTCGATCGCCGCCTCGAATTGCGAGATCACCAGCGAGGCACAGATCGCCGTGCACAGGTTCACGGCCAACCACGGCAAGCGCCGCCTGCTGGTCGCTGCCACCGAGTCTGACAGCGAGCTTTCATCACTCACCCCCGCCAGGCGCAGGATGTCTTCCTCGTGCTCTTCGTCCAGAACCACCATCGCGTCGTCAATTGTGATGACCCCGACCAGCCGCCCGTCAGCATCCACAACCGGGGCCGAGATCAGGTGGTATTGGTTGAAAGCATAGGCCACGTCCTCCTCGTCCTGATCGACGGGAATTGTGTGAAATTCTTCTTCCGTGATGTCCAGCAATGGCACTTCGCGCCGCGCCGCCATCAGCTTGCCCAGCGTAACCTGAGCCGAGGGCTTCAGCCGGGGATCAACCAGCACGACATGATAAAACTGCTCGGGCAGACCATCATTGGCACGCATGAAGTCGATGGCTTGCCCAACCGTCCAATGCTCGGGCGCCATGACAACCTCGCGCTGCATAAGACGACCGGCCGAGTTTTCGGGGTAAGACAGCGCCTGTTCCGCCGCGATCCGCTCGGAATCCTCGAGCGCGTCCAGAATGGCCTCTTGCTGCGGTTCTTCGAGATCCTCCAACAGGTCAACGACATCGTCGCTTTCCATGTCGCGGACGGCCTCGGCCAGAACGTCCGGGTTGAGGATGCCGATGATTTCCTCTCGAACGGCCTCATCGAGTTCGGACAGGATATCGCCGTCAAATTCCTTGTCGTACAGCCGGATCAACCGAGCGCGGTCGTATGGATTGATCTGTTCAAGAAGGTCCGCGATGTCAGCCGGGTGCAACGGCTCCATCAGCTCGATCAGCTTGTTGCGGTCCTCGACGTCAACCGCATAAAGGATCGCAGCTACGGTTTTGCGATCCAGCGCATAGACGTCTTCTTCACTGCTCGTGTCGATTACGGGTTCATCAAAGCCTGTGGTCATGTCTGCCCCCGTTCCGTTCGGTCATTGCCCCCTAATTAGAAGAAGCAGCTACCGGAAAACAATGACAATGCGCCGATTTACCGGCAAGTTTCCCGCCCTTATGCTGTTTCACAGTCCCATACAGGCGGAGATGAATGAAAATGGCGCAAAAAACGCTGCTGAAAGGGCGTGTTCTAAGCTTCACCGGTTCCCCTTTTGAAGGAGAGCCGACCGACGCCGTCAAGATCAGCGAGGCCGTTCTGATCGAGGACGGCCGGATTTCGGCCGTTGCGGATGCTGACAGCTTGCGTTCCGCACATCCCGAGGCCACCGTGGTTGACCACGGCAATCATGTCATCATGGCTGGGTTCGTGGATGCGCATGTGCACTATCCCCAGACCGCAATGATCGCCAGTTGGGGCAAACGCCTGATCGACTGGCTGAACACCTATACTTTCCCCGAAGAGATGAAATTCGGCGATCCTGCCTATGCCTCGGAGATCGCGAACCGCTATCTCGATCTGACGGCGGCCCATGGAACGACGACGATGTGCAGCTTCTGCACCATCCACCCAGAAAGCGTCGATGCCTTTTTCTCGGCCGCGCAGCAGCGCAATCAGCGTGTGGTCGCGGGCAAAACCTGCATGGATCGCAATGCACCCGAGGGGCTGCGGGACACGGCGCAGACGGCCTATGATCAATCCCAAGCGTTGTTGGAGAAATGGCATGGGGTCGACCGCCTGTCCTATGCCATCACGCCCCGCTTTTCTCCGACGTCCACGCCCGAACAGCTTGAGGCGATGGGTGCGCTCTGGGCTGAGCACCCGCACTGCCTGATGCAAACGCATCTCAGCGAGCAGACCGACGAAATCGCATGGGTCCGCGAGCTGTTCCCCGAGGCGCGGGACTATCTGGATACGTATGAGAAATTCGGCCTGCTGGGATCGCACGGCGTCTACGGCCACGTCATCCATCTGGAGGCGCGTGAGCGCGACCGCCTGCGCGAAGTGGATGCAGCCCTGATCCACTGCCCGACGTCAAACACGTTCATCGGCTCGGGTTTGTTCGACATGAGCGGCCTGATGCAGGACGGCCACCGCGTTGGCTTGGCAACGGATACAGGCGGCGGGTCGAGCTTTTCCATGTTGCACACGATGGCTTCGGCCTACGAAATCGGACAATTGCGCGGCGCGCCTTTGCACGCGGCACAACTGCTGTGGTTGGGCACTGTTGGTTCTGCCCGCTCGCTGCGGCTGGATGACAGCATCGGCAACGTCGCACCGGGGATGGAGGCGGACCTGGTCGTTCTTGACCTGGCCTCAACCCCGGCGATTGCCCAGCGCGAAGCCTGCGCCGATGATCTTTGGGAGGCTATCTTCCCCACCATCATGATGGGCGACGACCGCGCCATTGCCGAGGTCTGGATCGGCGGTCGGGCCGTATCGGTTTGAAGGGAATGGGCCTATGGCCCATGCCTCCGGCGGGGATATTTTTGGCCAGATGAAGAACGGATCCGTGTCTAACCCGCCAAAGCGTGGGCGAGGCGGTTTTGGGTTTCGATGACTTTGGGCAGGTCGAGCGTTGTGATCTGCCCGTCGCGCACGATCTGGCGGCCCTCGACAAACAGGTGTTTAACTTTCGTCGGCCCGGCCAGCAGCAAGGCGGCCGGGTCCCAACTGCCGGCACTTTCGATGCCGCGCGTATCCCAGATGGCGATATCGGCGCGTTTGCCCGGTTCCAACCGGCCGCAATCAGGGCGGTTCAGCACATCCGCGCCGCCTCGGGTGGCGATTTCCAGCGCCTCGCGCGAGGACATAGCGTCGGCCCCGTTTGCAACCCGTTGCAGTAGCATGGCTTGTCGTGTCTCAAGGATCAGGTTTCCGCTATCATTGCTGGCCGACCCATCTGCGCCAATCCCAACGGGTACACCGCGATCTCGCATGGCCCGCACTGGTGCGATGCCGGACCCCAAGCGGCAATTTGAGCATGGGCAATGGGCCACCCCGGTTTGCGTACGTGCGAACAGGTCGATCTCGGCCCCGTCCAGCTTGACACAGTGGGCGTGCCAGACGTCAGCCCCGGTCCAGCCCAATTCTTCGGCATATTGCCCCGGTCGGCAGCCGAACTGCGCCTGAGAATAGGCGATATCCTCGTCATTCTCAGCCAGATGCGTGTGCAGCATCACACCCTTGTCGCGGGCCAAAACCGCAGAATCTCGCATCAGGTCGCGGCTGACCGAGAACGGCGAACATGGTGCCAGCCCGACCCGGCACATGGCTCCGTCAGAGGGATCGTGGAATGCGTCAACTACGCGGATCATGTCCTCGAGAATGGCGGCTTCGGCCTCGACCAGGGAATCCGGCGGCAAGCCACCGTCGCTTTCGCCTATGCTCATCGCGCCGCGCGTGGGATGAAACCGCATACCGATCTCGGCAGCCGCTGCGATGGTGTCGTCCAGCGTTGCGCCGTTCGGGTACAGGTACAGGTGATCGGAACTCAGGGTACATCCCGAGAGGGCAAGCTCTGCCAGGCCAATCTGCGCCGAGACAAACATCTCTTCCGGTCCAAACCGGGACCAGATTGGATAGAGCGTCTTCAACCAGCCGAACAACAACGCATCCTGTCCCCCCGGAACGGCGCGTGTCAGAGTTTGATACAGATGGTGATGTGTGTTCACCAACCCGGGGGTCACGACGCAACCCGACGCATCATGGATTTCACCACCCGTTTGCAGCGCGTGGCCGATCTGAGCAATCTGCCCGTCACGGATCAGGATATCCGCGCCCGAAAGCTCTTGGCGCGTGTCGTCCATCGTCAGGATGGTATCGGCATTTTTGATAAGGATTTCGGTCATTTCGCCCTCCTTGCACAAGCCCGTTTCATGCATGGAGTGCGAAGGCTGGCGGAAAACGGGCATAAGAACCAGCAGGGCGGAACTTACCCGACTGGTCCCACCACGGCAACAGGCTTCAATAGTCGCGCAGGATTTCCAAAGCTGCAGCGTGCAAGTCAGGATTTGCGGCGGCCAAAGCACGCCCACCATTGTGGGCAGCCCCGCCTTGCCAATCGGTGACAATACCGCCAGCGGCTTCGATCACAGCGATTGGTGCCTGTATGTCATAGGCGTTCAGGCCGGACTCGATCACCAGATCAACCTGCCCCGCGGCCAACAACGCATAGGCATAGCAATCCATTCCGTACCGGGTAAGACGTGCGTGTTGCGCGACGGCCTCAAAACCGGCCCGGTCCTGCAAAGAGCCCACTTCAGGGAAAGTGGTGAACAAGATTGCCTGATCCAGCGAACGTGTCGACCGCGTCCTGAGCTGCGTTGTCCCGGTTGGACCAATTGACTGAGCCACACCCGCAGAACCCACAAATCTTTCACCGATATACGGTTGATCAATGACGCCCATGATCGGCCCGTTTTGAGTGCTCAGCGCGATCAGAACACCCCAAGTCGGCGTACCGCTAATGAACCCCCGCGTCCCGTCGATCGGGTCCAGAACCCACGTTCGACCGCTGCGGCCTTCAACCTGCCCGAATTCCTCGCCGAAGATACCGTCTTCGGGACGGTGACGGGCGAGAACTTCCCGCATGACCTGTTCAGCCTCGCGGTCGGCAATCGTTACCGGGTCAAACCCGTCAGCCAGCTTGTTGGATGTTTCCAGGTCAGACTGCCTGAAATAAGGAAGAATGGCCTTGCGTGCTGCATCGGCCATTTCTTCGGCGACTTCCAAATCATTCAGCGTAGTATCCTGCATGCGCTACCCGTGCGGCGCGCACGCAACAGAGTCAACCCGCTATATTATGCGACATCGCTAAGAACCCGCGCCAGTTCAAACAGACGACGGCGTTGGTTTTCAGGGATCGCATAGTAAGACCGCACAAGGTCCAGAGCCTCTTTGTCCCCCATCAGGTCGGCAGGCACGGATTTCTTGCCAGCACTTTCTTTCTCGGCCTCCTCCAGACCTTCAAAGAAAAAGCTGACCGGTACATCCAATGCCTCGGCAATATCCCATAGACGAGACGCACTGATCCGGTTCGCACCCGTCTCATATTTCTGAATTTGTTGGAACTTAATACCAACCTGCTGCGCCAGTTGCTGCTGAGTCATGCCGATCAGCCAGCGGCGATGCCGGACGCGCTTGCCCACATGGACATCCACGTGATGAGTCATTGGTATTCTCCTCTCCTACACACAACCACAAGGGGCGCGCGACGGTTTTCACTGCCGCATCACTAGTGAGCTGTGCTTAACCACTCCCTAATTTGGAACATGCCCCCAAATCAGCACCATAGCGCAATATTGCTTCTTTTTGGTATTTTTTCAAGCGGGTTGAATCTGCGTCAAAGAACAAAGATTTAAAGTTGTGCTATGCTGGCATACTCACAGCAAAAGCCCGTTGAGACTGGTAATCAATTTGCCGATCTGCACGCTTTTGGTCTCGCAGGGTAAACGATTGACAATTATCGGCCAAAGCGAATCTATGCTCGGAAAACACGGAGCGCGACCATGCTGGCCTATAGAATCCAATCCGCAGGGGCCAAAGCCCAACTATGTGAAACAGCCCTTCCCGAGCCGGGTCCGGGTCAAGTTCGCGTTCAGATCAAGGCTTGCGGACTGAACTTCGCCGATCTGCTCATGCAAAAAGGTACGTATCAGGACACCCCGAACACGCCGTTCACACAGGGCATGGAAATTGCTGGCATCGTTGAGAAATCCGGCGAAGGCGTTACAACTCTGCGCCCCGGTGACCGGGTCGCGGTGTACTCGGGTCAAGGTGGCTTGGCCGAATTCGGCGTGTTTGACGCCGACCGCGCTATTCCAATGCCCGATTCGATGAGCTTCGAGGACGCAGCGGCCATTCAGATTGCATATGGCACCAGCCATATCGCACTGGATCACCGCGCCCGCCTTCAACCCGGCGAAACACTGTTGGTCACGGGCGCAGCGGGCGGCGTCGGCCTTACGGCTGTCGAGATCGGCAAGCTGATGGGTGCCACCGTCATCGCCCAGGCGCGCGGTGCTGAGAAACTTGAGGTTGCGCAAGCAGCAGGGGCCGATCACCTGATTGATGCGTCCGAAGATCTGCGAACGCGGGTGCTGGAACTAGGCGGAGCGGATGTCGTCTACGACGCGATAGGCGGAGATGTGTTCAAGGCAGCCTTTCGCGCAACCAACCCCGAAGGCCGTCTGCTTCCAATAGGGTTCGCCGGCGGAGATGTCCCCCAAATTCCGGCAAACCACTTGCTTGTCAAGAACCTGACCGTGATCGGATTTTACATTGGCGGCTACCTGAAGTTCCGCCCCCAGATCGTACAGGACAGTTTTGAAACCCTGTTTCGATGGCATAGCGAGGGGCGGATCAAGCCCCACATCAGTCACACCCTGCCTCTGACAGAGGTCGAACAAGGGTTGCAGCTTTTGAGGGACCGCACCGCGACTGGCAAGGTCGTGATCACCCCCTAGCCCACCACGGCCTTCAACGGCGTCCCGCCAACCAAAAGGAAATTCTGCCGGACGAGGGACGCCAACGCCTCAACCACCGCTCCGCGACCAGATTCACCGCCGTAAAGGTTGATCATGTGCGCTGGAAGTTCGGGCAACACGCCTCCGTCGTCGATTTGCGACAGATGCGCGGCTTCGGTTCCGTCCAGCATCGCGTGAACGGCCAAATCCGCACTGACCGTCGCTTCGATCGTGCGGTCGTTCTCGGTTTCGACTGACAGCTCCCACGGGATACCGGCCTCGTCCAATGCCGCGATGACCTGCGGGCGGAACAGACACCTGCGACCCAACGCCAGAGGTATAGGACGCTTGCGCCAAGCCGAACCGCCCGGCGCGCCAATCCAGCGCAACGGAAGCTCGGCAATCGTTTCAGCGCCCTCGCCGACAGTCGCCTCTGTCGTCAGGATCAGGTCGCACTCTCCCTTTTTGAACATGTCCTTCAGTTGCAGCGAATAGGACGAAACCAGTTGAACCCGCACGCGCGGGAAATCGGCGTTGAACCGTTGAAGCACCCGAGGGATGGCAGGATAGACTATGTCGTGGGGCACACCCAAAACGACCTCACCCTCGAAAGCCTGATCCGTGAGCTTTGAAATCACCTCATCATTCAGGGCGATCATGCGTCGGGCATAGGCCAGCAATTGATCGCCCGACGCGGTCAGCGCGATCGTCCTGCCGCTTCGGTCCAGCAACTCGAGGCCCAGCAGCTCCTCTAAACGTTTCAACTGCATGGAGACGGCAGATTGCGTCAGGTGCAGAAACCCCGCAGCCCGAGTCACACCGCCCTGGTCGGCAACAGCCACGAATGAGCGCAACGTGGTTATGTCCAAATTTCGCATGTTCACGAATCCTTATGCATCGGTTCATAAATATTCATTTTTAAAATGTGTCATACTGAGCCATATAAATCAAGGAAGTTGATGGAACAGAACCAAACCATCGAGATTTACGGAAAGGACAAAAGCTATGACCCAAATAAGTCTGACTTCACATTGCACTTCGCACCGCCGCTTTTCGGTAACTTCGCTTTGGGATGTCCTTTCACTCCAACGCCAACGCCGCAGTCTTGGTCAGTTGGACGATCGCGCACTGGAGGACATCGGAATTACCAGGGAACAAGCCAAAACAGAGGCTTCCCGCCACATCTGGGACGCACCGGAATATTGGCAAAAGTAACCACAGGATGCATCTTTTTCGATTGAATGGCGGCCCATGTCAGCAGGCCGCCATTTTTGTAGCGTGTTTTAGCCAGTTTCCGGCGTTAAACCCTTGAAACGTAGCTCGCACTTGCCGATATTTGCGGGGAACGCGCACTGAATTCAGGGCGCAACAAGAATATGTAAAGGGAGACCCTTTAATGGCACAATTTGACACGATCCGGACAGCGACCAGTGCACGCGCTGCCGAGATTGACGAGGGCCTGCGCGCCCATATGAACAAAGTCTACGGCACCATGTCCGTGGGCATGCTGATCACGTTTGCAGCGGCTTGGGCGATTGCTGGCCTTGCAACGACGACCGATCCGTCGGCTGCTGCCGCTCAACTGAGCGCCAACAAATACCTGACTTCGTTCGGTGCGACTCTGTTTGCCTCGCCCCTGAAATGGATCATCATGTTCGCTCCGCTGGCCTTTGTGTTTGGCTTCAGCGCCGGGATCAACCGACTGTCCGCTGCGGGCGCGCAAACGGTATTTTACCTGTTCGCCGCCGTTATGGGCGTGTCGATTAGCTGGATCTTCCTGGTCTTTACCGGTCAGTCGATCATTCAGGTCTTCCTGATCACGGCAATCGCTTTTGCCGGTCTGTCGCTGTACGGCTACACCACCAAGAAAGACCTGTCCGCTATGGGCACGTTCCTGATCATGGGTGTTATCGGTCTGATCGTCGCTTCGATCGTGAACATTTTCATCGCATCGTCGGCCGTAGCTTTTGCCATTTCGGTAATCGGCGTTCTGATCTTTGCGGGCCTGACCGCTTATGACACGCAGAACATCAAAACCACCTACCTGCAGATGGCCCACTCGGGCGACAAGGAATGGCTGGGTAAAGCTGCAATCATGGGCGCGCTGAGCCTGTATCTGGACTTCATCAACATGTTCATGTTCCTGCTGCAACTCTTTGGCAGCCGCGAATAACGAACTGACGATTTTCAAACGAAAGGGCGGGCCAATTCGGTCCGCCCTTTTCTTTTTGGTCAACCGCCAGCGGTCTAACCGTGTGCGCACGCTGTAGCCCATCCGCACTGCGGTCAAAGAAAAAGCCTCCACCCAAAGGTCAAGGCTTCGTCCATAGAATAGTGAGCGGTTTAGCTACAGTTCAAAGGAACCGCAAAACCAGAGCTGCGTTGCGACGAGCCCTTGCGATAGACATCACCCGCCGGAAGACACCCGGTAAACTGTTCAGCGTTTCGGCCAAAGGCAGCGCCTACTTCGTTGTCCACTCTGGTGCTGCTGCTATCTGTGCGCAGAACGCCATACAGCGTACCATTCACGCTGACCGTGCTCAGAAACATATTGGTCGAAAGACCCGTCAGGGCCACCGAATTGGCGTCGCTACGACCACCGTTGTCGATCGCCACACGAGCAAGTTTCTGAGGGTCCGTTTCACCGGAAGTCACCTGAACGGCTGGCAGCACGGCCAATTCCGCCGGAACGTTGGTCGCTCTGGGAAGGAAAGAGACAGCACCCGGAATATCCGAGATTGTGCGAGGCTCTCCATCTATGCCCGTGAAGCCAACACCCTGACGGTTATAGGGGTCCTCACAAGCTGCAAGGGCCAAAACAGTTATTGTGGATAACAAGATTTTTTTCATGACGGCCAACATTTTGGAACGAGTTGTTGAAGCGTAGGGGCAAGCCATTCAAAAAAGCAACCCACCGCTTTGTCGATTGACCTAACCGCTGATGCTTCGTTGCAACGGCCCACAGAGCAGTCACACAGGCCGTTTGCCCTCTAGTCCGCGCCAGAAAGCACGAAAAAGGGTCCCGCCAAAGCGGAACCCTTTCAAACTGTCCAATCTGGACGGCAGATTACTTGATCTTGCCTTCCTTGTACTCGACATGCTTCCGAGCGACCGGATCGTATTTACGAACGGTCATTTTCTCGGTCATGGTACGCGCGTTTTTCTTGGTCACGTAGAAGTGGCCCGTGCCCGCGGTCGAGTTCAGACGGATCTTGATTGTCGTCGGCTTCGCCATGGTTATCTCCTGCGTCCGAAAAGGCAGGAGCCCTTCGGTTGAATTCCTATGAGCGTGCGCTTTTACGCCCTGCACCGCCTATGTCAAGCGCAATCGCACCTGACAACCAACCTAACGAGGTTTGTTTTCGGATGGACAGGTTGGCACGTGAAAACAGGAATGAATCAGGTCCGATTTTCCGCTGGATACCCCATGCCCAAACACCTCTGCTTCAAATCCGATGTGCCATAATCAGTATTCACCCGAATCGCACCCAACACAGAGGTGCGCCTCAGCGCCGGAAACGCGCAGCGGCCCTGAAAGGGTCCATTTCGGTCATCCATTTAACTGGGACAGCCGCAAAGCAGCCCTCAAACAAGATACTTTGCAGCGAGAATTTCCGTAAGTTTGTGACAATCACTTAACCGTGGTAACTTCCCCTCAGTTCCAAAATCGAAGAAGCCACTGAACGGCTCGGTTTTCGAGGCACCAAAAATAGGCAAGCACGAATGACGGCAGCGTTTGTAGCTTGATATTTTTGGGGGGACATCATGACAGAATGGACAATTCAGGGCGAAGAACTGGCCAACTGCAACTGCAACTTCGGCTGCCCATGCCAGTTCAGCGTGTTGCCGACGCACGGCAATTGCGAGGCGGTTGTCGCGTATGACATTAAATCCGGGCACTATGGCGACACCGATCTGGCCGGGTTGCGCGCGGCAGGCGTCTATTATTGGCCGGGTCCCATCCACGAAGGCAATGGTCAGATGCAATTGATCATCGACGAAAGCGCCTCGGCGGATCAAAGGGCTGCTTTGGAAGCCATCATGAAAGGCGAGGACACAGACGAGATGGCGACCTTCTGGTACGTCTACAGCGCCATGGCGCCAACCAAACACGAAACCCTCTACCTTCCGATTGAATTGGATTGGTCCCGCGAAGACCGCAAGGGATACGCAAAGGTCAAGGGCATCTTCGATCTCGAGGTGAACCCGATCCCTCATATCGTTTCAGGGCTGCCGCATCGGGCGTCCATCCAACTGCCCAACGGGTTCGAGTATCGGCACGCCGAGTCTGCATCCGGGACAACAAAAACGACGGGTGGGGAAATCAGCCTGACCTTTGATGCAACGCATGCGCATCTGGCCCACCTCAATATCTCAGGCCACGGCGTAATCGGCGCGTGATCCACTGCAGTAATGGCCACTAAGTCAAATCAACCGCACGTAGGAGCGGTCGACTATGTCCTGCGGCGAGACAGCGGCGTGGTGCTGCTTTGCGTCACCCTGATCGTGTTTGGGGCCGCGTGGTACACCATTGTCGGCATCGGCATGAACATGACCGCCGTCGAGATGACCCGCATGGCGGGGCCGATTGGTGAGCCTATGCAGATGGGCGGACCGGTTGTCTGGTCCCTGCCCTACACCATCCTGATATACCTCATGTGGTGGGTCATGATGATCGCGATGATGACGCCCAGCGCCGCGCCGACCGTGCTTTTGTACGCAGCCATCAAGCGCATGGGACCAGATAAGAAGCGCACAACCTTGCTCAGTCTGGTTTTTCTAGGCGGCTACCTTGTCGTCTGGGCTTTTTTCAGCGCACTTGCAACGGGTGGGCAATGGGGGCTGGAACAGATTGGCCTGTCGGACGGTCCCATGATGACGATCCGGTCAAAGGCGTTTGCCGGGTGTGTCTTGCTGGCGGCCGGTCTGTATCAATTATCCAGCTTGAAGTCAGCCTGCCTGCGCCACTGCCGCAGCCCGGCCCAGTTTCTGGCCGAGCACAACCGACCCGGCGCAACGGGGGCATTTCGCGTGGGCGCGGTTCACGGCGCGTATTGTCTGGGCTGCTGCTGGGCCTTGATGCTGCTGCTCTTTGTCGGAGGCGTCATGAACCTCTACTGGATCGTCGGCATTGCGATCTATGTGGGACTGGAGAAGCTGCTACCGCGTGCCCGATGGCTGGGCCCTGTGACCGGTATCGCCCTGATCGTTGCAGGTCTGTGGCTGATTGGAAGCGCGGTCGCTGTCGCGACCTAATGGAGGAATACGCGCGGAGGGCCTGTAAGCCGGATCTTGTTCCGGGGTTGCCCCCTTCGATGACCATTCCTCTAGGCCGTGCATTGCTGCGCGGCTCAAGCTGCCAACCCGGTCCCTCTCGGCCAAGGCGCGCTTAGCGGCGGTATCGGCTTGCGCCGACCGGCCCGCGCGGGGACCCTATTTGGCATTGCTCCCGGTGGGGCTTGCCGTGCCGCCCCTGTTGCCAGGGGCGCGGTGGGCTCTTACCCCACCGTTTCACCCTTACCTTTGACAAACGTCGCAGGCGGTCTGATTTCTGTGGCGCTTTCCGTCGGGTTGCCCCGCCCGGGCGTTACCCGGCACCGTTGTCTTGTGGAGTCCGGACTTTCCTCTCGGGTCTTGCGACCCCAGCGGCCATCCGGCCCTCCGCGCGTGGGCTGGGTATGCCATGTGTCCTGCGGCGTCAAGGGCAGAGAGCTTGTGAAGGGGCCAGCCCCTTCTTGGCCTGCGGCCAATTCAACCCCGGGATATTTTCAGCCAGATGAAGAACGGATCAGCTTGACCCGGTTTTTCCGATCAACGGAGTGAGGTCGTCGGGTGTAAGAGGTCCCCTGCCCCAAGGTCGATATCTCAGGCGAACTGTATTTAGAAGTGTCTCGTCGTCCACGTTTGCGGTGAAACCAGCAGCGTGCGCCAAGCGTTTGAACTCTTGCATTTCAGCATTCTGCGGGTGCTCGCCGGTGCTTCGCGGCTTTGCCAGCCCCTGATGTTCGAGACGCTGCCAGTCAAATCGGGAGCCCGGGTCCAGCTTGCGGCCTGGAGCCATATCGGAATGGCCGATGACGCCTTTGGGTGGAATTGTCCATCTTTGCGATAGACCGGTCAGCAGGCGCTCAAGAACTATCATCTGCGGCTCTGAGAACGGGTGGTCGCCGCGATTGTCGAGTTCGATGCCGATCGACCGGGAATTGATGTCGTCCTGCCCACACCACTCACCTGCCCCGGCGTGCCAGGCGCGATCCTTTTCGCGCACCATCTGCCAGAGACTGCCGTCTGATCCAATCAGGTAATGGGCGGACACTTCGTATTGCGGATCGCACAGGCGATCTAACGCCTCCTGCGCGCTGTCCATTGCCGTGTAGTGCAGGACAATCAGAGACGGCTTCAAACCGCCTCGACGTTCGCCAAAGTTGGGCGACGGGCGCCAGATCGGGTCGAGGTCAGTTGTTGACGGCACTGCGGAACGTACTGGGATCCCAACCACATGCGTATCCGTCCCCATCAGGGTCCAGCCCTTTGCGATCGCGTTGGGGACCGCCGCTTGCAAGAAACTCGATCTGCGCCTGATCTGACGAGGGGTACCGGGCGCAGTTGCGCTGCGCTTTGGCCTGCAGGTTAAACCCCGCGCGGCTGTACAGCTGGGTGCCAACCGGGTTCGACGTATTCAGAGCATATTGCACGATGTTGGGCTGACCATCTGTGCCCCGCTGCGGCACGGCGGTCGGTGCAACAACTTCGTAGGTCTGGCTATTTTGCTGGATCCGAGCCGCGTCGGATTCGATGGTGCGACGACCGGACACGGCCTCAAAATCCTGCTCGTCCGAAATCGCGTTATTGCTTGCGATTGGCGTCGTCGCAGGAACAGAGGTGTTTGCCAGCGCCACAGCGGTTGCCGAAGCGATATCCGCGTTCTCTCCGGTTGGTGGAAGCGGATCGCCGGGGGCACCGAGCTGTTGTTCGGTCACGTCAACGGGACCGAGCAAGGGGTTACCGGTCAGCCCTTGCCCTGCCAATTCAGCTTCGCGCTGCGCCTGATATTGCGGGGTATTGAAGCTCGTGCCCTGTACCGGGGCCACCGTATTACAGGCGGCCACCAAGCCAATGGCGGGAATCAGAAGCGTAAGGCGCATTCAGCTGCTCCGTTTTAAGTCGTCTTGCCTGAGCAGAGATTTACCACCATTTGCCCGGCTTGGCTACAAAACCCGCCGCGCTTTCCAGCGCGTAAGCCGTGTTCAGCAGATCGCCCTCGTCCCATGGGCGGCCGATCAATTGAAGACCCAGCGGCAAACCCTGCGTATCCAAACCGGCAGGCACCGAAATGCCCGGCAGACCGGCCAGGTTCACGGTCACGGTGAAGACGTCGTTGAGGTACATCTGCACCGGATCCGCCTCGGTCATCTCACCCAGACCGAAGGAGGCCGACGGCGTCGCCGGGGTCAAGATCGCATCGACACCTGCAGCAAAGACATCTTCAAAGTCTTTCTTGATCAGGGTGCGAACGCGGCGGGCACGATTGTAATAGGCATCATAGAAACCAGCCGACAGCACATAGGTGCCGACCATTACGCGGCGCTGGACCTCGTGGCCGAAACCTTCGGCGCGGGTTTTCTCGTACATCTCGGTGATGCCATCACCCTGCGACAGGGTCGCGCGGCGGCCATAGCGGACACCGTCATAGCGGGCGAGGTTCGAGGACGCCTCGGCAGGGGCAATCACATAATACGCAGGCAGCGCGTATTTGGTGTGCGGCAGCGAGATATCGACAATCTCGGCACCCGCAGCTTTCAGCATCTCGGCACCGTCAGCCCAGAGCTTTTCAATCTCGGCAGGCATTCCGTCCATACGGTATTCTTTCGGGATACCGATTTTCTTGCCCTTGATGTCGCCGGTCAGCATCGCCTCGAAATTCGGAACCGCAAGCTCGGCGCTGGTGGAATCCTTGGGGTCGTGGCCGCACATGGTTTCCAGCATGATCGCTGCGTCGCGCACGTTCTTGGTCATTGGACCAGCCTGATCAAGCGAGGACGCAAAGGCCACAATGCCCCAGCGCGAGCAGCGGCCATAGGTTGGCTTGATCCCGGTGATGCCAGTGAAGGCCGCAGGTTGACGGATCGAGCCGCCCGTGTCGGTGCCGGTCGCGGCCAGGCACAGGTCGGCGGCCACAGCCGAGGCCGACCCGCCCGACGAACCGCCGGGTGTCAGTTGCGCATCGTCATTGCCGCGCCGCCACGGGCTGACCGCGTTGCCGTAAACGGATGTTTCGTTGGACGAGCCCATGGCGAATTCATCCATGTTCAGCTTGCCCAGCATCACGGCTCCGGCATCGGCCAATTGCTGCGAGACGGTGGATTCGTATTCCGGTTTGAAGCCTTCCAAAATCTTCGATGCTGCCTGCGAGGGCACACCCTTGGTGCAGAACAGATCCTTGATGCCAATGGGCAGACCACACATGGCAGGCGCGTCGCCTTCCTTGATCCGCGCGTCCGCAGCCTTGGCGCGCTCCAGCGCGATTTCGGGCGTTTTGTGGACAAAGGCATTCAGCGCGTCGGCTTCGTCGATGGCCTTGAGGCAGGATTCCGTCAATTCCACCGAGGTCACTTCTCCGGCACGCAGCGCGTCGCGGGCTTCGGCCAGACCCAGTTTGTTCAGATCGCTCATGTCTTACTCCACCACTTTGGGGACTGCGAAAAAACCCTCGCGCGCGTCGGGGGCGTTGGCCAAAACCTTGTCCTGCTGGTTTCCGTCGGTAACCACATCTTCACGACGCTTCAGGCGCATCGGCTCGACCGACACCATCGGCTCGACGCCATCGACGTCCACTTCGTTCAGTTGCTCGATAAACCCAAGGATGGTGTTGAACTCGGATGCCAGCGCAGGCAGCGCGTCATCCTCGACCTTGATCCGGGCCAGTTTAGCCACCTTTGCGGCAGTGCTTTGGTCAATCGACATCGGAAAACCTCATATGCGTTAGGGGGCGTTTACCTGTCTGATGCTTTGGTCGCAAGGGGACCGCTTGGCGGATTTCATCGTGCGTCGATCGCTTTGACGATGCCGCCATACAATTTTGCATATCGGGTATGCGAAAAAGTGAACCGATTAGTTCACTTCTTGCCTTGAATTTCTAAACTGAACTGTTCATTTCAATACCACGACACAGCCATCACCGGAGTAAGACGATGAAAACTCTCATGACTGCCTTTGTATTGGCGACAACGGTTCTTGCTGCGCAAGCCCACGCGTTTGGACCATCAATGGACAGCATGTTCCCGGACCTGAGCTTCCCTGATCAGGTCTCAGAGCCCGTTTCACAGGACAAGGCGAAGCCTGCCAGCTAAACAGCCTGCTTCGTCCGGGCCGGGTACTCCTCTCCCCGGCCCGAAAATTCAATTGCTTGCTGCACGCAGCGCAGCGACTCGATAGGGTAGCTTTGGACAACTGGTCAGGCACGACCACTGAACCGGAAGAACAACGGAGCACCCCATGAGCACGCGCAAGCAAGCAGTACTGGACGCAATAGATGCGGCCAACGCCAAAGACCCCAATCTGGAAGACGGCCAACCCGCCGCCCTGCTCTATGGTCAGCGTATGAGCGCCGAGCTGGATCGTCTGTTCCCCGATGCCTCGGACCCGCTGCAAATGGCGGCGCGTGGTCAGCACGTCGAACGCTGGAAACTGGCGCGCACCGAATACCCCGAAGGACGTGCAGGATATTTGGCCTGGCGAAAGGCGCAGGGCGTACATCACGCCGAGATTGTCACGGGCCTGATGGAGCTGAGTGAATACGGTGCCGAAGATACCGAAGCCGCTGGTCGCATGCTGCGCAAACAGGGTATCAAGCGCGATGACGAGGTGCAGGCGCTTGAGGACGTGATCTGTTTCGTTTTTCTCAAATGGTATTTTACCCCTTTCGCAGCCAAACATTCGGCCGAAAAAATTCAAAGCATTGTCGAAAAAACAGCCCGCAAGATGTCAGCCGAAGGCCGCGCGCGTGTGCTGGACGAGTTTGACCTGCCCGCAAACCTCGCCGCAGCCTTTCAAGCCTGAGACGTTCGTTTCATGTGCCTGCGATACACTTCGATCATCCAACCCAGCATGGTCGCGTTCAAGATATGCCACATAAAATGCGTTCCAGTTTCAAACTGAACGCAGATCGGCTCATCCAGCGCGCGGAACGTGATTGAAGCGATCAGAATCGCGGCACCACTCGCCAGCCCTGCTGCCGTCTCGGGGAATCGTCTGCGCAGGAGGAATGCATAGATCAGGATCAGCAGCGGAACCGGCGCATAGGCCGCCGATCCGCCCAAACCGGGCACCAGTTGAAAAATCGGAACGGTTGCCGCCGCATAGGGGACAAACATCGCGGTGGCGATCCCGGCGTAAAGCGGCCGCATTTGCCAGACGTCCCGATTGATCGCGTAGATATAGACCAGAATATACAGCAGGATTGGCGCCACATCCGCCAGTGCCGCCCAGACCTGTGCATGGGTGTGAAAAAGGTAGCTGCCCACTCCGATCGCAGCCAGAATCACCACCAATGTCACTGCCAGTGGCATTCCCTGCCCGCGCACCCGCCGCCACATGATGAAAGCGGCGACGATAAACGCGGCGTTTGTCACGGCATTAATCGGCTCTGCCCAATAGTCGGGCGACAACCGCTCGCAATATCCGTCAATTTCCTGAAACCAGTCCATGAAATTTTACATAGCCGATGCTAGGTTAAAGCCAACAGTCTGTTTCGGAGGATTTTTTCATGAACATCATTTGGCTGGGCCACGGCAGCTTCCGCATTGAGACCAGCGGTCAGGTTTTGCTGATCGACCCTTGGCTGACCGGCAATCCCGTCCTGCCCGAGGATCAGCACGACGCAGCCCTGGACGGCGCGACGCATATCCTTCTGACACACACGCATTTCGACCACGTGGCCGATGTGGTCTCATTGGCCAAACACCTCAAGGTTCCGGTTGTGGGTCAATACGACCTGATGGGGTATTGGAGCGAGTCTGAAGGGATCGAGACCGTAGGCTTCAACAAAGGCGGCACGGTGAATTTGAACGGAGTGATGGTGTCGATGGTTCCGGCCTCGCACAGCTCGACCTTTTCCACACCCGACGGTCTGCGCACCGGCGGCAGCGAGGTTGGGTTCATGATCTCGGGCGATGGTCACATGCTATATGTGTCAGGCGATACAGATATCATGGCCGACATGGACTGGATGGGCGATTATTTCAAACCCGATATCGGCATCCTGTCGGCGGGCGGACACTTTACCATGGACATGAAAGGCACGGCCTATGCCGCCAAGCGCTATTTCAACTTCAAGACGGTGATCCCCTGCCACTACAAGACTTTCCCGATCCTGGAACAGTCGGCGCGGGCGCTGGTCGAGGGCTTGCCGGGCGTCGATGTAATCGAGCCGGAAGTGATGCAGCCAATCAAGCTGTAGGCCGGGCTTCAGTTCGGGGCGTCCCCCCGACGTGCCGCAAAAAACGCCTTTAAAAGCGCCGCGGCCTCCTGCCCTGCGATACCGTCATAGACCTCAGGTACATGGTGCGCCTGCGAATGGGTAAAAACCCGCGCGCCATGGGCCACGCCGCCCGATTTCGGGTCGGCCGCGCCGTAGTAAATCCGCCGGATACGCGCCGCGGCCAATGCCGCGGCACACATCGCGCATGGCTCCAACGTGACGTAGAGGTCATGGTCCGGCAGACGCTCTGACCCAGCGGCAGAACAGGCCGCGCGCAAGGCGAGGATTTCGGCATGGGCCGTCGGATCATTCAGCTCGCGCGTGCGGTTGCCAGCAGCCGCCACAACACGATCGCCCGCGACGATCACGGCCCCCACGGGAACCTCGCCTCGGTCTGCTGCGGCGCGCGCCTCTTGCAGCGCGATATTCATGAACGATCTGAACTCCATGCCTTTGACTGCATCAGAAACGCGTCTTTCGCAAGGCAGCGGGATGCGCTATGGGCTGCGGATGAACAAAACCCCTCCTCCCGGCGACCGGATCGCCAAAGTGCTTGCCCGCGCGGGCGTTGCCTCGCGCCGTGAAGCCGAGCGCATGATCGAAGCCGGTCGTGTGAGTGTGAACGGCAAGGCCATCACCAGCCCCGCCCTGAACGTCACCGGCAAAGACAGGATCACTGTAGACGGCAAACCGGTGTCCGAGCCGGAACCCTCGCGCCTGTGGCTGTATCACAAGCCCTCTGGTCTGGTGACGACGACGCGCGACGAAAAGGGCCGCGCGACGATCTTCGACAACCTACCCGAGGACATGCCCCGTGTCATGAGCGTCGGGCGCTTGGACCTGAATTCCGAAGGCTTGCTGCTGCTGACCAATGATGGCGGCATCAAACGCAAGCTGGAACTGCCCTCAACCGGCTGGCTGCGCAAATACCGTGTGCGGGTGAATGGCCGCCCCAAGGACGAGGATTTTGCCCCCTTACGCAAGGGTCTGGTGATCGACGGCGAGCGGTTTTTGCCCATGGATGTCTCGCTGGACCGTCAGCAGGGCGCAAACGCCTGGCTGACCATCGGATTACGCGAAGGCAAGAACCGCGAAATTCGCCGCGCGATGGAGGATATCGGCTATGCCGTGAACCGCCTGCTGCGCGTGTCTTATGGCCCGTTCCAACTGGGCAATCTGAAATCCGGCGAGGTTGAGGAAATCCGCCGCCGCGTGATGCGCGATCAACTGGGGCTGGACGCAGATCCCTCTACCCCGGCCAAACGCCCTGCGCGTCCGCAACGAAAACGTGCGCCCATCGGCAAGAAACCTCGCAAGTGACGCCAGTTAAACAACCTTCCCCCTAGCTTCACCGGCCCTCTTGCCCTAGATTTTCTGCAAGGAAAGTCTTTGGGGGGCGTCATGTCCGGGACCGGAGTACAAAAACTGGCCTATGTGGTCTTACTTGTACTGCTCTTTGGTGTTTGCACCGGCGTACTTGGGGGCTTGTGAGCACATGGCCAAACGCTATGGCGGAAAATTCAGTCCACAGGGTGACTCGTCACAGCCAGACCAGCCCCCGCGCGGTCAATTTGACGGTGCGCGTGTAGAACCTGCGGGCGCGCGCGCAAACCTGCTTTTCCTGCCTGCCGTTCCGCTGGTGTTTCTCTCGCTCAACGATGGCGCGGTCGGAATGACGATCGGATTGATCGCGGCGAGCGTTCTGACTGCGGCCGCGTTCCTGCTGCGGGAAGGCTTGCGCGCCGAAGCCGCGTATAACGCGCGGCGAACAGCGCGGAGGCCGGCCTTTCCCCGAAAGATATTCGCCAGCGTTCTCACCGGTATCGGCGCAGCTTTGGCATCCTACCGGTCCGAGTTTCTGGATGCGGCGTCCGCGTCCGAGGTCAGCTTGATCGCGCCCGTCCTGTTTGGCGCGGTGGCGACGGTTTTGCATTCGGTTTCTTTTGGACTTGATCCGCTTACCGACAAGGGAATGGAGGGCGTCGACACGTTTCAGCAAGACCGCGTCGCCCGCGTTGTGGAGGATGCAGAACAGCACCTGACCGAGATGACAGACGCCATAAAACGCGCTGGTGACCGAAGGATCGAGGCGCGGGTGGAACAGTTTCAGGACACGGCCCGTGACCTGTTTCGCACCGTCGAAGAAGACCCGCGCGATCTGGCCGGGGCGCGCAAGTACATGACGGTGTATTTACAGGGCGCGCGGGATGCGACAGTCAAATTTGCAGATGTGTATGCGCGTACACGCGACGCGCAGGCGTTGGCTGACTATTCGGCCCTTTTGGATGATCTTGAACAGAATTTCGCGGCGCGAACCCGTAAAATGCTTTTGGATGACCGCAGCGACCTGACCGTAGAAATTGACGTGCTGCGCGAAAGGTTGCAGCGCGAAGGCGTTCGGTTGGATTGACCGGCCATATTTTGAGAAAGGATTTCAAATGTCCAATGAGATCAAGAACAAGGCGGTAGAAGCAGAAACGCTGGTGCAGGAAGTAACGGCCGTCGCGCTCCCCGAACCCACGGCCGAGGTGGTCTCACTGGAGGAGGCGGATGAACCTGTGAGCGCGGAAATCCGCAAACGCATGGACGAGATTGATATGGGCAACACGAATTCGATCGTTGCGTTCGGGTCATCTGCCCAGGCCGAGTTGCAAGAGATCAGCCAGGCGATGCTGGCGGACGTGCGCAACAAGGACGTCGGCCCTGCCGGAGACAGCCTGCGCAATATCGTGACCACGATCCGCGGCTTCTCGGTCAGTGAGTTGGATGTGCGACGTGAAAGAAGCTGGTGGGAGAAGCTGATCGGAAAAGCGGCCCCATTTGCAAAGTTCACCGCGCAATACGAAGAGGTTCAGGGCCAGATCGACAGGATCACGGACGACTTGCTGGGGCATGAACACACGCTGCTCAAGGACATCAAGTCGTTGGATTTGCTGTATGAAAAGACACTTGGGTTCTATGACGAGCTTGCACTTTACATCGCTGCTGGCGAGGAAAAGCTGACCGAGCTGGACAGCCACGACATTCCCGAAAAGGAAGCGGAAATCGAGGCCGCGCCCGAGGACGAACAGGTGATGAAGGCGCAGGAGTTGCGCGATATACGCGCCGCCCGGGACGATCTGGAACGCCGGGTCCACGACCTGAAGCTAACGCGGCAGGTGACGATGCAGTCTCTGCCCTCGATCCGATTGGTGCAGGAAAACGACAAGTCGCTGGTGACCAAGATCAACTCGACATTGGTGAACACCGTCCCGCTGTGGGAGACGCAATTGGCGCAGGCCGTCACTATCCAACGCAGCGCAGAAGCAGCCTCGGCGGTGCGGGATGCAAATGATCTGACAAATGAGTTGCTGACCTCAAACGCGGCCAACCTGCGTCAGTCGAACAAGATGATCCGCGAAGAAATGGAACGTGGTGTCTTCGACATCGAGGCGGTCAAACAGGCCAATGCCGATCTGATCGGAACGATTAACGAAAGCCTTGCAATTGCAGACGAAGGTAAGGCACGGCGTGCCGCCGCCGAACAGGAACTGCAAAAGATGGAGACCGAATTGCGCGACACACTGGCTGCAGCCAAAACCCGCAAGGACGGAACTGGCGATAACGCTGGCACCGCGGTGCCGGGATAACAGAATGCGGCGACCGGGATTACTAAAACCCATACTGGGCCTTGTTTCGCTGTTGGCGCTGGCCAATTGTGACGAAACGCTGACGTCTTCCATCGTGCCCGAGGCGCGCCCGGACCCTCCGGCACCTGTGGCGAATGCCTATGTCCCGCCGTCCGCTGCCAGCCAGGATCTTGCCCGTTTCTACGAACGGGTTGAGCGCGATCTTCTAACCCGCGGACTACTGCGCACGGATGGCGGAGGGCCGGATACACCCTATGACGCAGACGACTTGGCGCGGAACTTTGAAACCATAGCGTTTTATAGCGAGTATCCTGACCATGCCGTCGCCGCTTCTTCACGTCAAACGGACGGGCAGCTCAGCCGTTGGTCCGGGCCTGTACGCGTACAGACAGAATTCGGCCCCTCGGTCCTGCCTGCTACGCGCACTCAGGATGCAGCCGAGGTTGAATCCTTTACCGCACGATTGGCTAGACTGACCGGGCACCCAATCTCGGTCGTGAATCGCAGGGCGAACTTCCACGTCTTTTTCGCAGGCAAGGATGACAGCGCTTACGTTGTAGCTCGGTTGAAGGAGCTGATCCCGAATATCAGTCAGGCCTCGCTGGAGCTGGTCGCCAATCCACGTGCGAATATCGACTGTTTTGTCTTTGCGTCGGCCACAAGTTCTTCACCCTACAAGTACGTGCGCGCCGTCACCCTGATCCGAACCGAGTTGCCGGAATTGCTGCGCCGAAGCTGCATCCACGAAGAAATCGCGCAAGGATTGGGGTTGTCCAACGACAGCCCGGCGGCCCGACCTTCCATATTCAACGACGATGACGAATTTGCGCTGTTGACCAGCCATGACGAAAAGCTGCTGACCATGCTGTATGATCCGCGCCTCGAACCCGGCGTGACGGTGGACAACGCGCGCCCGGTGGTCCGGATTATTGCACGCGAATTGATGGGCCAGCCGCTCTGAGCCCCCTGAAAGGAGACCCCAAATGGGTATTTTCGATTTTCTGACCGGCGAATTTATCGACGTCATTCACTGGGTCGACGACACCCGCGACACGATGGTCTGGCGGTTCGAGCGCGAAGGCCACGCCATCAAGTACGGCGCCAAGCTAACGGTTCGCGAGGGGCAGTCAGCCGTATTCGTGCATGAAGGACAGTTGGCGGATGTGTTTACTCCGGGGCTTTATATGCTCGAAACCAACAACATGCCGATCCTGACAACCCTGCAGCATTGGGATCACGGGTTTCAGTCGCCGTTCAAGTCCGAGATTTATTTCGTCAACACCACGCGGTTCAACGACCTGAAATGGGGCACCAAGAACCCCATCATGCTGCGCGACCCCGAGTTCGGGCCGACCCGAATTCGCGCGTTCGGCACCTATACGATCCGCGTCAAGGACCCGGCGAAGTTCATGGTCGAGATTGTCGGCACTGATGGCGAATTCACCATGGATGAGATCAGCTTTCAGATCCGCAACATCATCGTGCAGGAGTTTAGCCGCGTGATCGCCGGATCGGGTATTCCGGTTCTGGACATGGCCGCGAACACCGCCGATCTGGGCAAGCTGATCGCGGCCGAGGTCTCACCCGTACTGGACAGCTATGGGCTGGAGATGCCCGAGTTCTACATCGAGAATATCTCGCTTCCGCCTGCGGTCGAGGCGGCGCTGGACAAGAGAACCTCGATGGGATTGGCGGGTGATCTGGGCAAGTTCACGCAATACTCGGCGGCCGAGGCGATGACAGCGGCTGCCAACAATCCCGGTCAGGGCGGCGGCATGGGCGCCGGGCTTGGAATGGGCATGGGGATGGCGATGGCCCAGCAGATGTCGAACATGGCAGCGGGTCAACCGAGCGGCCCGTGGGGAAGCCCCGCCCCCGCTGCCCCGCAACCGTCGGCGCATGCGGCACCGCCGCCACCTCCACCCGTCGAACACGTCTGGCATATCGCCGTGGATGGGCAGACCAGCGGGCCGTTTTCCAAGGCGAAGATGGGGCGCATGGCCTCCGAGGGCGAAATCACGCGTGACACCCACGTTTGGACGGCAGGTCAGGACGGGTGGAAAAAGGCGGGCGATGTTCAGGAACTTGCTCAGTTATTCACTATCCTGCCGCCACCACCGCCGGGTGCCTGATCGGTTCCGCGTTTGTCTGCGATGAACAAGGGGGCAGTATGACCGAAGAACACCGTTTTCCCTGCGATCAATGCGGAGCAGATTATCGGTTCAACCCCGGTGACGGCACCCTGACCTGCGATCATTGCGGGCATTCCGAGAGCATCGCCGCCGGTCCTTGGGGTGGCGCAAGCCTGAAAGAGCTGGATTTCAACGCCGCGCTTTCAGAAAACCTTCCCGAAGGTGAAATCGAAGAAACGCGCGTTCTGACCTGCCCCAACTGTGCAGCCCAAGTCGAGTTTGACCCCGACACCCATGCTGCTGAATGTCCGTTCTGCGCCACGCCTGTGGTCACTGGCACCGGTGTCAGCCGGCATATCAAGCCACGCGGCGTTCTGCCCTTTGCGCTCGACGAGCGTTCAGCGCACAAAGCGATGGGGGACTGGCTTGGCCGATTGTGGTTCGCGCCCAATGGCCTAAAGGACTATGCGCGCAAGGGGCGCAAGATGCAGGGCATCTATGTGCCCTACTGGACGTTCGACGCGGATACGCAATCCTCTTACAGGGGTGAGCGAGGGACAGTCTATTACGAAACCCGCACGGTGATGCGTGACGGAAAGCGGGTGCAGCAGCAGGTCGCCAAGGTCCGCTGGTCGCCAAAATCGGGACGGGTGGCGCGCTTTTTCGATGACGTTCTGGTCTTGGCCTCTCGGTCCCTGCCCAAAAGCTATACGGATGCGCTGGAACCGTGGGACTTGCCTGCGCTTGAGCCCTATCAGCCCGAATATCTGGCAGGCTTTCGCGCCGAAGCCTACACGGTTGAACTGCAAGACGGATACACCGAGGCGCGCGGACATATGGCCCGTGTGATTGAACGCGATGTTCGGTTCGATATCGGCGGTGATCGTCAGCGTATTCACTCGGTCGATACGGACGTGCGCAACGTGACGTTCAAGCACATTCTGCTACCGGTCTGGATGGCGGCCTACAAATACCGGGGCCAGACCTATCGGTTTGTTGTCAACGGACGCACCGGACGCGTTCAGGGTGAGCGCCCATGGTCGGCGATCAAAATCACGATTGCGGTTGTCGTCGGCCTGCTGGTCGCGGCAGGCGTTGGGTATCTGATCGCGACCGGACAACAATAACCAAGCGTTCGGAAACAAGACAGGTTTCGCCGTTTAAGCGCTTGAACATCCTCAGGCCACACGCCATCCTCGCCGCGTCGATGCCGATGGGGAGGCCAGTGTGACGTTATCGGACCTGAACACGCTATTGGCTGAGCGCCACTCTTGCCGGGCATTCCGCCCCGATCCGGTTCCTCGGGAACATATCGAACAAATCCTGACCAGCGCAGCGCGTGTACCCAGTTGGTGCAATGCGCAGCCTTGGAATGTTGCCATTACCAGCGGCGAACAGACAGAAAAGTTTCGCCAAGCTCTGCAGCAGGAGGCATTGACCGGCGCGCCTTCACCTGACCTGCCCTTTCCGACGTCTTATTCAGGGGTCTATCAGGACCGCCGCCGGACCTGCGGGTGGGCGCTTTATGAGGCCGTCGGCGTTGAAAAAGGAGACCGCAAGGCGTCCGCACAGCAAATGACGGAGAATTTCGCGCTGTTCGGCGCGCCGCATTGCGCAATTGTTTCCAGCCCTGCCGAACTTGGCCCTTATGGGGCTATGGACTGCGGCGGGTTCATCACCGCTTTTACTCTTGCAGCTCAGGCTCTTGGCATCGCCACGATTCCACAGGCGGCCGTCGCCAGTTACGGCCCGTTTTTGCACAGGCACTTCAACATCCCCGACGACCGGCTGATTTTGTGTGCAATATCTTTCGGTTACGCCGATACAGAACACCCCGCCAACGGATTTCGCACGGATCGGGCCAACCATACCGACTTTGTTGAGTGGGTCGGTTAAGAAAGACACGGAGTACAATTTGCGCGCTGTATTGCAACGAGTTTCACATGCCAAAGTGTCTGTAGGCGGAAACGTGGTCGGGCAATCAGGCCCGGGGTTGATGATCCTTGTATGCGCGATGCTCGCAGATGATGAGGCAAAGGCAGAACAACTTGCCACCAAGGTTTCCAAACTGAGAATATTCAAGGATGACGCAGGCAAGATGAACCGATCCATTTTGGATATCGAAGGCTCTGCTCTGGTAATCAGCCAGTTCACGCTTGCGGCAGATACATCGCGCGGAAACCGACCGGGCTTTTCCGAGGCTGCACCGCCCGATGTCGGTAAACATCTTTACGAAGTTTTCGCGCGTCATCTGGCTGCCTGCGGTGTTCCGGTGGAAACTGGGCAATTCGGTGCGGACATGGCCGTGGAACTTGTCAACGATGGGCCGGTCACGATTTGGGTGGAAAGTTGATGGATCAAAAACAACAGGCAATACGGATCTGGCAGGCGGGGGTCGATGCTGTCGGTGGCTACGCCGCGACCGAGGCCGCCTTGGACGAAATTGCCGCCCCGGATCAGATTCTGGCCGTCGGAAAACCGGCTGCGGCCATGGCTCGCGCGGCGCTTGCGCATTTCGGGCCAAAACCAACGCTGGTTGTGACCAAGGACGACCACGGACGAGACCTGCCTGATCATGTTAAGGTCATCGAGGCTTCTCATCCGGTGCCTGACGCGCGGAGCCTTGAAGGCGGGCGCGCCCTGCGTGAAACCGTCGAGTCGATGGGTCCATCCTCGCATTTGCTGCTATTGGTGTCTGGCGGCGCCTCATCGCTGGCAGAGGATCTGGTGGCAGGCAAAACGCTGGCCGATCTGGAACAACTGAACCGGAAACTGCTGTCGGAAGGTTTGGACATAACCGCCATGAACGCTCAACGCCGCAAGATGTCTCGCATCAAAGGGGGCGGGCTGTTGTCCCATTTCAAAGGAGACCGCGTGACCGTTCTGGCGATTTCTGATGTTCCCGGAGACGACCTGAACGTAGTCGGTTCAGGCATTGGAGCATTGCCAGAGGCGCGCGATTATCTGGCCTCGGCGCAGATCGTGGCGTCCAACGCCCATGCCCGAGACGCCGCGGCTGACAGGGCAAAGTCCGACGGAGCGACTGTGCTGGCGAACGAAGAATGCCTGCACGATGACTTTATGCGCGTCGCGTCACGGCTGGGACAACGCCTGCGCGACATGCAAAGCGGCGTGATGGTTTTTGGCGGCGAACCTACAGTCGTCTTGCCGGAAAATCCTGGGCGCGGCGGGCGCAATCAGGCTTTGGCCTTGGCCTTGGCCAAAGAGATCGCCGGCATCCCGGGCTTGACGGTTGTGGTCGGCGGCACAGACGGCACCGATGGCCCAACGCAAGCCGCCGGAGCCGTCGTCGACGGGACCACTTGGGGCGAAGGGGCTGATCAAGCGCTTCAGAACGCGGACAGCGGCAGCTATCTGGACCGCGCGGGCGCATTGCTTGTTACCGGACCAACCGGCACAAATGTGATGGACCTGCTTGTCGCAATCCGCGATTGATTTGACGATTTTGAACCGACCCCCAGAACAAAAGCGCCGGAGACTGATGGTATGACGCGCGACTCCAATTCTCTACGCGAGATTCAGGACCTTCCTGACGTCGGTATCCACATGCCGGACGGCTGTCGCCTCTCGGCACGGGTCTGGCGGCCTCTGGACTCCGAAACCGATCCGGTTCCCGCCATTCTTGAGTTCTTGCCCTATCGCAAGCGCGACAGCACTGCGACAAGAGACGCGCTGACGCATCCGTGGTTTGCAAAGCGAGGCTATGCCTGCATCCGTGTGGACATGCGCGGCAACGGCGACAGCGAAGGGCTGATGGCCGATGAATACACGCAGCAGGAACTAGACGACGCCGTCGCGACGATTGCATGGCTGGCGAACCAGCCTTGGTGCACCGGAAATGTGGGTATGATGGGCATCAGTTGGGGCGGGTTCAACGCGCTGCAGGTTGCAGCGATGCAACCCGAGGCGCTCAAGGCGATCATCACCCTGTGTTCGACTGCCGATCGTTACGCTGACGACATCCACTATAAAGGTGGTTGCCTGCTGAACGAAAACTTGGGCTGGGGGGCCACGATGTGGTCCTATTCTTCGCGTCCACCCGACCCGGCCTTACGTCCCGACTGGCGTGCGCTGTGGCTGGACCGGCTTGAGAATGAACCGTTCTTGCCCTCGGTCTGGCTACGTCATCAAACACGGGATGCTTACTGGCAGCACGGGTCCGTCTGCGAGGATTTCAGCGCAATCCAAGCGGCGACCTTGGCCGTTGGCGGCTGGGGAGATGCGTATAAGAACACCGTTCCACTGCTCGTTGAAGAATTGGACGCGCCAGCAAAGGGGATTGTTGGCCCCTGGGTGCACAAATACCCGCATTTCGCCGTCCCCGAACCGAGAATCGGCTTTCTCCAAGAAGCACTGAGGTGGTGGGACCGCTGGTTGAAAGGCGTGGATACCGGTGTTGAAACCGACCCTGACTACCGCGCCTATCTGATGGATGGCGTTCGCCCGCAACGCTGGTACAACGAACGTCCCGGCAGGTGGATTGTCGAAAGCGAAGGCGCAACATCGCACCTGCCCAAAGTCACGTGGCATCTGTCAGACGACGGGCTGGGGGACCTCGGCAGGTTGGACACCAAGATACGCTCACCTCAGACCTGCGGCATGGAGAGCGGTGAATACTGCGCGATTTGGCTCGGCCCCGACATGCCCGGCGATCAGCGTACAGACGATGCAATGTCGGCCTGTTTCGATAGCGCACCACTGACCGAGGCATTGGACATCGTCGGCGCTCCTAGCCTACGGATCCGTATCGCCGCTGACAGACCGCAGGCGCAGATCGCTGTTCGTCTGAATCACGTTCACCCGGATGGCGCATCAACGCGCATTACTTATGGCGTGCTGAATCTTTCTCATCGTGACAGCCATGCGCAGCCAGAACCGCTTTTGCCCGACACGCCGTATGAGGTCGCTCTGGACTTGGATCATATTGCCTATCGGGTTCCGGAAGGGCACCGCATTCGTGTTGCAGTCTCAAGCGCATACTGGCCGTTGATCTGGCCGTCACCGGAACAGGCTGAACTGCACCTGACCCAGGGCTGCATCTCGATCCCCGTCCGCACGAGCGCATCCGATGAGTATGTATTCCCTCCAGCCGTGTCCGACATCGAACGAGACGTCACAACCCTGCGCGATAGCACCAATTCAAGGCGGGTCGAGACTGATATGAATACTGGTCAAACCAAATTGATCATCGAAGATGACTTTGGCTTGATCACCGACAACCATCACGGGCTAACCCACGGGGGCACCGCCTATGAATGTTGGTCGATCCACCCTGATGATCCACTGTCGGCACATGGCGTTTGCCACTGGACGCAAGAGATAAAACGGGACGCGATCGACCTGCGGACCGAAACCTCCTGCCAGATGTGGTCGGATCGAGATAACTTTTTCCTTAAAGCAAAATTAAGTGCATTCGAGGGCGAAGTACTGGTATTTTCAAAAGAAACGGAGGATACCATACCGCGTAAGCATATGTAATTTTCGGGCGGGTATGCGAAGGACATTTACCCTTGCTCGTTAGGCCGAAATGCGCCTACTTTGACTCATGCGTCAATAAAAAGCCCGCAAAGGGCGGAAAATCCAACCAATTGGGAGATCATTGGATGAACGAACAACTCACTCACATGTCCAAACAGGTTACTGCGGGCAAGCTGACCCGCCGCGAATTCATGGGGAAAGCGGCGGCTCTGGGTGTATCGGCAGCTATGGCCAGCACCATGTTCGCGGATGCCGCACGCGCGGCTGGCCCAAAAAAGGGCGGCGATCTGAAATTCGGCCTTCAGGGTGGTGAATCCACCAACTCGCTGGACCCGGCGACCTATGCAAGCTCGGTTCCCTTTCAGAATGGCAAGCAATTCGGTGACCAGCTTGTCGAGGTTGCACCGGACGGTACGATTGAACCTCGTCTTGCCGAGAGCGTAGAGGGCAGCGCCGACGCCAAGGTCTGGACCTTCAAACTGCGTCAGGGTGTCGAATTCCACAACGGCAAAACCATGACCAGCGAAGACGTGCTGAAGACCATGGAACGTCACTCGAACGAGGACTCCAAGTCCGGTGCTCTGGGCATCATGAAGGGCATCGAGTCCATGAAGGCCGATGGTGACAATTTCCAGGTCACGTTGACCGAGCCGAACGCCGACCTGCCTTATCTGATGGCCGACTATCACCTGATCATTCAGCCGGATGGTGGCATGGATAACCCCGGCGCGGGCATCGGAACCGGCCCATACAAAGTCGAAGTTGACGAACCCGGCGTGCGCCATCTGTTCACCAAGTTTGAAAATCACTGGAACAGCGATTTTGGCAACTTCGACAGCGTTGAAGTGGTTGTGATCAACGATGCGACGGCACGTACTGCTGCTTTGCAGTCAGGTCAGGTTCACGCGATCAACCGTGTCGAACCGAAGGTCGCCGATCTGCTGGGTCGCGCGCCCAATCTGACTGTTCATTCAACCGCGGGACGCGGGCACTATGTCTTCATCATGCATGTAGACACAGCTCCGTTCGACAACAACGATCTGCGCATGGCGCTGAAGCATGCGATCAATCGTGAAGATCTGGTTGAAAAAGTTCTGCGTGGCTACGGTTCGATCGGGAACGACATGCCGATCAACGCGGCTTACCCGCTGTTTGACGACTCCATCCCTCAGCGTGAGTTCAGCGTTGAAAAAGCGGCTGAGTATTACCAGAAATCCGGTCACGACGGATCGCCGATCATTCTGCGCGTTGCAGACGGCGCCTTCCCCGGAGCTGTGGATGCTGCTGCCCTGTTCCAGCAGTCGGCCGCCGAAGCGGGCATCCCGCTGGAAATCAAGCGTGAACCCAACGACGGCTACTGGTCGGAAGTTTGGAATGTTCAGCCCTTCTGTGCGTCCTATTGGGGTGGTCGTCCGGTTCAGGACCAGATGTACGCAACCGCGTATCTCTCGACAGCGGATTGGAACGACACGCGCTTCAAAGTGCCGGAATTCGACGAAATGCTGTTTGCGGCACGCGCCGAACTGGACGCCGAAAAGCGCAAAGGTATCTACAGCAAAATGGGCATGATGGTGCGCGACCAGGGCGGTCTGATCTGCCCGATGTTCAACGACTTTGTCGAGGGCATCAGCAATCAACTTGCCGGTTGGGAGACAGACCCGACCCAGGAAATGATGAACGGCAACGTTTCCCGCAAGATGTGGTTCGCGTAAATCGGGTCACGGATCATGCATCCTATCATCAAACTGGTTTCCCAGCGCCTTGCGCTGGGACTCCTGCTTCTCTTCGGTGCATCGGCTCTGATTTTCGGCCTCACCGAAGCCCTGCCGGGAGACGCTGCGCAAGCGGTCCTTGGTCAATCCGCAACCCCCGAGGCGCTGGCAAACCTGCGCGAGGAAATGGGCCTCAACCGTCCAGCCCTGACCCGCTATTTTGAATGGCTGGGTGGCATCCTGCAGGGTGATCTGGGTCAATCCCTTACAAACAAACTGGATATTGCCGACTCGGTCGGAAATCGTCTGGGCAACACACTGTTTCTGGCGTTCTGGGCTGCTATCGTTTCGGTCCCGCTTGCCATTTTTCTGGGCCTGCTGGCCGTCCGTTACCGCAATCGCTGGCCGGACAAGTTGATTTCAGCAGTCACCCTGACCACGATCTCGATCCCCGAGTTTCTGATCGGTTACGTTCTGGTCTATTTCGTCGCCGTGAAGCTGGGCATGTTCTCACCGCTTGCGATGATCAATGACAGCATGACGTTGGGCCAAAAGCTGAACTCGATCGCCCTGCCCGTCATCGTTCTGACTATGGTGGTTCTGGCGCATATGATGCGCATGACACGCGCTGCGATCCTGAATGTGATGCAGTCTGCCTATGTCGAGACGGCTGAACTGAAAGGTCTGACCAACTTCAAGATTATCTACCGCCACGCGCTGCCGAACGCGGTCGCACCTATCGTCAACGTGGTGATGTTGAACCTGGCCTATCTGGTCGTCGGCGTCGTCGTGGTCGAGGTGGTGTTCGTTTATCCCGGCATGGGACAGTATCTTGTGGATCACGTGACCAAGCGCGACGTCCCTGTGGTTCTGGCCTGCGGCGTAATCTTTGCTGCTATCTATATCGGGCTGAATATGGTTGCCGACATCGTTGCCATTCTGGCCAACCCAAGGCTGAGGCATCCGAAATGAAGAACATCCCTATCTCTGCAATGATCGGGCTGGCCTTCACAGCCCTGTACTTCATCATCGCGATATTTGCCCCCCTGCTCGCGCCGTATGGCATGGCCGAGGTGGTCGGCGACGTTTGGGAACCCTCCAGTTCGCAGTTCTGGCTGGGCACCGACAATATCGGCCGCGACCTTCTCAGCCGCATGATCTACGGCGGGCGCACGACGATCTTTATCGCGACGGCGGCAACGATCCTCAGCTTTGTAACCGGTTCGATCCTTGGCTTTCTGGCCGCTGTTCTGGGTGGCTGGGCCGATCAGGTCATGTCGCGGACAGTCGACCTGATCATGTCGATCCCGTCGCTTATTACCGCGCTGGTCGTTCTGGCAATGGTGCCGGTAACAATCCCGGTACTGATCGTCGTTATGGGCCTGTTGGACGCCACCCGTGTCTATCGTCTGGCCCGTGCAGTCGCTGTGGATATCGCTGTCATGGACTATGTCGAAGCCGCCAAACTGCGCGGTGAAGGACAGTCGTGGATCATCTTCCGCGAAATTCTGCCCAATGCCTTGTCGCCGCTGGTGGCAGAGCTGGGGCTGCGGTTCATCTTCATGGTTCTGTTCGTCTCGACCCTGTCGTTCCTTGGCCTGGGTGTCCAACCACCGCTGGCCGATTGGGGCGGCATCGTGAAGGAAAACAAGGACGGTATCGTCTATGGCATCGGCGCGGCGCTGTATCCTGCTGTGGCCATCGCCACGCTGGCGATCTCGGTCAACCTTGTGGCTGACTGGATCCTGAACCGCACCACATCGCTGAAAGGAGGCCGGGGATGAGTGATACCCTTCTCAAGGTCCGCGACCTCAAAATCGGCGCGACCGTCTATCCGCCGGGTGAGAAACCCCATGACATCGAGATCGTGCACGGGGTCAGCTTTGACCTCGAACGCGGCAAGGTGCTGGGGCTGATCGGTGAATCCGGGGCTGGTAAATCCACCATCGGCCTTGCTTCGATGGCATATGGCCGAGGTGGAGTTCAGATCACCGGGGGCGAGGTTTGGGTCAACGGGCGCGACATCCTGAAGACCTCATACGGCGACATCCGCAAGCTGCGCGGGGGTGAGGTCACCTATGTGTCTCAATCCGCCGCGGCGTCCTTCAACCCCGCCAAGAAGATCATGGATCAGGTGGTTGAGGCTGCGGTGGAACAGAAGAAGTTCAGCCGTAAACAAGCCGAAAAACGCGCACGGGAATTGTTTGCCAAGCTGGGCCTGCCCGACCCGGACAATATCGGTGAGCGGTATCCGCACCAAGTGTCTGGCGGTCAGCTTCAGCGCTGTATGACTGCGTTGGCGCTGTGTCCTGAACCCGATCTGGTGGTGTTCGACGAACCCACGACAGCGCTGGACGTGACGACTCAGATCGACGTTCTGATGGCGATCAAAGAGGCCATCGCAGATACCGGCGTTGCCGCTCTCTATATCACGCACGACCTTGCTGTTGTGGCGCAGGTGAGCGACGACATCATGGTTCTGCGCATGGGCAATACGGTCGAGTACGGCAATACCGACCAGATCATCAACAACCCGCAGGAAGAGTACACCAAGGCTCTGGTCTCGGTGCGCTCGATCGAGCACGAGGAAAAGCAGCCCACACCCGAACCGGTGCTGAGCGTTGACGGCATCACCGCACGCTATAAAGGGTTGAATTTCGACGTGCTGCACAACGTCAATGTCGAGCTTCATCCGGGGCAGACCTTGGCGGTTGTTGGCGAATCCGGCTCGGGAAAGTCCACGCTGGCGCGGGTGATCACTGGCCTGTTGCCGCCGCGCGATGGTGAGATCACCTTTGCCGGACGCAAGCTGTCGCCTGACCTCAAGGGCCGCACCCGCGAAGACCTGCGCGAGTTGCAGATGATCTACCAGATGGCCGACGTTGCGATGAACCCGCGTCAGACCGTCGGAACCATCATCGGCCGCCCGTTGGAGTTCTACTTCAACATGCGTGGCGCGGAAAAGCGCAAGCGGATCATCGAACTGCTGGATGAGATCGAACTGGGCGAAAAGTTCATCGATCGCTATCCGGCAGAGCTGTCGGGTGGGCAGAAACAGCGTGTCTGTATCGCCCGGTCTCTGGCTGCCAAGCCCAAGATGATCATCTGTGATGAGGTCACCTCGGCTCTGGACCCGCTGGTGGCGGATGGCATCCTGAAACTGCTGCTGGACCTGCAAAAGATCGAGGATGTGGCCTATCTGTTCATCACCCACGATCTGGCGACGGTCCGTGCGATCAGTGACAGTATCGCGGTGATGTATCAGGGCCGCGTTGTGCGCTACGGCCCCAAGTCACAGGTGCTGAGCCCGCCCTTTGATGACTATACCGACCTTCTGCTCAGCTCGGTCCCCGAGATGCATCTGGGCTGGCTGGAAGAGGTCGTCGCCCACCGCAAGATGGAGAGTGCGGGAAACTAAACTCGCGCAAAACACTTATGAAATCCCGGCACTTGTCACAAACAGGTGTCGGGATTTTGCTATTTGGGGCGGGAATGGGCGGCTTATCCGGGGCGAATCCCCTAGGCTCTCCCAAAGAACTAACGAAAAGGCCGGACCATGGACCGCAAACTCCTTCTCATCATCCTCGACGGTGTTCCGTGGCGCAATTTCCGCCGCGTGTTCGGCAATCTTGAGGGCTGGGCCGACAGCGGCGAGGCGCGGGTGTGGAAGCTGCGCTCGGTGCTGCCATCGACCTCGGCCAGTTGTTATGCCTCGATCCACACGGGTGTCACGCCGCAGGAACATGGGTGCACCGGCAATGGAAACGTCTTCCGCTTGAGCCACAAGGACGTGTTCAGTCAGGTGCGTGAGGCTGAAGGTGTCACCGGCGCAGTCACCCACAGCTATTGGTCGCAATTCTTCAACCGCCACCCGTTCGATTATGTGCGTGACGTGGAATATGACGAGCCGGATAGCAAGACGATCAATCACGGCCGGTTCCACACCATGACCGGCTATGGCAAGGCCAATCAGATGACGCCCTGCGACGTGGACCTGTTTGCGCAGCTCACCAACATGTGTCTGCGCTTTGGGCTGGATTACGGCATCCTGCACACCTGCACGCTGGACAGTATGGGACATCGATTTTTCCACGAAAGCGAAGAAATGGACCACGCCTGTTTCGTCATGGACGAGATGCTGGCCCCCTTCATCCCCCGCTGGCGGCAACTGGGGTACGAGGTGATTGTCACCGCCGACCACGGTCAGGACGAACGCGGCCACCACGGAGGCCGCAGCCCGTTGCAGCAAGAAACCGCGCTGTACTATTTCGGCGATGCGGAAGGCCCCGAGGCGGATGCGGTCATTGACCAGCTTCAGCTTGCGCCGACGATCCTGACCCGGATGGGCGCACCCGTGGCCGAGACCATGAAGGCACAGCCGTTCCTCAAGTAATCAGTCGTAAGGCCAGATCTGCTGGCCCAGCGCCTCGATCGCTACCGAGATCCGCTCGAAACTATCCGCGGCGCGTTTGACCGAGGTACGCGCCCGCAAATATCCATGCACCAGCCCCGCTTCGTTGATGCAATGCGCTTTCCCACCTGCCTCGGTGATCTGGGCGCAGTAGTCCGGCCCGTCGTCGCGCAAAGGATCGCAGTCGGCTGTTATGACCACAGTCGGCGGCAGGTTTGAGAAATCGCTGTCGTGCAATGGCGCGTAGGTTGGGTCATCTTGCGGAGCTGGTCCGCCGCACCGCACCTTTTCGTAGAAAACGATATCCTCCAGCGTCAAAAGCGGCGCATGAGCGTGTTCCAGATACGACCCCTTAGACCGATCCCCGCCCAGCCCGGGATAGATCAGCACCTGCCCCAAGACCGTATCCAGTCGCCCGCGCGCGTGATGGGCGACCGCCGCGGCCAGATTTCCTCCGGCACTGTCTCCGGCCAACACCAGCGCATCCCCGTATTCCGTTGCAGCCCAAGTTACCGCAGTCCAGGCGTCCTGAAACTGGGCGGGATGAACATGTTCCGGGCACAGCCGATAATCCACCGATACAACGCGATACCCGGTTTGGGCGCAAATCTCGGCGCAGACATCGTCGTGGCTGTCCAGACCTCCGACAACGAAACCGCCGCCGTGGAAATAGATGACAGTTCGCGTTGGCTCACCAACAGTGTAGACGAGAACAGGCACGCCATTGGCGCGCCTGTCTTCTGTTTCAACACCCGGAGGTCGCGGCTGGCGAAAATCCCTGCACATCGTGTCATAGACACGGCGCTGATCGTCGATCGTCAGATCGACGGCGTCATCAGGATAACTTTCAGCGGTTCGTCTTATGAACGCCCAAGTTTCTTCATCAATCAGGCGTTCATAATCCATGTTCCCTCCTGGTCAGGCAGCCCATTCCCACGGCCGGGTAAACGATCCCAGCACCTTGCCTACATCGTCGTCCGAGGAACCGTTCGCGTCAAGCTGCGCGACAAGACCACGTTGCTTGTCGTCGATCACCGACACGACGCGCGCATCGACCCCTGCCTTTTCCAAGGCACCGTTATAGATACGGGTAATCGCCTGTTTGCGCAGTTCGGGCTTGAAGACCTTGCCAACCGCAGTTTTGGGAAGCTCGTCCAGAATGGTCATGTGCTTGGGCTGCGCCGCACGTTCGTGGACGTGAACGTCGCAATATTCCATAAGCTCCTGCTCGGTGACCGAAGCCCCTTCGACCAGTTCGACAAAGGCACAGGGCACCTCACCCGCATAAGCGTCAGGCTGACCGATCGCACCTGCAAACGCGACGGCATCGTGACCCAGCAAGGCTTCTTCGATCTCTGCAGGGTCGATATTGTGACCGCCACGGATGATCAGGTCTTTGGCGCGACCGGTGATCCAAAGATAGCCATCCTCGTCAAAGCGGCCCAAATCCCCCGTACGGAGGTATTTGTCGTAGTGATACAAGTCTTTGTTCTTGTCGACTTCGGTATAGGTATTGCCGGCATAAACCCCGGGGTTCGAGATGCAAATCTCACCGATCTCGCTTGTGCCAACTTCAATCGGCCCATCCGGTCCGTCCTGAAGGATTTTCACATCGGTATACGGGAACGGGAACCCGATCGAGCCGATTTTCTTCTCGCCATCCACCGGGTTACAGGAAACCAGACATGTCGCCTCGGTCAGACCATACCCTTCGATGATGGTCACGCCGGTCGCTTCTTCAAATCGGCGGAATAGTTCCACCGGCAGCGGGGCCGAACCAGAGAAAGCCGTTTTCACACTTGAGATATCTGCGTCCACGGGGCGCTGCATCTTGGCGGCAATCGCCGTCGGCACGGTGATGATGAACGTGACTTTCCAACGCTCGATCAGCTTCCAGAAATTGTCGAACACACCGTCGCCGCGATACCCAGCCGGGGTCGGGAACACGACATGCGTACCCGAGGACACCGCAGACATCATAATCACGTGAACCGCGAACACATGGAACATCGGCAGCGGACACATCACGACGTCGTCCGGGGTGAAAAGCAGCGTCTCGCCCAGCCAGCCGTTGTAGATCATACCCGAGTATTTGTGCTGCGCCACTTTCGGCATCCCAGTGGTGCCGCCAGTGTGGAAGTAACAGGCGACCCGGTCTTCCTTGCTGTCTTCAAACGTCAAGGTCGTCGGCTGTTTGGCCAGTTCCTTGTTGAAGTTCTTATAGTTCGCATGGGCCAGATGTTCCTTGTCCCCCATCTTTGGGCGCAGGAACGGAACCAGCCAGGACTTGGGCGGCGTCAGATAGCGGTTCAGGTCGATTTCGAGGATCGTGTTGACCTTGGGTGCGTGACGCACGGCCTCTTCTACCTTCTGCGCGACATCCGTTTTGGGGAACGACTTCAGGGTGACCACGACCTTGGCACCTGTCTCGCGCAGGATTGCGGCGATCTGTTCAGGTTCAAGCAGCGGGTTGATCGGGTTGACGATACCGGCAACAGCGCCGCCCATCATCGTGATCAATGTCTCATTACAGTTGGGCAACACATAGGCCACAACGTCTTTTTCACCCACGCCCAGCGATCGAAAGAGGTTGGCTGCCTGATTGACCTTGCCTAGCAATTCCGACCACGTCAGTGTCGCGGCCTTGTCCGTGGGACCCGAAGTAAGTTGAAAGCTAACTGCGTTTCCATTCGGGAATTTACCCGCAGTCCGCGACAAAAGTTGGTGGAATGTGACCGGTACATCCCGATCCTCCCACGACATTTCCTGCTCAAGCCGCGCCTTGTCTTCCAGTCCCGCAAAGGCCATGTGGTTCCTCCCTGATCTCTTCCCGTGTGGTGCCCGGGTTTGAATTCAGCCACAGGATGGAAGCAAAACCGCGCACGTGCAAGCACGCGAATATCGCCAAATTGCGCAATTTTGCAGCGTGACGCTACGGCGGTTCAGCCTTACCGCCACGTAAGGTTACTCGGCGGCTACCCCGTCGGTAAACTGTAGACGTGCCAATCGAGCATACAGACCGTCCTGCGCCACCAGGTCGTCATGGGTTCCTTGGGCCACGATCTGCCCGGCCTCCATCACGACAATGCGGTCTGCCTTTTTGACGGTTGCCAAGCGGTGCGCCACAATCAGCGTCGTGCGGCCCGCGCGCATCTGGTCTACTGCGCCCTGCACTGCACGCTCGCTCTCGGCATCCAGCGCCGAGGTCGCCTCGTCCAGCAGCAAAACCGGTGCGTCACGCAGAATCGCCCGCGCAATCGCTATGCGCTGTTTCTGGCCACCCGACAGCATCACCCCGCGCTCGCCGACAAAGCTGTCATAGCCTTCGGGCAGCGCCGAGATAAACCCATGCGCTGCAGCGGCACGGGCAGCTGCCTCGACCTCGGCATCGGTGGCGTCGAGACGGCCAAACCGGATGTTTTCACGCGCGGAGGCCGCAAAGATGATCGGATCCTGCGGCACCAATGCCATGTGACGGCGAAAATCGGCCCGATCCAGATCACACAGATCAACACCGTCCAAACTGACACGCCCAGAGTCCGGATCGTAGAACCGCTGGATCATCTGAATCACTGTTGTCTTACCAGCACCTGACGGGCCTACGAATGCAACGGTCTCGCCGGAGTTAACCTTAAGCGAAAGGTGATCCAGCGCCACAACATCGGGCCGTGCCGGATAGCGAAAAGTGACCCCTTCAAAGTTGATCTCGCCACGCACGGGTGTTGGCAAAGTCGACGCCGAAGAAGGATCCTTTACAGTATCTTGCGCATTCAGCAGTTCAACCAAACGTTCGGTCGCACCAGCGGCACGCTGCAGCTCGCTCCAAATCTCGGACAGGGCTGCCACGGACCCGGCCATGATAATCGAATAGATAACGAACTGGATCAGAACGCCCTCGGTCATCAGGCCGTTGCGAACGTCGTTTGCACCCATCCAAAGCACGCCGACAATGCCGGAGAAAACAAGGAAAATCACGATGACCGTCAACAGGGCGCGTGTGTGGATACGGCGCAGCGAAACGACATACGAAGTTTCGGTCATGTCCCCAAACTGCTTGCGACTTGCCTGTTCATGAGTAAACGCCTGTACGGTCTGCACGGCCGTAAGCGCCTCGCCCGCGTTGCCTGAAGACGCTGCGATCCAGTCCTGGTTTTCACGACTGATCGCGCGCAATCGACGGCCCAATACCAAAATCGGAACCACGACCAGCGGAATCAGCAGCAGCACCATTCCTGTCAACTTGGCCGAAGTCAGCAGCATCAGCACAAGCCCGCCGACAAACATGAGCATGTTGCGCAGGGCGATCGAGACCGACGACCCGAGGACCGACTGAATCAGCGTGGTGTCCGTGGTGATCCGGCTCAGAACCTCGCCCGTCATGATGCGTTCATAAAATTCGGGGCTCATCCCGATAACGCGGTCGAAAACAGCCTTGCGAATATCCGCCACAACGCGCTCGCCCAAACGTGTCACAAGCGCATAACGGATGCCCGTACCAATCGCTAGAATGGCGGCAATCCCCAAAGCCGCCATGAAATACCAATCCAGCAACTCACCATCTTCGATCCGAAAGTTGTCAACCACGCGGCGGACAGCCAGAGGCAAAGTCAATGTCATCCCTGCGGTCAGGATCAAGGCCAACGTCGCACCGATCATGAGCAGCCGATAAGGTTTCATAAAAGGCCAAAGCGACGCAAGAACACCGATTTTTTTAGAGGTGGCGCGATCTTCAGTCGCGCCGGGGGCGGGGTTTCCTGCAGGGCTGGCTGAGGCGGATTTTGCCATGACTGGGCCTTTTGTCGTGTTCGCGCGTAGGTGACAGCTTCTTGGCGGCAGCAGCACTTGGGGTCAAGCAGGCCAACATGATTTGGACCCTCAAAGGGCCTTTTTGACGCAGAAAAAACAGGCTGATTTGGAGCGGGCGGCGGGAATCGAACCCGCTTCATCAGCTTGGAAGGCTGAGGTAATAGCCAGTATACGACGCCCGCTCAGCGGAGGTCGGTTTAAGCGATGCGCAAGGTGCCGTCAAGCGCAGTTCGACAGCAGATTTCGATTTCAACAAGCGAAACTCAGAACGCATCCCGTGCGCTTTACTTTTGCCTCGGCAGGAGAGGTTGCGAGAGACTTTCAAGCCCGTTGAGGCAGCCATTCGCACGATTCAAGCCGGGCAGAAATTCGGATCATCGACGCGTACCGAAGCTGCTGCGCACCTGAATGTGCGATCAGTTGCGCAGGATATGAGGTCGCGGCTGCCAGCGCTTGGGGCAAGGGAACACCGACCTGCGTGACCAGCACGCGAATCGCGGTCGTCAAATCCAGATCGGCCCCGGCCAATGTGCCGTCCTCAAGGGTCAGCCTGCCATTTTCCCGCGTGATCCGGCGACCCTCTAGTTTAAACTCGGCCTGATCCGTCCCCGCGACGGCCATCGCGTCGCTTACCAGGAATATCTGACCCGGAGCGGATTTCGCCGCCCAAGCAGCACGCATCACTTCGGGGTGTACGTGAACGCCGTCAGCGATGATCCCAGCGGACAGCCCACCGTTGGCCAGCGCAGCGCCGACAAGTCCGGGTTCTCGATTTCCTAGCTGGCTCATGGCGTTGAACAAATGCGTCACGCACCTTGCGCCTGCCGCCGCATATTGCTGGCACGTCGCGAAATCGGCATCGCTGTGCCCCAACGAGACCAGAACTCCGGCTTCATGGAGCGCGGAAACCTGCTGCTCAGTTACGGCCTCGGGCGCAACGGTGACCATCAGGCAGGGCAATTCGGCAGCCGCCGCAATCAGCGCGGCCAAATCAGGTTCGTCCATCGGCCGGATCAACGCAGCATCATGCGCGCCCTTGCGAGCGACGGATAGGTGCGGCCCTTCCAAGTGCAGCCCGACTACGCCGGGCACGCCCGCACGGATCGCCTTCACAGTCGCCTCAATCGCAGTTTGCGTCTTTTCCCTGGTATCGGTGATCAAGGTTGGAAGCAGCGATAAAACGCCAAGCCTCCGGTGCGCCTCGGCGATTCGACGGATCGTTTCAACCGACGGGTCATCATTGAACATGACGCCGTCACCGCCGTTAACCTGAAGGTCACAGTAGCCGGGGCTTAGAATATCGCCTTTCAGATCAACAATTTCCCCGTCCCCTGCGACGCTCGCGTCAGGCAGGATTTCGCCCTCGCCCTCGCCTCGAAAAGTAATGGCGTGGTCGTACAAAAGCCGGTTGCCGTCAAAGATGGGACCGTTTCGGAAGGTTACCGTTCGATTTGTCATACCGTCTCAGTCACTTTCTTAAGGTGCCGAGGCGCGTCGGGGTCGATCCCTCGGGCACCGGCCACGGCCTCTACCATACCATAGAAGGCCGTGATGGCAGTGATCGGGTCCGTGATCCAGTGGCCTGTTTCAACCACCGGCAGGGCCGTCGCCCGCGAGACCTTTCGGGTCGTCGCGAATACGGCTGCCCCCTTTTCCGCGAGGGCGTCAGCGGCTTGCGCCGTGGCATCCTCTGCCGCGTCCCGAGCCGCGAACACGATTGCGGGGAACCCATCCTCGACGATCGAAACCGGCCCATGCAGAACCTCGGCCACCGAATAGCTTTCCGCATGAATCTGGCAGGTTTCCTTGATCTTCAACGCCGCTTCTCCGGATATGGCGAAGGACGGACCCCGGCCAAGGGTAAACAGGGATCTTCCGGTAATGGTGTCGGCGGCCTGGGACCAATCACAGTGGGCCGCTTTTTCCAACAATGGCGGCAGCGCCTGAATTGCACGCACCAGATCGGAGTCTTGCTTTACTTCGGCCAGCAACCAAAGTCCGGCTATCAAAGATGTCACGAAGGTTTTCGTCGCCGCCACGCTCAACTCTGGGCCTGCGTGTAAGGGCAAAACTGCGTCGGCGACCTCGGCCAAGCGCGAGACTGTGTTGTTGGTGATCGCAACCGTTGCCGCCCCCGAGCTGCGCAACGAACGCGCAAGTCCTACGATATCCGGGCTTTGACCCGACTGGGACACAGACAGGCAAACCGAACCTTCCGCCTTCAATTCGGCACCATAGATTGAGCTTACAGAAGGGCCGACCGACGCAACCGGCAAGCCCAACAACAGCTCGCTTGCATATTTCAAGTAACTGCAAGCATGGTCAGATGATCCACGCGCCACTGTAATCAGAAAGCGTGGTTCTGCGTCGCGCACGATCCGGGCGGCTTCTTGGATTTTTGGCGCACCCTGGGCAAGCAACCTGTCGACCGCGTCCGGGATTTCCAGGATTTCCTGACGCATTTTCGATGTAGATTCAGACATGAATTTCCGGTCCTTCCGGTTACAACCGCAGCTCGGCCACAAAGTCGTAGGCGTCGCCGCGATACAACGACCGGGTCAGTTCCGCGACCCGCCCGTTCTTGAGAAATGAGATACGCTCGATATTCAAACCAGCAGCGCCTTCGGGGACTTCCAGCAATTCAGCCTCGCGCGCAGCAAGGTTGAGAGCCGAGATTTTCTGAACAGCCCGCACCGGACGACGCCCCAGATCGTCAAGAACTTCGTACAGAGATGTTGTCACCTCGATCGGATTCGGCAGGATATCCAAGGGCAACGCCGCGCGCTCAAGCGCAAGGGGGCGGCCATCGGCCTCTCGCAACCGATAGATACGGGCTATTTGCTCACCCTCCGCAAGATTCAGCGCAGCAACTTCTTCGGTCGTTGGCGCGAAAACTCCGCGTTCAAGCCACTTCGAGGCGGTCTTCATGCCCCGGCTCGACATGTCCTCGGTAAAACTGGTCAGATGCGTCAAGGATTGCTCGACCCGCGGCACGCGTTCGCGGATGAACGAACCCGACCCCTGCCGCTGTTCGATCACACCTTCCTGAACCAGTTCTTGAATGGCCTTTCGCACGGTGACGCGCGACAAGTCGGTAATTTCCACCAACTCACGTTCGGACGGAAGTGACGAATTGGGGGCAAGAACGCCCGTGTCTATGCCTTCCTGCAATCTGCGCCGCAGTTGAACGTATCGAGGGCCATTCTCGGGAGAAAGCCACAAGTCAGCCCGAAGAAATTCAGTGATGCTCATGCCGGACCTCCTTGGCCAGTTCCAATGCGCCCGTCAGGGGTTCAGCCAACGGCGCAAGCAAGGCGGAGTGCATTTCAGGCGGAAGGTAATCCGCAAACTGCGCCGCTATTCCTCCGGTCAGGCAAAATGCCTGATCGGAACGCCAGCCCAAAAGCCCTGCCATCTCCGCGATATAATCTGCACCGGCCTGCATAATCTGTCTGGCGACCGGATCGCCACGACTGGCTGCCAAGGTCACGTCAGGCGCAAGCGTACCGAACTGATCAGGCGTCGCAGACCCCGCGAAGCGCACGATACCGGCGGCACTGTCGAAACGGGCCAACAGTTCGCGTGTTAACCCGGTTTCCGCTTTGACCCCGTCGACCACATTCAGCGTCTCTGTCAAAGCGCGGCGACCGACCCACTGTGCCGAGGCTTCGTCGCCCAACACAGACCCCCAACCCCCGGCGAACCTCATTTCGCCGCCCACCTGAACAGCCAGAAATGATCCGGTTCCGCAATGTGCAATCAAACCGTCCCGCGCACCCAACGCACCGCGCAGGGCTGCGGGCCGGTCATCCTTGATCCGCGCCTGCGTCAAGCCCAGAGAGACCCGCAATCGGGACGCAATCTTGGCATCGGTCACCCCGGCCAGCCCAACAAATGAAGGCCATTGCAGCAAGTCATCCTTGCTGCGGCCCAGACTGCTGGCCAACCGCTCCAGACCGACATTGATCTGCTCAACCGCGCCGTCAAAATCACTCGAAACATTGGCCGGGCCGGTTTCCACCGAGTGGACCGCACCACCCATGTCACAAGCAACACGGCACCGCGTTCCACCCCCATCAACCGCCAGAACGGCACTATTTCGAGACTCAGTCATGACAATACCATTATAATACCTTTTGCTATCAGGAAAGGCAAAAATGGACGACAACGAACCGAATTCACCGCCAAACTGAATATTTTCTCGAAATTTGAACCGCAAAAAGAAAAATATAGACAAGTGGTATTCAATAGGTATTGTAAAGGAAACCAATGGGGGGATTCTCTTGACGCTGCCGTCGACTGAACAACTGCATCAAGAAGCTACGCGGCTTGACCGAGGCGACCTGACGCTGTCCGCCCGCCTCCTGGCTTCGGGACAGGTTGCTGCCGCGAAAACCGCGCTTGAGGCGGTGGACGCAATAGCAGGCGGAGCGGCAGCAATGGCAAAAACCATCCGTTCCGGCGGCGTGATTCATTATGTTGCTGCGGGCTCCTCCGGCCTTATGGCGGCCGCCGATGCGCAAGAGCTTGGGGGCACGTTCTCAATCCCGTCAAGCCAGTTGCGGATTCACATGGCGGGCGGGTTGCCAACCGGCGTTGAAATGCCCGGCGCCGCCGAAGACGAGGACGCGGGCCTCAGAAACGACCTGCAAGACCTTCAGGCCAATGACACGGTAATCGCTGTGTCGGCCAGCGGGTCCACGCCATACACATTGGCGGCCTGTGAAATCGCCCAAAAAAAGGGTGCTACCGTGATCGGCATCGCCAACAACGCGCAAAGCCCGCTGCTGGAAAACGCCGACATCCCGATCCTTCTGGCCACGCCGCCTGAACTGATTTCCGGATCAACCCGTATGGGCGCGGGAACGGCGCAGAAGATTGCGTTGAATATGCTGTCTTCGCTGATGGCGCTCGAACTTGGGCACGTACATCAGGGCATGATGGTCAATCTGCGCGCTGACAATGACAAGCTGCGGGCGCGGGCCGCCGGTATCGTATCTCGGATCGCCAAAGTGGATGCGGCCACAGCACAATCTGCTTTGGACAGTGCGGGCGGCGACGTTAAGCCCGCCATCCTGATCGCAGCGCGCGGCCTGTCGCTGACCCACGCAACGGAACAACTAAAGGCGACAAACGGCATCCTGAGCGCCGCATTGGAAACCAAAAACAACTGCTAACCAACTGGGAGAATACAATGAAACGCAAAAGCCTGAAACTTGCCCTATTGGGCACAACGCTTATGGCAACCTCTGCCTTGGCCGAGGACGTGACGCTGACCATCGAAAGCTGGCGCAACGACGACCTGACGCTGTGGCAGGAAAAGATCATCCCGGCATTTGAAGCCGCCAATCCGGGCATCAAGGTGAACTTCACGCCCTCTGCCCCCGCGGAATACAACGCGGTTCTGAACGCCAAACTGGAAGCTGGCTCTGCGGGCGATCTCATCACCTGCCGCCCCTTCGACACGTCACTTTTGCTGTTTGAAAACGGGAACCTGGCTGACCTGAGCGATCTGGGCGCGATGGACAACTTTTCGGACGTGGCGAAATCCGCGTGGCAGAATGACGACGGCTCAGCCACGTTCTGCGTGCCGATGGCATCGGTGATCCACGGGTTCATCTACAACAAAGACGCATTTGCAGAATTGGGCATCGACGTTCCCACTACGGAAGACGAGTTCTTTGCCGCGCTGGACAAGTTCAAGGAAGACGGCACCTATATCCCGATGGCAATGGGGACCAACGACCAGTGGGAAGCCGCCACGATGGGCTACCAGAATATCGGCCCCAACTACTGGAAGGGTGAGGAAGGCCGTCTGGCGCTGATCTCGGGCGAGCAGTCCTTGACCGATCCGCAGTGGGTCGAGCCGTATGAGACCATTGCACGCTGGAAGGACTATCTGGGCGACGGTTTCGAGGCACAGACCTACCCCGACAGCCAGAACATCTTTACCCTTGGACGCGCTGCGATTTATCCGGCCGGTTCGTGGGAGATTTCGGGCTTCAATGCGCAGGCCGATTTCGAGATGGGCGCGTTCAAGCCCCCGGTCCGCAACGCGGGTGACGATTGCTATATCTCTGACCACACGGACATTGCGATGGGCCTGAACGCGGCGTCGGAAAATGCCGAAGCAGCGCGTACCTTCCTTGACTGGATGGGCACATCCGAGTTCGCCACGATCTATGCCAACGCTCTGCCCGGCTTCTTCTCGCTGTCGAGCCACGACATCGCGATGGAAGATCCGCTGGCGCAGGAATTCGTAAGCTGGCGGAATGACTGCGGCTCAACAATCCGGTCCACCTACCAAATCCTGTCGCGCGGCACGCCGAACCTTGAGAACGAAACCTGGAACGCTTCGGCTCAGGTCGTCAAAGGCGCGGAAAGCCCCGCCGATGCAGGCGCGCGACTGCAAGAGGGTCTGGCCTCGTGGTACGCACCGCATCAGTAAGTTGACGCATACCCGGGCGAGATTGTTCGCCCGGGTACCCCCCTTCACTCCTTTGAAAGCTGATCCATGAACCGCCCCCGCTTCCGCTGGCATATCGTTGTATTTCTGGCACCCGCCGTGCTGGTTTATACGGCGGTGATGATCTTCCCGCTGTTCAACACGCTGCGACTGGCGCTGTATACCGAGGTCGATCAGAGCCGCGTGTTCGTTGGATTGCAGAACTTTCAAACCCTGTTTTTCGACCCCATCTGGTCCGAGCAGTTCTGGAACGCTCTGGGCAACAACTTTTGGTTCTTCCTGATCCATATGCTGGTGCAGAACCCCATCGGGATCGCGCTGGCCGCACTTCTCAGCCACCCGCGTCTGCGGTTCTCGGCGCTCTATCGGTCGGCGATTTTCATCCCGACGATCCTGAGTTTTGTGATCGTGGGCTTTGCCTGGAAACTGATCCTGTCGCCCATCTGGGGCATCGCCCCTTCGATGCTGGACGCCGTGGGCCTGAAATCCCTGTTCGCGCCATGGCTTGGGAAAGAGGAATATGCGCTCACCACGCTGGCGCTGATCTCGGTCTGGCAATTCGTGGGCATCCCGATGATGCTGATCTATGCCGCCCTGCTGACCATCCCCGAGGAAATCCTTGAGGCCGGAGAGATTGACGGCATCACCGGGGCTTCGGCCTTCTGGAAGATCAAACTGCCGCTGATCCTGCCCTCGATCGGGATCATCTCGATCCTGACTTTCGTGGGGAACTTCAACGCGTTCGACCTGATCTATGCCGCGCAGGGCGCGTTGGCGGGGCCGGATTTCTCGACCGATATCTTGGGCACCTTCATGTATCGCACCTTCTTTGGCTTCCAGTTGCAACTGGGCGACCCGCATATGGGATCGGCTATCGCAGGCGCCATGTTCGCGATCATCCTTGTGGGCGTCTGCATTTACCTGTTCGGCATCCAGACCCGGATGCGCCGGTATCAACTGTGAGGGTCCAGCGATGAACAAAGCACGCCATAACCCGATCAACACCGCCGCAATGCACGGGGCGCTGATCCTCTACACCCTGATCGCCCTGTTCCCGGTCTTTGTGATCCTGATCAACAGCTTCAAATCCCGCCGCGCGATCTTTCGCGAACCTCTGGTGCTGCCGAATGCCGACAGTTTCTCGATGATCGGCTATGAGACGGTGATGAAGCAGGGGGATTTTTTCCTCTACTTCCAGAACTCGATGATCGTTACCGTCGCGTCGCTGTTCTTTATCCTGCTGTTCGGGGCGATGGCCGCCTATGCGCTGTCGGAATATCAGTTCAAGGGCAACCTTGTAATGGGTCTGTATCTGGCGCTGGGGATCATGATCCCAATCCGCATCGGCACCGTGGCGATTCTTGAGATGATGGTGGCCACCGGGTTGGTGAACACGCTTTGGGCGTTGATTCTGGTCTACACGGCCCAAGGATTGCCGCTGGCGGTGTTCATCCTGTCCGAGTTCATGCGGCAGGTCAGCGATGATCTGAAGAACGCAGGCCGCATCGACGGGCTGTCGGAATACACGATCTTTTTCCGGTTGGTTCTGCCTCTGGTCCGGCCCGCGATGGCGACCGTGGCTGTGTTCAACATGATCCCGATCTGGAATGACCTGTGGTTCCCGCTGATCCTTGCGCCGGCTGAGGAAACCAAAACCCTGACGCTGGGCAGCCAAGTCTTCATCGGGCAATTCGTCACCGACTGGAACGCGGTTCTGTCAGCACTGTCGATGGCGATCCTGCCGGTATTGATCCTCTATGTCATTTTCTCGCGCCAGCTTATCCGCGGCATCACTTCAGGAGCTGTCAAATGACCAAAGTTCTGATTGCTGGCCTTGGCAATATGGGGCTGAGCCACGCTCTGGCCCATCACAACCACCCCGACGCGCAGATCGTGGGGTTGGTGAACCGGTCCGGGCGCGTGGATCATCCCGAGCTGGGTCAATATCCCGCCTATTCGGATTTCCAGACCGCGCTGGCTGAGACTAAGCCCGATCTGGTGGTCGTCGCCACCTATTCCGACAGCCACGCCGATTTCGCCTGCGCCGCGATGGAGGCAGGCGCGCATGTGTTTGTGGAAAAACCGCTCGCCACCAACGTGGCAGATGCGCGGCGCGTGGTGGACACCGCCACCCGACTGAACCGCAAGCTGGTCGTGGGCTATATCCTGCGCCACCACCCCTCATGGGTGCGCCTGATCGCCGAGGCGCGCGATCTGGGCGGGCCTTACGTATTCCGCTTGAACCTGAACCAGCAATCCTCGGGGGCGGAATGGGAGACGCATAAAGCGCTGATGCAGACGACCTCGCCCATCGTGGATTGCGGCGTGCATTATGTGGATGTGATGTGCCAGATCACCGATGCGCAGCCGGTTCGCGTGCATGGTATGGGCCTGCGCCTGTCGGACGAGATTGCCGAGGATATGTATAATTACGGCCAGTTTCAGGTGATCTTCGACGACGGCTCGGTCGGCTGGTATGAGGCCGGATGGGGTCCGATGATGTCTGAGACCGCGTTTTTCGTGAAAGACATCGTGTCGCCCAATGGGTCGGTCTCGATCACCGATGGCAACAAGGGCGCGTCGGCTGATATCGACGGCCACACCAAGGTTGGCGGTCTGCTGATCCACACGCCGGGCGGCGACCGCACCGTCGAGATGCCTGACGAACCCGGCCATCAGGAACTATGCGACGCCGAGCAAGCCTACATGCTGCGCGCCGTCGCAGACGATATCGACCTGACGCGCCATATGAATGACGCCGTCCAATCCCTTGCCATTTGTCTGGCCGCAGATGAAAGCATCCGCACCGGCCAACCCGTTTCGCTCAAGGAGCCCACGACATGACCGCTCTGACCCTAACCAACGTGAACAAGTCCTTTGGCAATGTGCATGTTCTGAAAGACATCACGCTTGAAGTCGAAGAAGGTGAGTTCGTCGTTTTCGTCGGTCCCTCGGGCTGTGGCAAGTCCACCTTGTTGCGCGTGATTGCGGGGTTGGAGGATGCGTCCTCGGGTGAGATCAATATCGACGGCCAGCAGGTTAATCTGGTGCCGCCGTCGAAACGCGGGATCGCGATGGTGTTCCAAAGCTATGCGCTTTATCCGCACCTGAACGTGCGCGGGAACATGACGCTGGCTTTGAAACAGGAAAAGCAGTCCAAGGCCGTGATCGAGGAACGCGTCGCTACGGCGAGCCGGATGCTTAACCTTGAGGAATATCTGGATCGCTACCCTTCGGAACTGTCCGGCGGTCAGCGCCAGCGCGTCGCCATCGGACGCGCCATCGTGCGCGAGCCGAAACTGTTCCTGTTTGACGAGCCGCTGTCGAACCTCGACGCCGCGCTGCGGATGAACACGCGGATTGAGATTGCAAACCTGCACCGGGCGCTGGATGCCTCGATGATCTATGTCACTCACGACCAGACCGAGGCGATGACGCTGGCCGACAAGATCGTTGTGCTACGCGACGGGCGGGTCGAACAGATCGGAAGTCCGATGGAGCTGTACAACAACCCCGCCAACCAGTTCGTCGCCGGGTTCCTTGGATCACCATCGATGAACTTCCTGCCCGAGGGGTTGCTGGGTGAAGGCCAGAACACCATCGGCATTCGCCCAGAGGACCTGTTCCTGTCCGATGACGGCCCACTGACCGCGCGGGTTAGCCATGTTGAAAAGCTAGGCGGCGATACGAATGTCATCGCAAAGGTAAACGACCATTCGGTCACCGCCCGATTGTTCGGCCAGCACGCGATCCGCGAAGGTGAGGAGCTGCGATTCGCCTATACCCCGGACAAAGCCTATCGCTTTGATGCCAACGGGCAGCGTTTGCGCTAGGCGCGCTCACAAACTCCAAAACTCCATAGCACTCCAACAAGCACCGAAGTTAAAATCCTGCCATTTGGTTGGAACTTCGGTTCTTTGGAGCATATATTTCGGGCAGTGCCAGCCTAGCAGAAGACCAGCCAGACGCTTGTGCGAAGGTTGCTATTCAATTGTCACAATAGGGCTGTAAGTCCTTTTCATAGCTATTCGTTCCAAGTCAGGAGCTGCCCCATGAAAGACGCTGATCGCATGCCCCTGTCTGCAGACGATTGGGACGAATTGCACTTTCCGCGCCCCGAGGAAAACGGTTTTGACCGCGTCGTTGAAAGCGCCATCTCTCGCCGAGGGTTTCTGGGCGGCGTTCTGGCGTTCGGCTCGGGCGCGGCGGCAATGGGTGCCGGTCTGTTCGGGTCAACATCTGCGCAGGCGGTCGAAGCCTCGCGCTTTGCCTTCACCCCTATTCCGGCGCAGACGGACGGCACTGTTCACGTACCAGAAGGATATGAATGGAAGGTTCTGGCACGTTGGGGCGATCCGCTGTTCTCGGACGCTGACGGGTACGAGATCACCGATGGTGGGCCGGTCGAAAACTCGGACAGAATCTTTGGTGAAAACACCGACGGGATGGAAACATTCTCGTTCAAGGGATTAGAGCTGATCGCGATCAACCACGAATTTCCAAACAACGACATCAATCTTCCCGCCGCGCAGGAAGGTGCTCCGGCCAGCGCAGAAGACGTTCTGAAACTGCAGAATATTCAAGGCGTTACGGTGATGGAGATCAAGGAAGGCCCGGATGGATGGTCCGTCGTAAAGGACAGCCCGTTCAACCGCCGCATCCACCACAACACCCCTATGAAAATCGTCGGTCCCGCCGCCGGTCACGACCTGCTGAAAACCACAGCCGACCCAACCGGCACCACGTCGCTGGGCACCATGAACAATTGCGGCGCAGGCAAGACTCCGTGGGGGACGTACCTAACCTGCGAAGAGAATTTTAACAGCTATTTCGGATCGTCCGACGAAACCCTGACCTATGATCAAATAGTAGCGGATGGATTTGCGCGCTACGGCGTCAAAGCCCAAAGTTGGAACGGCTACGAACTGTTTGATCCGCGTTTTGACACGTCGAAAAACCCCAACGAACCGCACCGCGCAGGATGGATCGTCGAAATCGACCCGACCAAGCCCGACAGCACTCCGGTCAAGCATACCGGTCTGGGCCGTTTCAAGCACGAGAACGCCGAGATGACTCTGGCCGCGGATGGCCGCGTGGTCGTTTACATGGGCGACGATGAGCGGGGCGAATACCTGTATAAGTTCGTCTCGAACGGCACCTATCAGCCGGGCGGCGAGACCGAGAGCCTGCTGAACGACGGCACCTTGTACGCGGCCAAGTTCGATGACGACCTGTCGGGTGAGTGGCTACCTTTGACGCCGGAAACAACAGGCATGGACGCCGCAGAGATTTCGATCTTCACGCGCATGGCGGCCTCGAAAGTGGGCGCCACAACCATGGACCGCCCCGAATGGGTTGCCTCCAGCCCGGTTGCGGTTGAGGCGTATTGCTGCCTGACCAACAACAAAAACCGGGGTATCAAGCCAAACGCAGGTGGTGACGATACTTCCGTCAATGGACCTAACCCGCGCGAGGCCAACAAATACGGCCAGATCGTGCGTTGGCGGCCAAGCAACCAAGACCACGCCGCAGACACATTCGACTGGGATCTTTTCGTCATGGCAGGTAACCCAGCCGTGCATACGGATGCCTATGCGGGGTCGCCCAATGTCAATAAAGGCAACCTGTTCAATTCCCCGGATGGGATGGTCATCGACACAACCGGGCTGATCTGGATTCAAACGGACGGCAATGACAATAACGCGGAAGACTTTGCCGGAAACGGGAACAACCAGATGCTGGTTGGTGACCCGATCACCGGTGAGATCGCGCGCTTCATGACAGGTCCGAAAGGGTGTGAAGTCACGGGCCTCTCGTGGTCAACCGACCTGCGGACAATGTTCGTCGGAATTCAACACCCCGGCGGCAATTGGCCCGATGGTGTCACGCCACGATCCTCGATCATCGCGATCAAGCGGACTGACAATGGCTTGGTCGGCTAATACACCATTTGGGGACGGTGTCAGATTTCCTCTCCCGGAGGAGCCAGCGGCCCGCCGAGGGCCATCAGGTGACGCTCTGACAGCCACGGGTTCAATTCTAAAGCCTGCTGCAGAGCTTCCCGCGCTTCGTCCATTCGCTGAAGTCCGAGCAATGTCAGCGCACGGCCGCTGATCGCGGCGACGTGGTTTGGTGACAGCTCAATCGCACGGTCCAGATCGGGCAATGCAGCCTGAAAATCCTGCCTCAGATAATGGGCAAAGGCGCGCTGGTTGTACCCCTCGGCATAGGATGGGCAGTATTCGATCAGCTTGTCGAAATCCTCGATCGCGCCCAGCAAGTCCCATGCGTTCCGACGTGTCATACCCCGGTCCAGAACGGCCTGAGCCGTTTCGTCGGGCGCATCCGTCCAGAACTCCCACAGTTGACTGGACAGCGCACGGGCGGCCTGTTCGTTTTCGGCCTGTTGTATCTGCGAGATTATTCCGGTCACTCCGGCAGAATGATCCGGTGCCGTGGGGCAATCACCAGCAAAGGCAGCGCCCGAGGTTACGGCAACAATGGCAGAGGCAAGGAAAAGCTGTTTCATACAGCAATGGTGGCGCTTGCACGGCTTTCGTCAACCCGGCCTTCAGAACGCGCCCGAAACGCCGGTTTCCTTCACTGCCTCCATCGCGACAAAGGTCGACGTGCTGGCCACATGGGGCAACGAGGAAATTTTCTCGGCCAGAACAGCCCGATATTCGGACATCGAACCGGTGCGAATTTTCAGAAGGTAGTCGAAATTCGATGCAATCATATGGGCTTGCTCAATCTCGGCCACCTTGCGCACGGCTGCATTGAACTCGGCCAACGCCTTTTCGCGGGTATCGGTCAGACGCACCTCGACAAAGGCTACATGATCCAAACCAAGGCGGATCGGGTCCAGCAGGGCGCGGTATCCGGTGATGATGCCATCGGCCTCAAGTCTTTTCACACGTGCTTGAGTGGGCGATTTCGACAACCCGATGCGCCGCGCAAGGTCCGCGATGGGGATGCGCCCATCCTCTGACAGAATCGTCAGAATGGACTGATCGAATCGATCAAGACCCGGAAAGTCCTTTTGCACTGTTTTTTCCTCAAACTTCAGGCCATTCGCCTTACCGAAGCAGAAAATAAGGCAATCCTCCTGTCAAATCGACCCTATATTTATCAAAAGCCCCGGAGGATACATGTCACACAGCCTACGCGCCCATATCGACGGCCAGACCTATGCCGATCAGTCAGTCATTCTGGACCACCTGATTGCGCAGGCTGATCTTACGGAAGCTGATCGCCAGTCCATATGCGCATCTGCCGCTCAGTTGGTGCGCGATATCCGTTCCAGCACGTCACCTGGCATGATGGAGGTGTTTCTGGCCGAATACGGCCTGTCCACCGACGAAGGCGTGGCGTTGATGTGTCTGGCCGAAGCCCTGCTACGAGTCCCCGATGCCGACACGATCGACGCTTTGATCGAGGACAAGATCGCGCCCTCGGACTGGGGGAAACATCTGGGGCAATCCTCGTCTTCGCTGGTCAATGCCTCAACCTGGGCCTTGATGCTGACGGGCAAGGTTCTGGATGAAGGCAAAGCGTCCCCAGTCGGTGCCCTGCGCGGCGCAATCAAGCGGTTGGGAGAGCCGGTCATCCGCACCGCTGTAGGTCGAGCGATGAAGGAAATGGGCCGACAATTCGTTCTGGGTGAAACCATACAATCCGCAATGGATCGCGCCAAGGGGATGGAGGCCAATGGCTATACCTATTCCTACGACATGCTGGGCGAGGCCGCCCGGACCGAGGCCGACGCCGCCCGCTATCACCTGTCCTATTCGCGCGCGATTGCGGCCATTGCCGATGCCTGCACCCATGACGACATCCGCGCCAATCCCGGAATTTCAGTGAAACTATCGGCGCTGCACCCGCGTTATGAACTGGCGCAGGAACAGCGTGTCATGGATGAGCTTGTGCCCCGCCTGCGTGCGCTCTGCCTGCTGGCCAAAGCCGCCGGGATGGGCCTGAACGTGGATGCCGAAGAAGCCGACCGCCTGTCCCTGTCGCTGCAAGTAATCGAAGAAGTCATGGCCGAGCCCGCCCTAACCGGATGGGACGGGTTCGGGATCGTGGTTCAGGCCTATGGCCCGCGCGCCGGGGTGGTTCTGGACACATTGTATGACATGGCCCAACGCCATGATCGCAAGTTGATGGTCCGGCTGGTCAAAGGCGCCTATTGGGATACCGAGATCAAGCGTGCTCAGGTCGAAGGCGTTGATGGATTCCCCGTTTTCACCTGCAAGGCGGCGACCGATATCTCGTACATCGCCAACGCGCGCAAATTGCTGGGTATGACCGACCGGATCTATCCGCAATTCGCCACCCACAACGCCCACACCGTCAGCGCGATCCTGCATATGGCCAAGGATCAGCCCTACGAATTCCAGCGGCTGCACGGGATGGGCGAAACGCTGCACGGGTTGGTCAAAGATCAGAACTCTACCCGCTGCCGCATCTACGCTCCGGTCGGTGCGCATCGTGACCTGTTGGCGTATCTGGTGCGTCGACTGCTGGAGAACGGTGCGAATTCATCTTTCGTGAACCAGATCGTGGATGAGACTGTGCCACCCGAAGACGTCGCGGCAGACCCGTTTAACGCGGTTCGCGAACCTGCGCGGCCTCTGCCCACTGGACCCGAGCTGTTTCAACCCGAACGCCCGAACTCGCGCGGGTTTGACCTGCAGCACACGCCCACACTGGATCGGATCGACGCCGCACGCGATGGCTTTAGGGCGCACCATTGGTACGCACAGCCGCTTCTGTCTGGGGATGCGACGCCCGAAGATGATCAACCGGTCATCAACCCGGCCCAACCGCAGGACCGACCCGGCGCCGTCGCCCCAGCAAGCGCCGAGGATGTCGAACTGGCTCTGGCCTCTGCCGCACCGTGGCACTCACCAGCGCTCGTCCGGTCACGCATCCTGAACGCGGCTGCCGACCTGTACGAAGACCATTACGGCGAGCTTTTTGCCCTGTTGTCCCGCGAGGCCGGGAAATCGCTTCCGGACGCTGTGGCTGAACTGCGTGAAGCTGTTGATTTTCTGCGGTATTATGCTGCAAATATGCCTGATCTTGCGCCTGCGGGAACCTTCACCTGCATCAGCCCATGGAACTTTCCGCTGGCCATTTTCACCGGCCAGATTGCTGCGGCCCTTGCGACCGGCAACGCTGTACTGGCGAAACCTGCCCCGCAAACGCCCTTGATCGCGCATCGCGCCGTTCAGTTGATGCACGAGGCAGGCGTGCCACGGGATGTTCTGCAATTGCTGCCGGGTGGCCCTTTGGTGGGCGCGGCACTGACCTCGGATGCGCGGGTATCGGGCGTGGCTTTCACCGGCTCGACCGCAACGGCCCTGAAAATCCGTGAGGCAATGGCAGACAGCCTGCGGCCCGGCACACCGCTGATTGCAGAAACCGGCGGGCTGAATGCCATGATAGTGGACAGCACCGCCCTGCCCGAACAAGCCGTGCAATCCATCATCGAAAGCGCGTTTCAATCGGCGGGTCAGCGCTGCTCGGCCCTTCGGTGCCTCTATGTTCAAGACGACATTGCAGACGATCTGCTGACGATGCTGAAAGGCGCGATGGAGGCTCTGCAGGTTGGCGATCCTTGGCTGATTTCAACCGATTGTGGCCCCGTTATCGACAATGATGCGCGGCAGGTCATCGTAGATCACGTCGCAACCGCCCGTCGCGAAGGGCGCATCCTGAAAGAGATGCCAACGCCGCCCGACGGTACGTTCGTCGCGCCGACGCTTATCGAAATCTCCGGCATTGCCGCTCTCGAACGCGAGGTTTTCGGCCCGGTTCTACATGTCGTGCGGTTTAAGGCGTCCGAGATTGATCAGGTGATCGCCGACATCAACGCGACTGGATACGGTCTGACTTTTGGTCTGCACACGCGCATCGACGACCGTGTTCAGCACATCACCGAAGCCGTTCACGCGGGGAACATCTACGTGAACCGCAATCAGATCGGAGCGATTGTCGGCTCGCAACCCTTTGGTGGCGAGGGGCTTTCAGGGACTGGCCCCAAGGCCGGTGGCCCGAACTACATGACCCGTTTCTGCGCACCCGACCGCCAGAGCAGCGCCGGGATGTGGGGCACAACGATGGGCGACCTGCCCGCCCCCGACGGCAAAGCGGCATCGGTTCAAACCCGATCCCTGCCCGGCCCGACCGGAGAATCCAACCGTCTTAGCGAATTCCCCCGTCCACCTCTACTGTGTCTGGGTCCGGGTGAGGCCGCGGTTCAGGCGCAAGCGGCTGCCGTTAAGGAATTGGGCGGTTCAGCCATCCGCGCCACAGGAGCAATCGACTTGCACCGACTTGAAAATGCGACAGGTATCTCTGGCGTTTTGTGGTGGGGGGATGAGACCACGGCCCGAGACATTGAACGGCATCTGGCCCGCCGCACCGGTCCGATCCTGCCCTTGATCCCCGGCCTGCCGGACAAGACCCGCGTCCTGGCCGAGCGCCATGTCTGCGTCGACACAACCGCCGCAGGGGGTAACGCGGCGTTGCTGGGAGGTGCGGCTTAGACAGACCTTGACGCTGGGCTGCGGAAAGCCCAGCGTCGCGCCATGTTTCCGATCCGTGATCATAACCCTTCCGGGCGCGCTCCATACGTCGTTTATCTGCTGATGGCGGCGAATATTCTGATCTTTATCAGCTATGCAGGTGCCATGGATGACGCGCGGCTGATCAACCAGATCTATTATGACTACGCCGTGATACCGGCGCGGATCACGGAAGGTTTTGCGTTCGATACTCTGGTGACGTCAATGTTCCTGCATGGGGGCTGGATGCACCTGATCGGGAACATGCTGTTCCTGTGGATCTTTGGCGACAACCTCGAAGATGAGATGGGCCACCTGCCCTTTTTGCTGTTCTATCTGGCCGCCGGAATCGGAGCCGGCCTGATCCACGTCCTGACAGCGCCGGAGTCGTTGGTGCCCACCATCGGCGCATCGGGCGCGATTGCCGGTGCAATGGGCGGCTATTTGCTGCTGTTCCCAAGGGCGCAGGTCGATATCCTGTTGATCCTGATCGTTTATATTCGCGTCTTCACCATTCCGGCCTTTGTCATGCTGGGCGCTTGGCTAGCCATACAATTTCTGGGCAGCCTCGCCAGTAACCCGGACGAAGGAGGGATTGCGTATTGGGCGCACACCGGAGGGTTTGTCGTAGGATTGATCCTGTGCGCCCCTTTGTGGTTGCGGCGTGGTGGCGTCAAATACTGGAACCGGACACACGGCCATCCACCCCACCCCGAGCAGACTTACAAGTTTTCGCAATCACGCATCCCCCGCATCCCGCGCAGGTAGACGGCCTCCGCTTAGCTCGGTGATTTCCCTGGCGGCGGCCATAACCAAGCCACCCAAGTCCGGCGCGCGATCCGCTTTGAACCGGACCGTCGGGCCAGATACGGAAATTCCGGCACAAGGTTCGGCGCGGTCGTTGAATATTGCCGCGCCAATGCAGGACATACCCTCGTAACGCTCTTCCCGGTCATGCGACCAGCCCCGCTTTCGGGTCTGCGCCAAATCCGACTGCAAATTGGGCCCGGGCAGCAAAGTATTCTCGGTAAAGGCAGCCGGATCACCCAAACCCAACGCTTTGGTCAACCCGGCCTCCCCCAGTTCAGCCAAGATCGCCTTGCCGGTTCCTGACGCATACATCGGCGTCCTGGCCCCCGGTGGAAAGAACGCCCGGATGGGGTTGCCGGTTTCGACCTGTCCAACAAAAACAACCTCGAACCCGTCCGGAACCGCTAGATTGGCCGTCTCGCCGCTGTCCTGCATCAAACGTCGCAGGATTGGCCGTCCGATCTCGATCACGCTGTTGCGACGCAGGAACGACGCACCGGTTCTGTAAGCCTCGATCCCAATCATCCACTCCTGACGCTCATCGTCGAAACTGACAAAGCCGTGTTTCTGCAACGTGACCAGAATGCGATGCGTTGTGGCTGTGGGAACCCCGATCTCTCTGGCCAGATCGCTCAGCGCGGCGCGTTCCATGCGCGCAACCGTGGTCATGACGCCCAGCGCCCGGTCCAAAGATTGCATGGTCCCAGCCGAGCTTTCCTTGAACATGGATTTCGGCCGACCCCGTGGTCTTTTTTGCGGCTCTTGTCCCAATTTCCGTCCTCCTGTGCCCAATTTTTTTTCGCGTGGTGGTTTCGCTCCGTCAAAATGAAAAACGGAAATTCCCGCGAATTTCGCCAGTTATGGATTTTTTGGCAAAAATGAAAATATTTTTCAAGAAAATTGCATGACGCCACGTTATCTCGGAAAATGACCTCCAAAGCGGAGGAATAAGAGATGTCCAACCAAAACCCGGTTTTCATACCAGGCCCGACAAATATCCCGGACCGGCTGCGGCTGGCCATGCAGGTTCAAACGCAAGACCATCGCGCCCCGGACTTTGTCGATACGTTCGCCCCGGTTCTGGAAGATACAAAGCGGGTCTTCAGCACTCAGACCGGTCAGATCGTAACATTCCCTGCCTCGGGCACCGGCGGATGGGAAGCGGCGATCACCAACACCCTAAGCCCCGGAGACAAGGTTCTGGTGGCCCGCTATGGCGTTTTCAGCCACCGCTGGATAGACTTGTGTCAGCGGCACGGGCTGGACGTGCAGGTGATTGACTGCCCGTGGGGGACGGGCGCACCTGCCGACCTGTTTCAGGCAGCCCTTGCCAAGGACACGTCACACGACATCCGCGCCGTGCTGGTGACTCATAACGAAACTGCAACCGGAGTGCTTTCGGATATCGGCGCAGTGCGTCAAGCCATGGACGCCGCAAACCATCCCGCGATGCTGTTCGTGGATTGCGTAAGCTCGCTGGCCTCTGTGCCGTTCGAGTTTGACACATGGGGCGCCGACATCGCCGTGTCCGGGTCGCAAAAAGGGTTCATGCTGGCGACCGGGATGGCGATCTTGTGTGTCAGTGACAAAGCGCAAGAGGCGATGGCGTCCGCCAAGCTGCACCGCACATTCTTCGATTTCCGCGACATGATGGCGGCGAATGCGTCGGGCGGGTTCCCCTATACCCCGCCGCTGCAACTGATCTACGGGATGCGCGAAAGCCTCAAGATGCTGTTCGAGGAAGGCTTGGACAACGTCTATGCCCGTCACCACCGGCTGGCCGAAGGAGTTCGCCGCGCCACTGACGCGTGGGGCTTGAAGTTGGTTGCGCAGTCCCCTGACCTCTATTCCGATACGGTCAGCGCGATCTATGTGCCCGATGGTTTCGACAGCAACGCCCTGACGGATCACGCGTTTACCGCATATGGTGTGTCCTTCGGGGTCGGCCTTGGGCAGCTGAACGGAAAGGCGTTTCGCATTGGTCATCTGGGCAGCCTGACGGATGTGATGGTTCTGTCTGGCCTCAGCGCGATCGAGATGGCGATGGCGGACCTGAATTACCCGATCTCACTGGGCAGCGGGGTCGCGGCCGCGCAGGAGTTCTATCGCTCCGGCTCGTCCGACAACGCAAAGGCGGCAGCCTGAGGAGAATGACCATGCTGGATCACACCCCCGCCGCAGAGCTCACGATCGACGACATGCGAGCGGCGCATGAACGGATCAAACCATATATCCGTCGAACCCCGGTCATGGTGTCCGACTACCTGAATGACCTGACCGGCGCAGAACTGTTTTTCAAGTGCGAGAACTTTCAGGAGGCCGGCGCCTTCAAGGTTCGCGGCGCAAGCAATGCCGTGTTTGGCCTAAGTGATGAGATGGCGGCAAAGGGTGTCTGCACCCATTCCAGCGGCAACCACGCGCTTTCGCTGTCCTATGCGGCCGGACGGCGGGGCATCCCCTGCCATGTGGTCATGCCGCGCACAGCACCGCAGGCCAAGAAGGACGCGGTCCGGCGCTTTGGCGGAACGATCACCGAGTGCGAGCCGTCGACCACCTCGCGTGAGGCGACCTTTGCCGACGTACAGGCCCGAACGGATGGCGAATTCGTCCACCCCTACAACGACCCCCGCGTGATCGCTGGGCAGGCGACATGTTCGGCAGAACTGCTGGAACAAACTGGCGGGGTGGATGCGGTCATCGCACCGATTGGCGGCGGGGGCATGGTGTCGGGAACCTGTCTGACGGTGTCAAACCTAGCACCTAGCACCGCGATCTATGCAGCGGAACCGGAACAGGCGGACGACGCTTATCGTTCGTTCAAAGCGGGCCATATTATCGCGGATGACGCACCTAAGACGGTTGCCGATGGTCTGTTGGTGCCGCTCAAGGAAAACACGTGGCACTTTGTGTCCAACCACGTGACAGACATCTTCACCGCCTCAGAAGATGAGATCGTCGAGGCGATGAAACTGACGTGGAAATACCTGCGCGTGGTGATGGAGCCGTCCTCGGCAGTGCCTCTGGCGACCATTCTCAAAAATCCGGGCGTGTTTCGAGGAAAACGCGTCGGCGTGATCATCACCGGCGGCAACGTGGATTTGGACAAGCTGCCCTGGCTGAAAGGGTAAGGAGGAAAAACATGAACAAACCTGTAAAATTTGACGATCTCGAAGTCGGCTTCGACATCCCTGCCGCGATCGGTATGGACGAAAGCGACATTCAGACACCGTGCCTGATACTCGATCTGGACGCGCTGGAGCGGAACATCAGGAAGATGGGCGACTATGCCAAGGCACACGGCATGCGCCATCGCGTGCACGGAAAGATGCACAAATCCGTTGATGTCGCCAAACTTCAGGAAAAACTGGGCGGTGCGGTGGGCGTCTGCTGTCAGAAAGTCTCGGAAGCCGAAGTTTTCGCGCGCGGCGGCATCAAGGATATCCTCGTGTCAAACCAGGTACGTGACCCGGCCAAGATCCAACGGCTGGCACGGCTGCCCAAGACCGGCGCGCGCACCATCGTCTGCGTGGATGACGTCAACAACGTCGCGGACCTGTCCGCTGCTGCGGTCAGTGCTGGCACCGAGTTGGAGGTTCTGGTCGAAATCGACTGCGGCGCGGGGCGGTGCGGCGTGACCACAACTCCGGCAGTGGTCGAGATCGCCGAGGCGGTCGTGGCAGCCCCGAACCTGAAATTCACAGGCATTCAGGCGTATCAGGGCGCGATGCAGCATCTCGACACGTATGAGGCCCGAAAAGAGAAACTGGATGCCGCAATCGCGATGGTCAAAGACGCGGCTGGCGGGTTGAAAGCCGCAGGCATCGACTGCGAACTGGTCTCGGGCGGCGGCACCGGATCGTATTATTTTGAAAGCAATTCAGGCGTTTACAACGAACTACAGTGCGGGTCCTACGCCTTCATGGACGCCGACTATGGCCGTATTCTGGACAAGGACGGCAAGCGGATCGACCAGGGTGAGTGGGAAAACGCGCTGTTCATCCTGACCAGCGTCATGAGCCACGCCAAAACGGACAAGGCGATCTGTGATGCGGGTCTAAAGGCGCAGTCGGTCGATAGCGGCTTGCCATTCATCTTTGGGCGCGACGATGTCGAATACCTCAAATGCTCGGATGAGCACGGCGTGATCGGTGATCCGGGCAATGTTCTCAAGGTCAACGACAAGCTGCGTCTGGTGCCCGGTCACTGTGACCCAACCTGCAACGTCCATGATTGGTATGTGGGTGTACGGGACGGCAAGGTTGAAAAGCTCTGGCCTGTTTCGGCCCGTGGAAAGGCGTTCTGAGCAATGAGGGATATCATGACTTCACAAGACGGCCTGCTGATCGTGGGCGAAGATCTTTGCAAGCAACTGGTCGGTCGCCAGCAAGCCTTTGACGCGGTTCAATCGGTCTTTGGCGCAATGGCCAGCGGCGGGGCGTGGAACTTTCCTGTTGTGCGCGAGGCGCTGGGTTACGCAGACGCTTTGTATGGCTTCAAGTCCGGCTTCGACAGGGATGGTCAGGTGCTGGGCGTAAAGTCGGGCGGATATTGGCCCGGCAATGCTGAAAAGAACCTGACAAACCACCAATCGACGGTGTTTCTGTTCGATCCTGATACCGGGCAACTCTCTGCCCTCGTCGGGGGCAATTACCTGACGGCGGTGCGCACGGCGGCCTCGTCAGCGGTTTCGATTGCGCATCTGGCCCGGAAAGACTCGAAGGTTCTGGGGATGGTTGGCGCAGGTCATCAATCCGCCTTCCAACTGCGTGCAGCGGCCGAGCAGCGCGCGTTTGAGAAGGTCGTCGCCTGGAACCCCCACCCGGACATGCTGCCGCGCCTAGCTGCCGTGGCCGAAGAAATCGGGCTGGAGTTTGAAGCGGTCAGCCAACAGGAACTGGGTGCGCAGGCGGATGTGATCATCACGATCACCTCGGCGTTCGAGCCGCTGTTGATGAAGGACTGGATCAAACCCGGCACGCATCTGGCCTGCATGGGCACCGACACGAAAGGCAAGCAAGAGGTCGACCCCGCGCTTGTGGCCGCAGCAACCGTCTTCACTGACGAGGTTGCCCAATCCGTCACCATCGGTGAAGGCCAGCACGCCATAAACTCGGGCGCGCTGACGCAGGATCAGATCACCCCGATTGGTGCCGTGATCAATGGGGATCACCCCGGTCGGACCAGCGAAGACGAAATCACCCTGTTCGACGGAACCGGGGTTGGCTTGCAGGATCTGGCCGTTGCATCGGTCGCCGCACGATTGGCGGATGAGGCAGGCTTGGCGCAGCGCGTGACCCTATAAAACGAAAAAGCGCGCCTCGTTCGGGGCGCGCAACCTCGATTGTTTCGATCAGGTCTTAGCCCCGGATCACCTTTGCGAACTGGTCGAAGATCGGTTCGTTTGAACAAATCACTTCGCCATCTTCCAGTACGCTGCCCTCGGGGTTCAAAGCCTGCACAAACCCACCGGCTTCTTTGACGATGATGATCCCGGCAGCCAGATCCCACGCATTCAAGCGGCGTTCCCAAAAGCCTTCGTACCGACCAGCGGCCACGTAAGCCATGTCCAGCGCGGCGGCACCCCAACGGCGCACGCCTGCGCATACCGGCATCAAACGCGCCAGATCCTGCAGCGTCGCTGGCAAGTCCGAACGGCCACCGAAAGGCAAGCCCGTCGAAAAGATCGACTCAATCATGCGATGACGGCCCGAGACGCGAATACGGGTGTCATTCATCCACGCGCCCTCGCCCTTTTCGGCAAAGAACATCTCATCCTTGGCGGGGTCATAGATCACACCGGCGACGATCTTGCCCTTGTGTTCCAATGCGATCGAAATCGCCCAGTGCGGCAGGCCGTGCAGGAAATTCGTCGTCCCGTCCAGCGGGTCCACGATCCAGCGGCGGGTCGGGTCTTCGCCCGCGATTTCACCACCCTCTTCGGCCAGCCAGCCATAGGTTGGGCGCGCGCCCAGCAGTTCCTCTTTCAGGATCGCTTCGGCGGCGATATCTGCCTTGGACACAAAATCGCCCGCGCCTTTCATCGACACCTGCAGGTTCTCGACTTCACGAAAATCCTTGACCAAAGACCGCCCCGCCTTGCGCGCGGCTTTAATCATGATGTTGAGGTTTGCACTGCCAACCATTGTCCAAAGGCTCCTGTCCGGTCAAACCGCGCGTATACTGATGCAAAGCGCCCTTGCCAAGGGGAATGATACGCATAGCGGACCCGCGATTTGCGCCTATTGCAGTTGCAGCTTGCGCGCCTCGGTTCCGGCCAGTTGGATCAACTCCTGCACATAGGGCTTTTCAAGGTCTTCTGAGCGAACCGCCGCGTACAGCCTGCGGGTAATTCCGTCCTTGGTCAGTGGGCGCGTCACATAGTCCGAATTGTACTTTACCTCGCGCACGACCCAATCCGGCAGCACCGCAACCCCTCGGTTCGAGGCGACCAGCAGCAAGATCACCGCGGTCAGTTCGACCTGCCGGATCGCGGTCGGTTCCACCCGTGCAGGGATCAATAGCTGGCTGAACACGTCCAGGCGAGTGCGCTCGACCGGATAAGTTATCAGGGTCTGTCCCCGGAAATCCTCGGCCTCGACAAAGTCCTTTTGCGCCAATGGGTGAACAGAAGCGGCGACAAACACGGCGTCATAGTCGAAAAGCTCGATGAACTCGACGCCCGGCAGGTCTTCGGGGTCGGACGAAACAACCAGATCGACCTCCTCCTTTTGCAAGGCAGGCAAAGCGTCGAACGCAAGGCCCGGCCTGATATCGACATCCACATCACCCCAGGACTTGCGGAAGGTCTCCAGCACCGGGAACAACCACTCGAAACAGGCATGGCACTCGATAGCGATGTGCATCCGACCGGTACGACCATCACGCAGGGACGAGAACTCCTGCTGGGTCGCCTCAACCTGTGGCAGGATTTGTTCAGCCAACCGCAGCAGGCGCAGACCGGCGGCCGATAATTTCATCGGTTTGGACCTGCGCAGGAACAGTTCAACACCCGCCTGATCTTCCAGCCCCTTAATCTGATGACTCAGCGCCGATTGCGTGATGTTCAACTGGTCGGCAGCGCGGGCAAGCCCACCACATTCGTGGATCGCCTTGATCGTGCGCAGGTGCCGGAATTCGATGTGCATTGCAGGATGGCTCATGTTGTTCTTGAAGAATATGAGTTTGTCTCACATTGCGGAAACTGGCACAAGGGCCGGGAACGGAACAAATGAGGCCAAGATGAGCAATCCAGAAATTTCATTCGAGTTCTTCCCGCCGCAATCGCTGGAAGCCTCATTCCGTTTGTGGGACACAGTTCAAACTTTGGCCCCGCTTGACCCTCGGTTCGTGTCCGTCACCTACGGTGCGGGCGGAACTACGCGCGAGTTGACCCGCGACGCGGTGGCAACACTGCACAAGTCTTCCGGGCTGCCTGTGGCTGCACATCTGACCTGCGTTGACGCCACTCGTGAGGAAACGCTCGCAATCGCGGACAGTTTTGCCAAATCGGGCGTGAGTGACATTGTTGCCCTGCGCGGCGACCCGCCCAAAGGTCAGGACAAGTTCGTTCCACATCCTGATGGCTTTGAAAACTCTGTCGAACTGATTGCAGCGCTGGCAGATACTGGAAAGTTCAATATTCGCGTGGGCGCATATCCCGATATCCACCCCGAGGCGCAAAACGCGCGTACCGACGTGGACTGGCTCAAGGCCAAGCTGGACGCAGGCGCGCACGAAGCCTTGACGCAGTTCTTCTTTGAGGCCGAGACATTCTTTCGCTTTCGCGACGCCTGCGCCAAGGCGGGAATCGACAAGCCAATCGTTCCGGGCATCCTGCCGATCGAGAATTGGAAGGGCGCGCGTAACTTCGCCCGTCGCTGCGGCACTCGAATTCCAACATGGGTCGAACAGGCGTTTGAAAAAGCTGTACGCGATGACCGAGAGGATCTGCTGGCCACGGCACTATGCACTGAGCTGTGCTCGGATCTGATTGAGGGCGGTGTAGACAAACTGCATTTCTACACCCTGAACCGCCCCGAACTAACACGGGACGTCTGTTTTGCCCTGGGCATCACACCCAAGACCGACCTGCAAAACGTCGCCTGATCCAAAGCGTTCAGACTACTGGAAAATACGCCGCAATCGCTGGGAAAGCAGGGAACAATCACACGGGCATCGCCCTGATTGTTCCCCTGAGATCACAAATTTTTTGCCTTATTTGACAAAAACCCACTCGTCCTGACACTGGATCGCATAGTTGTTTAACGAGTGTTTTTGGCATGGAACCTGTTGATAAAATCAGGGCGCGCGCAGAGGCGTTTCACGTTCTTGGACTGGATCAAAATGCCGGGTCTGAAGACATCAGAAAAGCGTGGCGCAGCATCGCATTTCATGCCCATCCCGATTGTTCCGACGCGGATTCCTCGAACTTTGCACGTGCGAAAGACGCGTATGACCTGCTGCGCAAAGAAGGGCTGGCTGGCAAAAGCGCCTGCGCCGGGAAACCCAAACGGCCCAAACTGCGCAAGCGCGTGATTACCCTGAAAGACACCGATATCGACGCTTGCCGCGCGCTGCTGAACAAGGTGCTGGAATGCGTTTCCGACGCGTCGGACGAAGGTCAGACGACACCAGCAAACGACCAAATGGCGGCTTCTGATCACGTTCCAGAAGCAATAGGCTGCTTTGGCCGCAATCTGACATATTTTGTGTCGTCACCGGTTTGCCAGGGCGCGAACCGTGTCGCTCTGCCCACATCGGTTCTGGCCGGGTCGCGCCGCACGGAAACAGAGCTGCTGAGCTTCCAGTCCAAGGACGCCGGAGCAGGCGAGGTCATCGTCCCTGAGGCTATCATGAACCGCAAGTTTCCGGGCGCAAAAAGTGTTCGCATCCGTTTTGAGGCGGATCAATCGGCGCAGGATGAATTCTGGCTGGCGAGTTGACGCAAAAAACCCGGCCAATCCAAGCCGGGTTTCCATTTTTCAAAACAAGCTTAATTTGCCACCGGGCCTTCCGAAGTGAACTTTGGAATGACGCTGGTGGATGCGGCATCTGCTTCGATTCCCGGCCAGTTGCCTTCGGCGAGATTGATGTTTCCGGGAATATCTTCCTCAAAAAAGCCTACGACGACATCCGTGATGTTAAGATACAGCTTGTCGTCAACGATCCGCCACAAGTTCGGATTAGCCGGAACCTTTCCGCCGCGCGAAACACCATATGCGCAATGCCCGTCATACTGCGGCGCGTAGAAAGCCGGGTTCTCAAGGAACTTGTCCCGGTTCTCCTCGGTTGAGAACGCCCAGGTCGCGCCGTTGTAATCCGCGGTGATGTCGGCGCTGCCGCGCACGCCTTCGGGCTGTGCCTGACCGACCGGAGCCTGATCCAGACCGCGATAGGCCACAACGTCGTAACCTGAAACCGCGTAACCAGTGCCGTCCACATACTGATCTCCGGCAAATGCGGGCAACGTCATCGCCAGAGTGGCGGCTACGGTTAAGGCAAAGCGTTTCATGTAATTGGTCCTTTTGTCCGAGGAGCGGTTCATCGCTCCGGTTTCCGGGTTCGGTCAGAGAATAGGTGATTTGAGTGCTCTGCGCAGTCTCGCTCGCGCTGCTGTGACGTGGCACGAAAAAACGTGAAGGTTTCGCGCCCTTTGTTACAAAAACGACCCAACTTCCGGGGTTGGACTCTGCTGTCTGCAATATTAGCTGTTGTGACGGACGGACAATTCACCTGAACTTTTCTGAGAAAGACGGACAATGAGCGAGCAATTGACCTATACACCCCCAAAGGTCTGGACATGGGACAGTAAGAACGGCGGCCAGTTTGCCAATATCAACCGGCCCATTGCCGGGGCCACGCACGACAAAGACTTGCCGGTCGGACGCCACCCGCTGCAGTTGTACTCGCTGGCGACACCGAACGGTGTAAAAGTAACCGTTATGCTGGAAGAACTGTTGGCGCTGGGGCATGAAGGCGCCGAATATAACGCATGGCTTGTCAATATTGGTGACGGCGACCAGTTCGGATCCGGCTTTGTCGAGGCCAACCCGAACTCGAAGATCCCTGCCCTTTGGGACCGCTCTGGCGAAAAGCCCGTGCGTGTCTTTGAAAGCGCTTCGATCCTGTTTCACCTAGCGGAAAAGTTTGATGCCTTCCTGCCCAAGTCCGGCCCGGAACGCGCAGAGGTCATGAACTGGGTATTCTGGCAAATGGGCAGCGCCCCCTATCTTGGCGGCGGGTTCGGGCACTTCTACGCCTACGCGCCCGAAAAGTTCGAGTACCCGATCAACCGCTTCGCTATGGAGACCAAGCGTCAACTCGACGTGCTGGATCGTGAACTGGCTAACAAGACCTATATCGCGGGCGACGACTATACGATCGCGGATATTGCGATCTGGCCATGGTACGGCCAATTGGTTCTGGGGCGTCTTTACAGCGCGGCCGAATTTCTGGATGTCGAATCCTACAAGAACATCATGCGTTGGGCCAAGGCGATTGACGCGCGCCCAGCCGTCAAACGCGGCCGGATGGTGAACCGCCCCTTCGGAGAGAAACACACGCAGCTTCACGAACGTCATGAAGCCAGCGATTTTGAAACCCGCACGCAGGATAAGCTTGAGGCCGCGGCGGAATAATGTGCTTGGACCTCGCGGAGGTGCGCTCCGCGAGGTTTTTTTATTTCAGAATAGGCGGTTTTTCCGGATCGCTGCCCGGAACAACCTGGGTTGTGACGCGCGCTTCGGGCTGCGGCAGGTCAAAACGCAATCCGACACGGGCCAGCGCTGCCGCCGTCGCGTCATGTGCGCTAAAGAACCCGACATCCATCGCCCCGGCCTCAATCCCCGAAAACGTCAGCGCCTCGGACGCGGCTTTGGCCAATGCTGGCTCGGCACCGTCCACCGCGCCGACAAAGCCCAACATGTGCCCTGCCCCACCTTCTTTCGATCTGGTGCCCACGAGATAGGCAGCCTGAGCCAGCCCAACCGCTGTGGCCAGTTTGGTGTCCAGTGCAGTCAGCAGATCATCTGGCAATCCCGCAGGTGGCACAAACTCTGAAAAGTGCTGCTGAACTTCTTCGGGGGCATGTTGCAGGGTTGTCGCCAGCCAGCCCAGCGCCTCGGACGGGATCAACATCGAAGACGGAGCCGTTTCCAGATTCAGGCCCAGCCCGATACCCTGCCCCGCCAACATCGACGACAGGACACGCCCCGATACAGCGACGTAGGGAACCGGGCGACCGGCGAACTGCGCCAGACGATCCTCACGATCAAAGGCCAGCACGAAACGTCCATCCGCAACGTCAAAGAGTTCGGGCGAAATGTTTTCGTCCCGCGCTTCTTCGGTCAGCATCAGGAACAGTTCACTGTCCGCCAGCCGTTCAAAGAACCTCAGACGCGCAGCGTCGTTTTCCGGGTCAGCCTGCATCGCGGCGTGTGCGGTATCCAGAGCAGTTGTTTCAGTCATTCAGAACCTCTTGCACCCGCGCCTGCAAAACCGGCAACAGATCAGTCACGAACCACGGGTTTTTCTTGATCCATGCCGTATTGCGCCAGGACGGATGAGGCAAGACAAAGACCCGCGGCGCATAGTCTCGCCAGTTGCGCACCGTGTCGGTCACTGACCCTTGCGCCTGAAGATGATATTTGAAGGCGTGGCCGCCAACGAGAATTGTCAAGGGAACCTCACCCAGCGTCTGCATCACCCTGTCATGCCAGGTTTGGCCGCAAACGGTTGGGGGCGGCAAATCGGCCTTGCGTGCATCATATCCGGGAAAGCAAAACGCCATCGGAACAATGGACACGCGGGAGCGGTCATAAAACGTGGCTTCATCCACGCCCAGCCATTCGCGCAGACGGTCACCTGAGGGGTCAGTAAAAGGCCGACCCGACGCATGTACCCGCGCACCAGGAGCCTGCCCCGCAATAAGGATAGATGTACCTTGGCGAAACCAGACCACCGGTCTTGGTCTGTGGGCTGTCTCGGTCGCGGCGAACCTATCCGCGCAAATTCGACAGGCTGCGATTTCTTCTTCGAGTGAGTTCATAAGATCGCAAGGTTTCCTGAAACAAACTGGTTGAGAGTCGGACTTCAAGATAGTCGCCGCGATGCTCAGAACAAACAGGTGGAAAAGTCACAAAACCAACAGTCCGAACCGGAACGCATTGATCATTTGTTTCATAGTTCGACATAATGTAGCCAACATGAAACGAGAAAAACCGGCCCTTTCTGTGCTTTTGCAGGGGCCCTAAGTACAGGCAACGCAGCAGGCTCTGGATGCTTGAGTTTGAAAATGTCAGCAAGTCCTTCTGGACCGGGACCCGCCGCAAGGTGATCCTGGACAGGGTTTCGTTCCGGGTCGAACTTGGCAAGTCCATTGGTATTCTCGCGCCAAACGGCACCGGGAAAACGACGCTTATCAACATGATGGCAGGGCTGGAAAAACCGGACGAGGGGGTTATCCGAAAATCCTGCAGGGTCTCGTTTCCGATGGGATTTACAGGCGGCGTCTCGAACAAGCTGTCAGCTCTGGAAAACGCGCGATACATCGCAAAGATTTACGGCATGGATCCCGATTATGTCGAAGCGTATTGCAGTTGGCTTTGTGGCTTAGGGGAATATTTCGACCAACCGCTGGCCACCTATTCCTCTGGCATGAAGGCACGGTTTACTTTTGCCCTCATGCTGGCTTTGGATTTTGACATGTATCTCATTGACGAAGGGATGCCCGCGACGACCGATGTCGACTTTAACCGGAAAGCAGGCGATATCCTGCAGGAAAGGCTGCGCACAACCACTTTGGTGATAGTGTCCCACAGCCCCGAAGTGCTTGAGAAATTCGCGCGGCAGGCCGCCGTGCTAGTGGACGGGCAGCTCCATATGTTCGACACCTTGGAAGAGGCAAAACAGCTATATGACTACCAAACCCAAGGCTAGAATTTACGGCTGGAAGCGCAATCGCAAGGGCGCCGGAACCGCCGAGGCCCGAGCGGACGCCATATCGCGAATCCAAAAGGCGACCAATGCGCCGGACGCAGCAAACGAACCGCAACCCGGCACGACTATCGAGGACATCAAACGTGAGGGGCTGACAGGGCGCCAATTACGGGTCGCACGGCGATTGGCGCAGAAACACGGCCTGTCAGCGACGTCCGACTATGACGCCGTTCGCTTGCTTAGAAAGAAGGGTATCGATCCCTTTGAACGCGCCAGCCTTCTGGACCTGGCCGCTGAAAAGGAACGCGCCGGGGATGAGGCCAAAGACAAAATCAAGATTCAGCTACCTCAGACGCTTGCGGAAAGCCCACAGACACTGCCCGGCCCCGAGTTAAGCCCAGCGCAGCGCCGAGAGTTTGAGATCAGCGAAATACAAAAAGATATCGCGCGGCGACGCAGACGAAAACTGCTGGCACTGTTTGCTCGGTTGACGGCATTTATCCTTATCCCAACCCTGATCGTGGGCCTGTACTTCTATCGCTTTGCAACGCCGATGTATGCCAGCGACTCGGCCTTTTCGATATTGCAGGCAGACGGGGGCGGCGCGGCGTTCGGCGGTCTTCTTGCGGGCACACAGTTCGCTACAGCGCAGGACTCGGTCGCCACGCAGGAGTTTCTGGAATCCAAGGACGCCCTGATCAGGTTGGAGCGCGATATGGGGTTCTCGGACATCTTCAAGCAGGAATGGATTGATCCGATCCAACGCCTTTCGCCGGATGCAAGTCTTGAAGAAACCTACAAGCTGTACAAGCGGATGGTCACGATTGGCTATGACCCAAGCGACGGAATAATCCGCATGGAAGTCGCAGCGCCAGATCCAGAGATAGCGGTGGGGTTGTCCAATCGACTTCTTTCCTACGCCGAGGAAACGATCAACGGACTGACCGAATTGAAACGCGAGGACCAGATGCGTGACGCACTGGCCAGCTTTGAACTTGCCCAGGAAGAACGAAGACAGGCGCAGGAAAATCTGATCGAGCTGCAATTGCAGGGCGCGGTTCTGGACCCTGAGAACGTCATTGCCGGGCTTCGCGCCCGAATAAACACGCTCGAGACCCAGCTTCAGGAAAAAGAGCTTCAACTGGCCGCCCTGCTGGACAACCTGCGCCCGAACAAGGCCAAAGTAGATGGCGCGCGTGCGGATATTGCACGCCTCGAAGGGGTTCTTGAAGAACTCAACGCCGAAATGCTGGATGTCTCTGCCGGCGAAAACTCTCTTGCGCGGTTAAGCGTTCGTATTCAGATGGCGCAAGCAGACCTCGCCGCGCGGGACATGATGCTGCAAACGGCAATGCAACAGATGGAAACCACTCGCACCGAAGCGAACCGAAAGGTCCGTTACCTGACCGTGTCCGTGAACCCTGTCCCAAGCCAGGATCCCACTTATCCGCGCAAATTTGAAAATACGATTTTGGCTTTCCTGTTGTTTGCTGGTATTTACCTGATGATCTCGCTAACAGCGTCGGTCCTTCGTGAACAGGTATCCTCGTAAGACACATGAAACATGTAAAAATCTCCGATCTCACGGTCGGCAATGATCTGCCTCTGACAGTCATTGCCGGTCCTTGTCAGCTTGAAACCGCTGACCATGCTCAAATGATAGCCGGCAAAATGAAAGAGGCGTGCGATGCCGCCGGTGCGCAGTACGTTTTCAAAGCCTCCTATGACAAGGCAAACCGCACATCCCTGTCCGGAAAGCGGGGAATGGGGATTGATGCCGGGCTGAAGGTTCTGGATGATATCCGCAAAACGATGGGTATTCCGGTTCTGACCGATGTCCATACCGAAGCCCAATGCGCCATCGCTGCCGAGGCCGTGGACGTCCTGCAAATTCCGGCGTTTCTGTGCCGCCAGACAGATATGTTGCTGGCCGCCGGGAACACTGGGAAAGCTGTGAACGTCAAAAAGGGACAGTTTCTTGCCCCGTGGGAAATGACCAATATTGTCGATAAGGTCGAAAGCACAGGAAACCAGAACATCCTTCTGACCGAGCGTGGGACCTCGTTTGGGTACAACACGCTGGTGGCCGACATGCGGGCGCTGCCTCAGATGGCGCAAACCGGGTACCCCGTTGTCATGGATGCGACCCACTCGGTTCAGCAACCCGGCGGCAAAGGTGGATCATCTGGCGGACAGCGTGAATTTGCGCCAGTCATGGCCCGAGCTGCTGTCTCTTTAGGCGTTGGAGCGGTTTTCATTGAAACCCATCAGGATCCGGACTCGGCACCTTCTGATGGTCCGAATATGATCCCATTGGATCAAATGCCTCAATTGATTAACACATTGATGCGCTTTGATGCACTGGCCAAAGCCAACCCAATTCAAATTTGAGCAAGAGCAATAATATGACCAAACCCATCCCCGAGGTGACCCCAAACACCTGGAGCTTTCTGCGCGACGCGATGATCAAACCCACCGGGTTCCGCGAATACGACGCCCGCTGGAAATACCCCGAAGAGATCAATCTACCCGGCATGACCGCCCTTGGTCTGGGTCTGGGGACGCAGATGCGCAATCGCGGGATCGAACCAGTGATTGCGGTGGGCAACGACTATCGCGACTATTCGCTGGCCATTAAGAACGCACTGATCCTGGGACTGATGCAGGCGGGGATTCAGGTCAAGGATATCGGCCCCGCGCTTAGCCCAATGGCTTATTTCGCGCAGTTCCATCTGGATGTACCTGCGGTGGCGATGGTCACGGCCAGCCACAACCCGAACGGCTGGACCGGAGTGAAGATGGGCTTTGAACGCCCTCTGACCCACGGCCCCGATGAGATGTCCGAGTTGCGCGATATCGTCCTGAACGGCGAAGGCCAGACACATGAAGGCGGGTCATACGAATTCGTCGATGGCGTGAAGGAAGCCTATATCGACGATCTGGTTGGTGATTTCAAAATGTCGCGCCCGCTGAAGGTGGTCTGCGCGACCGGGAACGGCACCGCCTCGGCCTTTGCGCCCGAGATTTTCGAGCGGATGGGCGTCGAAGTGGTCCCCAGCCACAACCGGCTGGATTACACCTTCCCCAACTACAACCCCAACCCCGAAGCCATGGAGATGTTGCACGACATGGCCGATACCGTGAAATCCAGCGGCGCGGATATGGCGCTGGGATTTGACGGCGACGGCGACCGGTGCGGCGTTGTTGATGATGAAGGTGAGGAGATTTTTGCCGACAAGGTCGGCGTCATCATGGCGCGCGATCTGGCGAAACTTTACCCCAACTCCACATTTGTGGCCGATGTAAAGTCAACCGGTCTGTTCGCCAGCGATCCCGAGTTGCAGGCCCACGGGGTCAAGGCTGACTATTGGAAGACTGGTCACAGCCACATGAAGCGCCGGGTCAAAGAGATCAACGCGCTGGCCGGGTTCGAGAAATCGGGCCACTACTTTCTGGCTGAACCCATCGGGCGTGGATATGACTGCGGGATGCGCGTCGCGGTCGAGATTTGCAAGCTGATGGATCGCAATCCGGACCAAAGCATGTCTGACCTGCGCAAGGCTCTGCCAAAGACGTGGTCAACGCCGACCATGTCCCCCTATGCAGCAGATACCGAGAAATATGACATCCTCCAGAGGCTGGTCGACAAGTTGGTCGCCAAATCCGAAGCGGGTGAGACCTTTGCGGGTCGCGCAATCAAAGAGGTCGTAACCGTCAACGGCGCGCGGGTCATTCTGGACAACGGCAGCTGGGGTCTGGTGCGCGCATCATCAAACACACCCAATCTTGTTGTGGTCTGCGAAAGCAGCGACAGCGAAGACGAAATGCGTGCAATCTTCGCAGACATAGACGCCGTCATTCGCACCGAACCCGGTGTTGGTGACTACGATCAGACCATCTGATTTGATCGCAGGGTTGGGGCGCGGAAAACGCCCCAACCTATCAATCTGCGCCGAGCAGTTTCAAAAGCCCTTTCTTGGCCTCGTCTTCCAGCTTCTTCTTTACCGCTTTTTCAAGGCTTTCGCTGTCCGTGACGGCGGTGCCCAATTCGTCCTCGACCTTCTCCAAAACCTTCTGCTTGGCGTCGCCCTCCAGCGCCTTGATCTTTCCTTCGGCGGCGGCCTCGATCACCTTGCTCAGGTCGGGTTGAATCAACGGATTGCTCCACGGCCCCACAATTCTGACCGGTACCGAGAGCCCCTGCCCCGAGTTCGCCCGCAACGCGGTCGGCGTGAACAGATAATCAATGTTGCGTTCGCCGATACCTATCCGTCCCTTTCCATCAGCGCGGAAATTGTCCAGAGACATCAGCAAATCGTCGTTCCTGAGCACGCCCTGATCGATGGTGAAACTTGCCGACAGGCTGTTGAAGACTGTGGCTCCACCGCTCCCTTCTCCGCGCCCCATCAAACGGTCCAGATCGATACCGGAAATAACGCCCTTCCCCGTTTCCAATCGCCCCTTGCCGCTAAGCGAACGCATGATTTGCGCTTCGGTTTGGCCAACACCCAAAAACTCGAATGATCCCGATCCGGTGCCTGACAAGCGGTCGATATCCGCAACCGTGGTCAACGCTTGTTCAATGTCGATGCCCTCGGCCTGTAGATTGCCGCCGACCGATAAGCCGTTCCGGTTATTTGCGACGACCTGACCCGTTAACTGACCCGCGAACAGTGTTGCTGGAGTCATGTTCAAGACGGCACGCGATCGATCCAGATTCAGCGTCAGATCACTTGGCCCAAAGGTTAGTCCGGGAACAGCAATCGAATTGGCCGTAAGCCGGATTTTTCCATTTGCCAATGCAAGGGCCGACGCATCAATTGGCGCGGTCGACCACCCTTGTGCGGGCGTAATCGCCGCCGACCCGCCGCCGTCACCAGAGTTGCCTGAAGGCGCGTTGAAGCGCGACAAATCAAGATCACCGCCGTCCAGTCGCGCGGTAATCTGCGGAGGGTCCGAGATCACGATATCCGCCTCTCCGGCCAGCCGGTTATCGTCCAGTTGCGCCACCATATCGCGCAGCGAGATACGGCCCTCGCTGGTGTAGGTCATATGGCCCGCAACTTCGGCAGTTCGCCCAAGGCCAAGCGGCACGCCAACTCCAGCCTGTCCGAAAGCGGCCAGCATCCTTTCGGTGTCTTGCGCTTTGACGTGCAGCTTGCCGTCCATCTCTCCGGCGAGGTTCACCAGACCGTCAAAGTCCACTTCTCCGCCCGGTGCGCGTAAGAGCAATTCCAGTGGCGTCGCGACGCCGGTGGCATAGGCAGGTAAGTCCGGGATTTTCAGATCAACTTCTACCTTGCCGCCGGGGACACTCATTTTTGCCTCGACGAATAGCGGTGCAGTCACATCCGGCCAGTTTGCCGACAGGTCCACGTTGGCAAAGTCGAACTTTACCGCTTTGTCTTCCACATAGACCAGACGGGCGTTGGTCAGTTCCAGAAAATCCAGCGTTACCGTACCCGTCTCATTTTGCGAGGGGGAACTGACCGTATTGCCAGAGGATACAGGTGCCGCCCGGTCGAATTGCCAGTTGCCACGCCCGTCGGACAGCTCGAGCCGCAGCGTCGGGTTTTCTGCGATGATCCGGCGGATCTTCAGATCCCCCGAGATCAAGGCCGCAGCATCCACACCAACCGCCACGCTGTCGGCGCTCAGCATGGGCTCAGGTCCGGCCCATGACGCATTGCTGAACGTCACGGGGCCGGTTTCCATACCCAAGACCGGCCAGAACGACAGCTTTACATCGCCGGATAGCTTTAAATCTCGTCCAGTCTGGGCGCGCACCTGCTCGGCCAAGATCACTGTGAGCTTGCCCCCGGGCATCATCAACAATGCTCCGATCACCAGCCCGATAACGGCCACAAGAAGGAAGGCGATGCGCAACAGCCATTTCATTTTTCTGCTCTCCGCTTATCTGGCATGCGTTGAAAAGATCATTCAAAGCCTGCACAGCATTTGCAAGGGGAAGCTTTCCCCACTATATGCCGCGCCATGACCACGAACCCGCCGAACCTCCGCCCCGACCTGGCGCCTGCCGCCCGGATCACCGAGACACCCCGCTCAAACCAGCCGACCATCGGCATGGTGTCGCTGGGCTGCCCCAAGGCTTTGGTGGATAGCGAGCGTATTCTGACCCGCCTGCGGGCCGAAGGGTACGGGATATCGCCCGATTATTCAGGGGCGGATGCCGTGATCGTGAACACCTGCGGGTTTCTCGACAGCGCCAAGGCAGAGTCGCTGGATGCCATCGGTGAGGCTCTGGTCGAAAACGGCAAGGTGATCGTCACGGGATGTCTGGGGGCTGAACCGGATTACATCCGTGAACATCACCCGCGTATCATGGCTGTCACCGGCCCGCATCAGTATGAACAGGTGCTGGATGCAGTACATCAGGCGGTGCCGCCCGATCCCGACCCGTTCGTGGATCTGCTGCCTGCTGCCAGCGTGCAACTGACCCCGCGCCATTACAGCTATCTGAAAATTTCCGAGGGCTGTAACCACAAGTGCAAGTTTTGCATCATCCCGGACATGCGCGGCAAACTGGCCAGCCGTCCCGCCCACGCGGTGCTGCGCGAGGCCGAGAAGCTGGTCGAGAATGGCGTGCGCGAGTTGCTGGTGATCTCTCAGGACACCTCGGCCTATGGGTTGGATCGCAAATACGATGTAAACCCGTGGAAAAACCGTGAGGTCCGCAGCCATATCACCGATCTGGCGCGTGAGCTGGGGCAGTTGGACGCATGGGTGCGCCTGCACTACGTTTACCCCTACCCGCATGTGCGCGAGTTGATCCCGCTGATGGCGGATGCGGGCTGCAACGTGCTGCCCTATCTGGACATCCCGTTCCAACATGCTCACCCCGACGTTCTGAAACGCATGGCTCGCCCTGCGGCCGCCGCCAAAACGCTGGATGAGATCGCCGCGTGGCGCGCAACCTGCCCGGACATCACGCTGCGCTCGACCTTCATCGTCGGCTATCCCGGTGAAACCGAAAGCGAATTCCAAACCCTGCTGGATTGGATGGACGAGGCCCAGTTGGATCGCGTCGGGTGTTTTCAATACGAAAACGTGGATGGCGCGCGCTCGAACGACTTACCGGATCATGTCCCGGCCGACGTCAAACAGGACCGTTGGGAGCGTTTCATGGCAAAGGCGCAGGCAATTTCCGAGGCAAAGCTGGCCGCCAAAGTGGGCCAGACACTCGACGTGATCGTGGATGAGGTCGATGACGAGGCCGCCACCTGTCGCACGAAAGCCGATGCGCCAGAGATTGATGGCAACCTGTTCATCGACGACGCCTTTGAAAGCCTGAAGCCCGGCGACATTGTTTCTGTCGATGTGGACGAGGCTGGCGAATACGACCTTTGGGGCAAACTGGTCTGACCTGCTCGGCCAAGATCGTTGGGGCGTGAAACAAGTTTATTGGCGTTTTGCGCCCATTTCATGGATCATGACGGGACAGCCTGCCTCGAAATCAGGAGGGTTCCTTGTCCAGCTTGCACCGTTTTAGCCTGAATTTGTTGGCGCTGGTCGTCGTCGCCCAGCTTTGCGCCCTACCCGTATTCGCCAATAGCAAAGGAACAGGCGGGTTCATTTTCATCGGGTCGGACTCGGTCAGCCTGCACCTTCGCAGCAAGCACCGGGTCCACAGGTATTATGCTGCTCCGAAAGTGTATCACCGCAAGACTACACCCACGGTAGACGGGCACAAATCCAACGCGACCGTGCTTGAATACACAGGGAAACCCAAGGTCCACCACAACAAAGACCATCGCTATAAAGCCAAGTCAAAACGGTATTACGGCAAACCAGCGAAGCGGTATCACTACTCGGTGCACAGCCCTTTCAACCGCTTGTCTTCGCCCTATTACATTCCGCAAAACTACGGCATTCGACGCCGGTAGGCGCGGTCGTTGTCCGACATCAGAGCAGGCTAACAAGCCCGATAACCCACGCCACACCAGCGGCAACGGCGGTCAGCGCAACAGCAGCACTGGCCGCGTCTTTTGCCTGCCCCGCCAATACATTGTGATCCGTGGACGTATGGTCGACCGCGCGTTCAACTGCCGTATTGAACAGCTCTGCCACCATCACCAACACGCCCAGCACAATAATCAGCGCGCGCAGGCCGTCGGACAGCGGTAATAAAAGAGCCAAGGCGATCGAAACAAGGTTGGACCACGCCCAAGCGCGAAACGAATACTCATCCTTCCACGTCGCGGCGAAACCCTGCCAGCTCCAGCGTGTGCGATCTATCAGGCGTACAAAGAAATTTTTCATGAACCCTCGGCTTTCAGGCAAGAAAAAACCGCCCGAATGGGGCGGCAGAACGTCCGGGTGCAGGCGGCCCGAACTTGGGCCACCTGCTGAATGTTTATTGTGCGACTGGATTACAGACAGTCTGACCAGCCTCGGTCGTGGCCAACTCGGTTCCTGCCGGGCAGCTCGGGGTGCCGTATTTGTCGTACTCAGGCGTGATGTAGACCGGAGCCGGCTCCTCTTGCTGCGAGCATGCAGCCAGAATCAGGGCGATTGCGCTAACGGCAGCGAATTTAATTTTCATGTCCGTCATTCCTCTATCAATTTTCTAGTATTGCCCTGAAATTCGGGGCCGCGCTAAAAATACGACTTCATTGACTTTTTTGCAACAAAATCAATCACGAATATGTGAGAGCGGCAAAACCATGCTGTCAAACCCGCTTAAAGGGACACCACTACAGTTTTCCCAAAACCGCTCTACACTTGGAAAAAGAACGCAGCAGAGCAAGGAGAAGCCCCATGTCAGACGCCCCGATCATAGCTCAGAAATCCCCATATCCTGTCGAAGTGACCGAGGGCAAAAACTATTTCTGGTGTGCTTGCGGTCGTTCGAAACGGCAGCCCTTTTGTGACGGTTCTCATAAGGGCACAGGGATTGAGCCGATAAAATACACAGCGGATTCCAGCAAAAAGGTATTTTTCTGCGGCTGTAAGAACAGCGCAAAAAGGCCGCTTTGCGACGTGTCGCACTCGAAACTCTGACTACGTTTTCAGTGCATTCAGCGAGTCTGCGTTTGCGCAGAAGTGTGGCGCAGAGTCGGATTGCGCCTGCTGTACTGACAGCCAAGCCGCGCACCGCTGGCTGCATTGAGAGGCGCGGCAGCGCGTGACCATCTCGGTGTATTTGTCAGGGCTTAGTCGTCCGTCAGCCATGGCCTCGGTCAGGGACACATTCATGCATCTTGCCACCGATCGGGTAAGCCAAAAATGCTTTTCGACATCCCCAAGAATATCCGGCATCGTCAGCCATCCCGTACGTGCTGCGCCTTGAGCGCTGTAAACCTCTTGCGGTTGGGGCAGGTTCGCGGAGCCCGTTCGACGGTTTCGTTTTCGTCCAGCCATTCAGGGCACTTGGCCGCCCACGTGCATCCCTGACACGACCTCACCATTTCGGCCCAGTCCTGCTGACTCAGCCGCCCCTGCCGGTGAGCGGCAACGACATCTGTACCCGTCGTCTTTCCCATACGCAGCACAAGCCGCATGTGAGTCATGAGCTCTCCCAACCTCTGCATCAGCGGTCCGATGCTGGGATCAGTTGGTTGAAAAGAGGCTTGTTCCTACAATATTCCGGAGTATTCCCAGTCATCTCGGCCCGGTTCAGTAAGCTTTGGCAATGATCTGGGTTTGCGCACCCGGTACAACGAAGAACGGCGTCCGAGATTTGGTCGATCGAAACATCCCCGCGGATTGCGGCATCTTCCAAATCGACGCCAACCCTATTCGCCATTCGGTCGACCAGTTCGGCGTGTTTTCTAAGCGTTTCCCGGCTATGCATACGGCATCCTTTCCCTAACGCATTTGCTCTAGGATAGACGATGCCCCGGCACAGGCATTTGACTCAGGTCAAGACCCGGCCGCTATGTGATCAAGGTAGGCGCGTGTGGCATCCTGAACGCGGCGAAAGCGATCTCCGCCAAGTTTCTTGCCGCCATACCACCGCGTGACGATGATGACGTGACCCTCCAGTTCCGCACGCTCCATCATGCGCAGGATCACCATGCCTGCGCCACTTTCGCCATCGTCGGCTTTCAACGCGCCGGTTGATAGCATAGCCGCCCAGGTATTGTGCGTCGCCTTGGCATAGCTTTTGTCTGACTTCAGTTCCTGCAAGACGGCATCTACATCCTCACGCGTGGTCACAGGCGCGCCGGTGACCGCATATTTCGATCCGCGATCCGTCAGAACAACTCCCAACCGCGTCAGTGCTGTCATTGGGTCAGCCCAAGTTGGCGCGCGGTTTCAACGACGATCTGCACGCGCTGCTGGTTGGGTGGGTGCGTTCCCAGAAAACTATCGTCAGGATCAGGGAGGCGATCAAAATACTTGGCCCCGATCAAGGGGTTGTAACCAGCCTTGAAGGTGATGACCGTACCGAGCTGATCCGCCTCTAGTTCAAAATCCTTGATGTAAACCTGCGCCCCCACCTGCGCGCCCAGTTTCTGTGCCTTTTCCACATCGGCCCCGTCTGCACCGCCCAGCCGAGCCAGTTCACCGAAAATCTCGGCGCTTTCGCGTGCGTTCACGGTTTGGCGAGGTATATGCCGCAGGATGTGATGAGCCGCCTCGTGCCCCATGACAAAAGCCAGTTCATCGGGGTTCTGGGCAGACTGGATCATCGAGCGGGTGAAAATGATGACAGGCTGGTTATTGTCGTCCAGCGTCTGAAATGCATTGGCCGGAGCCTTGGGGTCCAGGTCAACCAAGATCGTAAAGTCGCAATTGGTGACGTCGGACCGCGTCAGACACTCTGTTCTTGCTTGCTGTCCGACCTTCTGACTGATCTCCTGAAACTTGATAGCTTCGACCCGGAAATCGTCCGTATCCTGCTGCCATTCGGCCGCCGGTTGAACGCGCAGGATTTCGGCTTCGCAGGCCGCCAGCATCAGGGGAAGCAACAGATAGGTCAGACGGCGCATGGATCATCCTTTGAAACGGTCTTGCCGTTTTATTTGACCATAGCGTGGTCGCAAAGGGACCGCCACAGCATGATTGCGACTGAACGGGTTGCATTGCAATCAATCGCCCTGCACTGTTGCCTTATGTTTTCGATAGAGCATGAATTCGACTCGACGGTGATCACCCTGGTGGATGAAGGCGCCAAGCCTTTGCAAGAGGATGTGGTTATCAATAATTTCGCTGAATGTGTAACGCTGGAACAACTGGACCCGCGCACGGACACGGTGCAGAAAATCACCCTGTCGCCCGAACAGGTACGAGACCTCGCAGCCGCGCTGGACTTACCCGAAGGCGTCTATCAAATTCACGAAAAGCCCCATCCAGGTTGATAGACCAACCCCGCGCCTCATGCCCGAACAGTCGCAAACTTAGACGACGCCCCATGTGATGCGCTTGGGGCGCGGCTTCAACCGCGACACCACCCTGAGTCGCCAAATTGTTCAGTATTAGTGGGTTATGCGGCTACAGTCTGGTCATTCTTCCCGCCAGACCGCAAACGCCCTTGCAAGGCTGACCATTGGATGAAATTGATCTGGGCGACCCAACCGTTTGCCCTTGAAACCCGCCAGGCGTTAGACCAGATACACATTGCCCATGTAAAGGAAGTTAACATATGTCCTTGAAGAATCCGGCCGCCTTGGAGTTTCTGCAATCGCGCCGGTCACGTCCTGCAAAAACACTTATGGCTCCGGCCCCGTCGCGCGAAGAATTGATGCCGTTGCTGACTGCGGCCGCGCGTAGCCCGGATCATGGCAAGCTGGAACCCTGGCGTTTTATCGTCCTCGAAAAAGGCGCGATGCCACGACTGTCGGCTTTGACGCAGGAGTGCGGAGAACGACTGGGTAAATCCCCCGAAGACATCGCAAAAGCCCGCAGCCAGTTCGACATGGGTCATCTTGCTGTTGCGGTGGTAGAAGTGCAAAAGCCTTCCGAAAAAGTTCCGGCCATCGAACAAACCTATTCAGCGGGGGCAGTATGCCTTGGCCTGCTAAACGCCGCGCTCGCCTCGGGCTGGGGTGCGAACTGGTTGTCAGGCTGGCAGACCCATGATGCCGAATTTTGCCGCTCTGTTTTCGGGCTACAGGACAACGAGCGCGTGGCCGGATTGATTCATATCGCAACAGAAGGCGCCACGCCTCCTGAACGTCCGCGTCCTGACGTTGCCTCTCTGACCGAATGGGTGTCCGAATGATGATCCTGAACGCATTCTTTGCGGCCCTGGGCCAGATCGGCGATGCCAAGTTCCGTGCCGTATTGCTGCGCGGCGTCGGCCTGACCATCGCCCTGTTGATTGCCGCTTGTGCGGCGGCAATCTGGCTGATCAATTGGCTATCCAGTGGTGAAATTTCATTGCCCTTTATCGGCGCAGTGCCGTGGCTCAACGACGTGCTGAACTATTCTGGCATCTTCGTGGTGCTGATTCTTCCGGTTTTTCTGATGATGCCCATCGCCTCGGCCATTATCTCGATGTTTCTGGAAGAGGTCGCGGAAGCCGTTGAGGATAAACACTATCCCAACTTGCCCAAAGTGCCCGGAATTCCGTTCAGCGAAGGCGTCCGCGACGCCATCAGCTTTATGGGTGTTCTGATCGCAGCAAACCTTTTGGCTCTGATCCTTTACGCGATCTTCACACCGCTGGCCCCGTTTATCTTTTGGGCAATGAACGGCTTCCTGCTGGGTCGAGAATACTTCACGTTGGCCGCGATGCGTCGGATCGGACGCGAGGGCGCGCGCAAGCTGCGCTCCAAACACTCCACTACCATTTGGCTCGCAGGCACTCTGATGGCGATTCCGCTGTCGGTGCCATTGGTGAACCTGGTTATTCCCATCATAGGCGCCGCCACGTTCACTCATATCTACCACAAGCTGTCAGGGTCGGCACCCTGACGCTTAATCGCGCGATTCCAACTGGTTCAGCCAATCGAAATCGCGCACCGAGATCACCCCAGAAATGATGATCCCCGCGATGATCGCCCACAGCACCACCGATATACCGGTGGTGATCCACATCTTCTTTTTCATGTGATGAACTTCGGGCGCTCCGGCATGTGTGCCCGGCACTATATCACCCATGTCGCCCTGCGTCTTGATGCGGATCGGCAGAACGATAAGCAGCGTCATGAACCAGATGACGGCAAACAGAACAAGTGCAGCTGTGATGGTCATGACGCCACTCCGAAACTTGACTTAAACCTGTTCTAGCTCGACCAGACAGCCATTAAAGTCCTTGGGATGCAGGAAAAGGACCGGCTTGCCGTGCGCCCCGATCTTGGGTTCGCCCGACCCCAGAACCCGGGCACCGGTTTCCTTCAGGTGATCGCGCGCGGCGATGATATCTTCCACCTCATAGCAGACATGATGGATGCCGCCCGAAGGATTCTTTTCGAGAAACCCATTGATTGGGCTGTCATCGCCAAGCGGGTAAAGAAGTTCGATCTTGGTGTTGGGCAGTTCGATAAAAACCACCGTCACGCCGTGATCGGGTTCATCCTGCGGCGCGCCGACCTTGGCGCCCAGCGCGTTGCGGTACTGGGCGGAAGCAGCCTCTAGATCGGGAACTGCAATGGCGACGTGGTTCAGGCGACCAATCATAGAACTCTCCTCTGTTCTCAGTGTTGCAGCGGTTATGGGGACTGTTCCAGCAAAGAACAAGTGCGCCAAATTGCCGTTAACGTGGTGTTAGCCAGAAGTTCCTAGCGTCAAGCATCTGCTGAATAGGAGTTCTGCCATGGACGATTCGTGCCCCATTTCTTCGCACGCGCAGCCGACCGCCACACGGCCACTGCTGGGTCAAACGATTTTGGTTGTTGAGGACAGTCGCTATACCTGCGACGCGATCCGCCTCATGTGTCTTCATTCGGGCGCGCGCATTCGGCGCGCGGATTGTTTGAAGTCAGCCAGGCGTCATCTGCAAATCTACCGCCCATCCGTCATTTTGATCGACATGGGCCTGCCCGACGGATCTGGCGCTGAGCTTATCGCGGAACTGGTCGACGCCACGCCGCGGATCGGAGCTATTTTGGGCATGTCAGGCGACGACAACACCGAACCGACCGCACTCGCGGCCGGAGCCGACGGCTTTCTTGAGAAACCTCTCAATTCTCTGGCGTATTTCCAGACTTCTATTCTGGAGCGCCTGCCCGAAGACCGCCGCCCTCACAGCCTTCATGCCGTTCGGGATGAGGTCATCACCCCGGACCATATGGCATATCAGGACGACATGGCGCACATCGCCGATGTACTGGCCGGGCCAAATGATCACCGCTCATTGGACTATGCGGCGCAGTTCCTGCGCGGCGTGGCCCGTGACGCAGGTGACACGGTCCTGGCTGACGCGGCACGACAGCTTGCGAAGTCGCGGTGTGACGGAACGCCCGTCACTGCCGTGGTCGCGCAGTTAGCTGGAATTGTTCAATCCCGTCTGGCACAGCGCGAGGCGATCTGAATGGCAACAGCCTATTTCGTGACCGCCACAATCCTGAGTATTTGGGTATATGCACAGACTCGCACGGCGGCCCGCAACATTCGGCAGGCGCGGACAAAACTGCGCGATCCGATTGAAAGAACCGGTCAGCTTTGAAGGCGTCACGAAAGGCTGAACCGACGGCTAGGCGCCGTCGATTCAGCGGTAAGTTTTGGCTTACTCCTGGGGGATAATCCGCAGCCCCAGTTCCATCAACTGATCCGAGGTCGGGTCAGACGGCGCATCCATCATCAGGTCTTCGGCGCGCTGGTTCATCGGGAACATCATGACCTCGCGGATATTGGCCTCATCCGCCAACAGCATCACGATCCGGTCGATGCCCGCAGCACAACCACCGTGCGGCGGCGCGCCATAGTGGAACGCATTGAACAAGGCACCAAAGCGGGATTTCACTTCATCCTCACCATAGCCCGCCAGTTCAAAGGCTTTCAGCATGATTTCCGGCTTGTGGTTCCGGATCGCACCCGAGACCAGCTCATACCCGTTACAGGCCAGATCGTACTGATATCCGCGCACGTCCAGAGGATCACCCTGCAGCGCCTCCATCCCGCCCTGCGGCATCGAGAACGGGTTGTGTTCAAAATCGATCGCGCCGGTTTCCTCGTCCTGCTCATAGATCGGGAAATCAACGATCCAGGCAAAAGCAAAGCGGTCTTTTTCGGTGAGGCCAAGTTCTTCGCCGATCACGTCGCGCGCCTTACCGGCGACCTTTTCAAAGGCTTTCGGCTTGCCACCCAGGAAGAACGCCGCATCGCCGACACCCAGACCCAGCTGCTGACGGATCGCCTCGGTGCGCTCGGGGCCGATGTTCTTGGCCAGCGGTCCTGCGGCCTCCATCCCTTCGCCCTGATCGCGCCAGAAGATGTAGCCCATCCCCGGCAGACCCTCTTTCTGAGCGAACGCGTTCATACGGTCACAGAACTTACGGCTGCCACCACTCGGCGCTGGGATCGCGCGAATTTCGGTGCCTTCCTGCTCTAGCAGCTTCGCGAAAATCGCGAAGCCAGACCCGCGGAAGTGGTCGGAGACCACTTGCATTTTAATAGGGTTACGCAGGTCCGGCTTGTCGGTGCCGTACCACAGGGCCGCGTCCTTGTAGGAGATTTGCGGCCACTCCTGATCCACCTTGCGGCCACCGCCGAATTCCTCGAACACACCGGTCAGAACGGGCTGGATTGTGTCGAACACGTCCTGCTGCTCGACAAAGGACATCTCAAGGTCAAGCTGGTAGAAATCGGTGGGCGAGCGGTCGGCGCGCGGGTCTTCATCACGGAAACACGGCGCAATCTGGAAATACTTATCGAAGCCCGACACCATGATCAGCTGCTTGAACTGCTGAGGTGCCTGCGGCAGCGCGTAGAACTTGCCCGGATGCAGGCGCGAGGGCACCAGAAAGTCGCGCGCACCTTCGGGGGACGAGGCCGTGATGATCGGCGTCTGGTATTCGCGGAAGCCCTGATCCCACATGCGTTTGCGCATCGAGGACACGACGTCCGAGCGCAGGGTCATGTTCTGCTGCATCGCCTCACGGCGCAGGTCCAGATAGCGATAGCGCAGGCGGGTTTCCTCCGGGTATTCCTGATCGCCGAACACCATCAGCGGCAGTTCGTCGGCCGCGCCCAGCACTTCCAACTCGCGCACGTAAACCTCAACCTCGCCAGTGGGCAGTTTCGGGTTCACCAGTTCCGGGTCACGTGCCTTGACGGTTCCGTCGATGCGGATACACCATTCCGAGCGGACCTTCTCCAGCTCGGCGAAGGCAGCGCTGTCACCGTCGCACAGAACTTGTGTCACTCCGAAATGATCGCGCAGGTCGATGAACAGCACGCCGCCGTGATCTCGGACACGATGCACCCAACCGGACAGGCGGACGGTTTCACCAACATTGGCGGCGGTCAGAGCGGCGCAGGTGTGGCTGCGATAGGCGTGCATGGATCATATCCCTTCGGGCGCAGAATTCGTCGCGCCGATACACCCTGTCAGGCTTGGAAAGTCAAGGTGGGTCAGCCCGTCAAAACGGCCTTTGCACGTTGCCCGAGTAGAAATAGATGCCCAGACCCGCCGCAAAGATGATGTTCCCTGCAATCGCGTGCAGCAGCACCGCGTAGAAAAACGAGCCGCGTCTGCGATAGGCCCATGTGAACAGCAGCCCGCCACCAAAGGTCATGATGGCAACGATCCAGCTCCAATACATTAGGTGAGCCAGTGAAAACAGGGACGCATTCAGCAGGTAAAAGGCGCGGCCATCCGGCAGGATCGCGTGGTATCGGCGGTAAAACAGGACGCGGAACAGCAATTCCTGCGGCAATGCCGAGATCAAAGGATAGAAAGTCCAGATGACGATCAGAAACTCGGGCCGGTTGCGCAGTAGAACGAATGCGGCCTCGGGCTTCGTGGACATCACAAGCGCGCTGCAAAATACCGTCATTGCGATGGCAAAAATTGCCACTTCGCCCCAAGACCAGTTACGCCAGTTGTATCGCAGCTCAGCCCAGGCAAAGCCCGGCGTATAGTGCAAAAGCAATATGCCCAGCGCCGCAAAGGTGAACAGGGATGGGAACATCCAATTCGGCGGGAAGAACACCGCGATCAGAACCGGGACCGCCACGAAGAACAGCCCAAACTCCATTCGCAACCGCAAAAGCGGTGCCGCGCGGTCGGCCCAATCGGTTTGTTTGCTCACTCTGCCGCCAACTCCGCTCGGATCAGACCACGCAAGGAATTTCCTACGAAGACTTTTTCCGCATTTCGCAGATCGGTCAAGGTCAGAGCGGCCTCGGCAACTTGTTTATTATCAAGCAATTCTTCGCGCAGGATGCCGGGCAGCAAACCGCTGGATAGCGCGGGCGTCAGGCAACGACCATCCGGCATGAGCAAGAACAGGTTGGTGATCGTGCCCTCGCACAGTTCTTCGCGGTCATTGAGAAACAGAAACTCGTCGATCCCCTTGGGCAGCGCAGCGCGGGCCGTATCATAAAGCGCCCGTTGCGTTGTCTTATGTTGCAGCCAGATATCCGAGGCTGTCAGGCGCTGATCCGCCACAGCCACCCGCCAGACCGGAGGGTTCTCGGCCAAAGCCCCAGTCGTAACCTCAAACTCGCCGTTCGCAGCCAAGGTCAAACGACAGCGCAAAGGCGAAGTCCCGGCGACACGATCCAGCGCCTCCTCTGCCTCTTGCGTTCCGAACGGTATCCCCAACGCCTTGGCGGTGCGGCCCATCCGCGCCAGATGACGATCACGGCGCACAAAGCCCTGCTCCGGCCGGAATGCCAGCGTTTCGATTATGCGGAAGTCAGGGTCATCTGGCGGGCGAAGCGGGCCTTCCATAGCGCCTCCTCATATTCTGACGGGGCGGTGCTGTCCCAGACGACGCCGCCACCCACGTTTAAGGTCGCCTTGCCATCCTCGACCATCAACGTGCGGATTGCCACGTTGAATTCTGACCGCCCATCCGGGGCCGCCCAACCGATCGCACCACAATAGATATCGCGCGGCCAGGGCTCGAGGTCGGACAGAATCTCCATCGCGCGGATCTTGGGCGCGCCAGTGATCGAGCCGCAGGGGAACAAGGCCATCAGGATATCCGACAGCTCGGCCCCCAGATGCAACTGCGCCTGCACCAATGAGATCATCTGGTGCACGGTCGCATAGGTCTCGACCTTGAACAGCTCGGGCACTTTGACCGAGCCGGGCAGCGCGACACGGCTGATATCGTTGCGCAGCAAGTCTACGATCATCAGGTTTTCGGCCCGGTTCTTTTGGTCCACTGACAAAAATTCGCGACGTCGCGCGTCCTCGGCCATATCCTCGCTGCGGGGCTGAGTACCCTTCATCGGGCGCGTTTCGATCCCACGGTCCGTATCGGTACGAAAGAACAGCTCGGGCGAGCGGCTAAGCAGATCGGGCAGGCCGTCCTGCTGTACAAGCGCGCCGTGCCCCACCGGCTGACCTGACGCAAGTGCGGCGTATAAAGCGGCGCTGTCGCCCTCGACTGTCAGATCGATCGGAAAGGTCAGATTGGCCTGATAGATGTCGCCTGCGCCGATGGCGTCGTGGACCTGCTGAAACGCGCGGGCGTATCGTGCCTCGTCCCAGCGCGGCACAAACCCGGTGATTCCACCACTGGCGGCTGGCAGATCGTTGCGAACCGGCGCGTCGTAAACACCGAAACACAGCAAAGGCAGGCGGCGGTTGTCCGGCATCCGGGCTGCAAGGCGAGGCTCCAGCACATATCCCAGCTCGTAACTCGCATAGCCTGCCAACCACCCGCCTTCGGCGCGCGCTGCATCCAGCGCCGCCAACGCCTGGGGCACATCCTCCGCCGTGTCAGCGCGGATCACATTGGCGGGCCTGTCAAAACTGGTTCCCGGCCCCGCCGGGCCATGATCAAAACGAATACGCAAGTGCATCCTCATTTGCCGTGCTGCGCGGTATAGAGGATAAGGCGGCAAGGGAAAGAGGGGAAAGCGGCAATTTCGCCGCCGTTTCCGATACCCCTTGAACCTTTTCGCGCGGTCCCTATAACGCAGGACAATTTGGGCGCTTGGGGGCGCCCTGACTCGCGAACAATCGAAGGAACGTGGCCATGCCCAGAAGAACCGACATCCAGTCGATCATGATCATTGGGGCGGGCCCCATTGTTATTGGTCAAGCCTGCGAGTTCGACTATTCCGGCGCGCAAGCGTGTAAAGCGCTGCGGGAAGAAGGGTATCGGGTTATCCTGGTGAACTCAAACCCGGCCACCATCATGACTGATCCCGGTCTGGCCGATGCCACCTATATCGAGCCGATCACCCCCGAGGTTGTCGCCAAGATCATCGAGAAAGAGCGCCCAGACGCCCTGCTGCCCACCATGGGCGGTCAGACCGGTCTGAACACGTCGCTCGCGCTCGAGGAAATGGGCGTTCTGGATAAATTCGGCGTTGAGATGATCGGCGCCAAGCGCGACGCCATCGAAATGGCCGAAGACCGCGCCCTGTTCCGCGAAGCGATGGACCGGCTGGGCATCGAAAACCCCAAGGCCGAGATCGTAACAGCCCCCAAGGACGCGGACGGCAAGAAAGACCTGGACGCAGGTGTGGCGCTGGCTTTGGAGACACTCGAAACGGTCGGCCTGCCAGCCATCATCCGTCCCGCCTTTACACTGGGCGGCACCGGTGGCGGCGTGGCCTATAACCGCGAGGATTATATCCATATTTGCCGCACAGGTATGGATGCCTCCCCTGTTGGCCAAATCCTGATCGACGAAAGCCTGCTGGGTTGGAAAGAGTATGAGATGGAGGTGGTCCGCGACACCGCCGACAACGCTATCATCGTCTGTTCCATCGAAAACGTGGACCCGATGGGTGTGCATACCGGGGACTCGATCACCGTGGCCCCTGCCCTGACGCTGACCGACAAAGAATATCAGATCATGCGCAATCACTCGATTGCCGTGCTGCGCGAGATCGGGGTCGAAACCGGCGGGTCGAACGTACAATGGGCCATCAACCCGGACGATGGCCGGATGGTTGTAATCGAGATGAACCCGCGCGTGTCGCGCTCGTCGGCGCTGGCGTCCAAGGCAACCGGTTTCCCGATTGCCAAGATCGCAGCAAAACTGGCCGTGGGCTACACGCTGGACGAGTTGGACAACGACATTACCAAGGTCACGCCCGCCTCGTTCGAGCCGACCATTGACTATGTCGTGACAAAAATCCCGAAATTCGCCTTCGAGAAATTCCCGGGGTCCGAGCCCTACCTGACCACCGCGATGAAGTCGGTGGGAGAGGCCATGTCCATCGGTCGCACGATCCACGAATCGATGCAAAAGGCTCTGGCCTCGATGGAGTCGGGTCTGACCGGATTTGATGAAATCGAAATTCCCGGCCTGAACGTGGGTCTGTGGGACGAAGCTGATGACAAGGCCGCCGTCATCAAGGCGATCAGTCAGCAAACGCCGGATCGTCTGCGCACCATTGCGCAGGCCATGCGCCACGGCCTGACCGACGACGAAATCTTTGGTGTAACCAAGTTCGACCCGTGGTTCCTGGCCCGCATCCGCGAGATCATCGAAGCCGAGCGTCAGATTCGCAAAGACGGCCTGCCCGTCACCGAGGAAGGCATCCGCAAACTCAAGATGCTTGGTTTCACCGACGCGCGTTTGGGCAACCTGACCGGCCGGGATGAGGACAACGTCCGCCGCGCCCGCCGCAATCTGGGCGTTAAGGCCGTATTCAAACGTATCGACACCTGCGCCGCCGAGTTCGAGGCGCAGACGCCCTATATGTACTCGACCTACGAAGCCCCGATGATGGGTGAAGTCGAATGTGAGGCGCGCCCGAGCGACCGGAAAAAGGTTGTCATTCTGGGCGGTGGCCCAAACCGGATCGGTCAGGGGATCGAGTTTGACTATTGTTGCTGTCACGCCTGTTTCGCACTGACCGAAGCGGGCTATGAGACCATCATGGTCAACTGCAACCCCGAGACGGTCAGCACCGACTATGACACCTCGGACCGTCTGTATTTCGAGCCGCTGACCTTTGAACACGTCATGGAAATCCTGACGAAAGAACAGGAAAACGGCACGCTGCACGGTGTAATCGTTCAGTTCGGCGGTCAAACGCCGCTGAAACTGGCCAATGCGCTCGAGGCTGAGGGCATTCCGATCCTCGGCACCACGCCCGACGCGATTGACCTGGCCGAAGACCGTGAACGGTTCCAGGCTCTGGTCAACGATCTGGGTTTGAAACAGCCCAAGAACGGTATCGCCTCGACCGACGAACAGGCGCTTGAGATCGCGGACGAGATCGGCTTCCCGCTGGTCATCCGCCCCTCATACGTTCTGGGCGGGCGCGCGATGGAAATCGTGCGCGATATGGAGCAGTTGAAGCGCTACATAAACGAGGCCGTCGTGGTCTCGGGCGACAGCCCCGTTCTGCTGGACAGCTATCTGGCCGGAGCGGTTGAACTGGACGTGGACGCGCTGTGCGACGGCACCGATGTACACGTCGCTGGCATCATGCAGCATATCGAAGAAGCCGGCGTACATTCGGGCGACTCGGCCTGTTCGTTGCCGCCCTATTCGCTGTCCAAGGATATCCTCGACCAGATCAAGGATCAGGCGTTCAAACTGGCCAAGGCGCTGAACGTTGTGGGCCTGATGAACGTGCAGTTCGCGATTAAGGATGGCAAGATTTACCTGATCGAAGTGAACCCGCGCGCCTCGCGCACGGTGCCGTTTGTCGCAAAAGCCACCGACAGCGCAATCGCGTCCATTGCGGCGCGCATCATGGCGGGTGAAAAACTCTCGGCCTTCCCGATGCGCCCTGCATACAAAGAGGGTCAGGACACCAAGATCGCCGACCAGATGACTCTGGCCGACCCGGACATGCCGTGGTTCTCGGTGAAAGAGGCCGTACTGCCCTTTGCCCGCTTCCCCGGTGTCGACACCATTCTGGGGCCGGAAATGCGTTCCACCGGCGAGGTCATGGGCTGGGACCGTGACTTCCCGCGCGCCTTCCTCAAGGCGCAGATGGGGGCCGGAATGGTTCTGCCCTCCGAGGGCCGCGCATTTATCTCGATCAAGGATGCCGACAAGACCTCTGCAATGCTGGAGGCCGCACAGGTGCTGACCGCACAGGGCTTCTCGCTGGTCGCCACACGCGGCACGCAATCGTGGCTGGCGGAAAAAGGTGTGGCCTGCGACGTGGTCAACAAGGTCTATGAGGGCCGCCCGGACGTGGCAGACATGCTGAAAGATGGTCAAGTGCAGTTGGTGATGAACACCACCGAGGGCGCACAGGCGGTCGAGGACAGCAAGGCCATCCGCTCGATCGCGCTTTATGACAAGATCCCCTACTTCACTACGGCGGCCGCCAGCCATGCGGCAGCCTTGGCGATCAAGGCGCAGGCCGAAGGCGATGTTGAGGTCAAGTCCCTGCAGGGCTGACCTCACCGCCCAAACCAGAATAAAGCAAAACCCCCGGTCATCGACCGGGGGTTTTTCATTTAAACAACAGGTTGCGGAGCCTTCTTTCGCCTATCCTCTGGTAGAAAGAACACCAAGTAGAACACTGGCGCAGCGACCATCGTCAGTATGGTGGCAAAGGCCAGTCCTCCCATGATCGTCACCGCCATCGACTTGAAGAACGCATCTGTCAACAACGGCGCCATGCCAAGAATTGTGGTGATCGCCGCCAGCATCACCGGACGCAGCCGCGAGACCGACGCTTCGATGATCGACTCGCGCAGCCCCTTGCCGGTTTCGCGGACAAGGTCGATTTCTTCGACCAGAACGATCCCGTTCTTGATCAGCATACCGGACAGGCTGAGCAGGCCCAACAGGGCTGTAAAGGTGAACGGCAGACCGGTTCCCAACAGGCCGATCACCACGCCGTTGACCGACATCGGCACAAGCAACCAGATAATGATCGGCTGGCGAACGGCGTTGAAGATCAAAACAGAGATCAAGACCATGATCAGCAGGCTCAGAGGCAACTGCCGGCCAAGGCTTTCATTCGCGTCCCCCGCATTTTCAAACTCACCACCCCACTCCATGCGATAGCCGGTCGGAAGGTCCATGGTTTCAATGGCGCTGCGCACTTCGGAATGAACCTGCGCCGCCGTCAGGTCAGACGGGATATCCGCCCCGACTGTGACGGTCAGCACCCTGTCGCGGCGATGTACCAACGTGTTCACAGCCTTGTATTCAAACCCGTCAACCATTTGCTCGATGGGGACGAACTTTCCGGATTGATCCGAGAAAACCACCTGATCGACGATCGAGTAATCTCCGTCTGCGGGTCGCCGCAGAATAATCGGGATCAGGCGATCGCGTTCGCGCAACATGCCGCCAGATATCCCGTCTGTCGAGAATTGCAGCGTGGCGGCAATATCCTCGCGCGTGACTCCGGCGGTCTGCGCCCGTTCGGTCGCATAGATCGGCTGCACCACGAGTTCCTTCTCGCGCCAATCGTGGTGCACGTTCAGAACGTTGTCCGACGCGTCTCGCATCCGCAAAACGGCCTCATCCGCAAGCTGCCGCAATACGGCCGGGTCACTGCCCGAGAAACGTGCCTGAATTGGATCGCCGCCACCGGGACCAAATACCAGACGCCGGGTCCGGAATTCGCCCTCTGGGAACTGGGCCGTACCAAAGGCCTCGAGCTCCGCCTGCAACGGCGGAATATCATCCAGCGTTTTTGTGCGGATGATCAGATGGCCGTAGCTCGGGTTAGGCTTTTCCGCGGAATAGGTCAGAAGAAAACGGGTCGCCCCCTGCCCCACGAATGTCGTGACAGAAACCACTTCTTCACGCTCGGCAAGCCAGGCTTCAAACACAGCCATATCCTCTGAGGTCCGAGAGATCGGAGTGCCCTGCGGCAGCTTGTAGTGGACGAAAAACAAAGGCGTGTTGGAGTCAGGGAAAAACTGCTGCTTCACAAGACCAAAACCGGCGAAACAGGCGACTGTCACCCCAACCAGACCGGCAATCACCAGCCAGCGGAACCGCAACGCCCAGCGCAGGATAGTGCCGTAGATGCGGAACATGATTCCACCATAAGCGTCCACTGCGCCCTCTTTCCCCTGCTTGAAAAAGTAGTGACCCAGCAGCGGGGTTACGGTCAGCGCCAGCACCCAGCTCAGAAGCAGCGAGATACCTATCACGGCAAATAGCGAGAACAGGAATTCGCCTGTCGCATCAGGGCTGAGGCCGATACCCGCAAAGGCCATGATCCCGATGATCGTAGCACCCAACAGCGGTATCTGCGTCTTGGATGCAGCCTCGTCCGCGGCCTCGCGTGAGGTCTTGCCCCGCAACATCGCGATCTGCATGCCCTCGGCAACCACGATGGCATTGTCCACCAACATCCCCATTGCGATGATCAGCGCGCCCAGCGAAATCCTCTCCATCTCGATCGAGAAGATCGACATGAACAGAAGCGTGCCGACAACGGTTAGCAACAGGGTCGTGCCGACAACGATCGCCGCGCGCCACCCCATGAACAGCGCCAGCACTGCAACCACAATGGTTACGGACAGCGCGAGATTCACGAGGAAATCGTTCGAGGCTTGTTCAACCACGACATGTTGCTGATAGATCGGCTGGATTTCCACGCCGAACGGAACCTGAGAATCCAGCTCGGCAAACTTGGCGTCGGCCCGCTTGCCGACCTCGACAATATTTTCCGACGACAGGCCAGCAATGCCCAGCGTGAAAGCCTCGGACCCGTCAAAGCGGATGACGACGTCTGGATCGGTTTGACGCCCGCGATAGACGTCGGACATGTCAAACAGGTTGATCACCTGCCCCTGAGACCCCACGGACAGACCAGCAATGGCTGAAACACTGTCGGACCCTTCTGCTGTCAGAATGGTTGTTCGTTCATTCTCGGTTCTGACCGAGCCCGACGCATTCACCGAGTCTGCATTGGCAATGGCTTGGTTGATCGCCTGAATAGGCACGTTCTGGTTCACCGTGATCGCCAGATCAGGCTCGACGAAGATTGCCTCCTCAGGCAGTCCCATCACCTCGACATCGGCCACGCCTTCGACAGTCAGCAATTCGCGGCGCAAAAAGGTTGAAAGCTCGTGCTTTTCGGCGTCAGAGAACCCGTCCGCAGTCACGGCGTAGAACAATCCAAACACATCGCCAAAGCCGTCATTGACCCGCGGCTCACCTACGCCCGAAGGCAGTTGTCCTGCGGCGTCACGCATCTTGGCGCGCAGTTTGGTCCACACATCAGGCAGTTCCGTGCCGTCATAGGTGGATTTGATTTCAACCTCGATCAGCGAGAAACCGGGCTGGTTGATCGAAGTAATTGTATCAACCTCGCCCATCTGCTGAATGGCCGATTCCAAAGGTTCGGACACTTCCAGCGCGACTTGCTCTGCCGTAGCACCGGGATATTGAGTGGAAATGACCGCGTTCTTGATGGTGAAGGCCGGATCCTCAAGCCGACCCAGCGACAAGAACCCCCAGATACCGCCAAGCAAGGCAATCAGGATGATCAGCCAAGTGTAGATCGGGCGGTCGATGGATGCGCGTGCAATGTTCATCCGTCAGCCCTCAGTTCGCAAAGCCGACAAAGCGGCGCACGGCCTGTCCGTCGGTCAGCGCGCCACCCCCGGCAACAACGATCTCATCCCCGCTGTTTAGACCTGTCAGGACGCGGACATCACCGGATTGCGTTGGCTCGATCGTGACCGGAGCACGGCGAATGGTGCCTTCATCTGCACCAACAGGCGAAAACACCATGACGCCCAACGCGCCCTCAGCATCGGCGACAATAGCGGTAGAGGGCACGATGATGCCTGTGCGGTGATCCTGCACCTGCACGTTTACCGTCACCGACGATCCGGGCAGAATTTGCAACCCTTCAGGAGGAGTTAGCCCAAACTGGATGCGAAATGTCTGCCCCACGCTCGACGATTCTGCATCGAATTCACGGATCTGCAACGGAAAGACCTCGTCGCTGACAGGGAATTTGGCGGTGATTTCGATGTCATCCTGCTGGCCCGAGCGCTGGAAAAGAATCTCGGGCACGTCGACTTCGATCCGCAGTTCGGACATGTCGTGAATACGCACGATCGGGGTTCCGGCCGACACAGTGGTAAAGGATTCGACCGCACGACTTGAAACCAGAGCGTCAAACGGTGCCGTCAGAGTGGCCTGTTCCAGATCGTATTGCGCATCGCGCACTGCAATTTCAGCAAGCTGCGCGGCGGTTTCAGCGTCATCCACGGCCACCTGGCTGGCTGCAGTCCCCCGCAAACGCGACAGACGCGCCAAGGTGCGATCCGCCTGATCCTTTTGCAGCACGGCCCGGTCATACCGGCGTTGGAACGGTTCCTGATCCAACTGCGCGATCAATTCATCTTTGGGGATCACGAAACCCTCGGTGACGGGAAGTTGGACGATCTGCCCGGCCACTTGAAAAGCCAGATCGACCGTCTGCCGGGCTGCAACCCGGCCAAAAAACTGACGCGAAAATCCAGGAGACGTTTCCTGAACCACCATGAGCTTGACCGGTTTCGCAGTGTCCTGCGCGGCCAAAGGTGTCGCAAGTATCATCAGAGCAACGCTCAGAGCGGAGAAGATCTTCATTTCGTCAATCCCTCAGGAATTCCTGTTTTCAGAATGTTTTCGCGGATTTTCCGGGCAAGCCGCGCGAATTCAGCGGTTTCGGCGTCATTCAGACCTGACGCCCGGTGAAACAGCTCGCCTGCCTCAGACAGAATCTTCTGTCGCATTTCCAGCCCCTTGCCTGACAGAACCAACAGCCACGCGCGCCGGTCTTCCGGGTCACGCTGACGTTTCAGGTAACCCGCCGCCTCAAGCGCGTCGGCGGTTGAGGTAATGGTCGATGGCACAGTCAACATGTCCGCCGCCAAAACGCCCATACGTTTTGGCTGATCAAGCTTGATCATCATGTGGCATTCCTGTTGGCTCAGCTCGACATCGATAAGGTCCAGGCTTTCCTGCAGCTTCCAGTAGAGCGCATACACCCCCAGCATCGCCTGCATTTCAGGGCTAAGCCGATTTACAATTTCACTGTCATCAAGGGTCATAGGCCGAATCCGTTTCAGAGTTCGTTGTCGCGATATACTTCGAAAAATGAAATATTCAACAAGTGAAGTGGATTTGCCTTTATTCTTTGATATTCCCTTGGGTCAATCTACCTTGAACTAACCCCAAGTTGACTGCATTTTGGGCAAATTCGAGATTTCCAGGGACTGTCATGTACACGCCAGCTATCACCGGCACCGGTGTCTTCACACCAGAGAACGTTATCACGAACGCTGAACTCGTTACGGCGTTCAATGCTTATGCCGACAAGATGAACGCCAAGAATGCAGACGCTATTGCAGCAGGTGAGATGGAGCCTATGCAACATTCGTCCGAGGAGTTCATCCTGAAAGCCTCTGGTATCGAAAACCGTTACGTGATGGACAAAAGCGGTGTCCTGGACCCCGACGTCATGCACCCCCTTCTGCGTCAACGCAGCGATGACGAGTTGGGCATCATGACCGAAATGGCCGTGGACGCCTGCAAGAAAGCACTGGCGCAAGCCGGGCGCACGGCGGAAGACGTCGATCTGGTGATCTGCGCAGCCTCTAACCACGAGCGCGCGTACCCCGCTATTGCGATCGAGATTCAGCAGGCACTGGGCATAAACGGCTTTGGCTTTGATATGAATGTCGCCTGTTCTTCGGCCACCTTCGGTATTCAGGCCGCCGCCGACATGGTCCGGTCAGGCTCGGTCAAAAGTGCGCTGGTCGTGAACCCCGAAATTTGCACCGGACATCTGGAATGGCGTGACCGGGATTGCCACTTCATCTTTGGCGATGTCGCAACGGCAACCTTGATCGAGCGGATCGAAGACGCGGACGGCCCGCATTTCGAGATCCTCTCGACACGTTGTGCCACCGAGTTCTCGAACAACATCCGCAACAACAACGGATTTCTGCGCCGTACCCGCCCTGCTGGGCTGGAGGATCGCCGCGACATGCAGTTCATGCAGAATGGTCGGAAGGTGTTCAAAGAAGTTTTGCCGATGGTCAGCAAGCACATCGCCGACCATATGGAATCCGAGGGTGTCAACAGCGAAAACCTAAAACGGCTGTGGCTGCATCAAGCCAACAAAACGATGAACGATTTCATCGGGAAGAAAGTTCTGGGTCGCGAGCCTGCGCCAGAAGAACAGCCCAACATCCTACAGGACTATGCCAACACGTCCTCGGCTGGTTCGATCATTGCGTTTTCAAAATATTCTGAAGATTTCGCCGAGGGCGAAGTCGGTCTGATCTGCTCTTTCGGGGCCGGGTATTCCGTAGGATCGGTGATCGTAAAACGCCACGGGTGACGCAAGTTTCCTGACAAACCAGAATCCCTAGATGATAGCGTCGGCCGTGCCCCTATTCAACGCGTAAGAGCAGCGGGTTCAGCTAACGCTTTCTTCTTCAAGGTGCAGCTTCATCTCAATCAACACCTGTTGCAGAAGGCTGGTTTCTTTCAACAGGCGCTTCGCTTCGTTCACGGTGATAATACCGTCTTCGATCGCGGCCTGATATTCGGTCATGAGCATAGCGAACCGCTGACTCAGAGCGATTACGTCCGAGTTCACCCCCCCTGTGCGCGGGGTGTCGGCGTTCCGCCCGTCATATGACAGCGTTATGTTCTTGAGATCGGCCAGCGCCGACGTCACATGCGGGAAGTTTGCCACAGCCTCTAGCCGCGCCACCGAGTCCACAGGCATGAACCGATCGGCATGTTCGGCATTGTCAGAGTAATATCGGCCCAAAGTCGCCTTGGACTTGCCGGTAATCTCACAAGCGGATTCGATTCCAACGTCCTTAACCAACGCTTCGGTATGCTTTTTCAGATAGGCCCCGATATCTGCCATGTTTTAACCTCTGTTGCCTGCCGCCCTACCGCATCTACCATTGCGGGGGAAAGGGAAACGAAATTTCCCATAACCGAGTCATAATTGAAATGGCATATATTGGCTATCCCTCAGATATGCGGGGGTTTTGTGAGTGAGTGGCGGCAGTTCATGCCGGTTACGAGTGACCGCGGGGCGTTTTTCTGGCCTTGCACCGTTTAGGCCGCATGTTGGCCGACGACGTCGCTGTTGTTGACGTTCGGGTATCCATCCCCATTGAGCCTATGCTCGACCCTGGCAACGACAACGGCGGCGTCGCTTCATCTTGGCGTTTGATGACTTGCCCGCATCGGTCAGGCGTTTTAGACCCGGGCCATGGCAAAGCTGTACTTCAATTATTCCACTATGAACGCAGGCAAATCGACCGTTCTGCTGCAAGCCTCGCACAACTACCGCGAGCGGGGCATGGACACCTATCTGATGACGGCCGCATTGGATGGGCGCGCGGGTGTGGGCAAGATTGCCTCACGTATCGGCATTTCGGCCGAGGCCGATACGTTCGGCGCAGGCGACGATGTGTTTGCCATGATCAAGGCGCGGTTGGACAAGGGTGATGTCGCTTGCGTGTTCGTGGACGAAGCGCAGTTTCTGACCGACGATCAAGTCTGGCAGCTAGCGCGCGCCGTGGACGACCTGCACGTCCCGGTACTGGCCTATGGGCTGCGGGTGGATTTTCAGGGACGACTGTTTCCCGGCTCGGCTGCGTTATTGGCGTTGGCCGACGAAATGCGCGAGGTTCGCACCATCTGTGAATGTGGACGCAAGGCGACCATGGTGATTCGTCAGGATGAGAACGGCAACACCATCACCGAAGGCGCGCAGGTACAGATTGGCGGGAACGAAACCTACGTCTCGCTTTGCCGCAAACACTGGCGTGAGGCTGTGGGCAGCTAAACCGGGTTCGGCAGCGGACGCCCGTCGATAAAGGCGGCAACGTTGTCCAGAGCCATGAGCCCCATATCGCTGCGCACTTCTTCGGTCGCGGTGCCCAGATGGGGCAACAATGTCACGTTCTCCATTTCACGCAGGACCAGCGGGACTGTGGGCTCGAACTCATAAACATCCAAACCCGCCCCGGCAATCTGACCAGAGCGCAGCGCAGCGATCAACGCAGCTTCGTCCACGACTTCTCCGCGCGCGATGTTGATCAGAAGGGCCGAAGGGTTCATCGCCTCTAGTATCTGCGCGTCGATCAGGTGACGGGTTTCCGCGCCTCCAGGGACCGCCAGAATCAGGAAATCGACCTTGGCGCACAGCTCTTGCAGGTCAGGAACATATTCCGCCGGGAAGTCGATCTCTTTCTTGCTGCGGGATTGATAGAGGACCTGCATGCCAAACCCAAAGTGGCACCGACGCGCGATCGCCTGACCGATGCGGCCCATGCCGACGATCCCAACACGCTTGCCGGTCACGTGATAGCCCAGCATCTGTGTGGGATGCCATCCTTGCCAAGTGCCAGCCCGGACTTGCCGTTCCCCTTCCCCCGCACGCCGAGCGGTAGAAAGCAGCAAGGTCATCGCTATGTCGGCGGTTGCATCCGTGACCGCTCCCGGAGTGTTCGTCACGGCAACGCCTGCGGCCCGTGCCGCATCTACGTCGATGTGATTATACCCGACCCCGAAATTTGCCAGCAATTTGCAGCGGGGGTTGGACACCTGCGCGAATACCTGTTCCGAGAAAATATCGCCCAAAGTTGGGACCACCACATCGAATTCGGTCAGGGCGCGCAGCATCTCATCCTGCGTCATCGGCAACGTCTCTTCGCGAAACTCGACATCAAATTCAGCCTGCGCGCGTGCTGTGACGGCCGCTGTCATTGGGCGGGCAAGTAGCAATCTCATCAGTGCATCCGCCCGCCAACAGGAACTTCTCCATCAGGGCCGATCAGTACAATCTCGCCACTTTCATCGGGAAGGCCCAACACAAGCACTTCTGACATGAAGCGACCGATCTGACGCGGGGGGAAGTTCACCACAGCCATCACCTGTTTGCCCACCAGTGTCGACGGATCGTAATGCGCGGTGATCTGGGCCGACGTCTTGCGCTCGCCAATCCCATCGCCAAAGTCGATCCACATCTTGATCGCGGGCTTTCGCGCCTCGGGGTACGGTTCGGCGCGGATGACCTTGCCGACGCGGATGTCGACCTTGAGAAAATCATCGAATGAAATCTCACTCACGAGACAGCTCCTTGGATCGATCAGTGGCGGCTTTCACGGCACGGTGCAGCAGATCGGGGAAGCCTTCTTCTTCGTGCATCAACACCTCAAGCGCGGCCTGAGTCGTTCCGTTGGGAGAGGTCACGTTGATCCGCAGTTGTGATGGATCTTCGTCAGCAGCCATCGCCAGCGCCCCCGCCCCGGCCACAGTGGATTTGGCCAGTTTCATCGCCAGATCGTGCGGCAATCCCTGCGCCTGACCCGCAGCGGCCAAGGTTTCGATCAGGTGGAAGACATAGGCCGGGCCAGAACCGCTAAGACCCGTGACCGCGTCCATCTGAGATTCGTCATCCAGCCGGACGGTCTCGCCAATGGCTGACAACAGGTTTTCGGCCAGCGCGACGTCCTCGTCCGATGCAACAGAATTCCCGATCAAAGCCGTGATCCCCTGTCGGATCGCTGCCGGTGTGTTTGGCATCGCGCGCACGATTGGCGTGCCCGCGCCCAATACGGACTCGAATGTGGCTGTCGAGGTCCCGGCCGCGACCGAAACGAATAGGCTACCGCCGCCGCCCAGCGCCTTGATCGCAGGCAGTGCCTCGCCCATCATCTGCGGCTTGACGGCAACCAGCACCACGGCAGGCGCTTCGGGCAGCGGTGTATTGATATTGACGCCCTGCGCCTTCAACCAGTCCGATGGGTACGGATCAACGACCCAGACCGAGGACGCAGGAAGGCCATGCTCCAACCATCCAGCGAGCATGGCCGATCCCATCTTGCCGCATCCCAGAAGCACCAGCCCCTGTTCGGCGACGCGTGACATATCCATGATAGCCCTTCCCCTTACTTGTCGGTTTGGGGCAAAGCTTTACGCGCGCCCGTAAGCCTCTGCAATGGCGACCTGCATTGCGTCTTCGGGTTCGCGGTTGCCCCATGTGACCAACTGGATCGCGGGGTAATACCGCTCGGCGCTCAGGACCGCTGCGGTTATCATCGTGTCAATTTGTTCGGGGCTGGCCGTCTGTCCGCCAGCGAGAACCAGACCGTAGCGATAGACCATCAGCTTCTGGTTTGCCCAATACGTGAACGCACCCGCCCAGCACTGATCATTCATCTTGTTCAGCAGCTCATAAAGCTCGGATTCACGCTCGGACGGTGGGTCCATTTCAAACGAACACACCATGCGCAGGGTTTCGTCATAGTTCGACCAAGCCAGCGTAATCGAGTAAGTGCGCCACTGTCCTTCGACGGCCATTGCGATCTGGTCATCCCCGATCCGGTCAAAGTCCCAGTCGTGGTGTTCAGCCAAGTGTTCAACAATGTCGATCGGATGAAGGTCTTCTTCAAGAAACTGCTCGGAAAGGGCCATAATGCCACCTCACTAATTTCTAGCATTTTGGGGCTGGCAGCGCCCCAGCGCTAGTTGCCTGCTCTACAAGCCGGGCTTCCCCCGTGGGCCTGTACTAAATATGGTGCGCTGCCAGTACCCGTCTGGCAACCCTATTTATTGGGGATAACAGCAATAAGTTGTGGACGAACGGTCACGGCGATCAAAATATTGGCGTCACATGCAGCTTTGTCTTGATAAAATTCTGCAAGGCGGCAAGATGCACAACACCGCACAATCCCTACCCGGATCGCGCGGCGTCTCTCTTGTATCGAAAATCTGATTCCAGACGTTACTTGTCCAGTTTCGCCTCAAGCGCGGCGATGCGTTCTTCCAGCGCCGCATTCTCCTCTCGCGCTTTCTGAGCCATCGCGCGAACTGCGTCGAATTCTTCGCGCGTGACAAAATCGCGGTCGGCCAGCCAGCGGTCGATCATCGACTTCATCGCATTCTCTGCTTCTTCTCGTGCGCCCTGAGCCACGCCCATTGCGTTGGTCATAAGCTGGGATACATCGTCGAGAATCTTGTTGCGGGTTTGCATGGCTTTGCTCCGATTTCGAGGTCACCCCCTATATGGGTAAAGAATGGCGCGGGCTCAAGGTTGACTTGCACTGCTAACCCCGGGCAATGAGACGCACATGCAGGCTGTTCTGAATTTCCCCGATCTGTCGCCCGAACTGTTCTCGATCTCTCTGTTTGGGACAGAGTTCGCGCTGCGCTGGTACGCGCTGGCTTATATTGCAGGTATTCTGATCGCGTGGCGATTGGGTGTGATGGCGCTGCGGCGGCCTGCCCTCTGGCGGGAATCAACGCCGCCTATGAAGCCCGAGCAACTGGAAGACCTGCTGACCTGGATCATTCTCGGCGTCATTCTGGGCGGTCGGCTGGGTTTCGTGCTGTTCTATCAACCCGCCTACTATCTGGCGAATCCGCAGGACATCCTGAAAGTCTGGCAAGGTGGAATGGCCTTTCACGGCGGATTGCTCGGCGTGGTCGTTGCCTCTTACCTCTATGCCCGTCGCCACAAGGTTTCGGTATTGTCTTTGGCCGACCTCATCGCGCACGCGGTTCCGCCGGGTTTGTTGCTGGGACGGCTGGCCAACTTCGTAAACGCGGAATTGTGGGGACGCCCCAGCGAGGTGCCGTGGGCCGTCATCTTCCCCGGAGGGGCCGCGCAGGATTGCCCCGGCGTATTGGTCGGAATGTGCGCACGGCACCCGTCACAACTTTATGAAGCAGTGCTGGAAGGGCTGCTGCTGGGTGCAGTGCTGCTTTGGCTGGCCTATCGGCGCGGCGCGTTCCAAAAACCCGGTCTGATCATGGGCGTCTTCATGGCCGGCTATGGTGCCTCGCGATTTATTGTCGAATTCTTCCGGCAACCGGATGCGCAATTCATCTCACCGGGTAATCCGCTGGGGCTGGCATGGCATATCGGCGGCTATGGGCTGACGATGGGTCAGTTGCTGTCCATTCCCATGATCGCACTTGGGCTTTGGTTCGCGCTACGTGCGCGGGCGGCTCGATGACTCTGGCCGATCACCTACTTGCGCGCATCGCGCAGGACGGCCCGATGAGCGTGGCCGACTACATGACCGAGTGTTTGCTGCATCCGACGCTTGGATACTACTCAACGCGCGACCCTTTGGGCGCACGGGGGGATTTTGTCACCGCCCCTGAGATAAGCCAGATGTTCGGAGAATTAATCGGCTTGTCGCTGGCGCAAAGCTGGCTGGATCAGGGGCATCCGGAACATTTCACGCTTGCCGAACTGGGACCGGGGCGCGGTACGCTGATGGCTGATATCCTGCGCGCGACAAAAGGCGTTAAGGGATTTCACGATGCTGCTCAGGTCGTTCTGTTTGAAGCCTCGCCTACCCTGCGGGATATCCAGTCGGAAACACTGTGCGATTACGCTCCTCTCTGGATCGACACGGTTGCGGATCTGCCGGATGCACCGTTGTTCCTGGTTGCAAACGAATTCTTCGATGCGCTGCCCATCCGCCAGTTTCTGCGCGACGAGGATGGTTGGCGGGAACGCCTGATCGGACGGGATGGCGACTCGCTGACCTTCGGGATGGGTCCCAAAGCGGATCAGGTGGCTTTGACAGATCGGCTGAAAGACACGCGAGACGGCGACCTTGTTGAGCTCTGCCCATCCGCGATTCCGATTATCACCGTCGTGGCTGGCCGTATCGCAACGCATGGTGGTGCCGGACTAATCATCGACTACGGAGACTGGCATTCGCTGGGCGACACACTACAGGCCGTTCGCGCGCACGAACGGGCGGAGCCGCTTACAGACCCCGGAAAAGCCGACCTTACAGCCCATGTGGACTTTGAACCCCTGGCCACAGCAACACGCGCCGCCGGATGCGCCCACACGCGCCTGACACCACAGGGTGTGTTTCTGGAGCGGCTGGGAATCACGGCACGCGCGCAGGCGCTTGCCGCGCCTCTCGGCGGGGACGAGCTTGATTTGCTGGTTTCTGCACATCGCCGGTTGACGCACCCGGATGAAATGGGAAACCTGTTTAAAGTACTGGGCCTCTACCCTTCCTACGCCGCCCCCCCTCCTGGACTGGAATCATGACACTGGAAATTCTGACATCGGACATGCTGTCCTCTGTTCGCCACGGGTTCTTCAGCCGTCGCGGAGGTGCATCTTCCGGCATTTTCGCCGGGCTCAACTGTGGGTACGGATCGTCCGATCAGACCGAGGCCGTTACGATCAACCGCAATCGCGTCGCAGACGCGATGGAGGTCGCCCCCGACGCCTTGATAGGGGTTCATCAGGTCCACTCCCCGACGGTGCTGACGGTCGATGCCCCTATCAACGGCAGCAAACCAAAGGCAGACGCCGTCGTCACATCGACGCCCGGTCTGGCGTTGACCATTTTGACAGCAGATTGTCAGCCGGTTTTGTTCGCCGATTCCGACGCGCAAGTCGTCGGAGCTGCTCATGCCGGATGGCGGGGCGCATTGGATGGCGTGCTAGAAGCGACGCTGGACGCTATGGAAGCATTGGGGGCAAAGCGCGAAAATACCGTCGCAGTGATCGGGCCGACAATTTCACAAAGCGCCTATGAGGTCGGCCCGGAATTCCTGGATGATTTTGTTGCGGACTCGCCCGATAATCTACGGTTCTTTGCAAACGGAACCGGCGACAGGGTTCAATTCGACCTGCCTGCATTTGGCCTGCACAGGCTACGGCAGGCGGGAATCGGTCAGGCCGAGTGGACACGGCATTGTACGTATTCCGACCCTGACAGGTTTTATTCATACCGCCGGTCGACCCACGCGAAAGAAGCCGACTATGGCAGGCTGATTTCTGCAATCAAATTATAAACCAAGTCTGAATTGTGGCAATTTCGCCGCTTTTTCGCCACATTCTTTGTGTCTATCTGAGTCGGAACAATTTTATTTTTATTGTCCGCTCTCAGGTGCTTATCTGCCAATGCTCCAGCAGAGTCGGACAGTATTAAGAAAGAGGAGCTGCCAACCTTCATTTTGTCCTGAATTGATCCCGGATCAGCCTTATCGGTGCCTCAATATGGCGTCACATTGGGTAATCAGAGGGAACGGGGTGTCAAACCCCTGAGGAGCAGGAAAATAAAATGAAGGTAAAATCTCGCTTTCTCATCGCCGTTATCGCGGCGAGCAAAGAGAAGGGGCTGGAGATGCCATGGAAACATGTCTCCAGCCACTCGATCAGAGTTGCCCGCCGCCTGGCGGCGCAGGGCTGAACGAGATGCCCAGGGTGCCAAGCTGCCGGCCCCCAGGGTCAAGAAACACATCGGAGGGGTGCTCCGGTCCGATGTGTGACCTGCCGCACGTATTGGTCGCGGCCAGGATCAGGGGCATGTGTGCGCCGGCAATTACCGCCTGCGTTGTTGTGAGTTTGTTTGGGGGGTCAAAATGTTGGCCAAGGGTCTGCGGAACTTCATTTCGTCGCGTCGTCGATACAGTCGTCGCCCTGGTGTCGCCCTTTCAATCAAAACAAAAAATAAAACTGGTCAGACGGGCTTGGACCGAAGAGTCCTCCTGTCTGAGCGGGCTCTAGAAGGGACGGAATAACAATGCCTATTCCACATTCGCTCTCGCGTGCTGCCAGGAATGCCGTTGATACATCGGCAATGCTGCGCGATGCATCAAGGACGCCTAACAAGCCTAAGGCGCAGCTGCGGCGCTATGAGGTCAGCGCGCTAATGCCGAACGGTGACATTTCACAGACCCGGCACATCGCGCCTGCCCTGCCAATGTTCGAGGACGCATTTTGTGCCTTTACGCGCGGCTCGCTGGTCGAGACCAAAACAGGCCCGCTTGCGATTGAGGACCTTCTGCCGGGCGACACTGTTTTGACCCAAGACGGATCCTCGCAGACCGTGTTATGGAAAGGTTCTGTCACCCTGATCCCGGGCCGTGAGGATTCGCGGGGGCGCACCCGACCACTGACGCGCATCATGGCGGACACGTTTGGTATGCAAAAGCCACTGTCAGGCGTAATTGCGGGGCCAGCAGCGCGTATCGTCGGCACTCCTGCCCACCTTCGCCACCTGCACAGCAACGAAACGATCCTGACACCTGTTCATGAATTTCAGGACGGTATGAGCGTAATCGAAACTCTGCCGCCCACACCGGTCGAGCTGTTTCACATCTGCCTGAAACGCCACGCGGTGATCAAAGTCGACGGGCTTCAATTCGAGACATATCACCCCGGTGTGAACGCCGTGCGAATGATCAGCCATTCACTGCGGACTATTTACCTGAACCTGTTTGCGCATGTTGATTCGCTGAACGACTTTGGTCCGCTGCTGATGCCGCGTGCCGGCGACGGAGAGGTCGACGCGATCACAGCGTAAAAAATACAACGATAACTGCAAAGTGGGGGCTTTATGCAGATTTTATTGGGTTGGGCACTGTTTCTGATCGTCACGGCGATTCTGCCACCGTGTTGTGCCGCACATAAACGGATGCGCTTTAAGCCATCCGGCTCATTCGTTCTTCCAGCACGTCAAAAGGCACACCGGGCTCGTCCTTAGCACCCCGGATCACCAGCGACGTTTTCACACTGGCTACGTTCGGCGTAGTCAGTAGCTCACCTGTGAGGAACTGCTGAAAACTGCTCAGGTCCGGGGCTACGCATTTCAGGATAAAATCGACCTCACCGTTGAGCATGTGACACTCACGGACCAGCGGCCAGTCGCGGCAGCGTTCTTCAAAGGCGCTAAGTTCGGATTCCGCCTGGCTTTCCAATCCGACCATGGCAAAGACCTGAACCTCGAAACCCAACTCGCGCGAGTTTACCTCGGCATGGTAACCGCGGATCAGCCCGGATTCTTCCAACGTGCGAACACGTCTCAGGCAGGGCGGGGCTGAAATTCCCACGCGCTTTGCCAGTTCGACATTGGTCATGCGACCGTCTGCCTGCAATTCCGCCAGAATCTTGCGGTCAATCTCATCCAGCCGTGTCGCGACCATCAATTGCTCCTGATTTTTTCGGTTGTTATATCAGCACCCCAAAGATGCGCAATAATCTTTCGTGAAAGCGCAATATTCTTTATTTTCAATGTTCTTTTTTTAGGCGCTATTCGATGGCTGCATACCGGATGGTGAACAGGAAGGGGCTTTAAGCGCCGCACAGTGGTCGCTATATCCATTCGCCAAGGGGCCACGCGCCCAAAACAGGCAGATCGAGTTGGGGGTACCATGGCCGAAACACGTCACACGAAGGTTCTGATCATCGGATCGGGGCCGGCCGGTTATACTGCGGGCGTCTATGCCAGCCGCGCCATGCTTGAACCGATCCTGGTTCAAGGCATCGAACCCGGAGGTCAGTTGACCACCACCACCGAGGTCGAGAATTGGCCCGGTGATACCGAAGTTCAGGGGCCGGACCTGATGGTCCGCATGCAGGACCACGCCAAGGCGATGGGTTGCGAAATCATCGGCGATATCATCAACGATCTGGACGTTTCGAAACGCCCGTTCACCGCCAAGGGTGACAGCGGAACGGTTTATACGGCCGACGCCGTCATTCTTGCGACCGGTGCGCGTGCCAAATGGCTGGGCCTGCCGTCGGAAGAAAAGTTCAAGGGGTTCGGTGTATCCGCCTGTGCAACCTGCGACGGCTTCTTCTATCGCGGGCAAGAGATCGTGGTGATCGGTGGCGGCAACACTGCGGTTGAAGAAGCGCTGTTTCTGACCAACTTCGCCAGCAAGGTGACGCTGATCCACCGCCGCGACGAGTTGCGGGCCGAGAAAATTCTGCAGGACCGTCTGCTGAAGAATGAAAAGATCGAGCCGCTGTGGTTCCACGAGCTGGAAGAAGTCGTCGGCACGGATGCCCCGCTGGGCGTCGAATGCGTGCGCGTCAAGAACGTAAAGACCGGCGAGGTCTCTGAGATCCCGTGTAAGGGCGTATTCGTCGCGATCGGTCACGCACCTGCGAACGAGTTGGTAAAGGACTCTCTGGAAACCCATATGGGCGGATATGTCGTCACCAAGCCGGGCTCGACCGAGACGTCGGTTCCGGGTGTTTTCGCCGCAGGTGACCTGACCGACCACATCTATCGTCAAGCCGTCACCAGCGCTGGCATGGGCTGCATGGCCGCGCTGGACGCGGAACGTTTCCTCGCGGAACAAGACTAAGATACAAAAGACCCCCCCCGGATCGACCGGGGGGATTCGCCCTGCCTTGCGCAACCTTGCCTTGACCGCCAGCCGACCTCATATCAGACTCGACGCGCGAGCAAGACAACCCAGGTGGCTCAGGTGAACAGCGTTTTATGGCAAGGCGGGTGGGCAACCCGGCTACGGATTATCAGTGGGCTGATCCTGTTTGCCTTCGCGTTCTTTCATTTCATCAATATTGGTCTGGGCCTTTTCCACACAGACTTTCTTCACGGGATGCAGGACGGGCGCCACGCTGTCACCCGGCACGATATTGGCAGCGCAATCCTGTACGTGGCTTTGTTGACCCATTTCGGCTTGGCCTTGTATTCGATCAGCCAGCGCCGGACGTTGCGGATGCCCTTTAGCACCGGTTTGCAAGTAGTGCTTGGGTTGCTGATTCCCTTGCAACTGATCGCCCACATTGTTCACACACGCTATGCGCACGAGATCTACAGCGTGAATGACGAGATGGGGTATATCATCGCTTTGATGTGGCCCAGTTCCGCGATCTACATGCAATGCCTTCTTTTGCTGGTTGTCTGGGTCCATAGCTGCATTGGGTTGCACATGTGGCTTCGACTTACCCGTTGGTGGCCCAAAGTGGCCCCCTATCTGATCGGGCTGGCTGTTTTTGTTCCGTCCTTTGCCCTTGCGGGCTTGCTCACCGAAGGGCGTAGGATTTGGGCCGATTTTGCCGATCCTTTCCTGCGCGAACAATATATCGAGCACTACAACTGGCCCTCGCCCGAGGAATTTCAGGCTCTTTTCAGTGTCAAAGACAACGCAATGCTGGCGTTCTGGATCGCGCTGGCCACGTCCCTTGCGGTGTTTCTTGGGCGCAAGCTATGGCGGCGCAGACACTCTGTTCGGATCAAATACGTAGAAGGCCCCGAAGTGGTGGCTGAGAAAGGCATGACGCTGCTTGAGATATCACAGGCCAATGGCATCCCCCACACGGCACTGTGCGGCGGAAAGGGGCGCTGCACCACATGCCGGGTGATTGTCGAGGACGGTGCAGACCAGCTTCCTGCACCCAGTGACGTTGAGGCGCGCAGCTTGGCAGCCGTCAGCGCGCCAGACGGTGCTCGGTTGGCGTGCCAGATTCGCCCGACCGAACCGATCACCGCTTTTCGGATGTTCCGCCCAGATGGTGGGCGTCAGCGGGCTCATGCCAGTCAGGGGCAAGAGCGCAAGCTGGCCGTGCTATTTCTGGATATGCGCGGCTTTACTTCGCGTACCACCGGGCAACTGCCCTATGACATCGTTTTCCTTCTGAACCGTTTTTTTGATGCCATCGTTCCGGCCATCACCGCGGACGGGGGTGTGGTCGACAAATACATGGGTGACGGGCTGCTGGCGGTGTTTGAAACGCCTGACGCAGTAAGCTCAGCCAAGGCCGGTCTGAACGCCGCCGCTGATGTGAGCCGCGCGCTGAGGCGGTTCAATCAGCAGTTAGAGGCAGAGGGAAGCCCGCGCATAAGAATCGGCATGGGCCTTCACCTGGGCGATTTGGTGCTGGGGGAAATTGGCGCAGCAGGCAACGCGGCACGCACGATCATCGGGGACGCCGTCAACGTGGCCAGCCGGTTGGAAGGAGAAACCAAAGCCCTGGAGGTAGAGCTTTTGGTTTCGGCCGATCTGCTCAAGGCGGCGGGGTACGAACAAGACCTGATCGACCTGCGGCCCTTTCAGTTGCGCGGCGTGACGCGGCCGATTCCCGCCCTTCCGGTAAAAAGCGCGGCGGACTTGATGCAGGGCAGCCCTGCATAGGAACACATTCACTGGTTCCTGCCAGTTTGCTGGCCATTGCCGGGATCGTGGTCGCTTTTTAATCCAGATGTCAGAAAATCCTTCCATTCCGCGAAAAAACTGCGCATTTCGTCCTTTGTTTCAGGAATGTATATGGACTTCGGCCAACGGTCGGGGCAAATGCCCCGCAAACGCCCCTGAATCACTGGCAAAACCGCACTTCGACAAGAGTATTCCTATGACGATGTTAAGTAATCTCGCTCCGATCCCTGAACTATATGTTTCCTACGAGTCAGCCCAGAAGCTGAAAGTAGAAGCCGCTGACCTGACAAGCTGGGATCTCAGCCCGCGTCAAATCTGTGACCTTGAACTTCTGATGAATGGCGGGTTCAACCCGTTGAAAGGGTTTCTGTCCGAAGCCGATTACGACAACGTCGTAGAAAATATGCGTCTGGCTGACGGCACCCTGTGGCCGATGCCCATCACGCTGGATGTTAGCGAAGACTTTGCCGAAACCATCGAGCTGGGTCAGGACATCGCGCTGCGCGACCAGGAAGGCGTAATCCTCGGCACCATGACCGTGACCGACCGCTGGACCCCGAACAAGGCACGCGAGGCCGAAAAGGTGTTCGGTGCAGATGATGACGCCCACCCCGCCGTGAACTACCTGCACAACGTCGCAGGCAAAGTTTACCTGGGCGGCCCCGTCACCGGCATCCAGCAGCCCGTCCACTATGATTTCCGCGCCCGCCGCGACACGCCCAACGAGCTGCGCGCCTATTTCCGCAAGCTGGGCTGGCGTCGTATCGTTGCGTTCCAAACCCGCAACCCGCTGCACCGCGCCCACCAGGAGCTGACCTTCCGCGCCGCGAAAGAAGCACAGGCCAACCTACTGATCCACCCGGTGGTCGGCATGACCAAACCCGGCGACGTCGATCACTTTACCCGCGTGCGCTGCTATGAGGCGGTTCTGGACAAATACCCGGCCTCGACCACCTCGATGTCGCTGCTGAACCTGGCGATGCGTATGGCTGGCCCGCGTGAGGCAGTCTGGCACGGTCTGATCCGCGCCAACCACGGCTGCACCCACTTCATCGTTGGTCGTGACCACGCTGGCCCGGGCAAGAACAGCCAAGGCGAAGATTTCTACGGCCCCTACGATGCGCAGGATCTGTTCCGCAAATACCAGGACGAGATCGGCCTCGAAATGGTCGACTTCAAGCACATGGTCTATGTGCAGGAGCGCGCCCAGTACGAGCCGAATGACGAGATCGAAGACAAGGACAACGTCACGATCCTGAACATCTCGGGCACCGAACTGCGCCGCCGTCTGGCCGAAGGTCTGGAAATCCCCGAATGGTTCAGCTTCCCCGAGGTTGTGGCCGAGCTGCGCAAAACCAAACCGCCGCGCAGCCAACAGGGTTTCACCGTGTTCTTCACCGGGTTCTCGGGTTCGGGCAAATCCACCATCGCCAACGCGTTGATGGTCAAGCTGATGGAGATGGGTGGTCGTCCGGTTACGCTGCTGGATGGTGACATCGTGCGTAAAAACCTGTCGTCGGAACTGGGCTTCTCGAAAGAACACCGCGACCTGAACATCCGTCGTATCGGCTATGTGGCCAGCGAGATCACCAAAAACGGTGGTATCGCCATCTGTGCGCCGATCGCGCCTTACGCGACCACGCGCCGCGCGGTTCGGGAAGATATCGAACAGTTCGGTGCCTTCTGCGAAGTGCACGTTTCAACCAGCATCGAGGAATGTGAGCGTCGCGACCGTAAAGGTCTGTACAAGCTGGCGCGCGAAGGCAAGATCAAAGAGTTCACCGGTATCTCGGACCCTTATGACGTGCCTCGGAACCCTGAGCTGAGCGTCGAAACCGAGAACGTGGATGTCGACAACTGCGCCCATCAGGTACTGCTCAAGCTGGAAAGCATGGGCCTGATCGCAGCGTCCTAAGACACTGCTGACACCCTATGAAAGGCTCTCGCATCGCGGGAGCCTTTTCTGTTTCAGGCTATAGTTCCGCGCGTAGGGCCGCGACTGCTCGGCCTTCAAAATCACCGAACTCGGCCGCCTTGGACTGAATGGCCCGCAGGTGCGGCAAGCGCGTTGCGTAATCCTCATCTGACGCCGTCTGAATGGCGCGATGGATATCATCCTCGGATTCGCAGATGATCATGCCGGACGTATCCATGAAATCGCCGATGTTTGGACAGCCCCAATATATTGGAACGGCAGAACACAGGATCGTATCTGTCAGCTTTTCCGAGAAATAGTTCCGCTCGCGCACATTCTCGATCACGACGGAATAGCGGTAAGGGGCCAGCCCGTCAGACTTAAGGTCGAACGGATTGTAACCGCGCCCCATGATGTCGACATCTGCGTTGGTCCGACGCACCCAATCGATCACGGAATGCCGCAATTGGTGCCCTTCAAGATCACGTTTGGCCGAAGCGATCAGCGAGCATGATTTGACTTTTGTGACGTTCAAATCTTGCCAGTCGGGGATCATTGTCACGCCATAGGGCAGGAATACAGCGTTTGGGATGTTGCCCAGCAGCGCATCGTGGAACGTCATGACCCGGAAAAACCGCCGCCACGTATAGCGCAGTATCCGGTCGTGTTTACCGTGGATGGCTGAAGGCTCTCCCATCATCAGCGATATCTGTGCCCGAGTGCCGCGCCGCAGGCGCATGTGGACCGTGGAATTGGGGTACATGATCAGGTGATCCGTGACCTCAAGGTCTCCGACAGTCTTGCCGGTCAAGCGGTCCGGGCAGCCTTCGGGCCAGATCATTTCGGACAAGGGAACTGACGCCAGCTTTTGCCCCAAACGGTGTCCATAAGGCAAAATGGCAATCGCGGGTTCGTTCATAGCTATACCTCGGTAAGATCGACCTGACCGCGCATCAAAACGCGCCCACGTCCCGCGACCCGGATACCCGTCATCGCGTCGCAGGACCCGACTCGAGTAACGGTGGCTTGACCGGGGCGCCCCATGTCGTGCCCTTGTTCGGCGGTAAATGAATCCTTTGACATCAACCCATGTTTCCACAGATAGGCAGCCATTGCACCGGTCGCAGACCCGGTGAACGGGTCCTCTGGCGGGCTGGGCGGGGCAAGCAACAAGCGCGAAAACGTGTCACCTGCCTCGGTCGCACCTTTTAAGGTCACGAGGAAAGGCTCGGCCATATCAGAGCCAGAGAACCCTGCCATTTCCGTTATTTCGCGCAGCGAAGCCACATCCAGACTTGCCGCCCGCAACGCATCGTGATCGCGTAGAACGGTGATGCAAAAGGGCAGCCCCGTGGATACGAATTGCGGAGGCGAAATGATCGCTTCTTCCGGTAGACCTACGGCAGCGGCAACCAGATTCGCGGGGACACAATCACCGAACTGCGGTGCGACCTGAGTGATTTCGATCTCATCCCCGTTCAGACGAACCGGAACGACCCCTACCCCAGTTTCAAGCAACAGCGAATCGCCCTTGAAAAGACCGCGCGACCGCATGGCTTCAACGGTCGCGATGGTTGGGTGCCCGGCAAAGGGAATCTCTCGGCTTGCCAGAAAATAGCGAACCCGGATGTCGGCCACATCTGACGGACCCGTAAACGTACATTCGACAAGCGAAGTCTCGCGCACATAGGCCATGCAGATATCGTCCGGCAGGGCCGCGCCGCCATGAACCACAGCACATCCATTGCCGCCGAAGGCTTGGTCGCTGAATGCGTCCACCCAGTCAAAATCGAACCAGCCCATTCCTCGCGCCTTTCCCTACGCAAACCGCTTTAAGTTCGCATATCTCACCCGGCACGAGGAAGATGTCACGGGTAAATCGTATGCAGGCTGATTCAGTGGACCGCAACCGGCGAGAAATCATGTTCCCGCGCTAGGTTAAAGGCCAGCCTTCGGTCGGCCACCAATGCAAGCCGCTGCCCTTCGGAATCATGAACGGCATACAGCAGTTCAAGATCACCGGCCTGCTCACGGACTTCCCGAGGCAGATCAGCGACTTCGACCGTTTTGACATAAACGATCCGGTCGCCTTCGGTGTTCAGTTCGATCGGTGTATTCATTGCCCTTACCCCTTTCTTATGTTGATCGTTTGCACCACGGTTTCGGGCACCGCGCGGGTCAGGTCCACATGCAGCAGACCGTTTTCCATGATCGCCTCGCCCACTTCGACCCCGTCGGCCAGCACGAACATGCGCTGGAACTGGCGCGCCGCGATGCCGCGATGCAGGAAGATGCGTCCTTCGCTATCGTCGCGTTGACGGCCCCGGATCACCAGTTGGCGATCCTCGATGGTGATCGACAAATCCTCTTCCGCGAACCCGGCCACCGCCAGAGTTATGCGATACGAAAAATCCGAGGTCTGTTCGATGTTATAGGGCGGGTATCCTTCGTTGCCGGCCTTTGCAGACCGTTCCAGAAGGCGTTCCAATTGCTCGAACCCCAGAAGATGCGGGTATGAGCCAAGAGTAAGTTTTGACACGTATTTTCGTCCTTTATTGTCAAAGCGACGTGTTTTGCGGCCCCTTTCTGGCAACCGCATGCTATAGAATATGGGAAGAAACCAGGATGTCCACAAGGTCTGGCGGGATAACGCCTGACACACTATCTTGTGTGATAAGCACCACAATAACCACCGAGTCGCCCATGAACGCGCCCACCGATCTTTCAATGAAAACAGATGAGGTTTTACGGGTAGAGCTGGAGGTTTTTCGCCGCCAGCACCGTGATCTGGACGAGGCGATCGAAGCGTTGCAGGCCAAGGGCACGTCCGATCAACTGACGATCAAACGGCTGAAAAAACAAAAACTGCGCCTGAAAGACATCATCCGCCTGATCGAAGACCGTTTGACCCCAGATATCATCGCCTGAACGCGCTGTACCGCATTGCCACAAAAGCGGATTTGGCTATAGTGCGCGCTCTTTCCAAAGGCAGAGGCAAAAGCGGATGAGCGACGTGAAAGTGGGGATCATCATGGGCAGTCAATCGGACTGGTCCACGATGAAAGAAGCCGCAGACATTCTTGATGAATTGGGCGTTGCGTATGAAAAGCGCATTGTCTCAGCGCACCGTACCCCTGACCGCCTCTGGGACTATGGAAAAACCGCCGTGTCGCGTGGCCTGCAAGTGATTATTGCCGGTGCGGGCGGAGCAGCGCACCTGCCGGGAATGATGGCCTCGAAAACGCGGGTGCCGGTGATTGGGGTGCCTGTTCAGACGCGGGCTTTGTCCGGGGTCGATTCGCTTTATTCCATCGTGCAGATGCCCAAAGGGTTTCCCGTGGCGACCATGGCCATCGGATCGGCAGGTGGTGCCAATGCCGGGCTTATGGCCGCTGGCATACTGGCCTTGCAGGACGACGCACTGGCAGAACGGCTGGACGCGTGGCGCGATGCGCTGTCGGCCTCAATCCCGCAGGAGCCTGTCGATGACTGAGACGCTACATCCCGGCGCAACGATCGGTATTCTTGGCGGCGGTCAGTTGGGGCGGATGCTGTCCGTTGCAGCGGCCCGTCTGGGATTCGTCACTCATATCTATGAGCCCGGCGCGAACCCTCCTGCCGGTCAGGTGGCCGACCGGGTGACCACGGCAGCTTATGACGACGCCGACGCCCTGAAAGCCTTTGCCGAGTCGGTTGATGTCATCACTTATGAGTTTGAGAACATCCCGACTGAGGCGTTGGACATTCTGGAGTCTCACCGCCCAATTCGCCCCGGACGCGAGGCGTTGCGCGTCAGTCAGGATCGCCTGACCGAAAAGACTTTTCTGCAAGGGTTGGGCCTGCAAACCGCGCCATTTGCCGACATCACTGATTTGGACAGCCTGAAGGCCGCAATCGAACAAATCGGAACGCCTGCGATCCTGAAAACCCGTCGTTTCGGCTATGACGGCAAGGGGCAGGCCCGACTACGCACCCCCGAGGACGCCGAGACCGCTCTGGCGGACATGGCCGGTGCGCCCGCAATCCTCGAAGGTTTTGTCGATTTCAGTCACGAGGTCTCGATCATTGCGGCCCGCGGGTTGGACGGTCAGGTGGCCTGTTTCGACCCCGGTGAAAACGTACATCGCGACGGCATCCTGCATACGACAACCGTCCCGGCACGTCTGCGCCCGGCGCAGCGCACGGATGCGATTTTGCTGGCCGCCAATATCCTGAACGCCTTGGACTACGTGGGCGTGATGGGGGTCGAGCTGTTTGTCACGCCCGGCGGCCTGATCGTGAACGAGATCGCTCCGCGCGTACATAACTCGGGCCATTGGACACAGAACGGATGTGCTGTGGATCAGTTCGAGCAGCATATTCGCGCCGTGGCCGGATGGCCCTTGGGCGACGGGCAGCGCCACGCAGACGTGGTTATGGAGAACCTGATCGGCGACGACATGAACCGCGTGCCGGAATTGGCACAGGAACGGGACGTGGCGCTGCATCTATACGGCAAAGCAGAGGTTAAAGCCGGACGAAAGATGGGCCATTTCAACCGTATCGTCCGCTGAGAAATCGCGCTGACGCGCGATGCCTCCGGCGGGGATATTTTTAGCCAGATGAAGCCTGCGGATCAGGCTAGGAACCGGGCCGCGATATCTCCGGCCATGTAGCTGATCCGGCCTGCTGCCATTGTGGTGGCAACCCGGTGTGTCTTAGCGTCCAAAATGACCAGATCGGCACGTTGGCCGGGTGCCAGCGTGCCACGGTCCTGCAGTCCCAGAACCTGCGCCGGGCCGGAGGATACAAGGCTCCAGGCACCGGCAAAATCCAGCAGACCGCTTTTGGCCAACATCAATGCGGCGCGACGTGGGCTGGGGTAATGGTAGTCCGAAGCCAGAGCGTCGCACAGCCCCATAGCGATCAAGTCCAGCGCACTGGCATTACCTTTATGCGATCCGCCACGCACCACATTCGGCGACCCTAGAATAACGTAATCTCCCGCAGAACGGGCGGCCTCGGCTGCCTCAAGCGTTTCGGGAAACTCGGAAATGCGCGCGCCCCGATTTCGCCAGTCGGTCCGGGTTGTCGAGGTCGCGTCATCGTGGCTGCCCATGCGCACCCCCTGCCCCGCCAGCGCAGCGCAGAGATCATCAAGTGCCTGGGGCACCTCAGCACTGCGCGCGTGCATGGACAGCAACATCTCAAAGTGTTTGTCCGGGTTGCGCCCTGCCTTCAGCGCTTGCCCAGTCAGGCGCGGCGGTTTGCGCCCTTCCGACAGACGGTCATGTGGCAGGTGATCGTTGAAAACGACATAGGGCACTTGCCATTGCTTGATCCGTTCCGGGAGGCCGGCGTAATCGTCCAGCATGTGCGTCTCAAACCGCAGTTGAGGCATCAGATCGGTAACAACGCGACCTTTCACCGAAGCAATCGCATCAAACACCTGCCCCGCAAATTCAGGACCGCGCACGCCGCCTTCCCAACTGTAGAACTGCGCCAAAACAGCGGTTGTGATTCCGTTGGCGGCCAGCTCGGACTCGACCGACAGAATACCCTCATCCATCTGTTTCATCGCCCCTCGGCGCGGCGCAATGTGGCGCTCGAACCCGTCGCCGTGCAGGTCAATGATGCCAGGTAGTACAAGGTACCCCGACAGGTCGATGACCCGTCCGGTACGGTCAGACCGAATGATCCCCTCGGCCAATGACAGGTCGGCAGAGGTCAGGCCACTGTCGGGCAACAGAACCTCCGCCCCGGTCAGTGTCAGGTTGAGCGGGGTCATTGCGAGGGCTCCGAAGCAGGTTCCGAGCAATCCTGCCCGATGCAGATTTCATCAATGATATCCTGCACCCCGTCCAGCCACGTAATTTCTGGATCGAACTGGCCAAACTCGATAAAATGCAGCGCCTGAGCCATGACGCGCGGGTTGTTCATCATGAACGTATGAGTCACAGGCAAGACGATATGGTCCTTCATCCCGTCGACTTTGGTGGTTTCGACAGAGACCTTGCCGTCATCTTTGCCGTCGATCATTGAAGAAAACAAAGGGTTCAGAGAATTCTCACCCGCGATTACCCCCAACTCAAAATCAACCGGCGGCAACCGGGCCGGAATCCCTTCCGGGCCAGTTCCTAGCGCCAGACCTGCAGGTCCGTGGAGCATTCCGAACACCTCATATGCGCCCAATTCATCGACCAGTTGGCTGCCCTGATTAGGCGGTCCAAGCATGACCACGCGACCCAGGTTCTCGGGCTGATTGTCCTGCAACCAGTACCGCAGGAGGATGCCCCCCATCGAATGGGCCACGACATTGACCGCATTGTCACCGCAGGCCGCAAATGCTTTGGGCAAAGTTTGGTTGGCCAGTTCAGGGATCGGCAGATCCGTCGACGGGTAGCCGGGTCGCACGACCGTATAGTCATGAGCCTTGAACAACTGCTCCATCACGGTAAAGGACGCTTCGGTGCGGGCAAGCCCATGCAACAGCACAACGCATTTTGCCTGCGAAACGGCAGGAAATAGAAACAGAACAAGGGCAAGCAGGTATCTCATAGCGGCCAGATAAGCCCAAACAGAGGGTAATAAAACCCCTAGCGCGGCTGCAACCTAAGGACCGCCAGCGCTATGCCACCCAAAACAAGTGCCGCACCAAGAACAAGGCGCAGAGAAGCGATCTCACCCAACAAGACAATACCGCCAGCAATCGCGATGATCGGAACGCTCAACTGGACCACCGCCGCCGTGGTCGGAGCCAGCTGCGGCAGAACACGATACCAAAGCGCATAACCCATTCCAGACGTGACACCCCCAGAAAGGGCAGCCAGCAGGTAACCGTTCACAGTCATGTGCCAGTCGGTGCCGCTGAACAACAGCACCAACCCCGTGACCGGCAGCGCAACAACAAAGTTGGCTGCCGTGCCGGCCAATGCGTCCGCCTCGGACCGGCCAACCAACGAATAGATAGCCCAACCCACGCCAGCAGCAGTCATCAGGGCTGCGCCAACCGGGTCCACGCGCACTTCGCCAGATGGCCATAAAACCCAGGCAAGCCCGGCAAGTGCAATCGCGGCCCCAGCAATCTGGCGAGCGCCCGGAGCGGTACCGGTCACCGACGTCACCGCAAACATGGTGATCTGGACGACACCGAACAGGATCAACGCGCCCAATCCCGCGTCCAGCGTCAGGTAAGCAATCGAAAAGCCGATCATGTACAATGACAGTGACCCGGCCCCGACGATCCGGCGCGTGTTTCCCAACGGCAGGCGCCCACCTCTGAGAATGACTAGCGCCGCCAAAACCGCAGCCCCGGCCAGAACGCGCACAACGGCAAACCCAGCGGGATCAGCAGCGCCGCTGTCGATGGCCAGCCGGTTCAGAATCGAATTCGCCGCAAAAGCGCACATGGTCAGGGCAGTGAGCAAAAACAGTCGCATACCCACCGCATAGCGGGTTCCACGTCGTTTGCACACTCACTTTCCTGCAAACGAAACCCCGACCTTCTTCTGTTCAAAAATACTTCCGCCGGAGGCATGACCGCGCAGCGGGCATTCCAAACGAAACGGGGCCGCCCTAAGGCGACCCCATCCATAAGCACTAAGGCCTAGGCAACTTACATCATGCCGCCCATGCCGCCCATGTCGGGCATGCCGCCTGCAGGTGCCGCGCCTTCTTTGGCCGGACGATCAGCAACCATCGCTTCGGTGGTGACCAGCAGACCAGCAACCGATGCCGCGTCTTCCAGAGCGGTACGGACAACTTTGGCCGGGTCGATCACGCCGAACGAGAACATGTCGCCATATTCTTCGGTCTGGGCGTTAAAGCCGAAGGCTGCTTCCGAAGATTCACGGATCTTGCCAGCGACAACCGCACCGTCAACACCTGCGTTTTCGGCGATCTGGCGCAGCGGCGCTTCGATTGCCTTACGAACGATGTTGATACCTGCGTTCTGGTCAGCGTTTGCGCCTTCCAGAGTTTCCAGTGCTTTGCCGGCCTGAACCAGAGCAACACCGCCGCCCACAACAACGCCTTCCTGCACAGCAGCGCGGGTCGCGTTCAGAGCATCGTCCACACGGTCCTTACGCTCTTTCACTTCAACTTCGGTCATGCCGCCGACGCGGATAACGGCAACACCGCCTGCCAGTTTGGCAACGCGCTCTTGCAGCTTTTCGCGGTCGTAGTCCGACGAAGTTTCTTCGATCTGAGTGCGGATCTGAGCAACACGTGCTTCGATCTCGGCTTTCTCGCCAGCACCGTCAACGATGGTGGTTTCGTCTTTGGTGATCTCGATCTTCTTGGCGGTGCCCAGCATGTCCATGGTGACGGACTCGAGCTTCATGCCCAGGTCTTCGCTGATAACCTGACCGCCGGTCAGGATCGCGATGTCCTGCAGCATGGCTTTACGGCGATCGCCGAAGCCCGGTGCTTTGACAGCAGCAATTTTCAGGCCGCCGCGCAGTTTGTTGACAACCAGAGTCGCCAGCGCTTCGCCTTCAACGTCTTCGGCAATGATCAGCAGCGGTTTTTGCGACTGGATCACCTGCTCGAGCAGCGGAACCATCGGCTGCAGCGAGGACAGCTTCTTTTCGTGCAACAGGATCATGCAGTCGTCGAGCTCTGCGATCATCTTGTCCGCGTTGGTGACGAAGTAAGGCGACAGGTAGCCACGGTCGAACTGCATACCTTCGACAACATCAGTCTCGGTTTCCAGACCTTTGTTTTCTTCGACGGTGATGACGCCTTCGTTGCCAACCTTCTGCATCGCGTCTGCGATCTGCTGGCCGATTTCGGCTTCGCCGTTGGCCGAGATGGTGCCAACCTGAGCAACTTCTGCCGAGTCTTTGACTTCGCGCGAAGCGGTCTTGATGCCTTCAACAACCTTGGCGGTCGCCAGGTCGATGCCGCGCTTCAGGTCCATCGGGTTCAGGCCAGCAGCAACCTGCTTGAGACCTTCGCGAACGATGGCTTGTGCCAGAACGGTTGCGGTGGTGGTGCCGTCGCCGGCTTCGTCATTGGTGCGGCTGGCGACTTCTTTCACCATCTGCGCGCCCATGTTTTCAAACTTGTCTTCCAGTTCGATTTCCTTGGCAACCGAAACACCGTCTTTGGTGATGCGCGGTGCGCCGAAGGATTTGTCCAGAACCACGTTGCGGCCTTTGGGGCCCAGGGTCACTTTAACAGCATCGGCCAGGATGTTCACACCTGCCAGCATACGGTTACGGGCATCGGTGTCGAACTTGACGTCCTTTGCAGCCATGTCGTTTCTCCTTGAGAAATAAGTTGGGAACGAAGATCAGAGTAAAGCGCTTGGGCTTACTCGATGATCCCCATGATGTCGCTTTCTTTCATCATCAGCAGCTCTTCGCCGTCGACCTGAACCTCGGTGCCCGACCATTTGCCGAACAGGATCTTGTCGCCAGCTTTTACAGCCATTGCGATCAGCTCGCCGCTGTCCTTGCGCGCGCCTTCGCCGGTTGCAACGACTTCGCCTTCGCTGGGCTTTTCTTTTGCGTTGTCAGGAATGATCAGGCCGCCTGCGGTTTTTTCTTCGCTTTCGGTACGGCGAACCAGCACACGGTCATGAAGCGGTTTCAATGCCATCTTTGCAGCTCCTTGGGCTCAAAGTTGTTAATCCTCCCCTCGCCGGATGGCGGGGCGTTAGCACTCAGGGTGTGAGAGTGATAACGACGCATAGCTAGGGAGTTCAAAACCCCGAGTCAACAAGCTGTGATAGTTTTTTTGACGTGGGGTCTTATTCCGGCTGGTCCCAACTGTAGGCCCAATGCTTCAGCCCCTCTTGGCCAGCTTCGGTCAGGCAATAGACGCCCTTCTCTATTTTGTCGAACCAGCCGTAGTGATTGTCCCGCATCAGGCGGGTGGCTTCGGAAACACCGGTGGCCTTGGCAACTTCGGCCCCCTTGGTGGCACCCTGTTCGGCAAGGTGGGCGGCACATCTCAGGGCATCCTGACGGTAGGCCGTGACGATCCCATGCCGCGTGGCACCTCCGGCGTTGGGGTCACCTTCCAACCGGTCAAATTCGCGCAACAACCGAGCAGCCTTGGCCTTATTCTTGCGCGGCGCATAGGGGCCGGGATCGCATTGAACCTCGACAGCGCCATCCGCGCGGACAGTGATCAGGCCCAACCCCAAGCGTCGGCACAGCGCAACATTGTCCTTCAAAGCGCGTCGCGCCGTGCGCCCGGTCGGTTTGCTCACCCCGATATAGACCTGATCGGTCACTTTCAACCGGGTGATGGCCTGATGGAACAACGCCAATGAAAACCGCAGCTTCAACTCGACAATCACCGGTTCTTCATCAGCGCGAACAGCAACGATATCGGCCGCGCCAACCTCGCCCTTGACGGTGTAACCCTGACGCTCCAGCAGCGTTTTGATGGGGGGATAGAGGTCCTGCTCGCGGTTCATCCTTCTATGCTAGGCGTTTTGCTGTGGAATGCCAGACACAGATCGGCCTTGCCCGCCTCCAAGTCGCTTGAACCGACACCTTGAGCAAGGCAAGGTCGCGACACATATCTGTACGTGGTTAAACGGGATGGTCCTGATGCGTTTTCTCTTTGTCTTTCTCTTTTCACTTTTGCCGCTGTCCGCTTATGCGGCTTGTGAAGGGCGGGATTTGCGGTCCGACATGTCGGCCGAGATGCAGGAGGAATTGCAACAGTCCCTGACCGACTTCCCCTTTCCCGAAGGCAACCATTGGACCGCCAAGAAGGGCGACACGGTTCTGCACCTGATCGGCACAGTGCATACCAACGACCCACGCATGGACGCTGTGGTCGAAAGGCTGGCCCCGACCCTCAGCCAAGCCGATGCGTTCTACTTCGAGGTGACCAAAGCCGAGATGGACGCGTTTCAGAATGATCTGGCGCAAGACCTCAGCCCGGTTCTAATCACGTCCGGACCAACTTTGATCGACATGATGTCCGAAGAGGACTGGGCCGCACTGTCCAAGGGCTTGGAGGATCGCGGGATTCCCGGTTGGATGGGTGCGAAAATGCGCCCGTGGTTCCTGAGCATGACCCTAGGCGTCCCTCCCTGCATGATTCAGGATCCTGACGCCAACTACGGCATGGATGCGCGCCTGACAGACCTGGCAAAGGAAAACGGCATCCCGCAGCACTCGCTCGAGCAGATCGACGAGCTGATGGCCATGTTCGACGAATTCCCAATGGAAAAGCAGGTACAATCCCTGGTTCGGATGGCGGATGCCTTTGAAAGCAGCGAAGATCAGCTCACCACCATGCTCAACACGTATTTGGAAGAAAAGCACGGAGAGATCATCCAATTCGCCCGCCTGCAGGGTCTTGAGAGTTCGGGCCTGACGCAAGAGATTTTTGACGAGGAATGGGGCGGCTTCGAGAAGCAGCTTTTGGTCGAGCGCAATAACAACTGGATGCAGCACATTCTGGACATTCAAGATCGGATGGCGGTGATCGCGGTCGGTGCAGGCCACCTTGGGGGCGAACACGGCCTGCTGAAACAGCTGGAGCAAAGCGGATACACTTTGGAAAGGGCCGTTTTCTAAGCAATCTTATACCCATCGTCGCAGTTTACCGGTGGGCAGGTGACAAGCCTGCAGGACCGCCCTATAAGGCGCGCAAAATTACCATCCTCAGGACGCTGACATGACAACCCTCGTATTTGGACATAAATCCCCCGACACCGATTCCACCGGTTCTCCGATCCTGTGGTCGTGGTACCTGAACGAAGTCAAAGGCGAACAGGCCGAGCCCGTACTGCTGGGCGAACCCAACACCGAAGCGGCGTTCATGCTGCAACGCTGGGACCTGCCCAAGCCGCGCATCATTGACGACGTCGAAGCCGACGCGCCGGTTGTCATCGTAGACACCAACAACCCCGCCGAGCTGCCCGCCAGCGTCAACAGCGCCGACATCCGTGCCATCATCGACCACCACAAGCTGGTCGGCGGTCTGGAAACCAAAGGCCCGATCGACATCACCGTTCGCCCGCTGGCCTGCACCGCGACCATCATGGTTGACCTGATGGGCGACGACGCAGCCAAAATGCCCGAGGCCATCAAAGGCGCGGCGCTGACCTGCATCCTGTCGGACACGCTGGAGTTCCGCTCGCCCACCACCACCGCCCATGACCGCGCCGTGGCCGAGAAACTGGCCGCCGAGCTGGGTCTGGACGTCTCGGCCTATGCTGCTGACATGTTCGCGGCGAAATCAGACGTTTCCTCGTTCTCGGATGCGGAACTGATCCGCATGGACAGCAAGGAATACGAGGTCGACGGCACCAAGTTCCGCGTCTCGGTTCTGGAAACCACCGCTCCGGGTGTTGTGCTTGACCGCAAGGGCAGCCTCGCAACTTCAATGGCCGATGTTGCCAAGGAAGACGGCGTGGATCAGGTTCTGCTGTTCGTGGTCGACATCCTGAACGAAGAGGCCACCCTGCTGGTCCCCAACGATCTGGTCAAATCGGTCGCCGAGAAAAGCTTTGGCGCAAGCGTTGATGGCGACGCCGTTGTTCTTCCCGGCATCATGAGCCGCAAGAAGCAGATCATCCCGAACCTCAAAGTCTGATCTGACTTTACTGTTGTTGAAAAGGCGTCCAGCTTGGGCGCCTTTTTTGTTTGCATCTAAAGATTTGCGAGAACCATTTCCGTTGCTACTCTGATCAAAGCAACGGCGGAAACGCGGATCTAACGAAATGCATGAGCATGCTCAACTATAGCACGACCCGGGATATCCTGCGGTTCGAGGGCAAGGACAAAGCCGCATATTGGCGGCGCTTTGCCATGCTGCTGACCCTGTCGGTGGTCATTGCCACGATGGGTATGCTGCGCGATTCCGGTGCCGTGGTTATCGCCGCCATGCTGGTCGCTCCGCTCATGTCTCCGATACTCGGAGTCGCAGCGGCGATGGTCATGGGGTGGCTGAAACGGGCGCTTTCCCTCGCCCTCACGGTTTGCGCAGCAGCTTTTCTGTGTGTCTTTCTGGCGTGGTTTCTCGTCTATATCGCCGATGTTCCACGCGGCATCCTGATCCCTGATCAGGTACTTGCACGAACAGATCCCGGAACCGAAGACCTTATTGTGGCTCTCGCCGCTGGCGTGGCAGCCGCTTATGTGCAGATCAACCGGTCCGAGGCCAGCCTTCTACCCGGAGCGGCCATCGGCGTATCGCTGGTTCCGCCTTTGTCTGCGTCAGGCGTACTATTGTATTTTGGTGAACCCGCCGACGCCTATGAAGCCGGACTGCTCTTTGCGACAAACCTTGGTGCGATCATCCTGTCTGCCTGTTCGGTATATATCGTTTATGCCGCACGTTCCGTTGTCTTTAGCAAAGGCAAGCGCAAGCTGAACTTTACGGCCAGCGTATTCGTGACGCTGGCATTTCTGGCGGCCGTTGTCCTGCAACTGGGAAAGTCCACCTATAATCGCTATCTCGAAACCCGGACCGAGTCGCGGGTCGCGCAGACAATTCGAGATTGGGCTGACCCCGTTTCGGTCGAGATCATCCGCGTGGACGTAAACCCCAAGCGCAAACACGCGGACATATGGCTGATCGTCGATCTTCCCATCGAAGCCGCTTTCAAGGTTTCCTCGATTGCCGGATTGCTTCCTGAAAGCCTTCGCGAACAACCCTTGGTCGACGTTTTGCAAGACGAATTGGGGCCCGGCTATTTGGTCGTGGTTCGGTTTCAAAACAGGATTGGTGCGCAGGTCATACTGGGCACTGAAAACGTCCAGCAGGCACCGGGCGTGGAAGATATTTCCGAAGAAAACTGACGCGCAAAGGCCGCAACCCCTGTTATTTGCATTGTGGGATGGTCAAAACGAACCAGCTTTGCCATAGCTGACGCAACTTCGACCTTTGACCCCGAGGGCACGCACATGACCCAGATCGTCCATTCGCTTTCTGAAATCTCTGACCGCTACAAAGCTCTGTTCGTGGACCTTTGGGGATGCGTTCACAACGGCATCACGGCCTTTCCCGAAGCCGTCGCCGCCCTTCAGGAATATCGTGCCAAAGGCGGAATTGTCGTTTTGGTCACCAACTCTCCCAAACCGCGCGCCGGTGTCGCGGAGCAGCTTGAACAGTTCAATGTTCCCGACAACGCCTACGACACGATCGCGACCAGCGGAGATTCAGCCCGGTCAGCCATGTTCCGCGGGGTCGTCGGCCAAAAGGTCTATTTCATGGGCGAATGGGAGCGCGACACGGGATTCTTTGAACCGCTGAAGCTGCTGGATCACCCCATTCACATCGAACGCGTACCACTGGCCGAGGCCGAGGGCATCGTATGCTGCGGCCCGTTCGATCCCATGGCAGATCCAGCGGTGAACCGGGCGGATTTCCTATTCGCCAAGCAAAAGGGCATGAAACTGCTCTGCGCCAACCCGGACATCGTCGTTGATCGGGGCGAGGTTCGCGAGTGGTGCGCGGGCGCGTTGGCGAAACTATACACCCAGATGGGCGGAGAAAGCCTCTATTTCGGCAAACCGCACCCTCCGATCTACGATCTGGCGCGTCGTCGGCTGCAAGAATTGGATCAGGATATCCCCGATGGCGATATTTTGGTGATCGGCGACGGGCCTCATACCGACATTCTGGGCGGCATGGGTGAGGGAATTGATTCTCTGTTCATCTCAGGCGGACTGGCAGCGGCCGAAACAAAAACGTCGCATCATCCGCACCACGAATCCCTAACCGCTTATATTGCAAGGGAAAATATAAATCCCACCTATACGATCGGACGTTTGCGCTGAGCAGAAAAGGCTTGATTTTCTGCGCTTGCGAAGTAATAAAGTTGCCAAACACGGGCATCTAAAGTTTTTTTGTTGCCCATAGGCTTTGAGTGAGGGCGACATGTTGGACAATCTTCCGCGCGGCACGATCTGCATTGAAGACATCGAAATGGGCATGACCCGCCACCTGCGCAAAGTGGTGACGGACGAAGATATCGAGATGTTTGCTCAGGTTTCAACCGACCGGAATCCAGTTCATCTGGACGATGACTACGCCCGCGACACGATCTTTCAAGGACGCATTGCGCATGGGATGCTGACGGCTGGGTTGATCTCAGCCGTGATCGGCGAGCAACTGCCCGGCCACGGTACGGTTTACATGGGCCAATCCTTGAAATTCCTGGCTCCGGTGCGCCCCGGTGACATGGTCTATGCCGAGGTCAAGGTGATCGACATCGACTTTGCCAAGCGCCGGGTCAAGTTGGATTGCCACTGCGCGGTTGATGGTAAAAAGGTGTTGGTGGGCGAAGCCATGGTGCTGGCCCCATCGCGCAAGTTCGACTGATGCTTCAAGCCCTTGAACAAGGGCGGCAGTCCCGTTAGGCAAGCGCTATGCGCACCATTCGGGATTTCCAATATATCGAGCCTCGGGATCGAGGCGCCAGCGTCGCGATCGGGAACTTTGACGGGGTTCACATCGGCCATCGGTCGGTCATTGAACTGGCACGCAAGGCCGCCCCCGACGCCCCGCTGGGCGTAATGACGTTCGAGCCGCATCCGCGTGAGTATTTTGCTCCGGCGGCCCCGCCTTTTCGCTTGATGCGCGGCAATGCACGCGCGCACCGGCTCGAGAAACTGGGCGTCCAGAAGTTGTACGAACTGCCATTCAATGCAGCTCTTGCTGGTTTGACCCCCGAAGAATTCGCCCGCAATGTGATCTGCGACGGGCTCGGCCTGTCCCATGTTGTTGTCGGAGCGGATTTCTGTTTCGGCAAAGGGCGAAGTGGCTCCGCCGAGGACATGATCCGCTTTGGGCGCGAGATGGGTTTTGGCGTCACCATCGCCCCATTGATGGAGCGATCTGAAAACATCGTGTCCTCCACCGCGATCCGCACTGCACTGACCGATGGTCGCCCGCGCGATGCGGCCGCCATGCTGGGCCATTGGCACCGGATCGAAGGCGAAGTCATTGGCGGCGAACAGCGGGGGCGCGAGCTGGGCTTTCCCACCGCAAACATGTCGATCGAGGGGCTGCACCCGCCAAAGTTTGGCGTCTACGCGGTGCTGGTCGATGTGCTCGACGGTCCGCATAAAGGCAGCTATCACGGCGCGGCTTCGGTTGGGACGCGACCAATGTTTCAGGGCGAAGTTCCCAATATTGAAACTTTCCTTCTCGATTTCTCTGGCGATCTGTACGGCGCGACCCTGTCGGTCGGGCTGGTCGAATATCTCCGCCCAGAGATGACCTTTGACGGGCTGGATGGGCTAATCTCACAGATGAACTCTGATTGCGAAAAGGCCCGCACCCTGCTGGCGGCGTTATGACGACCGATCCGATTGACCGCGATGGCCTGGCCCCCCGATTTTGGGAACGTAAACCGCTGACCAAAATGAACCAGCGCGAATGGGAAGCGCTGTGCGACGGGTGCGGCAAGTGCTGTCTGAACAAGCTGGAAGACGAAGACTCGGGCGAGGTTGCCCTGACTTGTGTCGCCTGCCGCCTTTTAGACGACGAAACCTGCCGCTGCACTCAATACGATATCCGCCACCAGTTCGTGCCGGAATGTATCGTTATGACGCCGGACAATATCGACAGCCACGCCTATTGGCTGCCCCAGACCTGCGCCTATCGGTTGCTGTGGGAAGGGAAACCACTTTACGACTGGCACCCTTTGATATCTGGTACGCCCGATAGCGTGCATGCTGCCGGAATATCCGTGCAGGGCCGCACGGTGTCCGAGTTTGAAACCCCCATGGAAGAGTGGGAAGACTATATCATCGAGGAGCCTAGCTGATGTATTTCGCCTCTGACAATTCCGGGCCGGTTCACCCGCAGGTCATGGCAGCCTTGAACGCGGCCAATGAAGGGTATCAGATGGCCTACGGCGCCGACTCGTTGATGAACGAGGTACGGGATCGGATTCGCGGGGTCTTTGAAGCTCCGGGTGCGGCGGTGTATCTGGTGGCCACAGGGACGGCGGCGAATTCGCTGGCTTTGGCGACCCTCGCGCAACCGTGGGAAACAGTGTTTTGCTCAGCCGTCGCCCATATCCACGAAGATGAATGCAACGCGCCCGAGTTCTACAGCGGAGCCAAGCTGACGCTGGTGCCGGGCAGCGACAAGATGAACCCCGAGGCGCTTCGCGGTGCGATTCTGGCCGAAGAAACGCGCGGCGTGCATGGCCCTCAGCGCGGTCCGGTCTCGATCACTCAGGTGACCGAACGTGGGTCCGTGTATTCGTTGAGCGAGTTGCAGGCGCTGTGCGGTGTGGCCAAGGAATACGGCCTGCCCGTTCACCTTGACGGTGCGCGCTTCACCAACGCTCTGGTTGCGCTGAACTGTTCCCCTGCCGAGATGACGTGGAAATCGGGCGTGGATGTGGTCAGCTTTGGCGGCACCAAAAACGGCCTGATGGGTGTTGAAGCCGTTGTTTTCTTTGACGAGACGAAGGCTTGGGAATTTGAGCTGCGGCGCAAACGCGGGGCGCACCTGTTCTCCAAGCACCGCTATCTGTCGGCGCAAATGGCGGCATACCTGCAAAACGACCTGTGGCTGACTATGGCGCGTCAGGCCAACGCCAACTGCGCTCGGCTTGCGGACGGGCTGCGCGCGAAAGGAGCCTCGTTCCTGCATGAGCCACAAGCCAACATGATCTTTGCCGAGTTCTCGCGGGCGCGCCACAAGCAGTTGCACCAAGCTGGCGCGGTCTATCACCTATGGGGCGCGGAACTTGAAGGCGCAGACGAGGAAGAACCCCTCGCCTGCAGGCTTGTTTGCGACTGGTCGATCAGTACAGATGACATCGACCGTTTTCTGGCCTTGCTATAGGCCGCTGACAAAGCGGCCAATCTTATGCAGGTGTCTCAGCAGTGTCCCAGAACCGTTGCACAAGCTGCGCTGTGGCCTTTGGATGAGAAATCGGCAGCATGTGCCCCGCCCCTTCGACGACATCGAAGGACGCGTTGGGCAGACGGCGCTGCAACCCCTGACCAATCACAGGCATGACGGGGTTCGTTTTTGAACCGCTCAGAACCAAGATGGGCATGGTTGCGCGGTCCAGAACACCGGGTTTCAAAAAGCCCTTTTGGTCATTAAACACCGCTTCTTTCACGGCCGGCACGACAGGCACACCGCGTATCATCGCAGTGCGGGTTTTCTCCTGCATTTCTGTCCACCGCGGACTGATATCCGTGCTCCACATTCTGTTGAACAACCGAGCCGCCAGTTGCATATCCCCAGCGGCCAAGGCATCGGCATAGGGCTGTGCCTCTTGATCATGGCGGGCAAGGATGTCGGGCGCATCCTGCGCGGCCACGGCAAAGAAAACCGGTTCTATCAACACGGCGCTGCGGACGCGGTCCGGGTATTCCAGCGCAAGGCGCAACGCGACCATTGCGCCGAAAGAATGGCCAATCACGTCCATCGGCTCGGTCAACAAATTGGCCGAAAACCCGGTCGTAAGATCAAAGAAATCCCCCTGCCCGTCCCAATCCGGGCTGCGTCCATGCGAAAGCATATCCGGCGCTATCAAAGTAGCCTGGTCATCCAGTGCAGAGGTCAAACCGGCCCAAACACCGGAATGCGCGATAGTGCAATGCAGGGCGAGCACCTTGCGTGCACCCTGCCCAAGCGTTCTGACAAAAACCGGTGACGAGGTCATTCCGTCCTTCATCCTTTCATCTCCGCCAGATGCCGATCCAGATCATCCAGTCTATCCTGCCCCCAGAATCGCTGATCGTCTTCGGTAATATAAAAAGGGGCGCCAAACACGCCGCGATCAACGGCTTCTTCCAGGTTGGAGGCATAGGTTTCGGCACCAACCAGCAACCCGCTATCAGCCAGGCTTGGGTCATAGCCCGCCTTGGACAGACAATCCCGGATGACATCGTCCTGCGCGATGTCTTTCTCCTCAGCCCAGCACGCGCGAACGAAGGAATGAACCAGCTTTCCAATATCCCCCGATCCGTCCTTTAGCGCAGCAATTACGGCATAGGACGACGGTGCGGCATTTGTCGGCCAATGTGCCGGTTGCAGATTGAACTCCATACCCAACTTTTTCGCCTGTCTTTGCAGCTCTTGCGCCCGGTACTCAATGCGCGAGATATGCCGGTCCTTGGGCGGCGTTCCCCCCGTGCGACCGAACAGGGCGATGATATCCAGCGGTTTATAGTTGATCGTGGCCCCGTGTTTGGCCGCTATCTCCTCCAGTCGAGTACCCGCCAGGTAAGTGTAGGGCGAGAGTGTCGCAAAATAGTAGTCAATGGTGGCCATGTGCACTTTCTCCGCTGCGTAATCTTTGCGAGACGGTAAGGCCATGATAAGCGGTGTCAACATCACGAATCTGTCACATTGCCATTGCTGCCCGGGGAAAAACAGCCGATGCCGACACTCAACGAACCCAAGCTCATCGCTGGGAACGCCAACCTTCCTCTTGCCGAAACCATCGCGCGTCGAATGAGCCTGTATCGCGGAGTCGATCAGGGATTGGTCGATGCTCGCGTCGAGCGGTTCAATGACGGCGAGATTTTCGTCGAAGTTTTCGAGAATGTGCGGGGCGAGGACATGTTCATCGTTCAGCCGACCTCGAACCCTGCAAACGACAACCTGATGGAGCTGCTGATTATCGCCGACGCGCTGCGCCGTTCGTCCGCGCAGCGGATCACGGCTGTGATCCCCTATTTCGGTTACGCCCGTCAGGACCGCCGCACCAAGGCCCGCACGCCGATTTCCGCCAAGCTGGTCGCCAATATGCTGACCGGCGCAGGGATCGAGCGGGTTCTGACCATGGACCTGCACGCAGCCCAGATTCAGGGGTTCTTTGATATTCCGGTGGACAACCTCTATGCCTCGCCGATCTTTGCGCTGGATGTAAAAAACCAGTTCAAGGACAATATGGACGAGATCATGGTGGTTTCACCCGACGTGGGCGGCGTAGCCCGCGCACGAGAGCTGGCCAAGCGTATCAATGCCCCTCTGTCGATCGTGGACAAGCGCCGCGAGAAAGCAGGTGAAGTTGCTGAGATGACCGTGATCGGCGACGTAAAAGACAAGATTTGCCTGATCGTGGATGACATGTGCGACACGGCCGGCACATTGTGCAAGGCGGCGCAGGTGCTGCTGGATAACGGCGCGAAAGAGGTTCATTCCTACATCACCCACGGCGTCATGAGCGGCCCGGCGGTCGAGCGTGTGACCAACTCGGTGATGAAATCTCTGGTGCTGACGGACACGATCCAACCCACCAAAGAAGTCGCCAAGGCCAAGAACATCCGCATCGTGCCAACCGCGCCGATCTTTACGCAGGCGATCCTGAATATCTGGAATGGCACCAGCGTGTCGTCCTTGTTCGAGGACAAGACCCTGACCCCGATTTACGAGTCCATGTACCAGACGGATTAAAGCAGTAGGGCGAACACTTCCAATTGCCCTACCCTGACCGCGCTATCTTCCACGGCTTTCTAGGGGAAACCCAATGACCACCACCAAACGGATCGTACTTTCCAGCGACCACGCAGCCATTGACCTACGCAATGCAGTCGCAAAGCATATCGCAGCCAAAGGCTGGGAAGTTGTCGATATCGGACCGACAACACCCGAGAGCACGCACTACCCGATTCACGGAAAGGCAGCGGCGCAAGCCGTTGCTTCGGGTGACTGCCAATTGGGGATCATCCTGTGCGGCACGGGACAGGGCATCATGATGGCAGCCAACAAGGTTCCCGGAATACGCTGCGGGGTCTGCGCTGACGCATTCTCGGCGCGTATGATCCGCCAGCACAATAATGCCAACATGCTTTCGATTGGCGCACGCGTCGTCGGAGAAGGTCAGGCATTGGATATTGTCGATGCTTTCCTGACAGCCGAGTTTGAAGGCGGTCGCCATGCCACGCGTGTCGATATGATCGAAGCGCAAGACGGCTAAAAAACCTACCTAAACAATGTGATGTGGCTCAGGAGATGTCCCAATCATCCTCATGAGCCACTTCACCTATCGCGGTCCACTTCACTCGAATCCGTGCAATGCGGGTGTCTGACCAAGTGCGGAAGACCGCGCAAAAGCCTGTCTCCGTTACGTCTTCTGCCACCACCTCTGCGCGCAGTGCCGAAGACGTATCCACATCCCATAGCGAAATACTGATCTGGATCACCGGTGCGGACCGAAACGGCTGACTGAACGTAACAGCCGAGCGCCTTTCCCGTGCGCCCTCACCTGTCCACATTTCTCCGCCGTTCGAGAAATCAGAAAACAAGACGGTTTCGCCTTGATCGATACCAATGGGATGAGTTTGAAAAACCTTCATTTATGTCTTCGGTTATTTCTACTTTGCCAACTATTACGGCAGCTTATTCCGCGGCCTTGGCAAAATCACGACAAAAAAACGGCCCCGCACTGGCGGAGCCGTTTTGATTTCTGGGTATGATGTGAACCTTACAGGCTCATATGCGTCCCAAGCGCTTCCATGTCGGCCAGCAGCTTGGCTGCATCGTCAACGATGGTCTGATCGTCACCCGCTTTCGCGGCTTCATGCGAGGCGCGCGCCTCGGCGATCAGGTCGTCCAGATGCGACCGGGTCACTTCGGCAACCGGAATGGCCTTTTCAGCCAGAACCGACATGCTGTCGCCGTTGATCTGGGCAAAACCGCCGGTGACCAGGTATTCGCTGGCTCCTTGGGGTGCCTCAACCTTCAGCAGACCGGGGCGCAGCGTGGTGATGGTGGGGGCATGATCGGGCATCGCCGTCATGTCCCCGTCCGCGCCGGGAATCTGGACCGCGGTGGCCTCAAGCGAAGCAAGGCTCCGCTCGGGGCTGACGAGGTCGAATTGCATCGTGTTTGCCATCAGGGATACTCCTTAGGCGGCTTCTGCGGCCATCTTTTCCGCTTTAGCGATCACTTCTTCGATGCCGCCAACCATCAGGAAGGCTGCTTCGGGCAGGTGATCGTATTCGCCAGCGACAACCGCTTTGAACGACGCGATGGTCACGTCCAGAGGAACCTGAACGCCCGGCGAACCGGTGAAGACTTCGGCAACGTCGAACGGCTGCGACAGGAAGCGTTCGATCTTACGGGCACGGGCCACGGTCAGTTTGTCTTCTTCCGACAGTTCGTCCATGCCGAGGATGGCGATGATGTCCTGCAGCGACTTGTAGCGCTGGAGGATCTGCTGAACGTCGGTCGCAACGCCGTAGTGCTCCTCACCCACAATCGCGGGGTCCAGCAGACGCGAGGACGAGTCGAGCGGGTCAACAGCCGGGTAGATACCCTTTTCCGAGATCGCACGGTTCAGAACGGTGGTCGCATCCAAGTGAGCGAACGAGGTCGCCGGCGCGGGGTCGGTCAGGTCGTCCGCAGGCACGTAGATCGCCTGCACCGAGGTGATCGAGCCCGACTTGGTCGAGGTGATCCGCTCCTGCAGCGCGCCCATGTCAGTGGCCAGTGTCGGCTGGTAGCCCACAGCAGAAGGAATACGACCCAGCAGAGCCGAAACCTCGGAACCCGCCTGTGTAAAGCGGAAGATGTTGTCGACGAAGAACAGAACGTCGGTACCGGACTGGTCGCGGAACTGTTCGGCCAGGGTCAGACCGGTCAGAGCAACACGCGCACGCGCTCCGGGAGGTTCGTTCATCTGACCGTAAACCAGCGCAACCTGCGATTCCGACAGGTTGTCGGGCTTAATCACGTTCGATTCGATCATCTCGTGGTACAGATCGTTGCCTTCACGGGTCCGTTCACCAACACCCGCGAACACGGAAAAGCCCGAGTGCACTTTTGCGATGTTGTTGATCAGTTCCATGATCAGAACGGTTTTACCAACGCCGGCACCACCGAACAGGCCGATCTTACCGCCTTTGGCATAAGGGGCCAGCAGGTCCACAACCTTAATGCCGGTCACCAGGATTTCCGACTCGGTCGACTGTTCCGCGAACTCGGGTGCGGGCTGGTGGATTGCGCGGGTTTCCGACGCAACAACCTCGCCTTTTTCGTCGATCGGCTCGCCGACCACGTTCAGGATGCGGCCCAGGGTGGCGTTGCCAACCGGAACCGAGATCGGTGCGCCGGTGTCGGTTACGACCTCACCACGGACCAGACCTTCGGTCGCGTCCATCGCGATGGTACGGACGGTGTTTTCACCCAAGTGCTGAGCAACTTCCAACACCAGGCGCTTGCCGTTGTTGGTGGTTTCCAGCGCGTTCAGAATTTCAGGCAGTGCGTCATCGAACTGCACGTCAACGACGGCCCCGATGATCTGTGTGACTTTGCCTTTTGCATTCGCCATGTTTCGTCTCCGGTTTTCTTACAGCGCTTCGGCGCCGGAAATAATTTCAATCAGCTCGTTGGTGATCACGGCCTGACGCGAGCGGTTGAACTGGATCGTCAGCTTGTCGATCATCTCACCCGCGTTACGTGTCGCGTTGTCCATCGCGGACATCCGTGCACCCTGTTCAGACGCTCCGTTCTCGAGCAGAGCCGAGAAGATCGCGGTCGCAACCCCCTTGGGCAGCAAGTCGGCCAAGATGGCCTCTTCGCTGGGCTCGTAATCGAAAATGGCACCGCTGTCGTCACCCGCCGCTTCGTCCTCGAACGAGGCGGGAATAACTTGCTGGGCCGTCGGGATCTGGGTCACGACGTTGACGAACTTCGAGTAGAAGATCGTGGCAACATCGAACTCACCCCCGTCAAAGCGAGACAGGATGTCCTTCGCAATGTCCTGCGCGTTGGTGTAACCAATGCGTTTGACTTCGCTCAGGTCGATATGTCCAACGAACAGATCGCCAAAATCACGCTTGAGCGCGTCGCGGCCTTTCTTGCCGACGGTCAGAACCTTGACCGTCTTGCCTTTGCCGCGCAGCTCTTCCGCCTTTTGGCGGGCGAGCTTGGCAATGTTCGAGTTGAAGCCACCGCAAAGGCCGCGTTCAGCTGTCATCACAACCAGCAGATGCACATCATCACTGCCCGTACCACGGAGCAGCTTGGGGGCGCTGTCGCTGCCCCCGACCGAAGCCGCCAGCCCCGCCATCACGGCATTAAACCGCTCGGCATAGGGGCGCGAGGCTTCGGCAGATTCCTGGGCGCGGCGCAGTTTTGCGGCCGCGACCATCTGCATGGCCTTGGTGATCTTGCGGGTCGATTTGACCGACTCGATCCTGTTTTTAAGGTCCTTCAGACTAGGCATCGGAACCCCCTATCAAGCGAAGGTCGCGGCGTATTCGTCGATCGCTGCCTTGATCTTGTCGGACGCGTCACCTTTGATCTTGGGATCTTCGTCGGTGAGCCACTTAAGCAGGTCGGCGTGCTTGCCCCGCAGGTGCGCCAGCAGACCAGCCTCATAGCGGCCAACATCCGAGACGTCGATCTTGTCGAGGTAACCGTTGGTGCCCGCGAAGATGACGCAGACGATTTCCGCGTTGGTCAGCGGCGAATACTGCGGCTGTTTCATCAGCTCGGTCAGACGCGCACCACGGTTCAGCAGCTGCTGGGTCGCGGCGTCAAGGTCGGAACCAAACTGCGCAAAGGCGGCCATTTCACGGTACTGAGCCAATTCCAGCTTAACCGGACCAGCGACCGATTTCATCGCGTTGGTCTGGGCGGACGAGCCCACACGCGAAACCGACAGACCCGTGTTCACAGCAGGACGGATGCCCTGATAGAACAGTTCGGTTTCCAGGAAGATCTGGCCGTCGGTGATCGAGATCACGTTGGTCGGAATAAAGGCCGAAACGTCACCACCCTGAGTTTCGATAACCGGCAGAGCGGTCAGCGAGCCAGCGCCGAAGTCTTCGTTCAGCTTCGCCGAACGCTCCAGCAGGCGCGAGTGGAGATAGAAAACGTCACCAGGATAGGCTTCACGTCCGGGCGGACGGCGCAGCAGCAGCGACATCTGACGATAGGACACAGCCTGTTTCGACAGGTCATCATAGATGATCAGCGCGTGGCGGCCGTTATCGCGGAAGTATTCTGCCATCGCGGTCGCGGCGTAAGGTGCCAGGAACTGCATCGGTGCCGGGTCGGACGCGGTCGCGGCCACAACGATCGAGTATTCAATCGCGCCGGACTCTTCCAGTTTCTTCACCAGCTGCGCAACGGTCGAACGTTTTTGACCAACCGCAACGTAAACGCAGTACAGTTTCTTCGACTCGTCGTCGCCTGCCGCGTCGTTATAGACTTTCTGGTTCAGGATGGTGTCCAGAGCCACGGCGGTTTTACCTGTCTGACGGTCACCAATGATCAGTTCCCGCTGGCCACGGCCGATCGGGATCATCGCGTCAACCGACTTCAGGCCGGTTGCCATCGGCTCGTGCACCGATTTACGCGGGATGATGCCGGGGGCTTTGACGTCTGCAACGCCACGCTTGGAGGCATTGATCGGGCCTTTGCCGTCCAGCGGATTGCCCAGACCGTCAACAACGCGGCCCAGCAGCTCATCACCGATCGGAACGTCCACGATCGAGTTGGTGCGCTTGACGGTGTCACCTTCTTTGATGTCACGGTCAGAACCGAAGATAACGACACCTACGTTGTCGCTTTCCAGGTTCAGCGCCATACCCATGATGCCGCCGGGGAATTCGACCATCTCACCGGCTTGCACATTGTCCAGGCCGTATACGCGGGCGATACCGTCACCGACGCTCAGCACGCGGCCGATTTCGGCTACTTCGGCTTCCTGACCAAAATTCTTGATCTGGTCCTTCAGGATTGCAGAAATCTCTGCAGCTTGGATTCCCATTTATCCGACCTCTTTCATTGCATTCTGTAGGGAGTTGAGCTTGGAGCGGATCGAGCTATCGATCATCTTCGAACCCACTTTAACGACAAGACCGCCGATGAGGCTTTCATCAACGGTCGCATTGATTGTTACGGTCTTGCCCACACGCTCGGACAGCGTCTTGGACAGTTTTTCCAGTTGCGTCTTGGTCAGCGCCTTGGCCGAGGCGACATCGGCGGTCACTTCGCCACGCTCATCTGCCAGCATGGTACGCAGAACCTGAACCAGCTGCGGCACGACGAACAGGCGGCGTTTCTGCGCCATCAGTCCCAGCGTGTTACGCAGGATGGGGTTCAAACCCATCTTGTCAGCGATCGCGGTAATCGCGCCTTCCTGTTCGGCGCGCGAAACCAGAGGCGAAGCGATCAGGTCGCGCAGTTCGGCGCTCTCGCCCAAAGCTGCTGCCAGATCGTTGATTCCGGTTTCCAGACCTGCAAGGTCATTATTCTCTTTGGCGATCTCGAAGATCGCAGTGGCATAGCGCTCGGCAATGCCAGTGGAAATCGAAGCTGGTTCGGACACGTCCACCCTTCCGATATTTGAGGCCCCGAATTCGCGTTGCGGCAGCTACCCCGGGGGCGTGAAGAAACCCCGCCCATGCGGTCGGGGATCAAAATCACCGGGGATGTAGCAGAGCCGAACCAACCTAGCAATACGTTATAATCCCCGCCGCGTTATCCACAAAATGTTCTATTTCAATCACTTACGTAAGGTGCGACCCTTTTATCCGGCTGAGGAGCGCGAAAAATGTTACCAAAGTGTAGGTTTTTGCGATTCCTGCGGCCTTTTTGCCGCAATTTCTGCGTCTGACGTCGCGTTAAATGCTTGGCGCGGCCTAGGCCGGTTTCAGCAGACCATCAAGCGCCTTGATTGGACGTCGTTCAGTGTCTTTTGTGACACTGCCGCTGGGTGGCCGGATATGCTTGGTCACCTCGACCATTAGCACTCCACCCGCCATGATCGTCGGCAGACGTTGCCCGGTTTTCTCGATCAAACTCCCGGATTTCAGCCAAAACCGGCGGAAGGACGGTGGCAAATACAAAGCCGAGCAGTGGTTTTCCGGGATGAAGTGATGGGACTTGAGTTGGCTCTCAAGCTGCGACGCAGAATAAGGGCGGCCAAATCCAAAGGGGGTGCGGTCGGTCCGTGACCACAGCCCGGCCCGGTTGGGCACGATAAAGAAGGCCCGTCCTCCGGGCCCCAATACGCGCCAGCATTCATCCAGCAACTCGCTGGGTCGCTGGGATGTCTCAAGCCCATGCATGACAACCAGCTTGTCGACATGGCCCGTTTCGATCGGCCAAAGCGTCTCTTCCGTCAGGACTGACACGTTGGGCATACCCGCAGGCCAGGGCATCACTCCCTGCGGCCCCGGCATCAATCCGATCACGCGGCGCGCCTCGGCCAAATAGGGCCGCAGCAAAGGAACGGCAAAGCCGAATCCGACCACGGTTTGCCCTTTGGCTTCGGGCCATAAATCCGTCAAACGCCCACGTATCGCAGCCTGCGCCGCACGACCCAGGGTGCTGCGGTAGTAAAAGTTCCTCAGATCCTGCACATCAAGATGCATTGCGGACACCCGGTCAATCGGCTTAGCTGTGCGCAGTCTAGCAACGAAAGGGCAAAAGGCCATGCCTCTTGAGATCGTCACCATCCCATGTCTCAGCGATAACTACGCTTTTTTGGCCCATGACGCAGAGGGCGGCAATACCGCATTGATCGACGCGCCAGAAGCCGGGCCCATTCTGGCCGAGCTGGAGAAGCGCGGATGGACGCTTAGTCACGTATTGTTGACCCACCATCATTTCGACCATGTGGACGGCCTGCCCGCCATTCTCGAAAAACACGCGGCCAAGGTGATCGGAGCTGCCGCAGACGCGCATCGCCTGCCTCCGCTGGATCAGCAGGTGAGCGAGGGCGACGTGTTTGAGGTTGGGGGAGAGCCCGTGCAGGTCATGGATGTCTCGGGCCATACGGTCGGTCATATCGCCTTTTACATGCCGCAGAGTTCCGTCGTTTTCACCGCAGATAGTCTAATGGCCCTTGGATGCGGCCGTCTGTTTGAGGGCACCGCGCCGCAAATGTGGGCCTCGCTGTCGAAACTGGCCGCCCTGCCCGACGACACGCTGGTTTGTTCAGGGCACGAATACACACAGTCCAACGGGAAATTCGCGGTAACTGTCGATCCTGACAACGCGGCATTGCAGGACCGTGTCGCAGATATCGCACGCGCACGCGCTGCTGGAAAGCCAACCGTGCCGTCCTCTTTGGCGCTGGAAAAGGCCACAAATCCGTTCCTTCGCGCCACAGATCCGGCGATTCAGGCGCATCTTGGGATGGAAAATGCCGATCCTGCCGCAGTTTTTGCGGAAATCCGGGCTAGAAAAGACCGCTTCTAGTGCTTATTTCGCGCTCTTCACGGCCACGGTCACAATAAATGTGACTGTCAAGTGAAAGAAAACCCTTGAAGCCGGGCCGCGATCAACCAAACTCTAATAGTATGAGGACATGGTTGGGATGGGGATCCGGCCTAAAGCCCGCGCCCCTTCCGACCCAAGACAGAGGAGCACCCGCGTGCCTTCATTCTCGAGCACATTAGAACAAGCCATTCACGCGGCCTTGGCTGCTGCGAACGAACGGCGACATGAATTTGCAACGCTGGAGCATCTGTTGCTGGCGCTGCTGGAAGAACCTGATGCTATCCGCGTCATGAAAGCCTGTAGCGTTGATCTGGATGAGCTGCGAAGCACTCTGGTCGAATTCATTGACGAAGACCTATCGAACCTTGTCACGGATATCGACGGGTCCGAAGCCGTTCCAACGGCCGCCTTCCAGCGCGTGATCCAACGCGCAGCGATCCACGTCCAAAGCTCGGGCCGGACCGAAGTAACCGGTGCCAACGTGTTGGTTGCAATTTTCGCTGAACGCGAAAGCAACGCGGCCTACTTCCTGCAGGAACAGGACATGACTCGCTATGACGCGGTGAATTTCATCGCGCACGGCGTCGCCAAAGACCCCGCCTATGGCGAGAATCGGTCGGTTTCCGGCGCGGATCAGGTCGAAGAAGAAGTCCAGTCAAACGCCGGAGAGGGCGAACAGAAAGAAAGCGCGCTTGGGAAATACTGCATTGATCTGAACGCAAAATCGCGCGCAGGCGATGTTGACCCGCTGATCGGCCGCGCCGATGAGGTTGAGCGTTGCATTCAGGTTCTGTGCCGCCGCCGCAAGAACAACCCACTGCTGGTGGGGGACCCGGGCGTAGGCAAAACCGCCATTGCCGAAGGGCTGGCCCACAAAATCGTCGCGGGCGAAGCGCCGGACGTGCTGTCCGAAACCACGATCTATTCTCTGGACATGGGCGCGCTGCTGGCAGGCACCCGCTATCGCGGCGATTTCGAGGAGCGTCTGAAAGCTGTCGTGACCGAGCTGGAAGATCACCCTGACGCGGTGCTGTTCATTGACGAAATCCATACCGTGATCGGTGCCGGTGCCACTTCGGGTGGCGCGATGGATGCGTCCAACCTGCTGAAACCTGCGTTGCAGGGTGGTAAGCTGCGCACGATGGGCTCGACCACGTATAAGGAATTCCGCCAGCACTTTGAAAAGGACCGCGCGCTGAGCCGCCGGTTCCAGAAGATCGACGTGAATGAGCCTTCGGTCGAAGACAGCGTGAAAATCCTGCGCGGCCTGAAACCCTATTTCGAGAAGCATCACGAGATCAAATACACCGCCGACGCGATCAAGACCGCCGTCGAGCTTTCGGCGCGGTATATCAACGACCGCAAACTGCCCGACAAGGCCATCGACGTGATTGATGAGGCCGGAGCGGCACAGCATCTGGTCGCGGAAAGCAAGCGCCGCAAGACCATCGGCGTCAAGGAAATCGAGGCTGTCGTGGCCAAGATCGCCCGTATTCCGCCCAAGAACGTCACCAAGGACGATGCCGAGGTTCTGAAGGACCTTGAGGCCTCGCTGAAGCGCGTGGTGTTCGGACAGGATGACGCCATCGTCGCACTATCCAGCGCGATCAAACTGGCCCGCGCCGGTCTGCGTGAGCCTGAGAAACCCATCGGCAACTACCTGTTCGCCGGTCCGACCGGTGTGGGCAAAACCGAGGTTGCGAAACAGCTCGCGGATACGCTGGGTGTGGAACTGCTGCGCTTTGACATGTCGGAATACATGGAAAAACACGCGGTATCCCGTCTGATCGGCGCGCCTCCGGGCTACGTCGGGTTTGACCAAGGTGGCTTGCTGACGGACGGCGTCGACCAGCACCCGCACTGCGTGCTGCTGCTGGATGAGATCGAAAAAGCCCACCCCGACGTGTTCAACATCCTGTTGCAGGTGATGGACCACGGTGAGCTGACAGATCACAACGGCCGCACGGTGAATTTCCGCAACGTGGTTCTGATCATGACCTCGAATGCCGGTGCACAGGAACAGGCCAAGGCCGCCATCGGCTTTGGACGGGACCGCCGCGAAGGTGAAGATACGGCCGCGATCGAACGGACCTTTACGCCGGAATTCCGCAACCGTCTGGACGCTGTGATCTCGTTCGCGCCGCTGCCGAAAGAGGTCATTCTGCAGGTTGTCGAAAAATTCGTTCTGCAGCTTGAGGCGCAGTTGCTGGATCGGAACGTGACCATCGACCTGACGCCCAAAGCCGCCGAATGGCTGGCTGACAAGGGTTATGACGACAAGATGGGCGCCCGTCCGCTGGGCCGGGTCATTCAAGAGCACATCAAGAAACCTCTGGCCGAGGAGCTGCTGTTCGGCAAACTGGCCAAAGGCGGTGTGGTCCGTGTCTCGGTCAAGAAGGGTGATCTGAACCTGGAAATTCTTGGCCCCGATCAGCCACGGATTCCGGGCGACAAGCCGCCGTTGCTGACAGCGGACTGAAAAAAAACGCAAACCCTGATACAAAGCCCGCCATCATCTGATTGGCGGGCTTTTTTGCTCACCGGCATCTCTACTTGAGCTCTGCCAAGGTCTTTCTTACCCACCACCGAAGCGCTGGATACGTTTGATCAATACTGAACTAAAACCAGTTCCCTTCCACCGGCAAAACCCCAGTAATGCCGTGTGTTCGCCCAACGCATCACGTCGACCTTGGGATCAATCAAAACCTGTGAATGTTTCTGGGATCGGACGACGCGTCCTTCGGTCAGACCCACTACCGCTCGGTCAGCTTCAACTCGATCCGGCGGTTCTGAGCACGCGCTTCTGGCGTATCAGCAGGATTGACGGGTTGGAACTCACCAAATCCGTTCGCAGCCAGTCGGTTTGGTGGAATACCCAGCGCCTCGACCATGTAGCGCACGACCGATAAGGCCCGTCCCTGGCTCAACTCCCAGTTATCGCGGTAACGCCCAGTCCCGGCCAGAGGTACGTTATCCGTGTGGCCATCGACCCGAATAACCCAATTCAAGCCCTCTGGGATCTCAGCCGCCACAGTTCGCAGAATATTCGCGACTTTGGCGACTTCCAACTGCCCTTCCCCAGACAGCACGGCCGAGCCCGTGTCGAACAGAACTTCGGACGAAAACACGAACCGGTCACCTTCGATCCGCACACCTTCCTGATCGCCCAACACATCCCGCAGTCGGCCAAAGAACTCCGAGCGATAGCGCTGCAGGTCTTCGGCCTGGGCTACAAGTTCTTCATTCTGACCTGACAACACCTCTGCTTCGGCTTCCAGACGGGCGCGTTCGGCTTCCTCCAACAGTCGGCGGCGGCGTTCCTCGGACGCGGCACGGGCAAGAGCCGCGTTGAGGTCCTGCCCAAGCGTCTGGATTTGAATGTCCGCAGCCGCATTGCGTTCCTCGTAGTCGTCCAGCAAAGCCTGCAACCCACCCAGTTGCTCTCGCAGAGCGGCCATTTGCTGATTCAACAAGGCTGCTTCGCGTTGGGCTTTTTCGGAAATTGTCTGCTCAACCGATAGGGTTTCACGCGCGACCGCAAGCAGGGCTGCGCGTTCTTCAGCCAGAGTCCTCTGCGCCAGCGCCTCGGCCTGCGCTTCGGTCTGTGCGGCCAACGCCGCCTCAAGCCGGACTTGAAGATCCTGCGAGCTCAACTCTCCGAACTGCCGTTCCAATTCAGCCTTTGCCGCTTGCGCCGCGGCCAGAAGGGTCAGAGTGTCCTCAGCCTCTTTGCGCTGCGCCTCAAGCGCTAGTGTCATGGCGGTCAATTCCGCGTCAGCGTCTTGCAACCTGTTGCGCAGGTTTTCGGCGGCGGCGGCTTCGGCCAGTCTTGCGGCTTCTTCGGCGCTCAGTTGGTCTTCAAGTTCCGTGATCATTGCCGATTGCGCTGCTTCGCTTTCCTCAAGATCGGCGATCAACGCTTCAAGCGCCTCGCGCCGGGCCGCGGCAAGACGAGCGGCCTCGGTCTGTTCGTCAATCTCGGCGCGGCTTTGGGCAAGCGCAAGATTCAGCGCGTCCTGTTCATTCAGAAGTTCGTCCCGCTCGGATTCCAGACCGGCGATGGCCCCTTTTGCCCGTTCCTGCTCTGCCAGCAGCGCAGTGACCTGATCTTCAAAACTCGTGATCCGAATTTGGGCCTGAACAAGCTCTGTTTCGACCTGCGACAGTGTCGAGTTCAACGCCCCGAGCCTTGCCTGAAGGCGGCTGTTTTCCCGCTCCTCCAGGCCGAGAGCACCGGCCAGGGCCGCAATTTCGTCAGACAGGGCGGTCAGTTCGTCCTCTTGCCCGGAAATGGTTTCCCGCAAGACGTATTGCACGACCATGAAGATGGTCAGCACAAAGGTCAGCACCATCAATAGCCCCGTGATCGCGTCCACGAAACCGGGCCAGACTGACCCCTGGAACCGCTGACCTGTGCGACGGGACAGCGCCATGGCTTACTCTCCTTCCGGAGCAGAACGCACGGCGCCTCGGGGGAGAGTAAGCGCTTTGACCAGCAATTCGATGTCCTTGCGCAGCTCGCTCATGCTTTCTTGACGGCCCGCCGAGATTTCTTCGAGGATGCGCAACAGTTGCACATCCATCGAACGTAGACGCATACGGCTTTCGGCATCGATCCCGTCGCCAGCGCCCTGTTCCCGCATGTGATCAAGCAGGGCGTCCTGTCCCAGCGCAACCCGCTCCAGAGCGGCGGTTACTCCTTCGTTGTCGGACTGCCGCTGGTTCATGTCACCGATCGCATCTACAAGTTGACCGAGTTTCGTCGACAACTCGACCCGGTCGCGTTCCTGTGCCGAGAACAAATCCTGTAGGGCATCCATTTGTTCGGACATCGAATCCAAAACGGGCGTCAGCACGGCCAGCTCTGCACTGCTGCCTTCGTCACCAGCAGCGAAACCGACGCGGGTGATCGAGGACAGCCATTCCTCAAGCTCTCGATAAAACCGGTTCTGACCGTGGCCAGCGAACAGCTCGAGCAACCCAACGATCAGCGAACCGGCCAGCCCCAAAAGCGAGGATCCAAACGCCACGCCCATGCCCTGCAACTGAGATTCAAGGCCAACCATCAAACGGTTGAAAACCGCCAAACCTTCTTCGCCTTCCTGCGGGTTGAGGCTGCGAATTGTATCGACAATGGCGGGAACCGTCGTGGCCAATCCGAAAAACGTCCCCAAAAGACCAAGATAGATCAGAACGTTGGTGATATATCGCGTGATCTCTCTTTCTTCTTCGACGCGCTCGGCCACCGAATCCAGAATGGACCGCGTCGAAGATGAACTGATTTGCGACCGAGCGCCTCTTTCGCGCAGCAAAGAGGCCAGCGGCGCAAGCAGTTGCGGCGTGCGCGCATCTTCGCGAACAACACCGCCGACGAATGCTTCGATCCAACGAACTGAGCCGATCAACTGAGTGACCTGATAGAAACAGGCGAAAACGCCGATCACGAAGACCAGTATGATAAATCCGTTCAGATACGGGTTGGCGTAAAAGACCGGCAAAACGTAAGGCAGCGCCATAAAGACGCCCAGCCCCGCCAAACCAATTGCGACCAGCATCGTAACGATCTGACGAATGGGTTGCGAGAAATGAGGTCCCGCGTCCTGATGTGCCTGCGCCATGCGCGTGGCTCCCGGTATTTTGCTGCTCTAAAGTGAATCTAGCGAAAATACGCCGGTGACGCCAAGGGTTTATGCGGTAAGGCTGCGCACCCGTTGCGCCAACCACTCAAGATCAGGATCGTGCAGACCAATCTCGGTCAGGTGTTCAGCGGTATTATACAGGTATTCCGTATTCGGACCGCGCCCCCCGACCGCATGTGCGATGATCTGGGCCTGCTCCTCCAGCGGCATCCCACCGCAATACTGCACATGATCTTCGTCGATCACATAGGTCACGGCCGTAACGACCTGTCCGTCATGCAGATGCACATCCAGCATCTTTTCAACGTAGGCCGACGAAATCAGCTCTCGGTCGCGCAATTCTTGCAGTGTGCGGTCCTCGTGCCCCGCTTCAACCGCAAGAGCCAGACCCGTGCATTTCGCTTCGGTCTGTTCGTCCAATGCAAGCACAAGACCGGGGTTTTCCTCGGTCCCGCGATGGTGAATCGAACTCATGCAGAATGAGCGCGCATACCCGTGCAAAGTCGCGTGTTCGCTACGGGCCACCGGAAAGCCGGGATTCCACAACAGCGACCCATATCCGAAAACCCACATCGTCATAGCTCTGGTCCTTGCCCCTTTGCGCCTATAAACATCAATTCAAAGGTGGGAAAAAGGGTCAACTGCAATGCGCGGTTTGATAAGAGCAGTCATTTTCGTCGGCGTGATCTGGAGCGCCTACTGGCTCATAGCCGGAATTGGCCTGCGCAATGCGATCACCACGTGGTTTAACCAGCAGCAAGAGCTGGGCTGGCAGGCGGACTTCTCGGAAGTCTCAACCGCGGGGTACGCTACTCACCACGTCACACGGCTGGCAAACCCGGCGCTGGCGGATCCCGTCAATGGGACAGCCTGGAGCGCCGATTGGATCGAATTTCAAAGTCCCGCAATCTGGCCCGGACGACAGTTGCTGCGGTTCGCCGACACGCCTCAACGCTTGTCCTACTACGATCAAACCGCCACGATTCAGGCCAAGAACCTTCAGGCTGAATTGCATTTGCAGCCCGGCGTGGCGCTGGTGCTTGAGAAGATGTCTCTGACAGCGGACCCCTGGTCAATCACCGAGGACGCCGATGCGCTGGCGGGCGGCGAAACGCTTGGGCTGATCATGGAGCAAACCGAGATTCCCGAAGCCTACAACATCAGCGCTCGGATTGACGGCTTTGCCCCCGGCGACGACTTGCGTGATCTCATGCGGTCAGCCACCACGTTGCCCCAGTCATTCGAGACGCTGGAACTGGATATGACGACCACGTTCGATAGGGCTTGGGATCGCTCTGCCCTCGAGCAGAGCAGACCTCAGCCGGTGCAGATCGACCTACATCTGGCCGAAATGGAATGGGGCGCGCTACGTCTGTTCGCCGCCGGAGAGCTTGCGGTGGATTCCCAGGGCATTCCAACGGGCGAAATCGCGATCAAGGCCGAGAACTGGCGCGACATGATCGCCATGGCAAATGCAGCGGGCGCCCTGCCCGATCAGGCCGTCAATCCGGTGACACGCGCATTAAATTTCATGGCCGGGCTTGGGGGCAATCCCAACGCGCTGGACATGCAGTTGAATTTCCGAGACGGGTTTGTCGCCTTGGGCCCATTGCCGCTTGGCCCGGCGCCGCGCCTGATCCTGCGTTAACGGCAGAACGCCCCACGGCGATGGCGCGCCGTGTCCAAGTGGAAATGATCGCGGTGATACCGGTCAGAATTTGGCCCCAGAACCGTGCCAAACGGTCCGCACGCGCCGCGCCAGACCTTGATCAACTGTTTTTGCGATGGGTTCTTGCGCCAACCGTTCAGCACAGTAACGACTTCTCCGTCCGCCATCTTGAAGCCCGAGATATCTATTGCGCGCCCCTTTCCGTGTTCGGAGATACGCGCGCCCTTTTGGTTGTTTCGGGTCCGGCAGGCATAGTGGGCCGCGACCTGCAGTTCGACCACCGGACCGCGTCGCTTGAAGGTCGGAATGACCGTCTTCTCCACCCATTCATTCAAAGCGATCGCCGTGCCACAATCCATTGTCGATGGGCGGCTTAACGCAACGCCTGAGATCGAAGTGACCTGAACCGCATCCTTGATCCCGCAAGCTTTGATCTTGCCGGGAACCTTGCCAACGGCCTTGCCCTGAATCTGAATATCACCGCAAACTGACCCTTTGCGAAGCTTGCGCTTTTTGAACAACGCCTCCTGTTCCAGCGCCTTTGGGCGCAGATAGGGCATCAGGGACGTATCTGGCCCAAAGGTCGGCACATCCACAGTGCGCGCCGCGACCGCCAGAACCTGCGCTGACACAGGGCGCAATTCGGGGCGCACCTTGGACGGGGTTGGGCTTGCAAAGGCCAAGACCGGGGCCGCAGAAGGTCGCTCTGGGGGGATCAGCGAATAATCCAAAGGGGCCGCGTTTGAAAACGTGGCACTAAGCGCCACAACTCCAATCGCAAGACCCCTTTGGAAACGTATCATGGGCCTGCTTTCCCCCGTCCGAAATCAGGGGCATCCGTATCCTGCCCCGCATCAATGATCCCACGGCGGATCGCGCGGGTGCGTGTGAAATAATCAAACAACTGATCACCATCACCAGTGCGAATAGCCCGCTGCAAGGCGAAAAGCTCCTCGGTAAAGCGACCAAGAATTTCCAGCGTCGCATCCTTGTTGGTCAGGAACACGTCGCGCCACATGGTCGGGTCCGAGGCCGCAATCCGCGTGAAATCCCGAAAACCGGCCGCCGAATACTTGATGACTTCGCTGTCGGTCACCCGGCGCAAGTCATCTGCCACACCGACCATCGTGTAAGCGATCAGGTGCGGCGCGTGCGAGGTCACTGCCAGAACCAGATCGTGGTGATCCGCATCCATCTCATCGACGTTGGAGCCCATACCTTCCCACAATGCGCGCAGGCGGGCGATTGCGTCCGGGTCCGTGCCTTCGACCGGCACCAAAAGGCACCAGCGGTTGTCAAACAACTCAGCAAATCCAGATTCGGGGCCGGAATGCTCGGTTCCCGCCAAGGGGTGCGCGGGAATGAAATGCACACCGTCGGGGATGTGCGGCGACACCGCCTGAATGACATGGCGCTTGACCGAGCCTACATCCGAAACGGTCGCGCCCGGTTTCAGCACCGGAGCGATATCCTTTGCGACGACACCCATAGCGCCCACAGGAACGCACAGCACAACCAGATCGGCCCCTTCAACGGCCTCCTGAGCTGTTTCGCACACCCTGTCGCAAAGACCAATCTTGCGCGCAGTTTCGCGCGTCGCCTCTGAACGGGCATAGCCCGTCACCTCACCCGCCAGACCAGCGCGTTTGATTGCCCAGAACATCGAGGATGCGATCAGGCCCAGCCCGATCAGCGCAACACGGTCGTAAACTTGGGTCATGCGGCGCCCTCTTTGAATTCAGTGATCGCCGTAACGACGCGGCGGCAGGCCTCTTCGTCGCCCACGGTGATCCGCAAGGCGTTCGGCAGGTTGTAACCCGCGACACGGCGCACGATCAAACCCTGCGCTTTCAGATAATCGTCGCACGCCTCGGCTTCGGCCTGATCTGTGAACCGCGCGAGTATGAAGTTGGTGCTGGACGCGTCCGACGCGACACCGATCTTGGACAGTTCATCACCCAGCCAAACGCGCAAACGCGCATTCTCGGTGTGGCAGAACGTCAGATAGTCCTCATCCTTGATCGCAGCTTCCGCCGCCGCCAGCGCGGTCAGCGACAGGTTGAAAGGCTGACGCACGCGATTCAGCACGTCGATGATCGACTGCGCAGCATAGCCCCAGCCGACGCGCATTCCGCCAAGCCCGTAAATCTTGGAGAACGTCCGGGTCATGATCACATTCTCGAACCGGTCCACCAGTCCGGCGCCACCGTCGAAACCAGCGACGAATTCGGCGTAGGCTCCGTCGATGACCATCAGGCAGGACGTTGGCAAGGCGTTTGCCAGCCTCTCCAACTCGGCCTCTGGGATCATGGTCGAGGTCGGGTTGCCCGGATTGGTCACGAACACGATCCGCGTTTGCCCGGTAACGGCCGCCAGAATATGGTCGACATTCACGCGACGGTCCGTCTCGGGCACCATGACCGGCGTTGCCCCGGCCATCCGCGCGATGATCGGGTACATGGAAAAACCATGCTCGGTATAGATGACCTCATCCCCCGGACCCGCATAGGCTTGCGCCACGAATTGCAGCACTTCGTCACTGCCCACACCACAGATGATCCTTGACGGGTCCAGCCTGTGACGCGCACCGATTGCGTCACGCAAAGGCGCATGGTCGGTGCTGGGATAACGATGCAGGGTGGCGGCACTGTCGCGCACGGCCTCAATCGCCTTGGGGCTGGGACCAAACGGGTTTTCGTTGGAACTCAGCTTGATCACATGCTTGACCCCGGCCACATGCGACTGACCGCCCTGATAGAGCGCGATGTCCATAATGCCGGGTTGCGGGGTGATCTTTGTCATAAGAGGCTCCGTTTATTGGAGCCTCTCTTACCTGTCTCAACGCGTTGAGAAAAGCGGCAATTCCATCACGCCGCTTTGAAGCGGGCCGTTGCCGGATCAGCATTGTAATAAGGCGCGAATTCCTCGGTCCGGCGGGACAGGTCGTTGACGCTGTCGATAATGAACTGAACCGTCTCATCACTCATCAGGTATGAAAAGTTCAGACGCACCCATCCCGGTTTCTTCATCTCTTCCCCAGCGGACAACGCGGCGTGCAACCCCTCGGACGCCGCTTGATCGATACCCAGCAACCGATGCGCATAGGGTCCGGCGCAGGCGCAACCACCGCGCGCCTGAATACCATAGATGTCGCTGAGCATCCGGGTGAATAGCTGCTGATGAACCGGATGACCCGCGTTGTCGCGCACAAGGAATGAAAAGATCGGCAACCGATGCGGATGATCCGCACCCAGCAGGCTCAGGTTCGGGTTGTCGCCCCACCCGTTCAGGGCCATTCGGTTATAGCGTTCCTCCCGTCTGGCAATCTCATCCGTGCCGACCACATCCTTTACGATAAAGGCCAGCGCAGCCCGGATGTCCCCGATCACGTTCGGGGTTCCAGCTTCTTCGCGCGTAGCAAGGTCTTCGCTATAGTCATGCCGCCACGGAGAGACAAAGCTGACCGTACCACCGCCCGGCCAGCTCGGGCAGGTGCGATTGACCGCAGCCTTATTGACGATCAAAACGCCCGATGCACCCGGCCCGCCCGGAAATTTGTGGGGTGACACTACGATGGCGTCCTTGCGCGCATCTTCTGGTCCCATGTCCATTGGCAGATAGGGACCGCCCCCCGCATAATCCCAAACGGACAACGCCCCATGAGATTTGAGCAGCCGCGTCACCGGATTCGGGTCGGTAACGATACCGGTCACGTTTGAGGCCGCCGAGAACGAACCGATGATCAAATCCGACGCGGCATGATCTACCAGCATCCGCTCCAATACGTCGAGGTCGACGCCACCATCCGGCGCTTCTGGAATCTCGATCACACGTGCCTTGCTTTCGCGCCAGGGCAGAATGTTAGAGTGGTGTTCATATGGCCCAATAAATACAACCGGCCGGTCAGCCGCCTCCACACCAAGCAGGCTGACCAACCGATTGAGACCCGCAGTGGCGCCGGCCCCGGTGAAGATCACCGCGTCCTCTTCCTTGGCACCAACAATGCGGGCGATTTCTGCGCGTGCCTCACGGCGCAGACGGGTCATGTAGGACCCGCAATAGGAAGCCTCGGTATGGCTGTTTGCATAGAAGGGCAGCACCTGTTCAGCGACAAAGTCTTCGACCTGCCGCAGCGCCCGACCCGAGGCGACGTAATCCGCGTAAACCAGCGGAACATCCCCATGCAGACCCGGAATCAGAACATTCTCTCCGATCAATCCATCGCGCAGGCTTGAGATAGGAGTGGTGGCTTCTAATGCTGTGCGAAATTTGGACAAGGTCATTTGATGGCTCCGTATTGCACCGTCAAATATGATTGAGATCACCTAAACAAACTTCACCATTCTTTCGATAGTTTTATCAGATTTTGTGTCATATGATTAGATATGGCGAAAAAAATAGATCAAATCGACAATCGAATACTTCGTGAGCTTCAGAAGGACGCGACTCTGTCTCAGCGGGAATTGGCGGATCGTGTCGGGATGTCGCAAAACGCGTGTTGGCGTCGGTTGAAGGCATTGAACGAGGATGGGGTAATCACCGGCTCGTCAGCCCGAATTTCGCGCGAGAAATTGGGGTTGAACCTGGTTGTCTTCGTCATGCTGCGCACACGGCACCATTCTGCGGAATGGCTGCAATCTTTCCGAAGCCACGTTCTGACCATCCCCGAAGTGGTGGATTTTCACAGGATCGGTGGGGACTATGACTATCAGCTGAAAGTCGTGACCGAGGACATGGCGGCCTATGACAAGGTTTATCAGCGTTTGATCGAAAAGGTCGAACTGGACAGTGTGACTTCGTATTTCGCGATGGAAGCTATTGCCGAAGGGCGACCGCTGCCGATCTGATCCGCCTCTTCATCTGGCCAGAAATATCCCGGGGGAGTCGCGCAGCGACGGGGGCAGAGCCCCCACAAACAAAAAAGACCGCGCTGAAAGCGCGGCCCTTTGGATCATGTGTATCGGCGAAGATTAGTTCTTCGCGTAGAATTCGACGACCAGGTTCGGTTCCATCATGACCGGGTAAGGCACATCGCTCAGGCCCGGGGCGCGAACGAAGGTCGCGGTCATTTTCGAGTGGTCGGCGTCGATGTAGTCAGGCACATCACGCTCGGCCAGAGCAACAGCTTCCAGAACAACAGCCAGTTGCTTGGACTTGTCACGCACTTCGATCACGTCGCCTTCTTTGACGCGGTAGCTGGGGATGTTGACCCGCTTGCCGTTCACTTTGACGTGGCCGTGGTTCACGAACTGACGTGCGGCAAACACGGTCGGCACGAACTTGGCGCGGTAGACAACAGCGTCCAGGCGACGCTCCAGCAGACCGATCAGGTTTTCACCGGTGTCGCCTTTGACACGCTCGGCTTCGGCGTAGATGCGGCGGAACTGCTTCTCGGTCAGGTCGCCATAGTAGCCTTTCAGCTTCTGCTTGGCGCGCAACTGCAGACCGAAGTCCGACAGTTTACCCTTACGGCGCTGACCGTGCTGGCCGGGGCCGTATTCACGACGGTTGATCGGGGATTTCGGACGACCCCAGATGTTTTCGCCCATCCGGCGGTCGATTTTGTACTTGGCAGACGTGCGTTTAGTCACGGCTGATCTCCTTCTTAAGTGGCATTGCAGCTTGATCCGAAAACCGGTTCCCGCTTTTCGGGCTGCAATCGCGTCTCCGCTCAACCCGATGCGAGATGTCTTTCGGCCGCACCGCAACAATGAAGGGCGTTGTCCTCTTGAGGTTTCCCCCATGACAGGCATCCCCTTGCGGGGTCCACCAACACCAATGAAGCCGCGCTTATATCCGCAGAACAGACAGAGTCAACACATCGCAAGATGGCATATTGTATTTTTTGTCTGGGGGCGGCCCTAGTCCCGCATCGGACCGGCGTTTACCGCCGGACGTCGCGCGGGCGCTTGACCGTCTGTAGCAGAGCTCAGTCTATTCGGGAAAACGACCACAGTGTCGTCTACAGGCGCGGCTTCGCCGCTGGACTGTCTCATCTGGATAAACTCGGTGACCCAGAATTCCTGCTCGCGCGCAGGGTAGCCATTCGCGAAAACAAGGATTGGTGCCGACTCGCCGGATATCAAGCACAGGCCCGCCGAAAACTCCTGCGCTCCATTGGTCAGAACAACGATGCCCTGCACGCTGCTTTCCAGATCGTGAACGGATCGAAAATGGTTCGGTGAAACGATGGTTTGAGTAGACTCCTGATCAGCCGGATCAACAAGAAACATGACCTGTCCGCGCCACGACCACGCAGCACCAACATCCAAAAAGGAAAGAGGCGCCGCCTCTAACCCATCTAGTTCCGTCTGTTTCCATTGAATGGCTATTCGACCGTTTAGTCCGGTTCTCATTTTACCGCCTGCACCTTCAACTCACTCACTGTTTATTGCGATACCCCTATCAGCGAAACCCTCGGCAGGAAAGTCTTGTTAATGTACAGTTAACAAAAATGTTGCCAAAGAGATTCAGCCGCTGTGATCTGACAAGAAACCCTCCTGCCAGATCACAATCTTTGCCTCAAATCCAGGCGTCAGACGTCACCCGCACTTGGAGTGGCCGCAACTGCGGCATGTCATGCAGCCCTCGATCATCACCATATCGAACTGCCCGCAGGACGGACACGCCTTACCGCGTGGGCCATCCATGTTGACGACCTGCGCCTGAGGGTCGGATTTCAGCCCCATTCCCTCACCTTCGAGGAACCCGATGTTGATAAGGTGCTGCTCAATGACGCCACCAATCGCCGCGAGGATCGACGGGATGTACTTGCCCTTGACCCAAGCTCCGCCACGCGGATCGAATACGGCCTTAAGCTCCTCGACCACAAAGGACACATCCCCGCCCCGCCGGAACACGGCCGAGATCATACGGGTCAGCGCCAACGTCCAGGCGTAGTGTTCCATGTTCTTCGAGTTGATGAACACCTCGAACGGGCGGCGACGGCCACCGATGACGATGTCATTGATAGTCAGATAGATCGCGTGCTCGCTGTCAGGCCACTTCAGCTTGTAGGTCGAACCTTCCAGCGACTGCGGACGGTCCAGCGGTTCGGACATGTAAATCACGTCGCCGCCATCAACCTCGTGCGGCGCGTCTGCACTTTCGCCCGGCACTTTGTCTTCGCTTTCCGAGACGGTCAGGACCGATCCGGTCACATCATTCGGACGATAGGTCGTGCAACCTTTGCAACCCTGATCCCAAGCCTGCATGTAGACGTCCTTGAAGGCGTCAAAGCTGATATCCTCGGGGCAGTTGATCGTCTTCGAGATCGAACTGTCGATCCATTTCTGCGCCGCAGCCTGCATCTTGACGTGATCGGACGGGGACAGCGTCTGCGCGTTCACGAAATAATCCGGCAACTGCGTGTCCCCGAACTTGTCGCGCCACATCTGCACGGCATAGTCCACGACCTCTTCTTCGGTGCGCGAGCCATCCTTCTGCAGCACCTTGCGTGTATAGGCATAGGCAAACACCGGCTCGATCCCCGAAGACACGTTACCTGCATAAAGCGAGATCGTTCCCGTCGGCGCGATCGAAGTCAGCAAGGCGTTGCGGATACCGTGTTCGCGGATCGCGTCGCGCACGTCCTCGTCCATCTGCTGCATCGTGCCGCTGGCCAGATATTTCTCGGCATCGAACAGAGGGAACGCCCCTTTCTCCTTCGCCAAGTCCACCGACGCCAGATACGCGGCGCGGGCGATCGCGTGCAGCCAGCGCTCGGTCTGACGCGCCGCTTCGTCCGAGCCATAGCGCAGGCCCAGCATCAACAGCGCATCCGCAAGCCCGGTCACGCCCAGCCCGATGCGGCGCTTGTCCTGCGCCTCGGCCTCTTGCTCGATCAGCGGGAATTTCGACGCATCCACCACGTTGTCCATCATGCGGACCGCTGTGGCGACCAGTTCCTGCAATGCAGCCTCATCCAAATGAGCGGCGTCCTCGAAGGGTTCCGCCACCAGCCGCGCAAGGTTGATCGAGCCCAGCAGACACGCGCCATATGGCGGCAGGGGCTGCTCACCACACGGGTTCGTCGCCGCGATGGTTTCCACATAGCTGAGGTTGTTGGCCTGATTGATGCGGTCGATGAAGATCACGCCCGGCTCGGCGTAGTCATAGGTGGCCTGCATGATCTTGTTCCACAGGTCACGCGCTTGCACGGTGTGATAGACCTTGTCGCCAAAGACCAGCTCCCACGGGCCATCGGCTTTGACGGCCTCCATGAACGGGTCCGTCACCAGCACCGACATGTTGAACATGCGCAGGCGGGCGGGATCGGATTTGGCGGTGATGAATTGCTCGATGTCCGGGTGATCGCAGCGCATCGTCGCCATCATCGCACCACGGCGCGAACCGGCAGACATGATGGTACGGCACATGGCGTCCCACACGTCCATGAACGAAAGCGGCCCCGATGCATCGGCCGCAACCCCATGCACATCCGCGCCGCGCGGTCGGATGGTCGAGAAATCGTAACCGATGCCCCCACCCTGCTGCATGGTCAGCGCGGCCTCTTTCAGCATATCGAAAATGCCGCCCATGCTGTCGGGAATGGTGCCCATGACAAAGCAGTTGAACAGCGTTACCTGACGCGCGGTCCCCGCGCCTGCAGTAATGCGTCCGGCGGGCAGGTATTTGAAATCCTCCAGCGCCTCGAAGAACTTGTCTTCCCAATGGGCCGGGTCTTTTTCCACACGCGCCAAATCGCGGGCGATGCGCCGCCAGCTATCCTCGACGGTCTGGTCGATAGGTGTGCCATCCGCCTGCTTAAAGCGGTATTTCATGTCCCATATCTGCTCGGCGATGGGGGCGGCAAAGCGGCTCATTTGTGATTCCCTGTCTTGAAAGAGGTATCCAGACTACCCTATTTCACCGGCTCACCACAACACCTTGATGAATGCTCGATCAGAGCTACAATATAGAGATCAAGCTTGGGACGACTCTGTGGGAAAGCTGTGGATAACTACGTAAACCTCATCAAACTTTCGGTCGGATCGGACAGCGTCGATACGCTGATCGCGTGGCAGGACAGCCGCAAACCGCTGTATGAGGACGGCTGCCCGCGCCATGTGACCCGCATGTGGCCCAAGCGCGAGGCCGAGATTCTGAACGGCGGATCAATCTATTGGGTGATCAAGGGCGTGATCCAATGCCGTCAGCGCATCCTGCGATTGGATGAGGTACGGGACGAGGACGGCATCCGCCGTTGCGCCATCGTGCTGGACCCCGAAGTGCACCGTACCCAGAACGCCCTGAAGCGCCCCTTTCAAGGGTGGCGCTATCTCAAACCCGAGGATACCCCAGCCGACCTGCCCAAGGGTCGCGCGCAGGACGATGCCCTGCCCGACGATCTGAACCGCGCGCTGGCGGATATCGGGGTGCTTTAACTCAGACGGTCCAAAAGTTCGGACAGAACGGTTTTGTCCTCGGCCTCATACTTGGCCACTCGACTACGCCACAGCGTCGCCTGTGATTGCAGGATCAACCCGTCGGTCAGGATCTTCAGGTGGTTCGCCCGCAGCGTTTCCCCGGTCGAGGTGATGTCGGCAATCGCCTCAGCGGTTTCGTTCATCACGGTGCCTTCGGTCGCGCCCTGACTATCGACCAGAGTGTAATCGGCCACGCCTGCATCCGTCAGGAATTCCCGCACAAGCCGATGATATTTGGTCGCAATCCGCAGCCGGTGACCGTGCGTTTTGCGGAAGGCTGCCGCCGCCGCGTCCAGATCGTCCAGCGTGTCCACGTCCACCCAACAGGCGGGGGTCGCGATGATCAGGTCCGCCTTGCCAAAACCAAGCTGCGAGACTTCCTCGACCTGCTGTTCCCAGCGCGGCAGTTTCTCATGCACCAGATCAATGCCTGTCACGCCCAGATGAATGCGCCCGGCGGCCAGTTCACGGGGGATTTCTCCTGCTGACAACAGGATCAGCGAAACACCGTCGATCCCATCCACTTTCCCGGCATATTCCCGATCCGATCCGCTGCGTGACAAGGTGATGCCGCGCTTTTCAAACCACGAGAAGGTCTTTTCCATCAACCGGCCCTTCGAGGGCACGCCCAGTTTCAGGCTCATTGTGCGGCCTCCTCGATCTCCAACATCAGGCCGGGACGAATGACCCCCCCCACGGCGGGAATTTCAGCACCGTTCCCCAACTGCCGGGTCAGCGCGTCATAGCGCCCCCCAGTCGCGATCGGAGGCAGGTCAGGGCGGCCCTCGGCGTAGAAACCGAATACAAAGCCGTCATAATATTCCATCGACGTCCGACCATATGAGGCTTCAAAGTCCAGCCGTTCCACCTCTACGCCTCGCGCTTGCAACGCGGCGATCCGCGATTCAAGCCTGTCCAATGCAGGGGTGATTTGCGGCAGATCCACCGCCACATCCCGCAACCATTCAAGCGCGAAGGGCATAGTTTCTCGGACGTTCAGCAGAGTCTCCAGACCCGCCAGTTCATTGTCCGAAATCGGCGGCGTATCGCGATCTTCGCGCAGCGCGGCGATCCGCGCCTCGATCTCGGACGCACGGCGCTTGCCGATCATAGGCGCGTCAGTGGCAAGTGGGTCTTTGGCATCCAAAAGCGTATCGCGTCCTTCCGGGCCAGGTTTACGCCCAGCAAAGCGATCCAAAAGAACGCGGAACCGGCGTGGCCGCCACAAGTGCCGCATCAGCGCGGCTTTGCGCCGGTCGGTGGTTTTCAGACCAGCCACAGCCGCAGTCAGAATCCCGATATCCCCAGTCGCAGCGCGCAGCGGCAAGCCACGCAGTTGCAGCGCAAACAACGAGAACACTTCGGCATCCGCGCCTGCGGGGTCGTTGCGGTCGAATACCTCATAGCCGACCTGAATATATTCATTCGCGCGGTCCGGGTCATGCTCCTGACGGCGGAAAACCTCGCCAGAATAGGTATAGCGCGCGGGCTCGGCCCCCTCGCGCATATGCATCTGCACCACGGGCAGCGTGAAATCCGGGCGCAGCATCTGCTCACCCCGCAGCGCGTCCGAGGTCACATAGGCGCGCGCGCGGATATCCTCGCCATAAAGGTCCAACAACGTGTCCGCCGGTTGCAAGAGCGGAGGGTCAACGACCTGCGCGCCTGCGGCCTCGAACCTGACGCGCATCGTCTCGGCGCGGGCCTTTATCTGGGAACGCTTGGCCATGGTTCAGTCCTGACTGTCCAGAATTTCGCGCACCTTGGCGACCAGATCACCGCGCGGCACTTCAAACTGACTGGGGCGTTCTTTCCATTCCTCAAGCGTGGCGCTTTCGGCGATCTTGGCGCCAAGGATCAGGTCCTTGATCTGCACGATCCCGTTTTCCTTTTCATCCCCGCCTTCGATCACCGCGATGGGCGAGTTCCGCTTGTCCGCATATTTCAACTGGTTGCCAAAGTTCTTGGGGTTACCCAGATACACCTCGGCCCGTATACCAGCGTTGCGCAGCTCGGCCACCATCGCCTGATAATCGGCCATACGGTCGCGGTCCATCACGGTCACAACCACAGGGCCAGTGGCCTGCGCTGCGATCCGACCCTTTTCGCGCAGGGCGGCCAGCAGTCGGTCAACACCGATGGACACACCGGTCGCAGGAACCGCCTGCCCGGTGAAGCGTTTGACCAGATCGTCATAACGACCGCCCCCGGCAACCGAGCCGAACTGCCGCTTGCGACCTTTTTCGTCGAAAATCTCGAAAGTCAGCTCGGCCTCATAAACCGGCCCAGTATAGTACCCAAGACCGCGAACAACAGAAGGATCAATGACAATGCGGTCAGGACCATACCCTTGAGCGACAAGCAAATCAGAGATTTGTTCAAGTTCAGCAACACCCTGAATCCCGATTTCGCTGTCTCCAACTGCGTTGCGAAGATTGGCCAGCGTTTCGGCAGCCGTTTCGCCTTTGGAGGTCAGAAAGGCGATAACCGGCTCGGCTTGTCTTTCAGTTAAACCCACGCCGTCAATAAACGCACCAGATGAATCAAGGCGACCGTTGGTTAACAATTCCCGCACGCCTTGCTCGCCGACCTTGTCGAACTTGTCGACTGTGCGAAGGATATTTGCTTGCCACTCACCAAAATCTTCGTAGTGCGCCGGTGGCTCGTGTTGTCCAATTGGTGACGCGTTGTGGTCAGATGTCACCTCGGCATCCACAGCCTCAAGCACACCATTCAGAACCTTGCGGTTATTCACCCGCACCAAATAGTCGCCGCGAGGGATACCCACGGTCTCCAACGTGTCCGACAGCATCGCGCAAATCTCGGCATCCGCGGCCATCGAGGCCGTGCCCACCGTATCCGCGTCACATTGATAAAACTGACGATACCGTCCCGGTCCCGGCTTTTCGTTCCGCCAGACCGGACCCATCGCATAACGGCGATAGGGCGTCGGCAGGTCGTTGCGGTGCTGCGCATAAACACGGGCCAAAGGCGCGGTCAGGTCATAGCGCAAGGCCATCCAGTCGCCGTTTCCGCCCTCGTCAAATTCCTGCCACGCAAACACGCCTTCGTTCGGGCGATCCACGTCGGGCAGGAACTTGCCCAGCGCCTCGACCGTCTCAACCGCGCTGCTTTCCAGCGCGTCAAACCCATAGCGATGATAGACGTCCGCAATCGTCTGCAGCATCTGCGTGCGCTGCGAGACTTCCTGGCCGAAATAGTCGCGGAACCCTTTCGGCGTTACGGCCTTGGGGCGGGGCTGTTTCTTGGGCTTGGCCATGTGGGGCGTCCTTGGGCGTTTAGTGTTCCGCGCGCGGTCTATCCCATGCCCCGCATCGGGGCAAGGCGCGCTTTCGCTGGCCTTGACGCCACTGGGTCGCTATGACCGCACCCAAGGAGACACAAATGCAACATCTGGAAGAACAGATTGCCCATCTGACCCGCACGGTCGAAGAGCTGAACACCGTCGTCACAAGTCAGCAAAGCGAGATCGACCGCCTGACCCGCCGGGTCGAGATGCTTTTGCAGCGCGAGGCTGAACGGGCGCAGGAAGGCTCGGGCGGTGTTGTCTTTGGCGACGAACGCCCGCCGCATTACTGACGGCTTATAATCCCAAGGTCTTTTTCACCGCAGCATCGACCACTCCGCCCAGCAGGGCGTCCTCGTCACCGTCGCACCCTTCGGTCAACGCGGCCAGAAAGGTTTCGCGCAGCTTGGCCTTGTCTTCGTCGGACGCCGCGTATGCCTCGATGTCGATCTGTCGATTATAGAGCGACAAGGCTGTCATCTTGCCGACGACATCCAAGACGTATTCGTCATTCCCATCTGCCTCTTCAATGACCGAGGCGCAGGTGTGATACATCAACGGCAAAGCGTCCTGCTTCATCTGATCCGCTTCATCGTCGGCCATAGCTGTCACAGGCACAGCCAAAAACGCTGCGGCTGAAACCAGCTTGAATACGTGAAAACGCATATCAAATCCTTTCAAAATTAGCTTTTGCACTCAGCGCAACGGACTCGATCAGTTCTTGTTGGCACCGATAATGGCACCGACAACCGCACCGGCTGCCGCGCCTTTGCCGTCACCGACCAAAGCTCCGACCCCTGCGCCGATCAAAGCGCCCTTGATCGCGTCTTCTTCCTTTTTCTTGTCTGCCAATGCCTGTGTCGCCGGCACCAGAACCAGCGAGGCCGCAACAACGATCGCCCATGTCTTGAAATGCAGTCTGGAATTTCCCATTTGGCGTCCTCCCGCGACTTAACCCAAATGAATTTCAACAGAATTCCAGCCTAACCTGACAAACGTCTTCTGGCAATGAACCGTGGGGGATCAGATTTCCTCGACCGACATGACGCCGTCCAGAGATTTGATCGCCCCTTTGATCTGCGGGTTGATCGGGAAGTCCTGCCCAAGCTCCATTTCGACGTCTCCGGGCAGGCCGGGATCAAGAAGGCACATGTGGATCGGTCCTTTGGACGCGCTCTTGGCGGCACCTGCTGCATCTTGCAGAACCTTGGCCACCGTCGGCAGAACCTGCGGCTGGTCCACGAAAATGCGCAACCCTGTCGCGCCTGCTTCGGCCACAACGGAATCCACCGGCCCAACCGAGCGGCCGAGCAGCTTGAGCTGATCGGATTCCATCGTCGCCTCGGCCGTCAGTACAACCTGCGCACCGGTCTCCAGAAACTCGCGCGATTTCTCGAGCGTTTCAGAGAACAGCGTCACCTCATACGCGCCCGTCGGGTCCGAGAGCTGAGCAAAAGCGAACCGGTTGCCCTTGGCGGATTTCCTTTCCTGTCGCCCAGCGACCACGCCTGCCATCTTTGCAATAAACGGGCCAGAGCGCGCCTTTTCCGTCACCTCATCCAGCGTCATCACCCGCTTGCGCTTTAGCGCGGGCATGTAGTCATCCAGCGGATGGCCAGACAGGTAAAACCCGATGGCCTTGAATTCTTCGCTCAGCCGTTCGGCTGGCAACCAATTCGGCGTCGTGGATAGGCGCGGCTCAGGCAGATCATCCCCGGCCTCGCCGAACAGAGACACCTGGTTTGAATTCTTCTGTTCATGGATCGCGGCCGAGTACTGCACCAATTGCTCGAGGCTTTCAAATACACGGCGGCGGTTCTTGTCGAGCTGATCGAACGCACCTGCGCGGGCCATCATCTCAAGCGGGCGTTTACCGACCTTTTTCAGGTCAACCCGGCGGGCAAAGTCGAACAGGTTCACGAAAGGCTTGTCAGCCCGCCCCTCAACCACAAGGTTCATTGCCTCAACGCCCACGTTTTTCAACGCGCCCAGCGCATAGACCAACTCTCCGTTCACCACGTCGAACGTCGCCAAGGATCGGTTCACGCAGGGCGGCACATAGGGCAGCTCTAGCCCCTTGCGGACCTCTTCAAAGTAAACCGCCAGCTTATCGGTCAGGTGGATATCGCAGTTCATGACACCGGCCATGAACTCGACCGGGTGGTTCGCTTTCAGCCAGCCAGTCTGATAGCTGACCACCGCATAAGCCGCGGCGTGGGATTTGTTGAAGCCATAGTTGGCGAATTTTTCCAGCAGGTCGAAAACCTCAGAGGCTTTCTTGGCATCCACACCGTTTTCACCCGCGCCTTTTTCAAACTTGGGGCGCTCGGCGTCCATCGCCTCTTTGATCTTTTTACCCATCGCACGACGCAGCAGGTCGGCACCACCGAGGCTATACCCAGCCATGACCTGCGCGATCTGCATCACCTGTTCCTGATAAACGATGATGCCCTGCGTTTCCTCAAGGATGTGGTCAATCAAGGGATGGACGGATTCGATTTTCCGCTGCCCATTCTTGACCTCGCAATAGGTCGGGATGTTTTCCATCGGGCCGGGACGATACAGCGCCACAAGCGCCACGATATCCTCGATACAGGTGGGCTTCATCCGCTTGAGCGCGTCCATCATGCCCGAGGATTCCACCTGGAACACCGCGACCGTCTTGGCCGCGGAATAGAGCTTATACGTCGCCTCATCATCCAGCGGGATGGCGTTGATCTGGTTCTCAGCCCCCTCAGCCGGCTCATAGAGTTCCGTGCCATCGGCCGCGATGTGCAGGGGTCGCCCGGACTTGAAGATGATGTCCATCGCGTTCTGGATCACGGTCAGCGTCTTCAGACCCAGAAAGTCGAACTTCACCAATCCGGCCTGCTCAACCCATTTCATGTTGAACTGGGTTGCGGGCATGTCCGATCGCGGATCCTGATAAAGAGGCACCAGCGCGTCCAGAGGACGATCCCCGATCACCACTCCCGCCGCGTGGGTGGACGCATTGCGCAGCAGTCCTTCGACCTGCTGGCCATAGGTCAACAGCCGGTCCACGACCTCTTCATTCCGCGCTTCTTCACGCAGGCGCGGCTCGTCTTTTAGCGCCTTCTCAATGGAAACGGGTTTGACACCCTCGACCGGGATCATCTTGGACAGGCGATCCACCTGACCGTAAGGCATCTGCAACACGCGCCCAATATCCCGCACCGCAGCTTTGGACAGCAAAGCACCAAAGGTGATGATCTGCCCCACCTTATCGCGCCCGTATTTCTGCTGCACATAGCGGATCACTTCTTCGCGGCGATCCATGCAGAAGTCGATATCGAAGTCGGGCATCGAGACCCGCTCGGGGTTCAAAAACCGCTCGAACAGCAAGCTGTATCGCAGCGGATCAAGGTCGGTGATCGTCAGCGCATAGGCCACCAGCGACCCCGCGCCCGAACCCCGCCCCGGCCCCACCGGGATGTCATGATCTTTGGCCCATTGGATAAAGTCCGCAACGATCAGGAAATACCCGGGAAAGCCCATGCCTTCGATAATGCCCAGCTCGAAATCCAGCCGTTCCTGATATTCCTCAAGCGTCACCGCATGCGGGATCACGGCCAGACGTTTCTGCAGACCTTCGTTTGCGATCCGGCGCAGCTCGGCCACTTCGTCATCTGCAAATTTCGGCAGGATGGGATCGCGGCGATAGGCCATGAACGCGCAGCGTTTGGCAATCTCAACCGTGTTCTCAATCGCTTCCGGCAGGTCGGCGAACAAAGTCGCCATTTCCTGCTGCGACTTGAAGTAATGCTGCGCTGTCAAACGACGGCGGCCGTCCTGCTGGTCAACATAGGCACCCTCAGAGATACAGATCAGCGCGTCATGCGCCTCATACATATCCGATGTGGGGAAATAGACATCGTTGGTCGCCACCAGGGGTAAGTTCTTGGCATAGGCCATCTCGACATGGCCGCGCTCGGTCAGGCGTTCAGCCTCGGGCTGCCCACCTTCCCCCGGATGGCGCTGCAATTCGATGTACAGACGATCCGGGAACATACGGGCCAGTCGATCCACCAAAGCCTCGGCCGCCGGGCGTTGCCCTTGTTGCAGCAGCATACCAACTGGCCCGTCCGGTCCACCAGACAAGCAGATCAGGCCATCCGACCGCTCCGCCAATTCGTCTAAAGTGACCTGCGGCAACTGCCCGCCCTTGTCCACGTAAAGACAAGAACTGAGCTTCATCAGGTTTTCATAACCGACCTCGGACTGCGCAAGCAGCACCAGCGGCGCGGGCGCCTTAGGCTTTTCTCCGGGCTGCGCCTGAACGTAAGTCAGATCAACCTGGCATCCCATGATCGGCTGCACACCCGCACCGCTGGCGGTCACAGAAAACTCCAAAGCCGAGAACATACTGTTGGTGTCGGTGACAGCAACAGCCGGCATCTCCAACTTCTCACACAGACCCGGCAGCTTTTTCAGCCGCACGGCGCCTTCCAACAGGGAATATTCGGTGTGAACGCGGAGGTGAATGAATCGAGGGGTACTGCTCATGACCGCTACGCTATCCCAGCCTGCAGCCCGGCAAAAGCGGGAACCGCACCCTTTCGATGCCTAAAAAATCAGCGCTCATTATTCGGTTTTTCCAGAAGGTGCTTCGGGAACCGAAACGCCGGATCTTGAGAAAATAGTTTAATAACAAATGACTAATTGCTATGCAAAACAAACAAATTCGCGTTGGGTGCGCGTAATGGTGCATAATATAGGCAGTTTTTCTTGCCAGATAAGGCGCGCTGTTTCTAACATCTGACGGCAAGCTATCCGCCCGCCACTCTTTCTACGTCGCATCGAAGGAGGGCACCCAAGGGCGCAACCGGGTAAGGCGACGGGTTTCTCGAATGGATATCACGTTTCTTCTGAACGGAGAGACAGTGGAGCTGTCGGATGTTGATCCGACGGCCACCCTGCTGGACTGGCTGCGCGACGATCGCGGTCTGACTGGCACCAAAGAAGGCTGCAACGAAGGCGACTGCGGAGCCTGCACCGTCATGGTAACAGACGAGGGCAGCGCCAAGGCGCTGAACTCCTGCATTTTGTTTCTCCCGCAATTGCATGGCAAAGCGGTGCGCACCGTCGAAGGTGCCAGCAGCCCGAACGGTGAGGCCCATCCGGTGCAACAGGCCATGGTTGACCTGCACGGCTCGCAATGCGGCTTCTGCACACCCGGCTTCGTGATGTCGATGGTCGCAAGCCACGCAAATGGCGCAACCGACCACGATACGCAGCTCGCAGGCAACCTTTGCCGCTGCACCGGCTATGCCCCGATTATTCGCGCCGCCAAAGCAGCCGAACCGCACCCCGTCCCGAAATGGATCACCGACGACCAGTCCTTCTCTTGTTCAGAAATACTTCGGGGGGAGGCCGCAGGCCGGGGGGCAGAGCCCCCTTACCTCCCCAGTTCCGCCGACGAACTGGCTGCCCTTTACACGCAACACCCGGATGCGACACTGGTTGCCGGGGCCACGGATGTGGGCCTTTGGGTCACCAAACAACTGCGTGATCTGGACCCAGTGATATTCCTCAGCCGCTGCGAAGACTTGAAAGAGATCACAATCACCGAAGAAGAAATCCGTTTTGGTGCCATGGTCGACATGAACCGTATGGGTGCGGCTCTGACCGACCTCCACCCCTCCTACGCCGAGATGATCCGACGCTATGCCAGCGTTCAGGTCCGCCACGCGGCCACGGTGGGGGGCAACATCGCCAACGGATCGCCCATCGGGGACAACCCACCCGCCTTGATTGCCCTTGGTGCAACCTTGCATCTGCGCAAGGGTGAAGAACGCCGGTCGATGCCGCTGGAAGATTTCTTCATCGACTACGGCAAGCAAGACCGCGCGCCCGGAGAATTCGTTGAGGCCGTCAGCTTCCCGCGTCAGGTGGACCGCCTGAAGGCGTACAAACTCAGCAAACGGTTCGATCAGGATATCTCGGCTGTCTGCGGGTGTTTCAACATCACCGTCACTGATGGCACCGTGACTCAGGCCCGGATCGCGTTTGGCGGCATGGCAGGCACTCCGAAACGGGCAACTCATGTCGAGGCCGCACTGACCGGCAAGCCGTGGACCGCTGCGACCATTCAGGCCGCTCTGCCCGCTTTTGCCGAAGACTATGCGCCACTCACGGACATGCGCGCATCAGCCACCTATCGTCTGGAAACTGCCAAAGCGATGCTCGAGCGCTATTTCCTAGAAGATCAGGGTGAAATCACCAACGTGCTGGAGGTGTCGGCATGAGCGTGACCAAATCCCTCCCCCATGATGCAGCACCGCTGCACGTCTCAGGCTCGGCGCGGTACGTGGATGACATCCCCACGCCCAAGGGCAGCCTGCATCTAGCCTTTGGCCTCAGCCCGATTGCCAAAGGCAAAATTTCGGGCATGGACCTATCGGCTGTGAAAGCCGCTGACGGGGTTGTCATGGTCATGACGGCCGATGACCTGCCCTTTGCCAACGATGTTTCGCCTTCGATCCATGATGAGCCGCTGCTGTCGGACGGCACTGTTCACTATATCGGCCAACCGGTGTTTCTGGTCGTCGCCACCAGCCATCTGGCCGCGCGAAAAGCGGCGCGTTTGGGCAAGATCGACTATGCTGAGGAAACCCCGATCCTGACGATCGAGGACGCTCTGGCCGCGGACAGCCGGTTCGAGGACGGCCCGCGCATCTATGCCAAGGGCGATGCGGATGCGGCCATTGCGGACGCAGCTCATGTGATCGAAGGGTCATTTGAACTCGGCGGGCAGGAGCATTTCTATCTGGAAGGTCAGGCCGCACTTGCCGTGCCGAACGAGGGCGCGGACATGCTGGTGCACAGCTCGACCCAGCACCCGACAGAAATTCAGCACAAAGTAGCGGACGCTCTGGGCGTTCCCATGCATGCCGTTCGTGTGGAAACCCGCCGAATGGGTGGCGGTTTTGGCGGCAAGGAAAGTCAGGGCAATGCTCTGGCGGTGGCCTGCGCCATAGCTGCGCGGGCAACGGGCAAGGCCTGCAAGATGCGTTATGACCGCGACGACGACATGATCATCACCGGCAAACGCCATGCCTTCCGTATTTCCTACAAAGCCGGGTTCGATGAGAACGGTCATATTCAGGGCGTATCGTTCCTGCACCACGCCATCTGCGGCTGGGCACAGGACCTATCCCTGCCCGTGGCGGACCGCGCGATGCTGCATTCGGATAATGCCTATCTGCTGCCCAACGCACGGATTGAAAGCCACCGGCTGAAAACCAACACCCAGTCCGCCACCGCCTATCGCGGATTCGGCGGCCCTCAGGGGATGGTCGGGATCGAGCGGGTGATGGACCACGCGGCGCATGAGTTGGCAATGGACCCGGTCGAACTGCGCCGCCGGAACTACTATGAACCCGCGCATAAGGTGGCCGAAGCTGAACCAGCCGACAAACCACTCGGCCACCCGGACCCGCGCGAGGATTTGACCAGCCGTGGCGCGGTTGAAACCGGCAACGCGCCCGTGCGCCCGCTGCCCGCTGGCGGCAACACCACGCCCTACGGCATGGAGGTCAGCGATTTTGAGCTACACGGCATGACCGAGGCATTGCTGAAATCCAGCGACTATGCCGCGCGTAAGGCCGCGATCCACAAATGGAACGCCGAGAACAGTGTAATCAAGAAGGGCATCGCCTTTTCTCCGGTCAAGTTCGGGATTTCCTTCACGCTGACCCACCTGAATCAGGCGGGCGCGCTGGTGCATGTGTATCAGGACGGCTCGGTCCACTTGAACCATGGCGGCACCGAGATGGGACAGGGCCTGTTCCAGAAGGTCGCGCAAGTGGCTGCGTCTCGGTTCGGAATTCCGCTGGACATGGTCAAGATCACCGCGACCGATACCGCCAAGGTGCCGAACACATCGGCCACCGCGGCATCCTCGGGCAGCGACCTGAACGGCATGGCCGTCAAAGCCGCCTGTGACACGATCCGTGATCGGATGGCTGACTATCTGGCCGAAAGGCATCAGGCCGATCCGTCGGCAGTGACCTTCACGGATGGCCACGTTTCGGTGGGTGAAGAACGCTATACCTTTGCCGAGGCCGCAGCGCTGGCCTATCAGGGCCGGATCAGCCTGTCCGCCACGGGGTTCTACAAGACCCCCAAGATCGAATGGGACAGGATCGCGGGACGAGGCCGTCCGTTCTTCTATTTCGCCTACGGAGCCTCGATAACCGAGGTCGCGGTGGACACGCTGACCGGTGAAAACCGCATCCTGCGCACTGATATCCTGCATGACGCAGGCGCGTCCCTGAACCCGGCGTTGGATATTGGGCAGGTCGAAGGTGGCTATGTGCAGGGCGCGGGCTGGTTGACGACCGAGGAGCTGGTCTGGGACGGCAAGGGCAATCTGCGCACCCACGCGCCCTCGACCTACAAGATCCCGGCCTGTTCCGACCGGCCCGATATTTTCAACGTCGCACTTTGGGATGGCGAGAACCGCGAGGACACAATCTATCGCTCGAAAGCGGTGGGTGAGCCGCCCTTCATGCTGGGTATCTCGGCGTGGCTGGCGCTGTCGAACGCGGTCGCTGCGTGCGGGGACAGCTATCCCGCGCTGGATGCCCCCGCCACGGCGGAACAGGTCTGGCATGGCATTCAACGGATGAAGGGAGACATCTGATGGGATTTGACTTGGAGGCTTTGAGGGAGGCGGTCAAAACCCACGGGAAAGTCACCCGGGTCGTCATCGCTGCGATCAAGGGGTCATCCCCGCGAGAAGTCGGCGCCGCCATGCTGGTCTGGCAGGGCGGGCAATCCGGCACGATCGGCGGCGGCACGCTGGAATATCAGGCGGCAGAAACAGCGCGGTCGCAGACTGTGCCGTGTCGTCTGACGCAACACGCGCTTGGTCCCGATCTGGGGCAATGCTGCGGAGGCGCTGTGTCTTTGCTGACCGAGGTCTATGACCTTGATGCACTGAACGCGCTGGACGACTCGATCATCGCACGTTCAGCGTCCAGCACCGAAATGCCGTTGTCGGTCAAACGGCTGATGGCACAGGCGCGCGGACAAGGAACAGTCCCACAGCCCCAGCTTCTAGATGGATGGATGGTAGAGCCTGTTCACAAACCGACCCGCAAGCTGTGGATTTGGGGCGCTGGCCATGTTGGGCGCGCATTGGTCGACGTTCTTTCACCACTGCCCGAGCTGGCAATCACATGGGTCGATACCGGCCTGGAACGGTTTCCCGACCACGTACCGGCCTCCGTCACGGCTGTACCCGTTGCAAAACCCGCCGAACTTGTCCGTCATGCCCCGCGTGATGCCGAGCATCTGGTTCTGACCTATTCCCACAATCTGGATTTGGAACTTTGCAACCGTTTGTTGACGCACGGTTTTGGCTTTGCCGGGCTGATCGGCTCGGCTACGAAATGGGCGCGATTCCGGTCGCGGTTGGCGGCCCTCGGGCACGCGCCCGAGCGGATCGGCCGGATCACCTGCCCCATCGGTGACCCCGGTCTGGGCAAACACCCGCAGATGATCGCCGTTGGCGTTGCAGCCCAATTGCTGCGCCCCGCCCGGCAGAACGAGTTGAAGAAGGACCTGAGCGCGTGACCACTCCACTCCTAAGCTTACAAGGGCTGACCAAAGCCTATCCCGGCGTCGTGGCCAATGATCAGGTGTCCTTTGACATCGGCGAAGGCGAAGTTCACGCCCTGCTGGGCGAGAATGGCGCGGGCAAGTCCACGCTGGTAAAAATGATCTATGGGCTGGTGAAGCCAGACAGTGGCACGATGCTGCTGCGCGGCCAGCCTTTTGCCCCGCCCGAACCCCGCGCGGCGAGGGCTGACGGGATCGCGATGGTGTTCCAGCATTTTTCGTTGTTTGACGCGCTGAACGTGGCCGAAAACATCGCGCTGGGGATGGAGAACCCGCCGCCAATGGGCGATCTGGCCTCGCGTATCCGCGAAGTGTCCGAGACCTATGGCCTGCCTCTGGACCCGTATCGCACCGTCGGCGATCTGTCGGCAGGTGAACGTCAGCGGGTCGAGATCATCCGCTGTCTGTTGCAGGACCCCAAGCTGCTGATCATGGACGAGCCGACCTCGGTTCTGACCCCGCAAGAGGTCGAAATCCTGTTTGAAACGCTGAACAAACTGCGGTCCGAGGGCACCTCGATCCTGTATATTTCGCACAAGCTGGAAGAGATCCGCACGCTCTGCGACCACGCCACAATCCTGCGGCTGGGCAAGAACGTGGGCGAATGTGTTCCGGCGGAAACCTCGGCCCGTGACATGGCTGAAATGATGGTGGGCTCAACCCTGCAGACACCTGAACGCGGTGGCCGAGAATTTGGCGACGTCGCGCTGGATGTAAGTGGATTGTCGGTGCCGTCGCCGTCGGAATTCGGCACCGCGCTGCGCAATGTGCACATGACCGTCCGCAAGGGTGAGGTTCTGGGCATTGGTGGCGTCGCTGGTAACGGTCAGGACGAACTGCTGGGCGTTTTGTCGGGTGAAATTCTCACAACAGCCGATGCAATCAAGTTCAACGGTCAGAAGATCGGCAAGCTCGGCCCCACCGCTCGGCGCAAGCTGGGCGTATTGACCGCGCCCGAGGAACGTCTGGGCCATGCGGCCGCACCGGATATGAGCCTGACGGAAAACGCCCTGCTGACGGGTTCTGTCCGCGAAGGGCTGGAAAACAACGGGTTCCTGAAATGGACCGATACCAAGAACTTTGCGGAGAAGATCATTAAGGCGTTCGACGTACGCACGCCGGGGCCAGAGAACGCCGCGCGCTCACTGTCGGGCGGGAACCTGCAGAAATTCGTGATCGGTCGCGAGGTTCTGCAAAACCCGGATGTGCTGGTCGTGAACCAACCCACTTGGGGTGTGGACGCGGCGGCTGCGGCCTCGATCCGGCAGGCCATTCTGGACTTGGCGGCCAAGGGCACAGCTGTCATCTGCATCAGCCAGGATCTGGATGAGCTGATGGAAATCTCAGACAGTTTCGCGGCCTTGAACGAAGGACGACTAAGCGCACCCCGCCCGACCACCGGGCTGACGGTTGACGAAATCGGCCTGATGATGGGCGGCGCACACGGCATGGAGGTAGCCCATGTCTAAAGCATTACAGAAAAAGATGAACACGGGGGTGTGAGTAGATGATTGTGTTGGAGAAACGGCCTCAGCCGTCCAAGGCGTGGTCTTATGCCACCCCTCTGGTCGCGGTGCTGGCAACCATGCTTTTCGGCGGCATTCTGTTCGCCATTCTGGGCAAGAACCCGGTCGAAGCTATTGGCACCATTTTCTGGGAACCCCTGTTTGGAGAGTTCGCCTTTTATTACCGCCCGCAACTACTGGTGAAAGGTGCGCCTCTGGTGCTGATCGCCATCGGCCTGTCGCTGGGCTTTCGCGCCGGTATCTGGAATATCGGGGCCGAGGGTCAGTACATCATGGGTGCCATCTTTGGCGCAGGTGCAGGTCTGGCCTTCTATCCGCTGGACGCGTTCTACATCTTTCCGATCATGGTGATTGCCGGTGCGTTCGGTGGCTGGCTCTGGGCGATGATCCCTGCCTTTCTGAAGGTCCGCTTTGGCACCAACGAAATCCTCGTGTCACTGATGCTGGTCTATGTGGCCGAACAGATGCTGGCCTCGGTCTCGCTGGGCCTGTTGAAAAACCCCGAAGGGTTCGGCTTTCCCGGCTCACGCAACCTGCAAGCCTATGACAGCGCGCATAACGCGGAACTGATCGCCGGGTCCGGGATGCACTGGGGCGTGGTGACAGCGCTGATCGCCGTGATCTTTGCCTATGTCCTGCTCAATCGTCACATGCTGGGTTTCCACATCCGCCTGACTGGAGAGGCACCGCGCGCCGCCAAGTTCGCAGGTGTCAACCCGGCCCGCCTGATCCTGTTCTGCCTCGGCATGTCAGGAGCACTGGCAGGACTGGCCGGAATGTTCGAGGTTTCGGGGCCTTCGGGTGTGGTCAGCATCGACTTCAACGTCGGCTATGGCTTTACCGCGATCATCGTGGCCTTTCTCGGTCGTCTGCACCCGGTGGGCATCCTGCTGGCCGGTGGCCTGATGGCGCTGACCTATATCGGCGGCGAAATCGCGCAGTCTCAGCTTGGCCTGCCTGCCGCCGCCATTCAGGTGTTCCAGGGGATGCTTCTGTTCTTCCTGCTGGCTTTCGATCTTCTGACAAACTACCGCATCCGTGCGGCCCGTAGCGAGGTAGCGTAATGGACCTTGGTGAAATCAACCCCGTCCTCTTGGTCGCCTCTCTGATGGTGGCCGCAACCCCTCTGCTTTTGGCCGCGATCGGAGAGCTGGTCGTCGAAAAAGCAGGTGTTTTGAACCTCGGCGTCGAGGGCATGATGATCGTCGGCGCAATCAGCGGCTTCGCGATCTCGGTCGAGACCGGATCACCCTGGCTGGGCTTTATCGCTGCGGCCATCGGTGGTGCAGTGCTATCCCTGCTGTTCGTGCTGCTGACGCAGGTTGCGCTTGCCAACCAAGTCGCCAGTGGCCTTGCACTAACCTTGTTTGGTTTGGGTTTCAGTGCCCTTCTGGGTCAAAGCTATGTGGGGATCAAGCCACCCAGCATGGGGGATATTCACATCCCGCTGATCAGCGATATCCCGGTTATCGGCCCGATCCTGTTTCAGCATGACCCCATCCTTTATGTCGGGATCGCCCTGACCGCAGCAGTTTGGGCCACGCTGAAATACACCCGCGTCGGTCTGATCCTGCGCGCTGTCGGTGAAAACCACGACGCGGCCCATGCGCTTGGCTACAAGGTTATCAAGATCCGCATCATGGCGATCCTGTTCGGCGGAGCCTGCGCAGGTCTGGGCGGCGCTTACATCAGCCTTATCCGTGTCCCGCAATGGACCGAGGGCATGACCGCCGGTGTCGGCTGGATCGCCCTTGCACTGGTGGTCTTCGCCAGTTGGAAACCGTGGCGTGCATTGCTGGGTGCCTATTTGTTTGGCGGCATCACCGTGTTGCAGCTTAATTTGCAGGCAGCAGGCGTTGCCATTCCTGTCGAGTATCTGGCAATGTCGCCCTACATCATCACGATCCTTGTGCTTGTGATCCTTTCGGCCGACAAGAGCAGCGCACCTGCCTCACTGGGCCGGACCTTCCATGCCTCGCACTAGAGGCCAACTGAACCAACTTGGGAGTAACTTCATGAAATTCACTTCACTTCTGACAAGCGCAGCGATGGCGCTGGGTCTGGCGACGGGCGCCATGGCCGAAGACAAAACCAAAGTCGGCTTTGTCTATGTCGGCCCCGTAGGTGACGGCGGCTGGACCTATGAACACAACAAGGGCCGTCTGGCCGTTGAAGAAGAATTCGGCGACAAGGTTGAAACCGTTTTCGTTGAATCCGTCCCCGAAGGCCCGGACGCAGAACGCGTGATGACCCAGATGGCGCTGGAAGGCGCGGATCTGATCTTTACCACCTCGTTCGGCTACATGGACCCGACGATCAACGTCGCCAAGAAATTCCCGGACGTGAAATTCGAGCACGCGACCGGTTACAAAACCGCGCCGAACGTCTCGGTCTATTCGGCCCGCTTCTACGAAGGCCGCGCCGTTCAGGGCCACATCGCTGGCAAGATGACCAAGTCGAACATCATCGGCTATATCGGCTCGTACCCGATCCCCGAAGTGATCCGTGGCATCAACTCGGCCTATCTCCACGCCAAAAAGGTGAACCCGGATGTCGAGTTCAAGATCGTCTGGGCCTACACCTGGTTCGACCCGGCGAAAGAGGCTGACGCGGCCACCGTTCTGATCGAACAGGGCGCGGACGTGATCCTGCAGCACACCGACTCGACCGCGCCGCAGGCGGCTGCGCAAGAAGCGGGCGATGTTGTCACCTTCGGTCAGGCCTCGGACATGAGCGAATACGCCCCCTTCCCGCGCGTCTCGTCGATCATTGATGACTGGGCCCCCTACTACATCGCACGGACACAGGCCGTGATGGACGGCACGTGGGAAAGCGCGAACACCTGGGATGGTATCCGCGAAGGCATGGTCGCAATCGGCGAGATTTCCGACGCAGTGCCCGCTGATGTCAAAGAAGAGGCGCTGGCTTTGAAAGCAGCCATGGCCGCTGGTGAGTACCACCCCTTCACCGGCCCGATCAAAAAGCAGGACGGCAGCGACTGGCTGGCCGAGGGCGAAGTGGCCGATGACGGCACGCTGGCCGGCATGAACTTCTACATCGAAGGGCTGGAAGGCGAAATTCCGCAGTAAGCTGCGCAATGCAGAAAACAACAAAGGCCCGCCTAATTGGCGGGCCTTTTTCTTGGACGCCTATACAGGCAAGCGCTGTGCTGGACTTCCCTGTATGGGCAGCGAGGCCGAGCCGTCATCTAGGTGCCAAACCCATCAATGCCCGGTCAGAACCAGCGTATTCACCGGCATCAGGATCAGACGCAGGCGCAAGCCCGCTGCGTGAACCACGCCGATTGTGTCGACCACGTGAAGAAACGCCGCGTGCCAGAATCCAAGGTCCTCATGCTCCAGCCGTTCGTGGTTGTCGGTATAGACGTTTGCCAAACAGTTGCTGCCCGGCGGAATGTCGTCCGCAGCACCCTTGTACAGAGGCTCCATGTAGACCAGAACGGATCCGGGATTGGTATTTGTCTGAACGTCACGCAGCTCGTCCGTAGGGCGAATCTGGCCCGAGGGGATGACGTCCTGCACTTCGACCACGATCATGGGGATCACGGTAAAGGGCTTGGTCATGCAGCCCAACTCTCCGATCATGCCGGGCTTGATGACCTGCGCTGACATTTGGTTGAACGCCGCCTGAAAACGGTCGTGGCCCGAGTGCGAGGGAACAAGGATACCCGCTGGCCGCAGCAGTGGACTGACATAGTCACCGACCTGCAGGCCGAACTGCTCTATTCGGCCCGTCACCCCAGCGCTGATTACGGTCTTGTCCAACTCGGTCAGGGCCGCGTCCAGTTCGGCATTGGCCGCAACCAGTTGAGCGGGGATCAACTCCTCGATCTGCTGAACAACGGCCGCGCGCCGGGCTTGGGCTGCAACCAGTTGCGCCTCGCGCTCTGCGACCAGATTTTCCAGCCGGTCGATCTCGGCCAGACGCACGGCGCTTGAGCCTTCATCCCGAAGGGTCGTGTTGCGTTCCAGATCCTCAAGCGACTGATCCAGCGCAGCCTTGGCACCGGCTATCCCGGCGGTGGCCTCGGCCAGATCGGTTTCCGCCACTTTCAAAGACGCCTGAACCTGCGCAATCTGGGCATGGGCCGCCTGAACCTGAGCGGTCTGGGTGAAATCCTCGATCCGGAAGATTGGCTGGCCTGCAACCACCTGCTGGTTATTGGTTACATACACTTCGGACACCCGACCGCCGAGTTGAGGCAGAATGGTGACTGTCCGGAAATAGGACGCCGCCGTCTTACTGGCCGGGTGGAAATAAAACAGGGTGGTGATCACGGTCAGCGCCAGAATAGCGCAGGTCGTCAGCCCCCAGCGCAGTTCGTACCACATGGTAAACAACGTAATCTCATGCCCGATCCGTTTGCCCTGCACAAAGCGTCGATACAAATAGTCGGGCAGCACTGTGACCAGCGCGCACATCAGTGTTTCAAGCATGGCTTACTGCTCCTGCGGCGCCGGTTGAGGGTCAGGTTCTTCGGCTGCGGCCTGTTGGTTTTGCGCACCCAGTGACCGGATCGCATCAGCTATGGCGCGCAAAGGCGCTGCGACGTCTGGAAACTGAAACCCGGCCACCAAAACCGCAGCCACCCAAAACAACCCGTTATGAGTAAACAGCGCCAGCAAAGCCAAAATGCCAACAAGCTGAAACTGCGGGTGATTGGATTCATGGGCTATCTTTTCAGGGATGGAATGCAGCGTGAAGTAGCCGACACCGATCAAGACAATGACCAAAACCGTGAAAATGAACATGAACGTCAAAAGAAAATCACTGCCGTCCGCTTGGGCCACATAGGACGGAATATGTCCCGTGGCCATGGGGTGTAAGTCTGCGGTACTCACCCTGCCCTCCTGTTATTGCTTGATCCTTGTTTGGATGGGTTGATGCGTAAATTCAACCCTGCTTAAAGTTCGCAGACGCTTTCACCGACGAAATGCAAAATCGCAGCAAATAGGGACTAAATGATTGATTTCCTAATCATCGGCGGCGGGGTTGCGGGCCTCAGCGCAGGGGCACGTCTATCCCGACATGGAAAAGTGACTGTGCTCGAGGCTGAAGACGTTCTCGGGTATCACGCTTCGGGCCGCTCGGCCGCGTTGTTTGAAGAAAGTTATGGTCCAGCCTCGGTCGTCGCGCTGAACAAGGCAAGCGCCGCGTTCCTGACGACAGAAAATGGTGGATACCTCACACCGCGGGGCCTGATGCTGATCGGTGGCAGAGACCAGCGAGACATTTTCGCGCGTGATGTGGCTGATCTGAACATGCAGGAGTTGCCAGTCGCAGAGGCTCGTGACCGCGTACCGATCCTGAACCCGGATACCGTGGGTTTTGCCGCGATCAGCGATGCCGCATTTGATATCGATACCGACAGGCTTTTGCAGGATTTTGCCCGAACAATCCGAAGCAATGGCGGAAATGTCCTGACCAAAAACAAGGTCACTGCCATACGCAAGGACAAGCACTGGATTATCAGTGCAGAACAGACCTACGAAGCCCGCAATATCGTGAACGCAGCCGGACCGTGGGTGGACGAGATTGCAGTCATGGCAGGCATTGCACCAATCGGAATCTCACCCCGCCGCCGGTCGATGGCGCGGTTGCCGGCTCCGGGCGGACACGACCTGCGCGAATGGCCGATGCTTCTGGGTGCAGGAGAGGCATGGTACGCAAAACCAGATGCAGGGAAACTGATCGTCTCACCTTCCGAGGCTGACCCGGTTCCTCCGCACGATGCCTTTGCTGACGACATGGTTCTGGCCGAAGGTCTGGCCAGATACGAAGAGATGGTCACGGAACCCGTCACTCGGGTCGAGGCGAACTGGGCCGGTTTGCGCAGTTTTGCCCCTGATGGCACACTGATGCTTGGCCCTGACCCCGTTGATGCGACATTTATCTGGTCCGCTGGTCAGGGCGGGTATGGTTTCCAGACCGCCCCCGCCGCATCGAAACTGGTGGCCGATCTTGCGACCGGCCACACGCCCGAGATAGATGACGCCAGCGTTGCGGCGCTGAAACCGGAAAGGCTGCGCCGATGATCAAGCGAACCCTGCCCTCTAGCGCAAGCGTCGCGGCCGAAGGTGAAGGAGGGCGGCTGGTCGCCCCCGCCGCGTCTCGTAATTCGGACGTACTGTGCGATCTGTTGGCGCACTGGGCCCCGACCAGCGGGAGGGCGTTGGAAATCGCCAGCGGCACCGGACAGCACGTCAGCGCCTTTGCGCAACGCCTTCCTCAGCTTCACTGGCAACCAACCGAAGTCGACCCGGACCGGCGTGCCAGCATTGACGCCTATTCCCAAGACCAGCCCAATATCTCGGCCGCCGTTGCACTGGACGCAACTTCCGATGCTTGGCACCAGCGTTTTTCCGGGCAGGACCTGATCGTGTTGATCAACCTCACTCACCTGATCAGCTGGCAAGAAACCCAAACGCTGATCTCTGAGACCGCGCTTGCCCTGGCTTCGGGTGGGCGCTTTGTCCTTTACGGCCCGTTCATGCGATCAGGGAAGCTCACCAGTGACGGGGATCAACGGTTCCATGACGCTCTGGTGCAGCAAGACAGTGAAATCGGCTACAAAAACGACGACGACATCGCGACGGAAATGCGTGCGCACGGCCTGGATGTCATCGGGATGATCGACATGCCAGCGAACAATCTCGCCTTCATCGCCGAAAAACCTCGAACCTGATCAAGATCAAAGTTCGCAAGAGTTTTCTCGATCACATTCCACATATCGAATGTGAATGAGGATCGACATGACTTGGCAGAAAAAGCTGACTGATACCCGCAACGGGCTACGCAATCTCAACGGTGCAATCCCCGAAACCGCACGCGCCTTTGGCGCCTTGGGTAAATCAGTCAAAGAAGGCGGAGTGCTGGATTACAAAACCAAGGAGTTCATCGCACTTGGCATATCAATCGCCATCCGGTGCGAGCCTTGCATCACATTGCACACCGAAGCATTGGCCAAATCAGGCACATCCCGAGACGAGTTTTCGGATGTTCTCGCAATGGCCATCCAAATGGGCGGAGGACCGTCGATGATGTATGCGGCCAAAGCTTTGGAGTGTTTCGACGAACTGACCGCCTGAACACCTTTACGCGCAAAAGCCTGCATCCGCAGGCTTGCCTCCGGCGGAAGTATTTTTAAACAGAAGAAGAAACGATTTCTTAACCTATAGAGGTCAAAAATGGCCTTGCGGTACAGGCGGAAGCGCCGATGGCCGTAACAGGAGAAGGCCCCCCTCGCCAAAAGCAGGGGGGCTGGATCGTCTTCCAACCCCCGCTTCTTCTGTTTAAAAATACTTCCGCCGGAGGCATGTGCCGCTGCAGGCGGCGCATTTCTTGCACGCCGCCCGCAACAATGCCCCGGATCAGCCGTCCTTGCGGATGGTTTCGTTTTTTGGGTCGTAAGGGCTGTCGCAAGTGACAACGGCATCCCACAGCTTATCCTGAATTTTGACCTTCAGCTTGGTGCCCACGACGGCCAGTTCGGGCTTTACATAACCCATGCCGATGGATTTCTCGAATGCAACCGAGTATCCACCCGAGGTCAGGCGACCGACTCGCTCACCCTCTGCGGTGTAAAGCGCCTCACGGCCCCATGGGTCAGCGTCGTCCGGTCCGTCGATCAACAGAGTGCAGCATTTCACGCGCACGCCGGTCTCTTCCAGCTTGGCCTTGCCGTAGAAGTCTTTCGACAGGTCGACAAAGCGCGGCAGGTCAGCCTCGAGCGGGGTCGCGTCGCGACCAAGTTCAGTGCCGAAGGCGCGATAGGATTTTTCCTGACGCAGCCAGTTCTGAGCGCGGGCACCGACCAGCTTCATACCATGTTTCTCACCGGCTTTTTCCAACAGGTCGAACAGGTAGTTCTGCATCTCGATCGGGTGGTGCAGTTCCCAGCCCAGCTCTCCGGTATAGGCCACGCGGATCGCGTTAACCGGGCACATGCCCAGTTCGATCTGGCGGGCCGACAGCCACGGGAAGCGCTTGTTGGACAGTGCGGTTTCCGGATCGGCGTCCTTGATGACCTCTTTCAGAACGTCGCGGGACTTGGGTCCGGCGATGGCAAAGACGCCCCACTGGGTGGTCACGTCCTGGATCTCGATATAGCCGAACTCCTCCATCTTGTCCTCGGCCGCTTTGCGCAGATAGTCCGCGTCATACTCGGTCCAGGCACCGGCGGAGACGATGTAGTAGCTGTTCTCGCCATTGCGGACGATGGTGTATTCGGTTCGGGTGGTGCCGTGCGAGGTCAACGCATAGGTCAGGTTGATACGACCGACCTTTGGCAGCTTGTTGCAGGTGAACCAATCCAGGAACTGAGTCGCACCGGGGCCTTTGACGACATGCTTTGTGAAGGCTGACGCGTCGATCAGGCCAACGCCTTCGCGGATCGCTTTGGCTTCTTCGACGGCATACTGCCACCAACCGCCACGACGGAAGGAGCGGCTTTCCTTGTCGAAGTTGTCAGGTGCATCAACAGGCCCAAAATAGTTGGGACGTTCCCAGCCATTGACCCAGCCGAACCGTGCGCCACGCGCTTTCTGGCGGTCATAGGCAGGAACGGTGCGCAGAGGACGGCAGGCTTCCCGCTCTTCATCCGGGTGGTGCAGGATGTAGACGTGCTCATAGCACTCTTCGTTCTTGCGGGCCGCGAACTCGGTAGTCATCCAGTTGCTGCTATAGCGTTTGGGATCCAGCGAGGCCATGTCGATCTCGGCTTCGCCATCGACCATCATTTGCGCCAGATAATAGCCGGTGCCACCCGCGGCGGTGATCCCAAAGCTGAAGCCCTCGGCCAGCCACATGTTGCGCAGGCCCGGAGCGGGGCCGACCAGCGGGTTACCATCAGGCGTATAGCAGATCGGGCCGTTGAAATCGTCCTTCAGGCCGGATTCGGCGCATGAGGGCACACGTTCGGCCATCGCCATATACTGTTCGGCGATCCGGTCCAGATCCAGCGGGAACAGGTCGGCGCGGAAGCTGTCCGGTACACCGTATTCAAACTGCGCAGGCGCACCATGTTCGTAGATACCCAGTATCCAACCGCCGCGTTCTTCGCGCGCATAGGATTCGTTGTCAGCGTCGCGGACAACGGGGTGCTCGGGGTTGCCGGCTTCGCGCCATTTGACCAGCTCGGGGTCTTTGTCCATGACGATGAAAGTGTGTTCAACCGGGATGGCAGGCATCTTGATGCCCAGCATCTTGGCGGTGCGCTGTGCGTGGTTTCCGCTAGCGGTCACAACGTGTTCTGCGGTGATCACGACCTGCTCGTCCGACGGCACAAGGTTGCCGCCCTTTTCGACCATCTTGGTGCAGGTAACTTCCCAGTGCGAGCCGTTCCAATGGAAGGCGTCGGCCTGCATCTTGCGCACGATATCCACGCCGCGCTGACGGGCACCCTTGGCCATGGCCTGTGTTACATCGGCAGGGTTAATATAGCCGTCTTCGGTATGATAGATCGCACCTTTCAGATCGCCGGTTTCGATCAGCGGCCAGCGTTCCTTGATCTGCTCGGGCGTCAGCCATTCATAGGCCACGTCGCAGGTTTCAGCGGTTGAGGCATAGAGCATGTATTCGTCCATGCGCTCTTGCGTCTGCGCCATGCGCAGGTTGCCGACCACAGCGAAGCCTGCGTTCAGGCCGGTTTCTTCTTCAAGCTGTTTATAAAAGTCGACCGAGTATTTGTGGATGTGGGTCGTCGCATAGGACATGTTGAACAGCGGCAGCAGGCCAGCGGCGTGCCAGGTCGAGCCCGATGTCAGCTCGTCCCGTTCAATCAACATCACATCATCCCAGCCCGCTTTGGCCAGGTGATAGGCAATCGAGGTCCCAACGGCGCCACCGCCTACGACCAGTGCTTTGACTTGGGTTTTCATAACCGGGCGTCTCCCCTTGGATTCTGTTGACACCATATGGCGCAATTGCCGGGCCCGGCGCGACATTCATCCGACCAGTGATATAAAAAAAACGACCCCCGGATTGCCGGGGGTCGCTTTTCAGCATCTCGAGTCGGCCAGTTAGCCGTCTGTCAGAGTGCATGTCTTGTAGGCGTCCTTGGTCGCGCACTTGCTTACCAGACCGGCGCCCCCCTTGTTCACGCGGACTTCGGGTGCCTGCGCCGTTTCGCTTTTTTGAAACATGGACTTTAGCCCATCCATAAAACCACCGCCCTTGTTGCTTGCCTCTTTCTGCTCGTCGTTCGCCTTGAACGAGGCGAATAGACGACCGAACATGTTTCCGCTTTGCGCATCGGCTTTTTGAACCTCACCTTCCAGAAGAATGTTGAGGCCAGTGCGGTAGCCTACCTGAATCAATTCATCCGCAGATTCGATTTTGTTCGCCGTCAAATCGAATGTGTCGCTTGGCAACCCGTACTGCGAGGCCAGCGAGTTGGCCACAAGCGAAAGCCCGTTGACGTTGTCCAGTCGAAGCCGCGCCAGCTCGGCCCGCAGCTTCATGAACTCACCCCGAAGGCCAGCCATTTCGATGGCCAGTTCAACCTCGGTTTCGGGGTTCGTGGTCCTATCGTTGCTGACGCCGGGCACCGGCTTGCGAAGCAGTGCATTCATCCCGTCATAGTCCAGCTTCGCCAGAAACTTTCGGACCTCATGCGGGGGCGCGTCGGAATACATTTGCATCCGAACTTCCTGACCAAGACCAAGGGCACCCTTGTAGATGTCAAACTCGACCGGAGCTTCCAAATCCGTAATACCCGCCGTCACCATCGACCAGAAGGATCGGTCATTCACAGTGATGACGCTATATTTGTTCTGCTTGAATTGAAAATAGGCCACACCGCCGACAATCGCGAAAGGGGCATAGTCGGCACCGCTTTTGCCCAGCGTATCAACAGATCGCACGATATTGCCGGTCAGAGTATTGGACCGCGCGTCCTCTTTCAAAGAAACCTGAAGCCAGATTGTGTGCGTGCCGTTTTCATAGACCCAACTGGTACGATCCAGCTTTTCGGCCAGCACCTGCACTTTCTGGACCGCGACCTGCTTGGCCAGCGGGCGGGCCGCCTCGCTGATACCATCCTGCAGGACACCTTCGCGGGCGTCGCGGGTATAGTCACGGTCCACAATGGCGCGACGCACCCAGTCCTCGCCCGATTTCGGGGCATAAGGCTCGCTTCCGGCGCGCCATCTCTGCTGGCGTTCGCGTTCCAACTGCTCGGCATCAAGCTCCTTGTCATACTGCGCCAAACGCTCTTTGATCGTGTCGACATAACCGCTGGCAGACAGCGTGCCCGTACTTTTCTTGTCCTGTTGGTAGTAGTCGAGTCCGGCAAGGACCAACACAACAACCAACGCAAATCCGATAATTCGCACTACGCCCATTTGAATACCTGAAATCAATTACTGCTCGTTTTGGCGATTGATACAGACGAATTTGGGCAACCTTGTGACCTAGACGCGAAGTTTCCGTAGCGTTATCAATAATTTGAGGATGGCAAAATCTTTCCCGGATTCATGATATTGTCGGGATCCAACGCCTTTTTGATCGCGCCCATATAGGCAACGGCTGGCCCCAACTCTTTAAGCAGATACGGCCGTTTGCCCTGCCCAATTCCGTGTTCGCCGGTACAAGTTCCCTCCATCGAGATCGCAAGGTCGTTCAACCAACCGACAAACCCTTCGGCATTGGCAACCTCGTCAGGGTTGTCCATGTCAATCAGCAGCAGTGTGTGGAAATTCCCATCGCCCACATGACCGACCATTGGGGCCACCAGGCCCAGCTTGCTCGCGCGATTCTGCGTTGCCGTCACACACTCTGCCAGGCGTGAGATCGGGACGCACACATCGGTCGAGATTCCGCGCGCGCCGGGGCGCAATTGCAGACACGCCCAGTACATGTCGTGCCGAGCCTGCCACAGCTTGTTCCGCTGTTCCGTCGTTGACGTCGCTGCAAAATCTGTACCCCCGAATTCCTCGGCGATCTGCCCGAAGGTCTCGGCCTGCTCAACCGCACCGCTTTCGGATCCGTGAAACTCAAGCAGCAGCAATGGCGTTTCCGGCAAGGTCAGGTTGGAATAGGCATTCGCGGCCTTCACAGACATTTCGTCCAGTAACTCGATCCGGGCAACCGGTACGCCGTACTGGATCGTCATCATCACAGCTTGGCAGGCCGCATCGACCGTAGGAAAGGAACACCGTGCCGAAGAGATCGCCTCGGGGATACCCTGAAGACGCAACGTGATCTCTGTGATGATACCCAGCGTTCCCTCGGCACCGATCAGCAACCGCGTCAGGTCATACCCGGCAGAGGACTTCTTGGCCCTGTGTCCGGTACGAATAATCTGGCCGTCGGGCATCACGGCTTCGAGGCTGAGGATGTTGTCCTTCATGGTCCCATAGCGCACCGCGTTGGTCCCCGACGCGCGCGTTGCGGCCATGCCTCCCAATGAGGCATTCGCACCGGGATCGATGGGGAAGAACAACCCCTGATCGCGAAGGTGCGTGTTCAGGTCTTCGCGCGTCACGCCGGGCTGAACGACACAATCCAGATCACTGGCACTAACCTGCAACACCTTGTTCATCTGGGTCAGATCAACCGATATCCCACCAGCGGGCGCATTCACATGCCCCTCAAGCGACGTCCCCGTGCCAAAGGCGATCACTGGCACTTTGTGTTCGGCGCAGACCTTGACGATCTCAGATACTTCTTCGGTCGAATGCGGGAAAACCACCGCGTCCGGAGACTGGTTTTCGATCCAAGTCGTGGTGTGCCCGTGTTGTTCGCGGATCGCCTGCCCTGTCTGCAGGCGATCGCCGAAGGACTGTTTCAGAAGACCAACGACTGTCTGAATGCCCGCGTCGTTCCGCGGCAACGCAACTGCTTGCGCCATACTATTCCTCCCTAAAACGCCGGGCTATTCGCCCAGCGCAATCCCCTCGCGACGTGGATCGGCCCCGCCTGTCAAGACATCCCCGATCTCGATCGCATGAAGCCCCGAGGTCAGGTCGCGCGGATTGACCTCATAGCCAAGTTCCGTCAAGGCATCCACAAAGCCTTCTGCTGACGTGCCTTGTTCGACATCGAAAGTACCGAAACGGTTCACCAGATGGGGCATCGACAACGCCTGCTGCACATCCATGTCCCAATCCGCCCAAGCAATGATCGACTTGGCGACATAGCCGATAATCCGGCTTCCACCGGGCGAACCGATGGCCAAAACCGGTTTGTCGTCCTGCATTACAATTGTCGGGCTCATCGACGAACGGGGGCGTTTGCCCGGCTCTAGTCGGTTTGCGATCGGGACACCGTTGCTGTGGGTCTTGAACGAGAAATCCGTCAGTTCATTGTTCAGCAAAAACCCGTTGGTCATCAATCGCGATCCGAACCCGTTTTCAATCGTCGTGGTCATCGACAAGACGTTTCCATACTGATCAACGATCGAGATATGAGAGGTCGACGGCAATTCCAGAGACACGTCATCCGCCCAATTCGACGAATGCTCGAATTCGGGGTTTCCGGGTGCTGCGTCGATCAGTGCTGCATCTCCGCTCATCAACGCGCCACGTTCCGATAGGTAGGCCGGATCAACCAGCCCCTTTGTCGGCATCGGGACAAAATCGTGATCGGCCATGTACCGCCCGCGATCCGCGAAAGCCAGACGCGAGGCATCACCGATCAGCCGCCATGTATTGATGTCCTCGGGTCCCATCGCGGCCAGGTCGTAGCCATCTAGCATGCCCAGAATCTGACCTACAGTCAGCGCGCCGGACGATGGGGGACCCATTCCGCACACCTCATAGACACGGTACGCCGCACAGACAGGCTCGCGTTCGATCACCTGATACAGCGCCAAATCTATTCCCGACAGAATCCCTGGATTGCCCGGAGCATTCCGCACCGTGTTGACGATACCCGCAGCGATCTCACCGCCGTAGAAACCAGCAGATCCCTCACTGGCAAGAACGCGCAGAGTTTCTGCGTAATCGGGGTTCATCAGGCGCTGGCCCTGCGCCAAGGGTGTCCCATCAGGCAGGAAATACGCAGCGGTCGCGGGGAAGCGCGACAGGCGTTCGGCATCCTTTTCGACAAGGCTGGCCAGACGCGGAGATACAAGAAACCCTTCGTCAGCCAGCGTTATCCCATCGGCGAACAGGCTGGGCCATGGGCTGCGCCCCCAGCGCCGGTGCGCTTCTTCCAGCAAAGCGGGCGTACCCGGTGTCCCCACCGACAAACCGCCCACGACGGCGTCGAAGAACTTCAGGGGTTCGCCATTTTCATCTTGGAACAGCCGGTGATTTGCCTCCAGCGGTGCGGTTTCGCGTCCGTCCAGTGTCGTCAATTCTCCGGTCGCGGCATCGTACCAGACAAGAAACGCCCCACCGCCCAGACCGGATGACTGTGGCTCGACCAGGCCAAGCACAACCTGAACGGCCACCATCGCATCCGCAGCCGATCCACCGGCCCGCAAGACCTTGGCTCCGGCTTCAACGGCCAGAGGGTTCGCAGCCGCAACCATCCAATTCTGCGAGGAAACCGGCGCACCGGCCAGTTTCGCCTCGAGCGAGGCAATTACTTCTTCGGTCAATCCCTGCACTTGCCCATCCGAGGCACCTTCGGGGGCAACAGCGTCGGCTATCTCTTGTGCGATCGAGGGGCCAGCAATTGCCATTGCGGTCGCAAACAACCCGGAAATCAAACTTCTTTTCATAGTATCCTCCTGAAAATAATGTAATTTTACGGGGTGCCGCAATATCCTACAGCATGGCAGGAACCACCTGATCCGGCGGACGGTGGCCGTCTTCAAATGTCTTGATGTTGATGATGACTTTCTCACCCATCTCGATCCGACCTTCCAGAGTGGCCGACCCCATATGCGGCAGCAGAACAACATTGGGCAACTGCCGCAGGCGCGGATTCACATCCGTCCCGTGTTCGTAAACGTCCAGCCCTGCCCCTGCGATATCACCGGATCGGATCAGGCGGGTCAGTGCGTTTTCGTCCAACACTTCACCGCGCGAAGTGTTCACGATCACTGCCGAGGGTTTCATCAGCTTCAGCCGCCGCGCGTTCATCAGGTGGAACGTGGACGGCGTGGATGGACAGTTGATCGAGATGACATCCATCCGCGCAACCATCTGGTCAAGACTTTCCCAATAGGTCGCTTCCAGCTCTTGTTCTGTTTCCGGGCGAAGCCTGCGGCGATTGTGATAATGAACCTGCATGCCAAAGGCGCTGGCCCGGCGCGCCACAGCCTGACCAATGCGTCCCATGCCCAGAATACCAAGACGGCGGCCACCAATACGGCCACCCAGCAGCGCGTTCGGAGCCCAGCCCTCCCACTCGCCTTTTTGCATCACTGACAACCCCTCGGGGATACGTCGCGTGACGGCCAGTATAAGGGCCATGGTCATGTCGGCGGTATCGTCAGTCAGAACTCCCGGAGTGTTGGAGACAAGAATTCCCCGCTGCCGGGCGGTCGCAACGTCAATATTGTCGACCCCTGCCCCGTAGTTTGCGATCAGGCGCAGCTTTTCGCCCGCCTGCCCCAGCAATCCGCCGTCGATTGTATCTGTGACCGTCGGCACAAGGACATCCGCGCTCTGGACTGCGGCGACCAGTTCTTCGCGTGACATAGGAGCGTCCTCGGTCCGCAACTGCACGTCGAACAACTCGCTCAACCGGGTTTCTACCGCCTCGGGCAACCGTCGCGTTACGACAACACTCAGACGTTCTCTTGGCACCTGTGCACTCCCACTGCTTTGCAAACCTTCGCGCGCCATGGCATCGTGGCGCAGGATAAGGCGGGGCACAAGAACCCCCGAGGCATTGAGTCGACCTTTTTTGAAACAATATCAACAGGCACAAGAGCAGACAGTCCGTGAGTGGTTTTCTACCCGTAAAGCACCGTTTGGCGGCGGTTTTATCCGTGTTTTTAATCGTCACTGGCACATTGGCAGCCAGCGCGCAGGGCGAACGTGGCCCGGTGACCAATCTGCCCCTGCCCCGATATGTTTCGATGAAAGCCGCTGAAGGCAATGTGCGTCGCGGCCCATCCCTGTCTCATCGAATCGATTGGGTCTTCAAACGCCGCGGGATGCCCCTGCAGATCACGGCCGAGTATGGAAACTGGCGCAAGGTTCAGGATCGCGACGGTGCTGGTGGCTGGGTTCACTACGCGTTGCTGTCCGGCGTTCGCACAGTCCTGATCGAATCTGACATGCTGCCTGTTTATGCAAACCCGGACCCGAACTCGCAGGTCAGCGCACAGTTTGAATCCGGCGTGGTCGCACGGCTTGGAACCTGCACCGTTGATTGGTGCCGAGTTTCAGCTGGCGGCTATCGGGGCTGGACCCTCAAGTCGAACCTTTGGGGGGTCGATCCCTCGGAAATCCGGGAATAATCCTGCAATTCTCAGGATGTGCGCGCGATAAAGTCGCAAGTTAGGTCAACCAGTTCGGGGCCGACGTCCTCTTGCAAAAAATGACCCGCGTTGGGCAAGATCGTATGAGGTTGCCCGGCCGCGCCCGGACAAAGACGCTGAAACACCGCATCTATCCCGGCCATTACTTTGTCATCGGCCCCAAACGCCGTCAGGACAGGCGTTTGCAGGCCGCGCAGCACACCCCAGGCTTGCCGGTTCGCAGCCGACTCGGGATCATCGGGCGAAGACGGCACCAGCATCGGGAATTGCCGCGCCCCCGCCTTGTAACTTTCGTCGGGAAACGGCGCGTCATACGCCGCAATGGTCGCATCGGATAGCGGCCTGGCGGTTCCCCCCTTTAAAATCCCACCGGCTGGAAAAACGGGTACTTCCTGACTGAACCTGCGCCAGTTCTCAAAAGCCTCGCCCATCGGCTGATCACCGGTCGGCAACGCGGTGTTGGCGACTACAACCCGCGCAAACCTGTCAGGCATTTCAGCCCAAAGCCGCAATCCGATCAAACCGCCCCAATCCTGACAGAACAGAGTGATATTGCGCAGGTCCACCTGTCGCAGCCAATCCCCCATCCACGCGACATGGCGTGCATAAGTGTAGTCGCTGCGTTCCGTTGGCTTGTCTGATCGACCGAACCCAACCAGATCCGGCGCAACAGCACGATGTCCCTGTTTCACAAACCCGGCGATCATATGGCGATACAAATACGACCAGCTCGGCTCTCCATGCATCATCAACACCGGATCGGCATCGGCAGGACCCTCATCCACATGATGGATTCGCAACTCTCCCCCTTCAGTGTCGTCGACCAAAGAGTAGTGCGGTTCAAAACCATAGTCGGCCAGTACTTCAAACCGAGAGTCCGGCGTGCGCAGGAATTTCATGTTTCACCTATACTTTCGATACCGAGCTTGTCCCGCGACAGTCAGGATACGACACAGAATGTCACCCGCGCCCCCGTGAGCATTTGAATTATATAAAGAATAGCAGAGTAGGTGTTTTCAGAAAACACTCTGAAGCTGATCAAACAACCCGATTTCAACACGCAGAGCACCCCAGCCGAAAGAGCCAGAAAAACCCAACCACGCGCTCCGATCCCGGCTTTGAAAATTTTTTCCGAACCTTGCTCATTTTTTGCGGGAAAGGTCTTGAACCCTCCAAACAACAATCGTAGATAGCGCCTCACCGTTGGGGTGTAGCCAAGTGGTAAGGCAGCGGTTTTTGGTACCGTGTATCGTAGGTTCGAATCCTACCACCCCAGCCAGTCCTTCAGAACATAGAACGACAGCAGGCACTTGGGGCTAAACCCTCCAAGAAATGCCCCCGTTTATGCCCCAGTGGATTCGGGTGTTACGGGTGCAGAAGGTGGGCCCTCAGAGGTCGTTGAAGGCCCATGCCACGGGTTATAGCAGGTCTCGATCGACACCGTTCGCCCAGAAGTCCCAGTCGTCGCGCTTGTTATCCGCCGCCGACCCCTCAATCAGGTGCTCAGGACGGACGCAGCGCTCGTTATGACAGCGATGGCGAACCACCGTTACCTCATCGATCACCGCCCGGTTAACAATGCGTCAAAAACTGTGAGCCTGTGTAATCGACTTCACT